>CAMLQY010000009.1 GCA_946482365.1 uncultured Actinomycetes bacterium
CGGCGACTGGAACGCCGACGGCATCGACACGATCGGGGTGGTTACGAGGTGAGGGTGGAGATGCGTTTGTGAAGCTGAGCCTGAGAAGCTACGCTTCCGAGCCCGACTGGAATCGCTGAGAAGGGCGCGATGGCCGGCTACACGATCAAGCACCGCGACGAGTTCGAGACGATGGAGGGGTCGGGGGAGTCGACCTGGCGGCTGGCGCGCAAGGCGCTCGGCACCTCGGACTTCGGCTTCAATCTGGTCTAAATCGTCCCGGTGGCCAGATCCCCGAGCACACCGAGGAGGAGAGCGGGCAGGTTGAGCTCTTCATCGTGCTCGAGGGCGAGGCGGTGATGAGGCTCGAAGGCGAGGACCACCCGGCGCCCGCCGGCACCTTCGCCTCGATCGAGCCGCCGGCCAGCCGCACGATCCTCAACCGCTCCGGCGCCCCCGTCACCGCCCTGCTGATCGGCGTCCACCCGGCCGGCGAGTACAGCGCCCCCAGCTGGGCTTAGCTCTCGCTTCGGGTGGCGGGGTTTTCGGCGCTATTTGCGGGAATCCTGAAATTCTCCAGATCGGGTCGTGAGACCGCCCTATAATTCCGTGACTTGTCAACCCGTCGCGCGCCCGCTCGGAGAAGGCGTGGAAACCGGGAGGTCAGATTGTCAGATACCCAGTCCCGTGAGCTTCACGGCGAGGGCGTGCCCGTCCGCTACTCGCCAGAGCGCGCCTACCGGCCGCTCGTCTCTCCGCCCAGCGTCGAGGACAAGGACGCGTGCGCGATCTATGCGTCTGTGCGTAAGGATGCGACGCCGAGCCACGCGCCGATCGAGCTGGCGATACCGGCCCTGCAGAAGATGCTCCATCGTGCCGGCAACGTCGACGGCGAGGGCGACGGCTGCGGGCTGCTGCTCGACCTGCCGCGCAAGATCTGGGCCGAGGAGGTCCGCTCGGGAGGCCATGACCCCTCGCTCACCCTCGACGACGCCTTCGCCGTCGCCCACGTCTTCATCGAGCGCTCCCAGGACCTCGAGCGGATCCAGCACGATGCCCGCGAGCTGCTCGGCCAGGGCGGCTTCCGCATCCTCGCCGAGCGGATCGGCGTCGTCGACTCCTCGGCGCTCGGCCCGACCGCGCGCGAGGAGGAGCCCCACTTCTGGCAGCTCGCCGGCCTCGTCGCCGATGCCTCGCGCCGCGACCGCGTCCTCTTCGACCTGCTGATTGAGCTGGAGGAGAGGCTGGGGGTCCACGTTCCCTCCTTCTCCGCCACCACCTGCGTCTACAAGGTGATGGGGGCGCCCAAGGTGCTCGGCGCGTACTACCCGGACCTCCACGACGAGCGCTTCGAGACGATCGGCTGCTTCGGCCACAACCGCTACTCGACCAACACCTGGCCCTCGTTCAAGCGCGTGCAGCCGTTCTCGGTGCTCGGCCACAACGGCGAGATCAACACGATCGCGCAGCTGCGCCAGGAGGCGAAGATGCTCGGCGTACCGATCCATCCCGACGGCTCCGACTCGCAGGACCTCAACCGCACGATCGACACCCTGGTCAGCCGCGACGGCCTCAGCCTCGCCGAGGCGATGGAGATGATCGTGCCGCCGATCGTCGAGGAGATCCGCTCGCTGCCCGAGGACCTGCGCCCGTTCTACATGTACCTGCGCCAGGCGATGGGCCCGTTCGCCCAGGGCCCTGTCGCGCTGATCGCCCGCCACGCCGGGGAATGCGTGTTCTCCTCCGACGCGCTCGGGCTGCGGCCCCTGTGGCAGGTCGAGACCGGGGAGGACTTCGTCTTCAGCTCCGAGCCGGGCGTCGTCCCTGTCGCGGAGATGGTCTCCGAGCCCAAGCCGCTCGCCCCGGGCGAGAAGGCGCTGGTGCTGGTCAACCGCTCCGCCAAGCGCTCCACCCTGCACGCCCACGACGAGATGCTGCGCATCGTCCGCAAGAGCTGGCTGCGCCGCAACGGCACCGAGGAGGTCGCGGACTACGGTCGCGCCCTGGAGTCCGGCGGGCCGCTCGAGGGCGAGGAGGTCCCCGGGTACTCCGACGCCGGCCCCGAGGAGCCGGTCAAGGTCGAAGACCGCGTCCTCGCCGGTTTCGGCTGGCAGCGCGACGACGTCAAACTCGTCCAGCAGATGGCCTCCAACGGCTCCGAGCCGGTCGGCTCGCTCGGCTACGACGGCCCGCTGGCGGCGCTCTCGCCCGAGCGCCAGAACCTCGCCGACTACTTCAAGGAGACGGTCGCCGTCGTCACCAACCCGGCGATCGACCGCGAACGCGAGATGGAGCACTTCTCGACCCGCGCGGTCTTCGGCCGTCGCCCCTCGATCGGCGCCGCCGGCGTGGACACGGGCACCGTGGAGACCGCGTTCCCGGTGATCCTCGGCGGCCACCACGGCCTCGCGCCGCTCTCCGACAAGACCTACCGGGCGATCGCGCGCAAGCACCGGACCTACCTGCTCGAGGACCTCTGGGAGGAGTTCCGCGGTCGCGCCGATGCGCTCGACGTCTCCCTGCTCGAGTCCGAGACCACGCAGGGCGCGATCGAGCGGATCAAGCAGGAAGCGGTGAAGAAGGTTCGCGACGGAGCCGAGCTGCTCGTGCTCACCGATCGCACCGTCTACGACGCCGACCGCCGCTACCTCGACCCCCACCTGGCCACCTCGGCGGTCGACCAGGCGCTGAAGGGGTTCAGGGTCGAGCCCGGCGAAGAGAACCTGCGCCGGCGCTGCGGCGTCGTCCTGCGCTCGGCGGCGATCCGCAACGTCCACGACACGATGCTCGCCCTCGGTCTCGGCGCCAACGGCGTCTGCCCGTACACGATGGTCGAGGTCGTCTGCGTCGAGGACTACGAGAAAGACGTCTCCAACCTCTGCGACGCGCTCACCAAGGGGATGGAGAAAGTGATCTCGACGATCGGGATCCACGAGGTGCGCGGCTACGCCCGCCAGTTCTCCTCGATCGGGGTCAAGCCGGAGCTGGCCGAGATCTTCATGACCGAGGCCTTCGCCGCCTCGGAGTCCGGCGGCGTTGGCTTCACCGGTCTCGACGAGGACACCAACGAGCGCGCCCGCATCCTCGCCGGGGACGAGGAGGCCAAACCGGCGAAGACGTTTCGCTTCTACCCCAAGGTCTACAAGGCCGCGATAGCCACGGCGAACGGCTCGGGCTCCTACGAGGAGTACTCGGAGAAAGTGCGCGACCTAGAGCGGCAGAGCCCGATCTCGATGCGCCACGTCATGGGCCTGAAGGGCGACCGCGACCCGGTCGACCCGGCCGGCGTCGACGCGGGGGTCGGCCGCCACGACTACCCGGTCGTGATCTCCTCGATGAGCTTCGGCTCCCAGTCCGAGCCGGCGTTCCGCGCCTACGCCGAGGCGGCGAAGGCGATCAACGTCCTCTGCGTCAACGGCGAGGGCGGCGAGATCCGCGACATGTACGGCCACTACCGCAAGTGGCGCGGCCAGCAGGTCGCCTCGGGCCGCTTCGGCGTCTCGGCAGAGATGCTCAACTCCTCCTACCTGGCCGAGATCAAGATCGGCCAGGGCGCGAAGCCCGGCGAGGGCGGTCACCTGCCCGGCAAGAAGGTCTCCGAGAAGGTCGCCGCCGCCCGCAACGCGGCGCCCGGCACCGACCTGATCTCGCCCTCCAACAACCACGACCTCTACTCGATCGAGGACCTCGCCGAGCTGATCGACGAGCTGAAGACCGTCAACCCCGACGTGCGCGTCTCGGTCAAGGTCCCGGTGGTGCCGAACATCGGCACGATCGGCCTCGGCATCGCCAAGGCCGGCGCCGACATCATCACCCTCTCGGGCTTCGAGGGCGGCACCGGCGCCGCTCGCCAGCACGCCCTGCGCCACGTCGGCCTGCCCTCCGACATCGGCACCCGCGCGGTCCACAGGGCGCTGATGGAGGCCGGCATCCGCAACCGGGTCGAGATCTGGGCCGACGGCGGCTACCGCCACGGCCACGACATCGTCAAGCTGCACTGCCTCGGCGCCAACCGGGTCGGCTTCGGCACGCTGGCGATGGTCAGCCTCGGCTGCACGATCTGCCGCGGCTGCCAGCTCGACACCTGTCACGTCGGCATCGCGACGCAGATCGAGACGGTCGAGCAGGCGCAGGAGCACGGGCTGAAGAAGTTCACGCCGCAGGAGATAGACACGGCCGCGGAGAGCTGCGCCCGCTTCTTCCAGGCGATGGGGGAGGAGGTCAAGCAGGTCGTCGCCTCGCTCGGCTACGAGCGCGCCCAGGACCTGGTCGGCCGCTACGACCTGCTCGAGCAGGTCTCCCACCACGAGACCCTCGACCTGGCGTCGCTGATCACGCCGCTGGAGGAGTTCCTCGACCTCGAGCCGCTTGACCTGCCGGTAGCGGAGGAGATGACGGAGGAGCGTGCCGAGGCGGGGCTGGTGGTGGCCCGGCCGATCCGGATGGAGCCCAAGCAGGCCTCGACCCAAATCGCTGGCCTGGCTGGCGATATCTGCTCCGGCCGCACGATCCGCAACGAGTTCCCCCGTGCCACCGACGCCAATGACCGCGTGCTCGGCACCGAGCTGTCGGGCGCCATCGCGCGCTCGCGCATCTTCGAGGACGGGCCGGAATCGAACGACGACGTGCTCGCCAGCCTCGAGTTCAACGGCGGCTCGGTCGCCGGCCAGGGCTTCGGCGCCTTCAACTCCTACGGCGTTTCGATCCGGGTCGAGGGCGGTGCCCAGGACGGCGTCGGCAAGACCATGCTCGGCGGCACCGTCGCCGTGCTGAAGGGCAAGGGCGCAAAGGACAAGCGGCTGAACGGGTCGGTTGGCAAGTCCTTCGCCTACGGCGCTCAGCGCGGCCGTCTCTTCGTCCAGGGGTCTGCCGACTCGCGCTTCTGCATCCGCCTCTCCGGCGCCGACGTCGTCCTGGCCGGAGAGCCCGAGGAGGACATCGACGACGGCCGCGGCTGCATCGTCGACCGCGCCAATGCCAAGGGGTTCGCCTTCGAGTACATGACCTCCGGCCGGGCGATCGTCCTCGGCGACCTCGGCCCCTGGGCCTGCGCGGGCATGACCGGCGGCCGCGTCTACGTCCGCCACAACGCTTTCGGCATCGACCGCGAGGCGATCGAGCGGCGCCTGGGCGAGGGCGCCAAAGTCGAGCTGAAAGAGCTCGACGCCGAGGGCCTGCTCGACGTCGACGACCTACTTGCCGGTTACGCCAGCGAGCTGCGGGCTACGGGGCAGGACGAGGAGGCCGAGCGGGTGCTTGGTCTGGCAGCGACCGCTGCAGACAACTTCATGATGGTTGTTCCTCATAAGGTCCAGGCAGACCCAAGCATCTCTACTGAGTAGTCCTTCAGGGCCCAGCGGGCACCCCTCCGACGGAACACGCTGCCCGCACTTGGCTGGGGCTATCGGCGTTTTTCAGCTCACAAGTTCCGCTGGAGGGGTGCCCGCTGGGCCCTGGTGCCGCGGTTGAGATGCTCCGACCCTCCGGGCCTATCCAGCTTTCGCGGTGAGATGGCCTTCACGCGAGCTGGAGGACGCCGGCGAGACTTTATTGAGAGCTTGAGGGGGCCGGGGAGGGCCCTTCTGAGGAACTTGTGAGCTGAGAAAGCGCCGATAGCCCCATTTAGTCCCGGTGGCGTGTTCCGCAGAAGGGCCCTCCCCGGCCCTAACTACCGCGTACCTGTCAACAAATCCCCGATCGCCCGTATCTCGCGTAGGAGGCCGTCGAGCATCTGCTCTGTGTTGGTGTGGATCCGCCACTCGGCGTACTGGCGCTCCTGTTCGGCCTGGTCGAGGCGTTGCTCCAGCTCCTTGGTCCGAGCGTCGATTCTGTCGATGCGCTTGTTCAGGCGCCTCTCGGCCTTGCGGACGCGGCGCTTGAGCAGGGCGTTGCTCTCGCTGCGGATCGTGTCCAGCTCGCGGCGCAGGTCGGCACCGCTGATCGTTTGCTCCTGTTCAGCGAGCATCTCCTCGACGCCGACGCGGACCCGCTCGATCTCCTCGTGGAGGCGCTCTCGAGCCCGCTCGGCGGCCACCTCGGGCGGCTCGGGCGAGGGATCGCCTGGGGTCGGGTACCGGTCCACCATCACCATGCTAGGGGCGACGGTGGCCGGAAACTCGGGTTTGGACGGCTAGCGTTCCAACGCGAACAGGCGGAAGCGGCCAATGGCCAGCTCGTCGCCGTCCTCGACCCGTGCCCAGTCGACGATCTCGCCGTTGAGGAAGACGCCGTTGAGGCTGCGGTCGTCGAGGATCCGCAGCGAGTCGGGCAGCTCCGAGACGATCAGGGCGTGGCGCCGGGACACGCTGGGGTCGTCGAGGCGTATGTCGGCGGCCGCGCTGCGGCCGATCCGCGTCCAGCCCGGCGCGATCGGCTGGACCTCGAGATCGCCGTCGTCTCCGCACCATGCGAGGTAGCGGCCGGGGCGCGGCAGCATCTCTCGTGCCATGGTCAGCCAGCCGGAGCCGGGGGCAATGCTCGGGATCGCCAGCTCCGCCGTCTGTCCGTGGTCCTGCATCTGCTCGAAGATCGAGTCGCGCTGGAACTCGGACCTCCCGCAGCGGGGGCATTCGGGCATGCGATCGCTCTCGCTCAGCGAGAGCTGCGAACCGCACGAGGCACAGAAATACGTTCCCGAGCCCGGGAACTCGCCCTCCTCGATGCTGACAACGATGCCGGGACTGACACTGGTAACGATGGGGGTCTCCTTCCCGGCGCCTCCGGTCGGGGATAGTAGCGCGGTGTTCTCAATGCCGCATCGGGAATTTTCCGCAAGTAGCGGGAATGGCGGGTGCTTACACGCATAGAATCGCGCTCCCCATGGGTCCCGTCAGCGCAGAGATCGAGATCGACGTTCCTCGCCAGAGCGCCTTCGACGCGATCGCCGACCTCTCCCTGCGGCCGGCTTTCACCGATCACTTCCTGACCGGCTTTCGCCTCACCCGGGTCGAGTCCGCGGGCGTCGGCGCCGGCGCGCGGTTTCGCATCGCCGTGAGGCCGCGGCGCGTCTGGGCGGACACGACGATCGTCGAGGTCGACGCGCCCCATCGGCTGGTCGAGCACGGCCGCGGCGGTCGCACCAACCGCATCCCCTCGACCACGCTCTGGGAGCTCACCGAGGGGCCTGGATCGCTGACGAAGGTCCGCGTCTCCTACTGGACCGAGCCCGCGAACCCCGTCGATCGCGCCCTGGAGATGCTCTCCGCCGCTTCGATTCCCTACGAGCGACGCTGGCGTGAGGCGCTGCGCCGGCTGCGCGAGCAGCTCGAGTCCGGCCAGCTGGTCGCCCCGCGCACGGCCGTCGCCGGCGGCAATCCTCACGCGACCGGTATTCCCTGAGTCCGGTTCTATAGGCTCTCGCCGCCGATGTCCCGCCGTCACCGACTCGTCCAGCCTCTGCTCGTCGCGCTCGTCCTGGCTGCGCTGGCGCTCCTCGTCTCCGCCTGCGGCTACGAGAGCCACGAGACCGAGGTGGTCGAGGGCGAGCCGGTCGAGCTCGGAGAGCTCAGCTACAACGTGACCTTCTCCCGCTTCCTCAACCCGGACGACAACGAGGACTCGGCGTATCTGGTCGGCCAGCCGCCGGCGCCCGAGGCTTCGGCCTACTTCGGGGTCTTCTTCGAAGTCCAGAACGAGAGCGAAGAGCCGCAGACCCTCGCCAAGTCGCTGACGATCCACGACGCCGACCACGAGAGCTTCGACGCGATCGCGAGCGAAAGCCTCTACGCGCTGCCGCTCGGCGGCGAGGTCGAACCCCAGGAACAGATCCCGGTCCTCGACTCGACCCCCGAGCAGGGCCCGATCGAGGGCTCCCTCGCCCTCTTCCTGCTACCAGCCTCAGCGTCCGAGAACCGCCCCCTGACCCTCACCATCCCAGGCCCCGACGGCCCCGCAGAGGTCACCCTAGACCTCTAGCACCAGCCCAGCCACCCTCAAAGCCCAGCCGAAAGCACCTCCGCCGCGGCCGGCGCCGCGACTTCGCCGCCGGCCGCTTCGGCTTCTATGAGAAGCACCCCGACCGCCAGCCTCGGCTTTTCGGCGGGGGCGAAGGCGATGAACCAGGCGTCTTTGCGCTGTTCGGGGTTCTCCTCGTCCTCCTGGCCCGGCTTGGGGCCGAGCTCGGCAGTGCCGGTCTTGCCCGCCACCTGTGCCTCGGCGATCGCGCCCGCGTAGCCGGTGCCTCCGGCGACGACGCCGACCATCAGCTCGGTCAGCTCGCCGGCGATCTTCGTCGACATCACACGCACGGGCTTCGCCTCTGGCCGCAGCTTCGGGTGGGCGACGATCGAGGTCGGATTGCGGACGCCGTCGTTGGCGATCGCCTGGGCGACGCTCGCCATCTGCAGCGGCGTGGCCAGCACCTCGCCCTGGCCGATCGCCGTCACGCCCAGGTCCAGTTCTTCGCCGATCTCCTCGGGGATCGTCGACATCGCCGGTTCGACCTCCTCGACGATTCGCTCGGCGTAGAGCGCCGGCGGCGAGTTGAAGCCGAAGCGCTCGGCCGTGTCGACCATCTCGTCGTTGCCTATCTTCGGCCCGAGCGGGGCGAAGTCGGCGTTGCAGGACTCGGCGAACGCTTCGCGGAAGGTGCCGCCGCAGAACTCGCCGTTGGCGTTTTCGATGAAGCGGCCGCCGACGTTGACCCCGTCGACGATCTCGAATTCGTCGTCGAGGGAGACCACGCCCTTCTGCAGCGCGGCAACGGTGGTGATCGCCTTGAAGGTGGAGCCGGGGGGCTGCGGCGCCGAGAACGCCTGGCCGGCGAGGGCACGGACGTCGCCGTTGCGGGTGTCGAGCACGGCGATGCCGCCGAAGCGGCCTGCCAGCGCCGAGACGGCGGCCTCCTGCAGGTCCGGGTCGATCGTCGTCTTCAGCGGGGCGCCGGGCCGGGGCGCGGCCTCGGCGATCGTCCTGGCGGAGCCGGAGCCGACCGCCAGCAGCGAGCCGCCGGGCTTGCCGGCGAGCCTCGCGTTGAAAGCTCGCTCGAGGCCGCTGACGCCCACCGGGGTTCCCGGCGGGAAGCCCTGGCGCGCCAGGGCCGGAGCCTCCTCTTCCTCCGCCATGCCGACTTCGCCGGTGACGTCGATCGACGAGCTGCCCAGCGGATGGGCCCGGGCTTCGGCCGGGCCCTCGGCCAGGGGGGAGCCGTCCGCGGCGAGGATCGGCGCCCGCGGTGCCAGCTCGATCTGGCTTTCCAGGCTCTCGCCAGGGCGCAGCCCGGGGAAGACGAGGCTCTCGTCCCAGGCGATCCCGCCGTCCTCGAAGGGCAGCTCGATCTCCCCCTCGACGGGGCCGAAGGTGACCGTCGACGCCACCGTGGGCACCGCGACCGTGCTGTCGCCGTCGCCCTGGGCGTCCTCCGCAGAGCCCGTCTCGAGCGAGCGAAGGGTCGCGGTCTCGGCGGCTTCCCGGTAGGCGAGCGCGAACTCCTCGACGCCTATTTCCCGCTTGGAGGCCGGGTTCAGCTCCCGGTACATGGCCGCGAGCTCCCCGTCCTCCCAGGCCTCGGCAAAGCGTTGCGCGGCCTCCTTCTCCGGCGAGGAGGGCCTGCCTGCGACGGCGCCGAGCAGGAATGCGACGAGCGCGATCAGGCTGAGGGGAAGCGTGCGGGTGACGAGACGGCGGCGCCGCTCCACCTCGGGCGAACGAGGGCTCATTTGCGGGAAAGGTAGTGAAGGGGTCGGGCATCGCTCATCATCTGCTGGATGACGGTTCTCGACTGGGCGATCGTCGCCTTCACCGTGGTCGTTGCTCTGTGGGGGTACCGGCAGGGCCTGATCGTGGGGACGCTGACGCTGCTCGGGTTCGGGCTGGGGGCGTTTGCCGGCAGCCGGATCGGGCCGCTGCTGCTGAGCCAGGGGTCGGAGTCGCCCTACGCACCGCTGTGTGCCGCCCTGGGCGGGCTGCTGACCGGCGCGGTGATGGCGGTGACGCTGGAGAGCTTCGCCCTGGGGCTCCGCGAGCGCCTGATCCGCGGCAGGGGGCTGCACCTCGCCGACGGGGCCGGCGGCGCCGCGTTGATCGCCTCGGTCGCGCTCGGGTTGGTCTGGGTGTTCGGCGCGGTGGCGCTGCACGCGCCCGGGACCGCGCAGTTGCGGGCCGACGTCCAGCGCTCGCTGATCCTGCGCAGCCTCAACGACGTCCTGCCTCCGTCCGGGCCGATCCTGCGCGCGCTCAACCGGGTCGACCCGGCGCCCACGATCGCCGCTTCGCCGGCCCATGTGAGGGCGCCCGACCCCACCGTCGCCGGCGACCCCGACGTGCTCCGTGCCGGCGCCTCGGTGGTGCGGGTGCTGGGGACCGCCTGCGGCCTCGGCATCGAGGGCTCGGGATGGGTCGCGGCTCCCGGCCTCGTGGCGACCAACGCGCACGTGGTCGCCGGCGAGGACGACACGACCGTGACCACCCAGGACGGCGCTTCGATCGAGGCCGTGGCCGTCCACTACGACCCCGCCAACGACTTCGCGCTTCTCCGCGTCGGCGCCGATCTTCCCGTCCTCCCGATGAGGGCCGAGCCCGAGGTGGGCACCCGGGGGGCCGTCCTCGGCTACCCCGAAAACGGCCCCTTCGAGATCTCCCCGGCCCGGCTCGGCGAAACCCGCGAGACGATCGGCGAGGACTCCTACGGCGACGGTCCCCTGATGCGCTCGATCGCCTCCCTGCGGGGCAGGGTCCGCAGCGGCAACTCCGGCGGGCCCCTCGTCGACGGGGACGGCCGCGTGCTCGGCACCGTCTTCGCCGCGACCACCTCAGGCACTCCCGGCGGCTTCGCCGTCCCCAACCACGTCGTTGCGGAGGCGCTGCGAGGGGTGACCGGGGCGGTGGACACGGGCCCCTGCACCAGTTGACGGGATGGGCTCTAAGCCCGTCACTTACGTTCGGTAAGCTCGTTCCCCTACGTGGAGGCCGGGTCCGAGACCCAAGATCAGCACGTCAGCCAGGGCGTCTGCCCGCATTTTCACGCGGCGATAGAGCTGATCGGCAAGCGCTGGACCGGCGCCATCCTCTCCAGCCTGACGGAGGGGCCGCTGCGCTTCGGCGAGCTGGCGAGAGCGATCCCGGGACTCTCGGACCGGCTGCTCTCGCGGCGGCTGCGCGAGCTCGAGCGCGAGAACCTGGTCGAGCGCACGGTCGAGCCGGGGACCCCGGTCAAGGTGACCTACTCCCTGACCCGTAAGGGCGCCGACCTGCGCCCGGCGATCCACGAGCTGCGGGAGTGGGCCAACCGCTGGCACGAGACCACCTGACAGGCGTCAGGCCCCGCAAGTAGCCTCGCGGGATGGACCTTCCTGGGCCTTTTCCGGTCGGGCGTTACGCCCGCAAGCTGGAGGAGGAGATGCGCCGCCGCGCCCGCGTCTCGCTGATCGGCGAGGTGACCGGTCTCAGCCGCAGCAGGGCGCAGGCCTACTTCGAGCTGCGCGACGGCGAGGGGGCGGTTCCGTGCACGATCTGGCTCAACGAGCTGGAGAAGCTCGAGCTCCCCGAGGGGGGCCTCCGCGACGGCACCGAAGTCGTGATCGCCGGCGGTCCGGACTACTACCGCGGCAGCGCCCAGGCCTCGCCGTCCTTCAGCTTTCGCGCGACCCATATTCGCCTCGCAGGCGTTGGCGACCTGCTTGCGCGCCTGGACGCCCTGCGCAAACAACTGAGGGCCGAGGGGCTCTTCGAGCTGCAGAAGCAGCTGGCGCGGCCGTTGCTGCCGAGGGCGATCGGCGTGGTCACAGCCGAATCGGGGGCCGCGCGACGCGACCTTTTGGCCGGGCTCGAGCGGCGCGGCTGGCGGGGCACCGTCGTCTGGGCCTTCGCGCCGGTGCAGGACCGCCATGCAGCCCCGGCGATCGCGGCCGCGGTGCAGGGCCTGGCGGCGCAGCCCGAGGTGGAGGCGATCGTCGTCGCTCGCGGCGGCGGCAGCCTCGCCGACCTCTGGGCCTTCTGCGACGAGACTCTCTGCCGGACGGTGGCGATGCTGCGCGTGCCGGTGATCAGCGCGGTAGGCCACGAGCGCGACTCGACCCTGATCGACGACGTCGCCGCGGTCGCCTGCTCGACCCCCACCCACGCCGCCGAGGGGGCGGTCCCGCTCGATTGCGGCGCGGCCCGGGGGGCACTCGGCCGCAGCGCCGCGGCGCTGCGGCGTGCGGCCGACGGTGCGGTGCGGGCACGGACGCCGCATCTCGTCGCCCTCGCCCGCGGGCCGGCGAGGGCGCTCCGGCGCGAGCACCTCGCCCTCAACCAGAAGACGCGTGAGATCCGGGCCGCCTCCGAACGCGGCATCGCCGAGCGGCTCGGCTTCCAGCGCCGCCTCGCCGGCGTGGTCCTCGAGAGGGCGCGCCGCCGCGCTTCGGGGCCGGACATGGAGAGGCGCCGCGAGGCGCTGCGGCGGGCGGAGGTGGCGCTTCGCGCCCATGAACCCGAGCGCACCCTCGAGCGCGGCTACGCCCTGGTCGAGGCAGGGGACGGGGCGGCGATCGCCAGCGCCCGCGATGCGACCGCCGCCGGGCGCGTCAGACTGCGCTTCTCCGACGGCAGCGTCGGCGCCAGGATCGAGGAGGAGGGAGATTGACGCAGGAGCCCGAGAGCTACGAGGTCGCGGTCGAGAGGCTGGAGGGGATCATCGACCGTCTCGACTCCGGCCAGGCCGGCCTGCGCGAGACCCTCGACCTCTGCAAAGAGGGCCGCGAGCTGGTCGCCTACTGCGCCGGAGAGCTGGACGCCGTCGGCGAGGGGCTCAAAGAGCTGAAGCTCGATGAGCTCGCAACGAAGCTGGCTTCCTCGGCCGAGCCCGGCACGGCCTGATCAGCACTCTCTGATGCGAGCGATCTCGGCTTCCAGCCTTCGCCTTCCGGCTTCGATCTCAGTTCGGCCCCACCTCGCGAGGACCGGCTCCTCGGGCCGCTCGAGGAAGACGTAGGCGAGCTCGACCTCCTCCGCCCCTCGCGCCTCGGCTACCGCGAGCGCGTAGATCGCCTGCTGGACCTCGTAGCGGAGGACGAGCTCCTCCGGCGCCGACTCGCCGACACTGTCGGTCTTGTAGTCGACGATCAGCGGCGGCTCATCGCCCTGCTCCACCAGCAGGTCGATCGAGCCCCGCAGCACGGTGCCGGCGACCTCGACCAGCAGCGGGACCTCGACCCGGCAGCTCTCCGCGCCGCGGACCCGCTCGGCGAAGAAGCTCGAGCCCAGCCAGGCCCGGACCGGCGCCAACAGCTCTCCTGCCGCGGGCGGCTCGCGCCATTCGTCCTTCGCGCTCCGCTCGAGCAGCTCGTGCACCGCGATCCCTCGCGCGGCGCTCTCCGCCCGCTCCACCTCGCCGCCGCCCTCCTCGCGGCGCGGGTGAGGTGGATGCTCCCCGAATTCTGAGATCGCGGTGTAGGAGAGGGGTCGCCTCGGGGCCCGGGGCGTCCTGCGCTCGACCAGGGGCGCGGGACCTTCGCCGGGGTCCCGCGCCCCTTCGGGCTCCCGCCGCACCTCGGTCAGCCGCGCCGCCTGCTCCGCCGAGGCGAGGTTCACGCGGACGGCGATCTCCGAAGGCGGAAAGGAGGCGTCCAGGCCCGGCCTCGGCTCGGGAGCCGCGATCTCGATCCTCGAGTCCCGCTCGCGGTCGACGCCGAAGCCGGCGACGATCCGCTCGATCACCGGCAGGCCGTGGCCCTGGCGGGACGGGGGGGAGGGGTTGACCACACCGCTCAGCAGCAGCCGCTCGCGGGCGCGCGTGGCCCCGACGTGGAAGAGGCGGAGCTCCTCTTCGGCGTCTCGCCTCTGGGCGTCCTCGCAGAGCTCGCGCTGCGCGTAGAGGTCGATCCCGCGGGCGCCGAGCCGGCGCAGCTGCATCCCGACGCGCGGCGCCTCGGGCTCGTGCCCGATCGTGAGCAAGGGGGCCCGCGCGGGAGGGAGGAGGCTGCGCGAGAGGTGGGGGATCGCGACCACGTCGAACTCCAGGCCCTTGGCGCTGTGGATCGTCATGATCCTGACCCCGTCGTGGCCCTCCAGGGCGGTTGCGGCCTGCGCGTCGGCGTCGGCGTCGGCGCGGGCCGCGAGGAAGTCGAGCAGGCCGCGAAGGTCGCGCCCTTCGCTGGTCTCGAACTCGGCGGCGAGGCGCATCAGCTTGCGCACGTTGGCGAAGCGAGCCTCGCCGGCGGGGCGCATCAGCACCGCCAGGTCATAGCCGGTCTCCGTCACCGCGGCGTCGATCAGGCCGGCGAGGGAGAGCGAGGTGGCACGGCGGCGCAGCGCGACGATCCGCTCGGCGAACGTGCACAGGAGCGAGCGCTCCGCCGCGGGGATCTGCTCGAGCCGCTCCCCGTCGACGCTCTCGTCCTCTCCCGCGCCCGCCGCCCGCGCCACGGCCGGCCACAGGTGCCGGTTCCTGCCCGCCGCCGCGCGCAGCAGCCAGAGCGTGTCGGGCGCCACTCCGCAGGCGGGCGAGGCAAGCGCCCCGAGCAGCGCCTGGTCGTCGAGCGGGTTGCAGATCGCCGCCAGCAGGGCGCAGACGTCGGCGACCTGCTGCTGGGACCAGTAGCCGCGGCCGCCGACGACGTAGGGGCGCAGGCCGGCCCGTTCCAGGGAGTCCTCGTGGGCGTCGAGACGGGTGAACGCCCGCAGCAGCACGACCATCGCGCCGCGCTCGACGCCCCCGTCGGCGAGCTCGCGGAGCCTCGAGGCGAGGAAGCGCGCCTCGGCCAGCTGGTTGACCGGCGTGCGGGCGTCGGTCATCGGGTCGAGCTGGATCTCCTCGCCGGACCAGCCCTCGCGGCCGGTGAGCAGCAGCTCCACCGCCGGGCCGTCTCCCGGCGGCAGCGGATCGCGGGGCGGGGCACCGACCCGCAGCGGCGTGTAGCCGTCCAGCAACTGCCCTCCGATCGCGTTGACGGCCCCGATCACCTCGGGGCGGGAACGGAAGTTGCCGCTCAGGGGGATCGCTTCCGCTTCGGCGCTCTCCTCGACCGCCTCTCGCCGCTCGCGGAAGACGTCGAGGTCCGCGTGCCTGAAGCCGTAGATCGACTGCAGCTCGTCGCCCACGGTCATCAGCTGCGTCTGCGGACCGCGCAGCGCCTCGATCAGGCGCAGCTGGAGCCGGTTGGTGTCCTGGAACTCGTCGACGAGGAGGTGGCTGAACCGGCTCCGGTAGGCGGCCCCCGCCTCGGTCCGCTCGAGCAGCCGCGCCGCGAGCAGCTGCAGGTCCTCGAAGTCGATCCCCGCGCGCCGCTGCTTGGCCTGCTCGAAGCGCTCGGAGAACAGCCCCAGGAGCTCGGTGATGTGCCGGTAGGCAAGCCCCCCTTCGCCGGCCTCGCCGACGCGGCCCACCGCCGCCTCGATCGCCTCCCTGTAGGCGGCCATCGGCTTCGCCTTGCTCCTCGTCCGCAGCGACGCCAGCTCGTCGAGGTCCGGGACGCCCTGCGCTCCGTCGAGGAGGGCGAGCGCGCGCTCGAGCAACCCGTGGTTGGCGCTGCCGGGCTTCAGCTCCGCGATCGTCTCGGCGGCCGCCTCGGCGGCGCGTTCAAGGGCCGCCGGCACGTCCGGGGCGGGTGGCTCGGGAAGCCGCGGCACCTCTTCGCCGCGGCTGCGCAGCTCGGCGTGCACGCCGAGCACGATCCCCCGCAGCCCGGCGACGTCGAACGCGGCCACGGTCTTCTCGCGATCGCGGTCGCCCCCCGCCAGGAAGGCCTCCAGCGCCTCCTCGAATGCCTCGGCGCCGGCCCGCTCCGCCTCCGGGGCGTCGAGGACGCGGAAGCGGGGGTCGATCCCGACCGCCACCGGGTGGGCCGAGAGCAGGCGGTTGCAGAAGCCGTGGATCGTCGTCACCCAGGAGCCGCCGAGCCCGGGCAGCAGCCTGCGGGCACGCTCCGAGCCCGACTCCGCCCGGCGCTCGATCTCGGCGCGGATCCGCTGGCGCAGCTCGGCCGCGGCCTTGTCGGTGAAGGTGAAGGCGAGGATCGCGTCGGGGGAGATTCCCCGCTCGCAGGCCAGCTGGCAGTAGCGGTCGACGATGACCCCGGTCTTGCCGGTCCCGGCCCCGGCCTCGACCAGGATCTCGGCGCCCCTCGCCTCGATCGCGGCGCGCTGTTCGGGGGTCGGCTGCCGCTCGCTCATCGCTCTTCCTCCTCCTCTGCGCCCACGGGCTCGACCGGCGCCCGGTCGCGGCGGCAGATCGGCGCGAAGTCGCAGAACGGCGGGCAGATGCCGTGATCCCGCAGTCCCTGGCGGGGGCCCGGGTCGCGATCGATCCGCCCGGCCCGCATCCGGGCGACGATCTCGCCGGCGCGGCGACGGGCGTCGGCGAGCAGCTCCTCCAGCCCCTCGGCGTCCAGCTCGTCGGTCCTGGAGAGCCCGTACCCGGCGAGGTCGGCCGCGGCGTCCTCGCGCACGAACCCCCGCGGCCGGCGCTCGGAGGTCCCGCGCAGCGGGTGGTAGAGGCCGCCGACCGCCTCCGCCCCCCAGAGGTCGGCGACGGCGATCAGGTAGAGCTGCAGCTGCAGCTTCGCCTCCTCCTCGAGCTTCTCCCGCGGGGAGACCTTGCTCGCGAGCTTGTAGTCGAGGACGAGGGCGCGCCCGTCGGGCGCCCGGTCGACCCGGTCGATCGCTCCGTGCAGGCGCCAGCCGTCGATCTCGAGCGCGGGCCGCCCGGCCTCCTCGGTTTCGGAGAAGCCCTCCTCCAGCAGCCAGGGCTCGAAGCCCCCGGTCTCACGCCCGGCCTCCTCGGCGAGGTAGCGGGCGAGCAGGCCCTCGACGCGGGCGAGCATCGCCCTCTCGGCCGGGTGCTCGCCGAGCCCCCGCTCCGCCGCGATCTCGCCGAGGAGCTCGCGGCTGCGGGTGAGCCAGGCGTCCAGCGAGCCGGGCCGCGGCAGCGGATCGCCGCCCGGCTTCTCCTCGTAGAGGGAGCAGAGGGCGGCGTGCACGATGCCGCCCTGGACGAGCGGGTCGGGAAGCGGGTCGAGCGGCTGGGGGGAGAGCTCATGCGAGACGAACCAGCGGTAGGAGCAGACGTCGAACCCCTCCAGGGTGGTGCCGCCGTAGGCGCGCACGTCGCCCAGCGCGGCGAGCACCGACGGGTTCGAGAGCGGCCCCGGCGCCCGCGTCGCGGCCTCGGCGCTGCGGGCGGCCTCCAGCCTGGCGCCGATCCGGGCGGCGGCCTCGCCCCCGGCGCCGGCCGCCTCGAGGAGCCGGTGCGGGTCGGCGTCCGGCCCCCAGGCGGCGATCGCCCGCGCCAGCTCGGTCTCCGAGGGGGAGTCGGCGACGCGGAAGACGACGTCGGCAAGGTCCCTGCCGCGGGCCTCTTCCTCGGTCGGCCCGAGCAGCTGCCCGACTTCGTCGAGGAAGGGGGAGGGCGCCTCGGCGGCACCGTTCTCGTCGCTGTCGCGGTGGGAGAGGAAGAGCCGTCGCCTCGGCAGCGCCAGGCAGGCGTGGAACAGGTAGCGCTCCTCGGCCTGGTTGTCGTGTCGGGGCGGCAGCGCCAGCGACTCGCGCTGGCGCTCGCTGAGAAACGGATCGAGGTATCCCGCGCCGCGCGGGAACTCCCCGTCCTGCAGGGAGGCGACGAACACGTTGTCGAAGCGCGCCGCCCGCACCCGTCGCGGGTCGGTGATCCTGACCCGGTCCTCGACCGGCCCGCTCCAGACGCGCACCGAGATCGCGCTCAGCGCCTGCGCGGCCGCTTCCGGCAGCGGCGCCAGGCCGTCGAGCTCGGCCCGCTCGGCCATCGTGGTGGCGATGGCACCGGCAGCCCGCACCTCGAGCTCTGAGCCGGCGCGGGCGCCCATCGCCGTGGCGAGCGCGGCGAGGTGCGCGGCCAGGTCTGCCGGCCGGCCCGCCGCCTCGCGGACCCCGGCGACGTCCGCCGGCGGCTCGCCGTGCATCTCCTCCCAGAGCTGCAACGCCGCCGCCGCCGTCTGGACCCGGTTGCGGCGGAGCCCGCGCTCGAGCCAGTCGACCCGTTCCGGCGAGACGCCCGAGGGGCCGCGCAGGTAGCGCAGCAGGTCCCTGGCCCGGCCGGTCCCGAGCACCGCTTCCAGCAGGGCCGCCAGGGAGCCGCCCACCGAAGTGGTCAGGACGGGGACCTCCGCCTCGAGCGCCGTCGGCACTCCGTAGGACTCCAGGACGGAGGCCAGGAGCGGGCCGCGCCGCGCGGGGTCGCGCACGACGATCGCGATCTGCTCGGGGTTGGTCCCGTCGGCGAGCAGGCGCGCAACCTCGAGGGAGATCGCCTCGGCCTCTCCGCTCGAGCCGGCCGAGCGCAGGAAGACGACGCTCTCGTCGCGGGGCCGGCGCTGCGGCTCGACGGCGCCGAAGGCCCGCTCGAGGTGGAAGAGCAGCGGGGAGCTCGTGTTGGCGGGGTCGGGCGGGGACTTCTCGACCAAGTCGACCCCGATCTCTTCGAGCGCCTCGAGCAGCGGGGCGCTGCGGGCCGCGAGAGCCGAGTGCTCCTGCTCGAAGGGCAGCGCCACGGTGACGTCGACGGCCGGCGCCAGCGCCTGGATCAGGTCCAGCTGGTTACGCGTCAGGTCGTCGAGCCCGTAGAGGAAGACCGGTCGCCGCCAGAACCCGTTTTCGGCCCTCAGCAGGCCGATCGCCTCGCGTGCGACGCCATGGGCATCGACCATCCCGAGCCGGTCGCGCACCTGGGCATAGCCGGCGAACAGGGTCGCGATGTCGCCGAGGTACGCCGAGCCCTCGAGCGTCCCGGCCGCGGCTTCGACGTCCGCCGGCTCCAGCCCCGCTCCCTGCAGCTCGTCGAACAGGTGCTCCAGCGCCAGCGGGAAGCCGGGCCGCAGGGCTGAGCCCCGCAGCGGGCCGATGTCTCCTCGCCGCTCGGCCACCGCCGTCGCGACCGCTCCCAGGCGCTGCGCTGGGGTGAGGACCGCGCCCGGAGCCGCACCGGCCGCCGCGGCCACCGTGGCGAACAGGCCGCCGAAGGTCATCGCGTCCGCGCCGAGGATCGCGCCGCCCGCGCAGAGCTCGCGCTCGAAGGCGTAGACGTCGTCGAGGGTGGGGACCACCAGCACCGGCTCGCGCTCGAGCGCGGCGATCAGCCCGCCCCTGATGCGGCCGGCCCGGCCCGAGTTCGGCGGTCCCTGGATCAGCTTCAGCGCCATCGCCTCACCCTACGTCCGCCCCCGGCGCCCGGCCGCCGCAAACTGCGGTTTCCCAGCGCCGGTTTGGCGTCTTCCGCCCTCTCTAGATTGCACCGCAGATGGCGCTCTGCTTCGTAGACCCAGCCGACGCGATCCGCACCATCGCGGACTCGATCGGGCGTGAGGCACGCCGGCAGCTGCTCGGCGAGGCCGTGCGGGCCTGGGTCGACGAGATTCCCGACCAGGAGCTCGAGACCCATTACGCCAAGGCGCTCTCCGAGCTGGACGAGCACGATCTCTCGATGCTCGCCGCCTGGCACGGCTCGCTCGAGGTCGGCCACCCGGTCCCCAACCGCGACTTCCTCATGGGCGCCTTCGGCTCGCTGGGCGAGAACCGCCGCGAGGCGCTCAAGCTCGCCGCCGGCTTCCGCGGCGAGGAGGCCGTCGATGCAGGGGTCACCGAGGAGGATGCGCTGGAGCTGGTCCTCAGCCTCCTCTCCCCGCCGCGCCAGATGGAGCTGGCCGTAGAGGCCGTGGAGCTCTACATCTGGGATCGCGCCGGCTCGGACAACTAGTACGAGTCGGCAGGCAGGGAGACGAGCGGCCCTTCGCGGGGTCGATTTTGGTATGCACGAATACCTTGCAAAGGCAGAGTAGTTCCTATAATTTTTTCAAAATCTGGCCACGCGGCAAATTGGGAGAGCTGTGTTTTTGGGCGGAGGCGGCGGGTTGCCTCCCTTTCAGCCCGGGCTCCTCCGAAGGCGAAGCATCCCAGGACTCGATGCCGCGAAAACGGAGAGGAGCCCCAGTCGCATTGCTCGATCGCGCTGCGCACCGGTCCGGCCTCTCCTGTCTCGTCTGTTGATGTAGGGCGCAACCGCCGCCCGGGCGACCGAAGGGGAGGGAGATGAAGCTGTGACTGCTGAGAGGACGGGCTCTCTCCTGACTCCCAAGCGGCCCGGCGGTTTCGTGCCGCCTTCGATCCAGCCTGGAAGCGACGTCAACAACAACATCATCGAAGTGCTGGTTTCGGTTGCGTCGTTCCTGCACCCGGACGCGGAGACGATCGACTCGCTGAGCCCCCGGGAGAGGGCGAGGTGGACCAAGTTCCAGGACGCGGTCGTCAAGGGGCACTACAGCATCACGGACCTGATGACCCTGCTCAAGGAGGTGGTCCGGGAGCAGAACGACGCAGACCTCGAGCACAAAAGGCAGCATGGGCGCGAACGGCGGGAGCTCTTCGAGCAGCAGCTCACCGAGCTGAAGGCAAGCTCCGGCGAGTTCAGGGAAGAACGCAAGCGGGTCATGAACCTGATCACGCTCTGCGTCGTCGCCCTGGTCCTGTGCGCCTGCCTGACGGCGGTCTTCGCCAGGTCCTGGATCCTTCCCGGGGCGGGGGCCTGCGCCGCCCTGGTCGCCGCGATCGGCGTCCTCACCGGCCTCCGCGCCCAGATCACCAAGGGCGATCAGCCTCACTTGCCCTAGCCGCGGCCGAACCTCACGTTTGGTCGAGCGACCGGAGCTTGACACAGGAAAATAAACAGGCTATTTTTTTTCATTAAAATACCTGAATATTTATAGCCAGCCCTCGGCGAACTCACGCACCGCAAGGCGATTTTCATCGTCCATAACGAAAGGAGGAAGACATGGAACTCGTTCCCGTGAAGAACGTGGCCCCGTTGATTTCCATCGGCAAGGGCGCTTAACGCGACACACGAGTCGAAAGACTCGAGCCGCGCCGGCGGTCGCCGTCGACGAAATAGCTAGGCGAGCGCGGCGCGGATCTCGGGGATCGCCTGTTCGTTGTCCTGGAAGTGGACGGCGTGCAGCCCGGCTTTGCGGGCGCCTTCGACGTTGACGAGGACGTCGTCGACGAAGAGGCAGGACGCGGCCGGCTTGGCGATTCGCTCCAAGGTCAGCTCGTAGATCCGCGATTCGGGCTTGCGGCAGCCGACGAAGGCCGAGTCGACGACCGTCTCGAAGATCTCGTCGACCGGCAGCATCGAGCGCCACAGCGGCTCCCACTCGCGCACGTTGTTCGTCAGCATCGCCATCAGGTGGCCCTCGGCCTTCAGCTCCCGCATCAGCTCGATCATCTCCGGGTTCGGTTCGAGCGCCTCGAAGTAGATCTCCTTGAAGCGGTGCATCTCCGGCCGGTGGCCGAGCAGCGGCTCGAGGCACTCGGTGAGCTGGTCGAGGAACGCGACCTCGGTGATCTCGCCCCGCTCCATCTCGAAGAGCGGGTTCTCGCCGTTCGCCTCGGCCGCGGCCTGCATCGCCTTGCCGAGAGTCTCGGTCGTGATCCCGGTCTGGTCCTGGAAGGCCATGAACGACTGGATCAGCGGCGAGGTCAGCACGCCGCCGAAGTCGGAGACGATCGTGTCGATCCTGCGACCCTCAGCCATCCCGGGAGACCACCTCGTAGTGGCCGAGGCCTTCGCGCCCCTCGAGCGACCAGCGGAAGAAGGCGATCTGGCCCTTCAGGCCCGGGTGGCTCACCGCGCTGGAGTTGATCAGCGTGCCGGCGCCCCGCAGCGGCTGGCCCTCCTCGTCGTCCAGCCACAGCTCCAGCGTCGCCCGCCGCTGCACCCCGTCGGGCCCGTACTCGGTCGAGAGCAGCGTCTCGGAGACCTCGACCGGCGCCCCGTCGGCGCCGCAGAGGACCGCGGCGACGTGCTCCTCGCCGTGCCCGCCCGCCCGCTCGGGCCGGACCGCGCTCAGCGCCAGCAGCCCCCCGTCGGAGAAGGCGATCCCGATCGACCGCCGCACGATCTGTCCCTCGCTGCCCATCGGGCGGGAAGCCTAATGACCGGCCGGACATTGGGTCCGGCTACGATGCCGTCATGGCCGAAGACACCGCCGTCCTGACCGAAGACGACGTCCTCGAGGCGCTCGAGGAGGTGATCGACCCCGAGCTGGGGCTCGACTTCGTCTCGCTCGGCCTCGTCTACGACGTCGAGATCGAGGGTGAGGAGGTCTTCGTCACCTTCACCCTGACGACCCCCGCCTGCCCGATCGGCCCCCAGGTCTCCGAGCAGATGAAGGAGTTCGTCGGCGACCTCCCGGGAGTCTCCGCCGTCCACCCGAAGATGATCTTCGACCCCCCCTGGAGCCCCGAGATGATGAGCGACGACGCCAAGTTCGCGCTCGGGTTCTAGCCACCCTGGCGCAAAGCTCGTAGATAGTCCGACTTTCGCGCCATTACGAGCTCAGCCCTGCAAGCGCGGGTCCTCCGCGTCGACCTCCTCTGCTGTCGCCTCGAAGTCGTAGTCGCGCCTCGGCGCCCCAGGGCCCCTCGGCCCCGGCATGCCCACGACCACGAAGCGCCGGGCGACGACGCCGCGAAGCAGGCGCCGGACGATCGCGCGGGTCGGCGGGATCAGGAAGATGAGGCCGACGACGTCGGTGACGAAGCCGGGGGTGAGCAGGAGGGTGCCGCCGATCGCGATCAGCAGGCCGTCGGCCACCTCGCGGCCGGGGAAGCGGCGCTCGGCCAGCGCCAGGTTGAAGCGGCGCCAGGCGCCGCGGCCCTGGTGGCGCAGCAGCAGCGAGCCGAGCAGGGCGTCGGCGAGGAGCAGCGCGATCGTCGGCCAGACGCCGATCAGCGAGCCGATCTGGATGATCACGTAGAGCTCGACGATCGGGACGACGATGAAGAGGGCGACGAGCAGGACGGCCACGGTCAGGCGGGGGCGACGGCGCTCGCCGCCTCCTCCAGCTCGGCCAAGGAGCGGTTGAGGCCGGCGGCGAAGTCTTCGACGTCCTCCATCGAGTCGTAGTCGGCGAGCAGGCCGAAGCCGACACGGCCGTTGTAGCTCATGATCGCCACCGCCAGCGCGTGGTTCTGCGGCAGGAAGGCGACCGGGAAGACCTCCTCCAGCTCGCGACCGAGCACGTAGAGCGGCAGCTGGGGGCCGGGCACGTTGGTGACGATCAGGTTGAAGAGCCGGGTCGAGAAGTTGACCCGCGAGGCCTGCGCCAGCAGGGTCGGCGGCGCGAAGTCGTTGAAGCGGGCGATCACTTCGGCTCCGAGCGCCTGCTTGGAGCGCTTCAGCCCCTCCATCTGCTCGCTGACGACCCGCAGTCGCCGCACCGGGTCCTCGACGTAGACGGGGAGCGGCCCCCGCATCGCCGCGATCCGGTTGCCGAGGTCGCCCCGCTCGTCCTGCGTGCGGATCGAGACCGGCACCAGGGCACGCAGCTCCAGGCCCTCGGTGCGGATGCCGCGGCCGTGCAGCCACTCGCGCAGGGCGCCGGTGACCACGGCGAGCACGACGTCGTTGACGGTGCCGCCCAGGGCGTCCTTGATCCGCTTGAAGGTGGTCAGCTCCGAGCGCGCCCAGGTGAAGCGCCGGTGCGGGCCGATCGGCTGGTTCAGCGGCACGTCGGGCGCCGGGTCGGCGAAGGCGCCGACCACCTCTCCCAGGCCCTCGACCGCCTCGCCCAGGCGCCGCGCGGCCGACTCCGGGTTGCGCACCGCCTCGACCGCGCGCTCGAGCAGCTTCACCGGTGCGGCGGCGGCGTCGACCGCGCCCCGCGCCATCAGCTGGGCGGTGGTCGGCTCGGGCGACGGTACCCAGCCGTCTTCGCTCGTTGCCGGCTCGGGCACCGGCTCGAGGTCGAAGAGCACGGTGCCGATGTCGACGCCGGAGATGCCGTCGACCATCGCATGGTGGGTCTTGGTCAGGAGGGCGAAGCGGTCGCGCTCCAGCCCCTGCACCAGCCACAGCTCCCAGAGCGGCTTTTGGCGGTCGAGCTGCTGCGAGAAGACGCGGGCGGCGAGGCGCTTCAGCTGCTGTTCGCCACCCGGCTCGGGCAGCGCCGTGTGACGGATGTGGTAGGTGAGGTTGAAGTTGACGTCGTCGGCCCAGAGCGGGCGTCCCGCCTCCAGCGGCGGCACGACGATGCGCTGGCGGAAGCGCGGCACCTGCTCGAGGCGGCCGCGCACGTGCTCGACCAGGTCGACGTACTTCGGCGGCGGGCCCTCGAAGACGAGGATCGCGCCGACGTGCATGTGGCTCGCCGAGCTCTCGTTGGTCAGGAACGAGGCGTCGACGGCGGTCAGGCGGTCGAGGTGCCGTCCTTGGGTTGCCATCGTCCTAGGCTAGCTACTCTGCAGCTATGCCCTCTGCCGACACCGCAGCCCCGAAACGGGTCCTGCTCGCAGCGCCGCGCGGCTACTGCGCCGGCGTTGATCGGGCGGTGCAAACGGTGGAGCGGGCGCTCGAGCTCCACGGCGCCCCGATCTACGTGCGCAAGGAGATCGTCCACAACAAGCACGTGGTGGAGGAGCTGTCCAAGCGCGGCGCGATCTTCGTCGAGGAGGAGAGCGAGGTGCCGGAGGGGGAGATGGTCGTCTTCTCCGCCCACGGGGTCGCGCCGGCGGTCCACGAAAACGCCGCCGCACGCAACCTGCGCACGATCGACGCCACCTGCCCGCTGGTGACCAAGGTCCACGTCTCCGCCCGCCGCTTCGCCGCCGAGGGCTACACGATCGTGATGATCGGCCACGACGGCCACGAGGAGGTGGAAGGGACCACCGGCGAGGCGCCGGAGAGCATCGTCCTGATCGAAACCGCCGACGAAGTCGAGGCACTCGAGGTCCCCGACCCCGAGAAAGTCGCCTTCATCACGCAGACCACGCTCTCGGTCGACGAGACCGCCGAGGTGATCGCCGCCCTGCGTGCCAAGTTCCCCGCGATCGTCAGCTCCAAGTCCGACGACATCTGTTACGCGACCACGAACCGCCAGATCGCCGTCAAGCAGCTCGCCCGCGAGTGCGACCTGGTCCTCGTCATCGGCTCGACCAACTCCTCCAACTCGAATCGTCTGGTCGAGGTCGCGCGCGAGCACGGTGCCGCCTCGCACCTGATCGACAATCACACCCAGGTCGCGCAGGAGTGGCTCGAGGGTGTGGAGACGGTCGGCATCACCTCTGGTGCCAGCGCACCCGAGGAGCTGGTCGAGCGCCTGGTCGAGCTCTTCCGCGAGCGGGGGGCCGCGGAGGTCTCCGAGCTGCGCACGGTGCATGAGGACGTGCGGTTCATGCTGCCGAAGGAGATTCGCGAGGAGCTCTCGACGCGGGCTTAGGCCCTTAGGCTCGCGGCAGCCCTGCCGCGAAGCTGACCGACCAGACTTTGAGGCCGTCCGAGGGTTCGAGCTTCAGGTGGTGGGCTTGGTGGTGTTCGTGCCCGGCCAGCTCGTACAGGCGGGCGCCGTTTACCTGAAGCCGGCGAGGGTCGGTCCCGTCGAGGGTGACGGTGAGGGTGCCCTCGCCCTCGACGGTGGCGAAGGCGCCGCCGGCCTCGTAGTCGAGCTCCAGCTCGCCGCCTTCCCAGGGCTCCTCCCATGATCCGCCTGGGAAGACCTCCGGGGTGGGTGCCGTCACAGTGACGCCCGTGCCGTCGGTCGGGCGCAATGCCTCCATCGGTGCCGGCAGGGCGCGCAGCGCGTCGAGCTGGCGCAGCTCCTCCTGGATCGCCTCCTCGGTCGCGACGTACTCGCCCTCGCCGAAGTGGAACCAGCTGAGCGCACCGCCGGTGGTCCAGAGGAAGAGGCTGGGCCAGCCCTCGCATCCGTAGGCGTGCCAGAGGTCGCGGTCCGCGTCGATCGCGACCGGCAGCTCGACGCCGAGGTCGCGAACCCCCGCGGCGACGTTCCCGGGGTCCGAGCCGAAGGGGAAGCGGGGCGCCTGTACGCCGATCGTCCTCAACCCGGCGTCCCGGTAGCGGCGATCCCACTCGACCAGGTAGGGGAGCGTGCGCACGCTGTTGAGCTGGGAGTAGTCGAAGAAGTGGACCAGCACCGGCCCCGCCGCGGTGAGCGCCGGCATCGCCCCCGGCTTCTCGCCGATCCAGACCAGGCTGGGGGGCAGGTCCGGCGCCCCGATGTTGTCCCGTTCCGGTCGCATCGCCGAAAGCTATTGCCTTAGGAGCGCTTAAATCCTTCCGATAGATTTTCCGAGCGATGTCCGAGACCCTGCTCGCGCTTGTCCCGTTGCTGCTGCTCTGCAGCTCGCTGCTGCTGGGTCACTACCCCGGCTGCGAGACGATCGTCAGGCTGGCCGAGCGGATCGGCATGCGACTGCGCCCGCGGGGCGCGGGACGGCAGGCCCACCCCCGCCCGCCCCGCTCCCACGCGGCAAGCGGCGGTCTGCTGATCGCCTTCGGCCTCGCTCAGCGGCCGCCTCCCCTCGCTCCCTGAGCCAAGCAGCGAAACCGGCGCGGGATCGCCCGTGTCACAACTCGAGGAGCGAACAATGAATTCGAACATCGCACGCGTGGCGGCCGGCATCGCGGCCGTCGCGGTCGCAGTCCTCTTGCTGGTGGTGTTGAAGGACGACGGGGGAGGAGACGCGGAGACCACCCCGACACCGACGACCGCCACCGGCTCGGCGCCGGCCAAGCCGACGTCGCCCCCGGCGGGGACCGCGATCCCGACGATCGTCGTCGAAGGCGGCAAGCCGGTCGGCGGGGTGAGGGACCTCAGCTTCGACGAGGGGGACCGCATCCGCTTCAGGGTCGAATCCGACGTCAGCGACGAGATCCACGTGCACGGCTACGACCTGATGAAGGACGTCGAGGCCGGTGGGTCGGTGACGTTCGACTTCCCGGCGACGATCGAAGGCGTGTTCGAGGCCGAGCTGGAGGAGCTCGAGCAGCCGATCGCGGAGCTGACCGTCAATCCATGACCCCCTCCCTGCTGCCGCTCGCCCATGCCCTGGGCGAGCGGGCGGACCTGCCGATCCCGACCTGGCTGTTCGCCTGGGGCGCGTCGATCGTCCTGATCGTCTCGTTCTTCGCGCTCTCGGTCGCATGGCGAACGCCGAAGTTCGAGCAGGACCGGTGGCGACCGCTCGGGGCCCGCTTCTCGCGGGCCCTGCTCGGCCGTCCCGCGCAGGCGGTGTGCGGGGCGGTGGGCGTCTTCCTGCTCGGCGTCGCGATCTATTCGGGGCTGCGGGGGACAGAGGCTCCCGACCGGAATTTCGCCCTCACCTTCGTCTTCGTCACCTGCTGGCTCGGCTTTCCGCTGTTCAGCGTCTTCCTCGGGGACGTCTTCAGGCCCTTCAACCCGTGGCGGGCGATCGGCCGTGTGGTCGGCGGGGCGTTCACGGCGCTCGCCGGCCAGCGACCCGTGCACCTGGCCTACCCGGATGCACTGGGCCGCTGGCCGGCCGCGGTCGGCCTTCTGGCCTTCGTCTGGATGGAGGTCGTCTACGGGACCAGCGGCGGGGTGGCCGTCGGCGTCTCGCCCGAGAACACGGCCACGGCTGCCCTGGTCTACACCGCGTACACGCTTTCGATGATGGCCGTGTTCGGGGTCGAGAAGTGGTGCAGGACGGGAGAGGTCTTCTCGGTCTACTTCGGGATGTTCTCCCAGCTCGGCGCGTTCGCGGTCAGGGACGGCAGGCTCGGCAGGCGCCTGCCGCTGGCTGCGGCCTCTCACTGGGCGACGGGGCCCGGCTCCCTGGCGATGGCGATCGCCTCGATCGCCACGACCAGCTTCGACGGCGGTCAGGAGGGAGCCTTCAAGGGGGCGATCGAGCAGACCTTCGACTGGCTCACCGGGGCCGGGCTCAGCCCGACCGCTTCGCTTCGGATCACCGACACGATCTTCCTGCTGCTCTGCTTCGCGGGGGTGGCTGCCATCTACCTGATCGGGGTGCGGGGGATGGAGACCGTGCGCGGTGCGCCGCCGCTCGCAAAGCTCCGCTCGGGATTCGCCCACACCCTGATCCCGATCGCCTTCGCCTACCTGGTCGCTCACTACTTCAGCCTCTTCGTCTTCCAGGAGCAGGCCCAGTTCACCTACCTGCTCTCCGACCCCCTCGGGACCGCGACGACCGACCTCTTCGGCACCGCGTCGGGGGGCATCGACTTCAACCTCCTCTCCGCCAACGCGATCTGGTACGTCCAGGTGGGGGCGCTGGTGATCGGCCACGTCGTCGGCCTGACCCTCGCCCACGACCGGGCGACTGCCTACTGGGGGGACTTTCGCCAGGCCGCGCGTTCGCAATATTGGATGCTCGCGGTCATGGTGTCCTTCACCTGCTTTGGGCTCTTTCTGCTCTCGGCTGGGAACTCATGAGGCAATGAAGCCGCTTTTTGCGGGGAGTAGGTGTGAATCCCCACGCTGTGCACGGATTTCTACCGATGAAAGTCCGTTCACATCTGGTTTACTGCAAACCGAGTCTTTCACTTTGACTCTCCCACTGCCTTGTTGCGCCGGGACCGCTGTTTCGCAAGGCCAGCGGTTTCGGCGCATACAAGGGGGCCATACTCTCCAGAGATGGCCACCCTCCTCCCCCTAGCGCATGCCACTCACTGGCTCTGGACTCTCTACGTCCCCCCGATCCTCATAGTCCTAGCCTCCATCGTCAGATCCAAGCTCTTGGAAAAGAGCACCGGCCGGGACAGGACCCGCGGCCGAAAGCGCTAGAGGATCTCGGCGAGTCGCCGCTCCAGTGCGGCCGACACCTCGTCCCGCACCGGCCCCTCCGCAAGCCGTTCCACAAGCGACTCCAGAAACCCTTCGACGATCAGCGACTTTGCCTCGGCGGGGTCGAGGCCCCGCGAGGTGAGGTAGAAGAGCTGATCGCGGTCGATCTGGGCGACCGCTGCCGCGTGAGTGCAGCGCACGTCGTCGGCGAGGATCTCGAGCCCGGGGATCGCGTCTGCGTGGGCCTCTGTCGAGAGCAACAGGTTGCGGCACTCCTGGAAGGCGTCGGTCTGCTGGGCGCCGGGGTCGACTTTGATCATCCCGCGCCAGACCGCGGTCGCCCCGGCGGCGAGGACGCCGCGGAAGGCGAGGTCCGAGTTGGTGTTCGGCGCCGCGTGCTCCTGCGTGGTGTCGTAGTCGAGGTGCTGCCCGGCGCCGCCGGCGTAGCCGCCGGTTACCCGTGCCTCCGAGCCGGCGCCGGCGAGCTTGGTCTCCATCCGCACCTTCCCTCGCGCCGAGCCGAATCCGAGCGCGACCCACTCGAGCCGGCCGTCGCGCTCGACCTGTGCGCGCTGCGTGGCGAAGATCCAGGACGACTCGGAGACGTCCTGGGTGCTGGCGTAGCGAAGGGTGGCTCCCGGGCCGACGCTCAGCTCGACCACGGCGTTGAGCATGGCATCGACCTCGTCGCCGGGCGAGGACCAGTGCTCCCACACCTCGGCCTCGGCGCCCTCCTCGAGGACGACCAGCGTGCGCCAGCTGACGGCGGTGCCGCTGTGCTCGAGCGGGACCTCGATCCGGATCGGGTCGGCGACCCTGACTCCGCGCGGCACGTGGACGAGGACGCCGTCGCGCCGGGAGGCGTCGTTGCGGGCGACGAACGGGTCGCCGGTGTCGACCAGCGATCCAAGGGCTTCATCGAGGAGCTCGGCGTGGGACCCGGCCGCCTCGTCCAGCGAGACGACCGTCGCGCCCTCGGCTCCCTGGACCGAGGCCCCCACCGTTCCCGGCTCATAGGCGTCGAAGTCGAGGCCCGAGAGGTCGGTGAATTCCCACCCCTTCGCCTTCTGGTCGGGAAGGGGTGGAAGGGTGGCGAGCTCAGCCAATCGAGCCCTCCATCTGCAGCTCGATCAGGCGGTTGAGCTCGACCGCGTACTCCATCGGCAGCTCCTTGGTGACGGGCTCGATGAAGCCGTTGACGATCATCTTCGAGGCCTCCTCCTCGTCGAGGCCGCGACTCTGCAGGTAGAAGAGCTGCTCGTCGCCGATCTTCGAGACGGTGGCCTCGTGCCCCACGTCGGCGTCGTTCTCGTCGATGCGGATCGTCGGATAGGTGTCCGAGCGGGAGTCCTCGTCGAGCAGCAGCGCGTCGCAGACGACCTTGGAGCGGGCCTCGGTCGCGCCGTCGGCGATCTCGAGCAGGCCGCGGTAGGTGCTGCGGCCGCCGTCCTTGGAGATCGACTTGGAGAAGATCGAGGACGAGGTGCGCGGCGCGGCGTGGATGATCTTGCCGCCCGCGTCCTGGTGCTGGCCGTCGCCGGCGAAGGCGATCGAGAGGATCTCGCCGTGGGCTTCGGGCCCGAGCAGGTAGATCGACGGGTACTTCATCGTCAGCTTCGACCCGAGGTTGCAGTCGACCCACTCCATCGTCGCCTTCTCCTGCGCGACGGCGCGCTTGGTGACCAGGTTGTAGACGTTCTGCGACCAGTTCTGCACGGTGGTGTAACGGACGCGCGAGCTCGGCTTGCAGACGATCTCGACCACTGCGGAGTGCAGCGAGTCGGTCGAGTAAACCGGTGCCGTGCAGCCCTCGATGTAGTGGACGTCGGCGCCCTCCTCGCAGATGATCAGCGTGCGCTCGAACTGACCCATGTTCTCGGTGTTGATCCGGAAGTAGGCCTGCAACGGCATCTCCACCTCGACCCCGGCCGGGACGTAGACGAAGGAGCCGCCCGACCACACCGCCGAGTTGAGCGCCGCCAGCTTGTTGTCGTTGGGCGGGATCACCGTCGCCCAGTACTCGCGCACGAGGTCCTCGTGCTCGCGCAGCGCCGTGTCCATGTCGGTGAAGATCACGCCCTGGGCCTCGAGCTTCTCGTTGACCTGGTGGTAGACGACCTCGGACTCGTACTGGGCGCCCACTCCGGAGAGGAATTTGCGCTCCGCCTCGGGGATGCCGAGCCGGTCGAAGGTGTTCTTGATGTCCTCCGGGACCTCGCTCCAGTCGCGGCTGTTCTTTTCGGAGGCGCGGACGAAGTAGTGGATGTCTTCGAAGTCGATCTGGGCGAGGTTGCCGCCCCAGGTGGGGGTCGGGCGCGAGTAGAAGTGCTCCAGCGCCTTGAGGCGGAAGTCGCGCATCCACTGCGGCTCGTCCTTGTACTCGGAGATCGATTCGACCACCTCGCGGCTGAGGCCCTTTGGCGCCTTGTAGGCGTATCCGGTCTCGGAGTCGTGAAAGCCGAACTTCTCCTTGTAGTCGGCGTTGATGCCGGCGAGCTCTCTTTTCTCCGCTACGACCTCGGGTGTAGCCATGGTCACTCGACCTCCAGGGTGATCGTGTCGTCCACGACGGCTGTCGTGAACGTCTGCACCGGGGCGAAGGCTGGAAGCGTCTTCGGCCTGCCGGTGCTCAGGTCGAAGAGGGAGCCGTGGCGCGGGCACTCCACCGTGCATGACGCGGCGTCGAACTCGCCCTCGGCGAGCGGCCCGTCGTCGTGCGAGCAGCGGTCCTCGATCGCGTAGAGGGTGCCCTCGCAGTTGAAGACGCCGATCTTGCGCCCGTCGTGCTCGACCAGGCGCATCGCACCCGGGGGCAGCTCGGCCGCCGGGCAGACGCTGATCGTGCTTGTGGTTGTGCTGTCCGTCACGTTATTCCTAGTGTCCTTGTCGGATTTTAGCGACGTGAGAGGATCGCAGACCACGGCCTTCGACGAATGGAGAGCAGCATGAGCGAGAGAACGAGCTACGAGCCAGGCACCCCGTGCTGGGTGGACCACGCCTCGCCGGACCTGGACGCCTCGATCGAGTTCTACGGGGCTCTTTTCGGCTGGGACGTCCCGGAGAGCGAGATCGCCGAGCAGACCGGGGGCTACCGCCGCGCGACCAAGGCGGGCGTGGACGTCGCCGGGATGATGCCGCTGATGCAGGAGGGGCAGCCCCCGGCCTGGAGCAGCTACGTCTCGGTTGCCGACGCCGAGGCCACCGCGACGGCCGTGAAAGAGGCCGGGGGAAGCGTGATCGCCGAGCCGATGGACGTCTTGGGCCTCGGTCACATGGCGGTCTTCTCCGACCCCGGCGGGGCAGTCTTCGGGATCTGGCAGCCGGGCACGTTCCTCGGCGCCGGCCTCGTCAACGAGCCCGGCGCCCTCGCCTGGAACGAACTCAACACGCGCGACCTCGGGGGCGCCAAGTCCTTCTACGGCGCCGTCTTCGGCTGGGGCTTCGAAGAGAACGACATGGGGGAGGCGGGCAAGTACACGACGATCACCCTCGGCGGCAACCCGGTCGGCGGCATCCTCGACATGGGCGAACGCCAGGTGCCGGAGGAGATCCCGCCCCACTGGCTGGCCTACTTCGCAGTCGAGGACGCCGATGCGACCATCGACCTGGCCAAGCAGCGCGGCGGCGACGTGATGATGGGCCCGGTCGACATCCCCGTCGGCCGCTTCGCCATCCTCACCGACCCGCACGGCGCGGCCTTCGCCGTGATCGCGCTCAGCGAAGAGAGCTAGAAGGACCCAAGCGCCTGAAAGCTTCCGGTGCGCCTTTGCCCCGTATGGCGGGGCAAAGGCGCACCGGAACGGCGGTCAGATCTCTGCCGCCTCCGCTGGGTCGCCGGCTTCGCCCTCGTCCTCCCATTCGGCGGGCTGGCCGAGGCTGGCGCTCTTCACGACCTTGAGGCCGAGCATCGCGCACTTCATCCGCGTCGCCGAGATCTCGATGCCGAGCAGGTCGAGGACGAACTCCTTCGGCAGCCGCAGCAGCTCCTCACGCGTCTTGCCGGCCAGCTCGTCGGTCAGCAGCGAGGTCGCCGCGGTCGAGATCGCGCACCCCTTGCCGTCGAAGGCGATCTCTGCCACCCGCCCCTCGTCGTCGAGCCGGATCGTCACGTGCTGCTCGTCGCCGCAGAACGGGTTCGTGTCCTCGAACTCGAGGTCGGGCTTTTCCAGGCGACCGAAGTTGTGCGGCCGCTTGTAGTGCTCGAGGATCTGGTCGCGGTAGAGCTCGTCCATCAGAGGCCGAAGACCTTGCGCGCGTCGTGGAGGCCCTCGACCAGGCGGTCGATCTCCTCGGGCGTGGTGTAGACGCCGAAGCTTGCCCGGGCGGTGGCGGCGATGCCGAGGCGGTCCATCAGCACCTGGGCGCAGTGGTGGCCGGCGCGGACCGCGACGCCGTGGCGGTCGAGGATCTCGGAGACGTCGTGGGCGTGTACGCCCTCCAGCTCGAAGGAGACCGGGCCGATGCGCCCGGGGCCGGCCAGCGGCCCGAACACCCGCAGCCCCGGCACCTCGGCCAGCTTCTCCAGCGCATACGCGGTGATCTCACGCTCATGCTCGCGCACTGCCTCCATGCCCAGGCCGTCCAGCCAGCGCAGCGCCGATGCCATGCCGATCGCCTGGGCGATCGCGGGCGTTCCCGCCTCGAAGCGCGCGGGAGGGTCGGCGTAGGTCGTGCCCTCGCGCGTCACCTTGCGGATCATCGAGCCACCGCCGAGGAAGGGCGGCATCGTCCGCAGCAGGTCGAGCTTCGTCCAGAGTGCCCCGATCCCGGTCGGCGCGTAGAGCTTGTGGCCGGTGACGGCGTAGAAGTCGACCCCCAGCTCGCCGACGTCGACCGGCAGCTTCGGCGCCGCCTGCGCACCGTCGGCGAGGACCAGCGCACCGGCCGCGTGGGCCAGCCGGGCAATCTCGGCCAGCGGGGTTTCGGTGCCGAGCACGTTGGAGACGTGCGTGACGGCGACCAGCTTCGGCCCGTGTCCCAGCAACGCCTCGTAGGCCTCCATGTCGAGCAGCCCGTCCTCGCCGACCGGCACCCACTCGATCTCGGCACCCGTCCGCTCCGCCAGCTGCTGCCAGGGGACGATGTTGGAGTGGTGCTCCATCTCGGTGAGCACGATGCGGTCGCCCTCGCCGACGTTTGCGTCCCCCCAGGCACGGGCGACCAAGTTGATCGCCTCGGTCGCGTTGCGCACGAAGACGACCTCGCGCCGGTCGGCGGCGCCAAGGTGGTCGGCGACCGTCGCCCTGGCGCCCTCGTAGGCCGCCGTCGCCTCCGCCGAGAGCGTGTGCGAGCCGCGATGGACGTTGGAGTGGTGACTGCGCTCGTAGCGGTCGACGGCCTGGATCGAGGCCAGCACCCGCTGCGAGCTGGCGCCGCTGTCGAGGTAGGCGACCGGCCGCCCGTGGACCTCCCGCTCGAGCGCGGGGAACGCCGCGCGGACCTTCTCGATCGGGAAGGCGCTCGTCACGGTCACGCGCTCGCCGCGACCTCCTCGCGGATCCAGCCGTACCCCTTCTCCTCCAGGGTCTCGACCAGCTCCGGGCCGCCTTCCTTGACGATCCGGCCCTCGAACATGACGTGGACGAAGTCCGGCTTGACCATGTGCAGGATGCGCTGGTAGTGGGTGATGATCAGCACGCCCATGTCCGGGCCGGCGAACTGGTTGACGCCCTCGGCGACCGTGCGCAGCGCGTCGATGTCGAGGCCCGAGTCGGTCTCGTCGAGCACCGCGACCTCCGGCCGCAGCAGCGCCAGCTGCAGCAGCTCCATCCGCTTCTTCTCGCCGCCGGAGAAGCCCTCGTTCAGGTAGCGGCTGGAGAAGTCTTTGGGGATGTTGGCCAGCTCCATCGCCTCCTGGGCGACCTTGGCGAAGTCCTTGATCTTGATCGGCTCCTCGCCGCGCGCCTCGCGGTGGGCGTTGATCACCATCCGCAGGTACTTGCTGACCGACACGCCGGGGATCGAGACCGGGTACTGGAAAGCCATGAAGAGGCCGGCGCGCGAGCGCTCGTCGGGGTCGGCCTCGGTCAGGTCCTCGCCCTTGAAGGTGATCGTCCCCTCGGTCACCTCGAGCGCCGGGTGGCCCATGATCGCGTTGGCCAGGGTCGACTTGCCCGAGCCGTTCGGCCCCATCAGGGCGTGCACCTTGCCCTTCTCCACGTCGAGGTCGAGGCCGCGGAGGATCTCCTTGTCCTCGGCGCTCACGTGCAGGTTGCGTATCTCCAGCTCAGCCAATTTCACTCCGTTTCTGGGTTTTGGAAGGTCTGCCCGTCAGGCGGCCGTGCCGACCGGGGCCCGGCGCTCGCCGACGGGGCCGGGGCCGGCGAACTCCACCAGCTCCGCCAGCGTGGTGCCCGACAGGGCTTTGGTGACGCCGCCCTGCACGCGCGTCCAGAGCAGCTTCGTCGCGCAGGCGCGGTCGCCGTCGTCCTCGTGCGAGCAGAGCACTTTGCCGTCGGGCGAGTCGTGGAAGCACTCCATCGGGGCGATCTGCCCTTCCAGGGCTTCGACGACCGCGTCCATCGTGATCTCCCCGGCGGGTTTCGCCAGGCGGTAGCCGCCGTGGGCTCCCCGGGTCGAGGTGACGAGGCCCGCCTTGCGCAGTTTCGCCACCAGGTGCTCGAGGTAGGAGAGCGGCAGGCGCTCCGCCTCGGCGACGGCGCTGAGCGAGATCGGCATCGAGCCGGGCTGGCGGCCCAGCTCGACCATCAGGCGGACGCCGTACTCGGCTTTGGTCGAGAACAACATGGGATCTAAATCCTACTGAAGCAGTCGGTTATACGGCCGCGCCGCGGCTCAGGGCTCGATCAGGCCGCGGCGGATCGCGTAGCGCACCAGCTCGACCCGGTCGCGCATGCCGAGCTTGCGCATCGCGTTGGCGCGGTGGTTCTCGACCGTCTTCTCGGAGAGGTGGAGGATCTCGGCGATCTGCTTCGTCGTGTTCGCCTCGGCGACGAGCTTGACGATCTCCTCCTCGCGCGGGGTCAGCTCCTCCTCGCCGCTGGAGCCGCGCTCGAGCACGTCCTTGATCAGCGTCCGCTGCGCCTCGGGGGTGAGGAAGGGCTCGCCGCGCTCGACCGCCCGGATCGCCGCCAGCAGGTCGGTGTCGGCCTGCGCCTTCAGCACGTAGCCCGAGGCCCCGGCCTTGAGCGCCTCGAAGAGGTAGCGCTCGTCGTCGTGCATGGAGAGGATCAGCACCGAGATGTCCGGCGCCTGGAGCTTGATCTCCCGCGTCGCCTGCAGCCCGGTCAGCTTCGGCATCTTCACGTCGAGGATCGCCAGGTCGGGACGCTCGCGCAGCGCCAGGTCGCGCGCCTCGGCGCCGTCGGCGGCCTCGCCCACCACCTCGATGTCGGCCTGGCGCTCCAGCAGCAGCCGGATCCCGGAGCGGACGATCCCGTGGTCGTCTGCGATCAGCACGCGCAACATGCGGTGAGTCTGGCACTCAAGGGGGGCGAGAACGGCCGCATTGGCGACTTATCCGTGAAATGGACGGAAAAGTCGCCAATGGAACAGCGCGGATCGCCGAAATCGCCCGCTCACAGCATGGAGTCGTTTCGATTGCGCAGCTGCGAGCAGTGGGGATCAGCGACGACGCGGTGAGAGCGCGAGCTCTTTGCGGCCATCTCCATCGTGTTCACCGCGGGGTCTACGCCGTTGGGCACGTGGGCTTGTCCCTGAAGGGCCGATGGTTCGCCGCTGTGCTGGCGATTGGACGAGGGCCACACCGTGCTGGAGAGACCGTTCTCGACTACTGGGGAGCTGCGGTGAGCCACCGGAGCGCGGCGGCGCTCTGGGAGCTCCTGCCAGTGTCTGATGCCCCCACCGACATCATCGTGGGCGGAACCGGAGGACGTGCCACGCGAACGGGTATCCGCGTTCACCGTGCAGTTTCCCTGGTTGCCGCAGAGGTAACGCTCCGTCACGGCATCCCGGTAACGAGTCCGTCGCGAACCATCTCCGATCTTCGTCGTGCGGCATCCGGACGCAGGGTGGGGAAGAGGTCTGCTTGGGAGCTGCGCAAGGCAATCCGGCAAGCGAACGTGCTCGACCTGCCGATCGACGCCGAGGACCGGGCGGATCGCACTCGCAGCGATCTGGAGCAGGCCTTCCTCGCGATCTGCAGGCGCCATCGCTTGTCGCGGCCCGAGGTCAACGTTCGCGTCGGTCCGTTCCTCGTCGATTTCCTTTGGCGCCAGGAGCGACTGGTGGTCGAAACGGATGGCTACCGATATCACCGTGGTCGCCAGGCCTTCCAGGACGACCGTGGTCGTGAGCTCGAGCTGATGCGGCGCGGTTACGGCGTCTTGCGTCTTTCCGAAGCACAGATCGACGAGGCGCCGAAGTCCGTGGGGGAGGTTCTCGGCGCTGAGCTCCGTAGGCGCCGGGATGCCTGAGGGGACGGGGTCAGCCCGGGACGGTGAGGCGGACGGTGGTGCCGTGGCCGGGGCGCGACTCGATCGTCAGCTCGCCGCCGATCAGCAGAGCCCGCTCCCTCATCCCCCCGATCCCGAGACCGCCCTCGGACTCGTCGAAGGCGAAGCCGCGCCCGTCGTCGGCGACCTCGAGCGTCACGCCGCCGTCCTCGCGGCGCCGCAGCAGCACCGAGACGCTCCCGGCGCCGCTGTGGCGGGCGGCGTTGGAGAGGGCCTCCTGCGCCACCCGGTAGACGACCAGCTGGGCGTCGTCGGCGAGGTCGGCGAAGTCGCCCTCGGCTGCGAACTCGGCCTCGATCTCGCCGCGCGCCAGCTGCTCGACCTGGCCCGCGGTCGCCGCAGCCAGGCCGAGGTCGTCGAGCGCGGTGGGCCGCAGCTGGCGCGCGAGCGAGAGCAGCTCGCGCATCGCCTGGTTGGCCAGGGCCTTCGTCTGCGCCAGTTCCCCCTCGAGCGCGGGCGGGGCTGAGGCGCGGGCCGCCTCCAGCCGCAGCAGCAGCCCGGTCAGCGACTGGTTGACCTCGTCGTGCAGGTCGCGGGCGACCCGTGCCCGCTCCTCCTCCTGCGCCTGCAGCGCGGCGCTTCCGGCGCGCCGCCGCTCGGCCTCCAGCCGCTCCATCATCCGCAGGAAGGCGAGCTCGATCCGCTCGACCTCCTCGGTCTCCCCGACCCCGTCGATCGAGCGGGGGAGGACCGGGCCCGGCCGGCTCAGGTCGACCTTCTCCATCTCCTCGATCAGGCGCTCCAGAGGCGCGAGACGACGGCGCACCACGAGCAGGCGGACCGCGAGCGCCGCAGTCACAGCCGTCAGCGCGACGATGACCAGGGTCGTCACAGGGCGAGAATAGGGGTTGACCCCTATGGCCCTATCGCCGGGTCGAGTCCATACTTCGAGGTCCAACCGACCCGAGGAGCTATCACGCGATGACCACCACCAAGCAGTCCACCTGGGGCGCGACCCTGCGCACGACGATCCTCCTGGCATCCCTCTCCGGGCTGCTGGTCGTCATCGGCGCGCTGATCGGCGGGCCCAGCACCGCCGCCGTCTTCCTCGGGATCGCGCTGCTGATCAACCTCGGCTCCTACTTCTTCAGCGACAAGCTGGCGCTGAAGATGAGCGGCGCCAAGCCGATCGAGGAGTCCGAGGCGCCGCGGCTCTACCAGATCGTCCGCGAGCTGACCACGCGCGCCGGCCTGCCGATGCCGCGCCTCTACATGATCCCCCAGGAGCAGCCGAATGCCTTCGCGACCGGGCGCAATCCCAAGCACTCCGCGGTCGCGGTCACGCAGGGGATCACCAAGCTCCTCTCCGAGGACGAGCTGCGGGGCGTCCTCGCCCACGAGCTCGCCCACATCCAGCACCGCGACATCCTGATCCAGTCGGTCGCCTCGGCGATCGGCGCCGCGATCACCTACCTCGCCTACATGCTGATGTGGTTCGGCAGCGACGACGAGTCGCCGCTCAGCCTCGTCGCCTCGCTCGCCCTGGTGATACTGGCGCCGATCGCGGCGAGCATCATCCAGCTCTCGATCTCGCGCCAGCGCGAGTACGCGGCCGACGCCGGCGGGGCCGAGATCTGCGGCAACCCGGAGTCCCTCGCCAGCGCCCTGCTGCGCCTCGAGCAGGGGGCGGCGGCGATCCCGATGCGGGTCAACCAGGCCGCGGAGCCGCTCTACATCGTCAAGCCCTTCTCCGGCAAGGGCATCGCCGGCCTCTTCTCGACCCACCCGCCGATCGAGGAGCGGGTGAAGCGCCTGCGCCAGATGCGCCCGAGTCTCGGCTGAGCTCGTCCCGTCCTCGACTTCGTCAACCGGCCCCGCTCCAGGGGCCGGTTCTCGTCGGCTCGCTATACTTTATGAAGTAAAGCCGGATCGGGATTAAGGTATTTAGGAGACGCATGGCACCAGAGGCGACCAAGCAGCAGGTCGAGGAGATCGAGCCGTTCGAGGCGGCGCAGGAGATCGAGGGCGGCGACGTCGTCCTGATCGACACGCGCGAGCCGCACGAGTTCCAAGAGGCCCGGATCGAGGGCGGCAAGCTGGTCCCACCGGGGCTGCTCGCCGACGAAATCGCCGCCGCGGCGCCGGACAAGTCCGCGCGCACGATCCTCTACTGCCGCAGCGGCAACCGCTCCTACAAGGCGGCCGAGCAGATGGAAGCGCTCGGCTACGCCGACGTCGCCTCGATGGCCGGCGGCATCCTCCTCTGGCAGGAGCAGGGGTTGCCCGTCGTTGCCACCGAGGGGATGACCCCCGAGCAGCGCGACCGCTACTCCCGCCACACGCTGCTTCCCGAGGTCGGGGTCGACGGCCAGCTGAAGATGCTGAACGCGAAGGTGCTGCTGCTCGGCGCCGGCGGCCTCGGCGCGCCGACGGCGCTCTACCTGGCCGCCGCCGGCATCGGCACGATCGGGCTCGTCGACGACGACGTGGTCGACGCCTCCAACCTGCAGCGCCAGGTGATCCACAACACCGAGCGGGTCGGCGTGCCCAAGACCGAGTCGGCGCGGCGGACGATCGAGGCGCTCAACCCCGACGTGAACGTGATCGAGCACCGCATGCGCCTCGACGCCGAGAACATCCTCGGGATCATCGAGGGCTACGACGTGATCGTCGACGGGGCCGACAACTTCCCCACCCGCTACCTGCTCAACGACGCCTCGGTGCGGCTGCGCAAGCCGGTCGTCTCGGCCTCGATCCTCAGCTTCGACGGGCAGATCTCGACCTTCGTCCCCTTCGAGGGGCCGTGCTACCGCTGCCTCTACCCGACGCCGCCGCCGGCCGAGCTGGCGCCGAGCTGCTCCGCCAACGGCGTCCTCGGGGCGATGGCCGGCACGATGGGAACGCTGCAGGCGAACGAGGTGCTGAAGCTCGTGATCGGCATCGGCGAGCCGCTCGTCGGCCGCCTGCTCCTCTACGAGGCCCTCGGCACCCGCTTCACCGAGCTCAAGGTCAGGCGCGACCCCGAGTGCCCGATCTGCGGCCCCGACGCGGCCGAGGTCCCCGAGTCCGAGATGGGCAAGTTCCCCGACTACGACGCGTTCTGCGCCGGCTAGCCGGTAGCTTTCCTGCTCGATGGCGACGGTTCGCATCCCCAAGGTTCTGCAGGCGCAGACGGGCGGCCAGCCCGAGGTCGAGGCCCCCGGCGCCAGCGTGGGCGAGGTGCTGAGAGCCCTCACGGCCGCGCACCCCGACACCGAGGCGCAGCTCTTCGGTGAAGAGGGCGAGCTCAACCGCTACGTCAACGTCTACCTCAACGACGAGGACGTGCGGGTGCTGGAGGGGCTCGACACGGCCGTATCCGACGGCGACACGGTCGTGATCCTCCCCGCCATGGCCGGCGGTTGAAAAACTTTTCGTAGTTACCCCGCGCCCCCAACCCCCCGGCTATACTTTTTGAAGTAACGGGAGAACCCAGGGCTATGTCCGAACTACTAAACCGACCCTGCGGGGGACGCTTCGGCAACGTCGTCGAGTCGATCGGCAACACGCCGCTCGTCGAGCTGCCGCGGCTCTCTCCCAACCCCGACGTCCGCATCTACGCCAAGCTCGAGGGCCGCAACCCGACCGGCTCGGTCAAGGACCGCGTCGCCAAGTCGATGATCGAGTCGGCCGAGGCCGAGGGCGCGATCGAGCCGGGGCAGACGATCCTCGAGCCGACCTCGGGCAACACCGGCATCTCGCTGGCGATGATCTGCCGCCGCAAGGGCTACCCGCTCAAGGTCGTGATGCCCGACAACGTCACCGCGGAGCGCACCCAGCTGCTCGAGATGTACGGCGCGGAGATCGTCTACTCCGAGGGCGCCAAGGGCTCCAACGGCGCGGTCGAGGTGGCGCTTGAGATGTCCCAGGACCCGGCGTACTACATGCCCTACCAGTACGGCAACGAGGCCAACCCGCTCGCCCACTACAACGGCACTGCGGTGGAGATCCTCGACGAGCTCGACGCGGTGACCGCCTTCGTCGGCGGCCTCGGCACCGGCGGCACCCTGATGGGCAACGGCCGCCGGCTGAAGGAGGCGAATCCGGAGACGCTGATCGTCGCCGCCGAGCCGATGCAGGGCGAGATGGTCCACGGCCTGCGCTCGCTGGACGACGGCTTCATCCCGCCGATCATCGACATCGCCCTGCTCGACCGCAAGATCATGGTCTCCAACCGCGACGCGGTCGTCTGGACCCGCAAGCTGCTCGACGAGGAGGGGGTCTTCGCCGGCGTTTCCTCCGGGGCGATCGCCGCGATCGCCGTCCGCATCGCCGGCGAGCTCGAGGGCGGCAACGTCGTCTTCCTCATTCCCGACGACGGCTGGAAGTACCTCTCCTCCGGCGTCTACACCAAGCCGATCGAGGAGATCGAGAACCTCGACTCAACCGTTTGGTGGTAGCGGCCCCGTTTCATCCCAGCCGATGCGGATCGCACAGAGCCTGATCGACGAGATGGTCGCCCACGCGCTCGCGGACCTGCCCAACGAGTGCTGCGGGATGGTCGGCGGCAGCGACGGCGAGGCGAGCGTCGTGATCCCGGTGGCCAACGCCGCCGCGAGCCCGCTGCGCTTCGAGATGGACCCGCAGGGCCAGTACGACGCGCTGATGGCGATCGAACGCGACGGCAAGGAGCTGCTCGCGATCTACCACTCGCACACCAAGAGCGCCGCCTATCCTTCGCAGACCGACGTCAACCAGGCTGTCAGCTGGCCCGACGCGATCTGGGTGATCGTCTCGCTCGAAGACCCCGACGCCCCCGAGGTCAAGGGCTACTGGCTCGAGGACCTGAAGATCGCCGATGCCGAGCTCGTCGTCGAGTAGCGGCGGGCGCCCGGTCAAGGTCGCCTACGCGCTCAACCAGATGGAGGCGGAGATGATCCAGGGGCTGCTGGCGGAGCACGGGATCCCGAGCATGGTGCAGCGGACCGTCGACAACCCGGAGTTCCTTGCCGCCGGGCCGCGCCAGATCCTCGTCCCCGAGGCGGCGGCCGAGGAGGCCCGGGAAGTGCTCGAGGGAGGGCCGGGGTCAGACTAGCCCGGGCCCGGCCGCGCGATCTCGCGCAGGTAGTCGCGCCAGGCGTCCTCTATGTCCCCGATTCGCGCTTCGAAGGCGGCCTCCAGCGTCGGCGCGGCCCCGCCCGGCAGGAGTCGCAGGGCGAGTCGCTCGCAGGCGTCCGGCCCGCGCTCGGTCTCGAGCAGGTCGAAGATCGTGCCGCCGAGGATCACCGCGTCGCGACGCGAGGGGGGGAAGGAGGGACGGGAGCTCTCGCGCAGGCGGCGGATCACCGCCGCCCGGTAGAGCCCGACCTGGCGGGCGAAGTACTGGGCCCCGCCTTCCACCAGCCAGGCCCAGCCGAGGTAGCGGGCGAAGCGGCGGGGTGTCCAGGAGGGGGGCAGCTCGGGGTTGTTGGCGGCGATCACCAGCTGCGCGTAGAGCCGCTCGGCGGTGCCGCGCAGGGCTTCGCGCGAGTCGTCGCCGGCGGCGCGGCGCTCCATATGGGGGTCGTTGAGGACGTGGAGCTCGGTCGCCATCGCCCAGCCGGCCAGGTAGCGGCGCCCTGCCGGTGCCGCCGACCAGCGCGCGGCCGGCAGGAACGGGTGGGCGAGGGAGAGCAGCGTGGGGTGGGTGTGGACGACGACCGTGACCTCGCCCGGGACCCGCTCGAAGCGGTCCTCGAGCCGCAGCCGCAGTTCCTCCATCCGGTCGAGAGTCCGCTCCGCGAAGGCGGCGTCGCCGCTGTCGTGACGCGCGGTGAAGCTCAGACTCTGGGTCTCAACCCACGGCACCGGGCGAGACTACCGGCGGCTCTAGACGAGGACTGGTTCGGCTTGGCCGCAGACGCCAAGGATCTCGGCGCGGGCGCGGTCGAACTCTTCGTCGGCCATCACCGGGGTGCCCTCGAAGGGCAGCTCGCGGTCGACCTCGACCCAGGAGCGGCAGCCGTGGTACTCCTCGCGCACCTTGACGGTGACCGGGCGGGGGATGCGGTGGACCCGCAGCAGCAGGACGTGCAGGGGGTGGCGCCGCTTCCAGTTGAGCCGCTTTTCGGCGTAGTCGGGCGTCCAGACGTAGAAGGGGGAGAGCCCGTCGACGACGCGGGGGTCGGTGACCGTGATGTGGTCGGTGACCTCGGCCCAGGCGCGCAGGCGGACGCGCTCGGGCTGGGCGATGCCGCCGTCCTGGATCAGCGCCTTGGCCGGCGGTTCCTCCTCGCCCCAGACACCCTCCTCGAGCGCGCGGCCGAGCTCCGGGTGATGCGACTCCCGCACCAGGTTGTTCTGCTGGTGGTCGAAGGTGGGGTAGAGGAAGAAGCGCTCGTGGTCGAGCTCGAAGTGCTTGTTCTCCTCGCGGATGCCCCCCTTGCGGAGGGTCAGCAGCTGCTCGCCCTCGGCGAGTGCACGGACCGTCACGGCCCATTCCTTGAAAGCGATCGGCATTTGAAAGTCGTACCTTGTTTAGGTCGGTGAATCTGAGACCGGGAGTGAGGACGCCTCGAACCCTGTCCAGGCAGCAAGGCCGCCCGAATTGCGCATTCTAGAGCAGTTGGCTCAGAACGCAAAATATGTGATGAAAGTCACGTCTATTCGTCCGCAGGGCCGTGTCCGCCGCCGCCCGGAGTTTCGAACCGGAGTGTGTCTCCGGGCTCCAGCTCCCCCTCGGCCTTGCCCGGCAGCGCCTCGCCGTTGCGGAGGTTGCGACCCTCGGCTCCGTCCTCGCCGCCCTCGCTACCGCGCGGCGCGTTGCGGCGGCGCTCGGCGATCAGGCTGAACTGCACCGGTGCCAGGGCCTCGATCTCGCGGACGATCCCGTCGCCGCCGTGGTGACGCCCCCCGCCGCCGCTGCCGCGGCGCAGCGACAGCTCCCGCACGCGCAGGGGGAATTCGCTCTCCAGCGCCTCTACAGGGGTGTTGAGCGTGTTCGACATCGCGACGTGGATGGCGCTGGGGCCGTCCGCGTCCGGGCAGGCGCCCTGGCCGCCGCCGAGCGTCTCGTAGTAGGTGAAGCCCTCGCCGGCGAGGGTCAGGTTGTTCATCGTCCCCTGACCTTGGGCCGGCACCGGGCGGGCGCCGCCGAGCGCCGCGACGACGAGGTCGGCGACGCGGCTCGAGGTCTCGACGTTGCCGGCGGCGACGGCGGCGGGCGCCCGGGCGTTCAGCAGGCAGCCCGGCGGCGCGACGACCTCGATCGGCCGGTAGGCCCCCGCCGACGGCGGCGCGTCGGGGTCGGTGAGGACGCGGACCGCGAAGAAGGCCGCGGATTTGGTGACCGAGAGGGGGCAGTTGAGGTTGCCCTCGACCTGGGGGTCGGTGCCGGTGAAGTCGAGGACGAGGCCCTCGCCGCGAATCGTCGCCTCGACCCGCAGGACGACGTCGCGCGGCGACCCCCTCCCGTCGTCCTCGAGCACGTCCTCGGCGCGCCAGCTGCCATCGGGAAGGGCGCCGAGCGCGGCCCGGGTGCGCCGCTCGGCGTAGGCGAGGATCTCCTCCATCCCCGCCCGCAACTGCGCCTCGCCGTGGAGCTCGGCGAGCTCGGCCAGGCGCAGGGCGCCGATCCGGTTGGCCGCCGCCTGCGCGCGGAGGTCGGCGAGGCGCTGGCGGGGGAAGCGCATGCGCGAGGCGAGCTCGCGAAGCGTCTCGGCGTCGGCGACGGTCGGGGGGATCACCACCCCCTCTTCCTCCAGGCTGGTGGAGCGCGCCGGCATGCTTCCGGGCACAACGCCGCCGACGTCGGCGTGGTGGGCGCGGCAGGCGACGAAGCCGAGGGGGCCGGTCGCGGCGAAGACGGGGGAGATCAGGGTGATGTCGGGCAGGTGCGTGCCGCCCCGATAGGGGTCGTTGAGGATCCAGTCCCGGCCCGGGCGCTGCTCCAGGTCGAGGACCGCGGCGACCGCGTCGGGCATCGAGCCGAGGTGGACGGGGATGTGCTCCGCCTGCATCGCCAGCTCTCCGTTTGCGTCGAAGATCGCGGTCGAGCAGTCGTGGCGCTCCTTGATGTTGGCCGAGTAGGCGGAGCGGATCAGCGCCGCGCCCATCTCCTCGCAGGCGGCGCGCAGGGCGCCGGCCATGACCTGGAGGGTTACCGGGTCGAGCGTCATCGCCCCCACCACCTCCCCAGGTGCAACGTTTTGTGGGCGTATATGGCCCTCAACGCGTTGCACCTCGTGTGGTGGCGCGGATCGTCCCGGCCTCGTCGACCTCGGCGCTCCAGCCGGGGGGGAGGACGAACGTCGCCTCGGGCAGCTCGAAGACGGCGGGGCCGTTCGCGCGCAGCCCGGCCGGCGGCTCGCCGCGCAGGACCGCGGCCGCCACCCACTCGCCGCCGAATCGCACCTCGCGGATGCCTTCCTCGAGCGCGCCGGCCCCGGCGGCGGCCAGCCGTGGCTGCGGCCCCGGCGAGACCATCGCCAGGCGGACGTGGACGAGCACCACCTCGCCGTCGGGGTCGCGGTGGCCGTAGCGCTCCTCGTGGGCGGCGGCGAAGCGCTCGGCGAGGTCGGCCGGATCGGGGTGCGCGGTCCCCGGCACCGGCAGCTCGAAGGCCTGGCCCGCGTAGCGCATCTCGTAGACGGTTTCGGGCTCCGCCCCGTCCGAGCCCCCGCCGAGGCCGGCGATCAGATCTTCGACCTCGGCTGCGATGCGCTCGGCAGTCATCTCGGCTTCCCCCAGCATCACGGTGCGGGTCGTGTCGCGGCGGCGGTCGGAGGCGCAGAGGCCGAGCGCCGAGAGCACCCCGCCGGCACGCGGGCAGAGGATCCGCTCGATCCCCAGCTCGGCGGCGATGGCGGCCGCGTGCATCGGCCCCGCGCCGCCGAAGGGGAGCAGGGCGAAGCCGCGGGGGTCGACGCCCCGCTCCACCGTGACCACCCGCAGCGCCCGCACCATCTCTTGGTTGGCGACGCGGACGATCCCCTCGGCCGCCTCCAGCTCGTCCATGCCGAGCTCGTCGGCGAGAGCGCCGACGGCCGCCCGTGCGGCACCAGCGTCGAGCGCGACCCCGCCCGCCAGGCCGGAGCCGGGCGCGAGGCGGCCGAGCACCAGGTTCGCGTCGGTCACCGTCGGCTCGGTCCCCCCGCGGCCGTAGCAGGCGGGCCCGGGGTCGGCTCCGGCCGAGCGCGGCCCAACCCGCAGCGCGCCGCCGCTGTCGCGCCACCCGACCGAGCCGCCGCCGGCGCCGACGGTGTGCACGTCGACCATCGGCAGCTGGATCACCCGGCCGCCGATCTCGCGCGAGTCGGTACGGCGCACCTCGCCGTCCTCGACGACGCAGACGTCGCAGGAGGTGCCGCCCATGTCGAGGCCGAGAGCGTTGCCGTCGCCGGAGGTGCGGGCGAGCAGGCCGGCCCCGACGGCGCCGCCGGCCGGCCCGGAGAGGACGCTCCAGGCACCCGCCCGCGCGGCCTCCGCGGCGCTTGCGAGGCCGCCCGAGGAGCGCATCACCTGCGGTAGGGGCAGGCCCGCCGCCGCGGCCGCCTCGCCGAGGCGGCCCAGATAGCGGCCGAGGAGGGGGGAGAGGTAGGCGTCGATGACGGTCGTCGAGGTGCGCTCGTACTCGCGGAAGCGGGGAAGCACCTCGTGCGAGGCCGAGACGTGGAGGCTCGGTATCTCGCGGCGCAGGTGCTCGGCGATGCGCCGCTCGTGGGCCGGGTCGAGGTAGGAGAAGAGGAGGCAGACCGCGACCGACTCGACCCCGCGGTCGTGCAGCAGCTCCGCGAGCCGGGCCGGCTCCTCCTCCGCGAGCGGCTCGACGACCCCCTCGGGCCCGACCCGCTCCTCCGCCTCGAAGCGCAGATCCGCCTCGACCAGCGGCGCCGGCTTGGGAGCGCAGAGGCGGTAGAGCTGCGGCCGGGCCTGGCGGCCGATCTCGATCGCGTCGGCGAAGCCGCGGGTCGCGACCAGCGCCGTGCGGGCGCCGCGTTCCTCCAGCAGCGCGTTGGTGCCGACGGTCATCCCGTGAGCGAAGGACTCGACCTCCGGCCCCGCGGCCCCGGCCAGCCGCAGCACCTCCTCCACGGCTGCGATCACGGCCAGCGACTGGTCCTCGGGCGTCGTCGGCAGCTTCGCCGTGTGCAGCCGCTCGCCGTCGAAGAGGACGGCGTCGGTGAAGGTCCCGCCTACGTCGACACCGAGCAGCATGGCTCCAAGCTAGTCAGTCCCAATGCTCGCGGCGGATCTCGCCGCCGTGGCCGCGGACGACGTGGACGCCGTCGAGGCTCGGGTCCAGGCGGGGGAAGTCGGCGCGCAGGTGGCCGCCGCGGGACTCGCGCCGCTCCAGCGCGCTGGCGGCGATCGCCGCCGCCAGGGGGTAGGGGTCGCCGAGTAGCTCCTCGAGCTGCCCGGGGCGGCGCAGCGGGCCGGCCAGGCGCCAGACCGCCTCGCGGGTCGCCTCGGTGGGCGGCTGGAAGCGCCACTCGCCGGGCTCCGGCGGGCTGGGCGCCGGCTCCTCCTCCAGCGCCGCGACCCCCGCGCGGCCGCCGAAGACGAAGCACTCGCTGAGCGAGTTGGAGGCCAGGCGGTTGGCGCCGTGCAGGCCGGTGCAGGAGCACTCGCCGACCGCGTAGAGCCCCGGCAGCGAGGAGCGCCCGTCGAGGTCGACCGCGACCCCGCCCATCGTGTAGTGGGCGGCGGGGGCGACCGGGACCGGCTCGGCGCCCGGTCGCAGGCCGGCCTCGGCCAGCGAGTCGAAGACGTTGGGGAAACGGGAGGGGTCGAGCCCACGCAGGTCGAGCGAGACCGCTTCGGTGCCGTCGGCCGCGAGCCGGTCGAGGATCGCGGCGGTGACCGCGTCGCGCGGGGCCAGCTCGTCGGTGAAGCGCCGGCCGGAGGCGTCGAGCAGGGCCGCGCCCTCTCCGCGCACCGCCTCGGTTATCAGCATGCCGTCGAAGCGGGTGCCGGGGAGGAAGAGCGCGGTCGGGTGGAACTGGCAGAACTCGAGGTCGGCGAGGTCGGCTCCCGCCGCCGCGGCCATCGTCGGCCCGGCGCCGATCGCGCCCCAGGGGTTGGAGGTGCGCTGCCACAGCGCCGCCGCCCCGCCGGTGGCGAGCACGGTCGCGGCGGCGGCGAGGGGTCCGTCGGCGGTCAGCACTCCGTGGCAGCGCTCGCCGCCGCTCCATAGCGCGGTCATCGAGGCGCGCTCGAGGACCTCGATTCGGGGCTCGGCGGCGACCATCGCCGCCAGCTTCGAGGTGATCTCGTGGCCGGTGGCGCTGCCGCCGGAGTGGACGATCCGACGCCGGGTGTGGCCGCCCTCCAGCCCCAGGGACAGCTCGCCGTCCTCGTCGCGGTCGAAGACGACCCCACGGCGGAGCAGCTCGTGCACCGCGCCGGGCGCCTCGTCGACCAGCGCCTGCACCGCCGAGGGCCGGCAGAGGCCGCGCCCGGCGGCGATCGTGTCGGCGGCGTGCTGGGCGGGGGAGTCGCCGGGCTCCAGCGCCGCCGCCAGACCGCCCTGCGCCCAGAAGCTGGCGCTCTGCGACAGCGGGGTACGGGAGACGACGCAGACCGCCGCGCCGCGCTCGGCCGCGACCAGCGCCGTCCACAGGCCCGCCGCGCCGCCGCCGACGACGGCGACGTCGTGCTCGGCACTGGGCGCTATCGCCGTCCTGCCTCTCGCCTGATCGCCTCGACCTGGCTGCGAAGCCAGGCGGCCGCGGACTCGCGGGCCCGCGCCCGCTCGTCGCCGATCGCGCCCTCGGCCTCGGCGGCGCGCTTCTCCGCCTCGGCGATCCGCTTCTCGGCCGCCTCGGCCTGCGCCTCGATCTCGGAGAGGCGGCTCTCCGCCTCAGCGATCACGCGGTCCTTGGCCTCGCGCTCGCGTCGCAGCTCCTCCGCATGCGCGGCTCGCAGCTCCTCCAAGGCCTGGGAGGCGCGGGCACGCTCCTTCTCCAGATCGGTCTCCAGCGCCTCGATCTCGGCCGCGACCTGCTTCTCCGCGGCGCTCGCCGCCGCCGCGGCCTCCTCCAGCCGCTTCTTGGCCATCTCGACCTGCGCGCTGAGATCTCCCGTGTTCACCCGCCCAATCTATTACGAGATGTCCCGGCGGGCGTTCCATTGCATATGGCTGACGTGGTAGAGTATCTCCCATGCGAACTACCATTGACCGTGCCGGAAGAGTTGTCATTCCAAAGCCGATGCGGTCCGCTCTGGGCCTTGACGGCGGGGAGGAGGTTGAGCTCTCCCTCCTGGGTGAGCGGATCGAGATGACGCCGGCGCCGCGACAGGTCAAGCTCCAGCGCGGTGCGCATGGCCTGCTCACCTCTGACCTGCAGATGCCACCTCACGGCCCCGAGGAGGTTCGGGAGGCCTTGGAGCGAGCTCGGCGATGATCGCCCCCGATAGCTCGGCCTTGATCGCCGGCTTCATCCCTAGTCACCGTTTCCACGAGGCCGTGTTGCCTTCTTTGGCAGAGGTGGCGGCGCACGGCAGCCTGATCGGTCACACGATGGCGGAGACCTACTCGGTGCTCAGTACCCCCGGTGGCATCTATCGAGCCGAGCCGCGCTCGGTGGTCGAGTACCTCGACCAGTTCCTCGACGAGGGCTCGCCGATTCCGGTCTTGCCGGCTGCCCACCGGGAGGCCATTGACCTCCTTGCCGCAAATGGCCGCCCGGGAGGTGCGATCTACGACGCCCTCATCGGGTTGGCTGCGCGGGATGCTGAAGTAACCCTGGTCAGCCTCGACGGCCGCGCCGCGCCGGTCTATGAACTGTGCGGCGTCGACGTGCGGTTCCTGGCGAGCGCCTAACTTACGCCCTCGAGAACGGTGCGGTAGGCGACGATCGTCCGCTCGGCCATGCGGGCGGCCGAGAGGGAGGCGGCGCGTGCGGCGCCCTCGACGCGCGGGTCGGGCGACTCGAGGAGGGGTCGCGCCGCCGCTGTCCATATATCCAGGTCGAACGGCGCGCAGAGGGTGTCGTCCAGGCCCGCAAGCGCGTGGGGGGCGATCCCGACCGGTGTGGAGAGGACCGGAACGTCGCAGGCGAGCGCCTCGACGCAGGCGAGGCCGAAGCCCTCGTAGTCGGAGGTGACGAGGACGGCGCCGGCGGCGTTGACCCAGAGCGGCATCTCGTCGGGGTCGATCGAGCCGCCGGTGAGCAGCTCGGCCTCGCAGGCGCGGGCCAGCTCGGCTGCCCGGTCGTGCCGCTTCTCGGGCCGGGCCGGGTCGGCGGGGAAGAGCAGGTAGCGGCCGGCTGGGTCGAGGCCGAGCCGCTCCCGTGCCTCGGTGCGGGGCATGCGCCGGAAGCGCCCCAGGTCCGGTCCGCAGGGCAGGACCGCCGAGCCCGGCACGGGGGGGAGGCCCGGCCGCCCGTCCTCGGCCGAGAAGAGCGCCCGCGAGACCGCTGCGACCAGGTCCGCCCGCCAGGCCAGCCGGTGCGACGTCGGCCCGACCACCGGGTGGCGCACGTCGGTCCCGTGGAAGCTGACGACAAGCGGCCGAGCGCCGGCCAGCAGCGCGCACCATCCCACCAGCCCGTAGTGGGCGTGGACGAGGTCGAAGCGCTCACGCTTCAGCATCCGCCGCAGCCGCCGGGTGGCGGGGCCGTAGTGCTGCCGGCCGCGCGGGAAGGAGAAGACCTCGACCTCGATGCCGAGCTTCCGCATCTCCTCCACCTGGTCCTGCACCCAGCGCCCCCGCTGTGGGGTGGAGGCGTCGGGAACGAAGTTGGTGACGACCAGGACGCGCACGCGCTGAGACTATCCGCGCGAGGTTCGCTTAACGGTTGCTCATCTGACGCGGACGAGAACCTGAGGCAGGTCGGCGAAGCCGACCTGGTCGGCACTGACGACCTCCCGCCCCCGTGCTCGTGCCGTCGCGGCGATGATCAGGTCGTGTGCCCCCCGCGGCTGGCCGCTGCGGCGGGTATGTGCAAGCAACGCGCCATGTGCCCGAGCCACGTCCGTGTCGTAGTCCTCGACGGAAACGGCTTCGAGCACCGCCTCGGCGAATGCCCCGCGGTCCGCTCGGCGCCTCTCATCGGCCAACTCGACTCCGACCGTCAGCTCGGCGACGGTGATCGCCGCGATAGCCACGTCGTCCTCATCGCCCACCAGCTCCTCGAGCGCCGCCGCTCCCTGGCGCTCTGCATCGACCAAAACGGAGGTGTCGAGGATCAGCCGTGCCAGGGGTCTGCCGGGGGGCCGATGGCGTTACGCAGCTCACGCAGCTCGGCAGCCCACTCGGGATCGGGTCTGTGGGTACGCAACGTCTCCTTGAGTGCCCGACCGGTACCGGTCGTCGCCGGGCCGATCGTCGCGACGACACGGCCGTGACGGACCACGACGAAAGACTCGTGCTCGGACTCGACGCTGTCGAGGACCTCGGAGAACCGCCGTGCCGCGTCGGTGGCGCTGAGCTGCTTCATGGAATCAGATTATCAGATTCTAATTACCCAGTTGGGCCTGATCTGTAGTACAAAACGTGCTACGCTCGTCCTGCGATGGCCCGGTCACTTCACGTCCGCCTTGATGACAGCTCCGCCGCCGCACTCCGCATAGTGCGCGGCAGCACCGCGAGTGACTCCGAGGCTGTGCGCACCGCCCTTCGCGAGGCAGCCGCCCGTCGCCGAACCCGCTCTGCTCTTGCTGCGGAGGTGGAGCGCCTCGAATCCGACCCGGTCGACCGGGCGGCGCGCGCCCGGCTCATGTCCGACATGGACGCGGTCGCCGCCGACTGGCCGGAGTGACGCGCGGCGACGTCTACCGCGTGCGGCTGCCGGCGCGTCGGGGTCGCGAGCAGCACGGCCCTCGTTATGCGGTGCTCGTGCAGGCCGAAGAGCTGCTTGGCCTCTCGACCGCGTTGGTTGCGCCAACCTCGCGCAGCGCCCGTCCGGCTGTCTTCCGGCCTGAGATCGAGATCGGGGGGGAGCAGACCCGCGTGATGGTCGAGCAGCTGCGGGCGCTCGACCTCGAACGGCTCGACGACTTCGCGGGCCGGCTGAGCTCGAGCGAGCTGAGCGCGGTCGACGACGCGCTCGCCGTCGTTCTGGGTCTTTGAGGGACGGCGTTGCTGGGTTGCTGATGTAAGAATATTACTACAGAATGCACAACTGCTCTCTTATATGAATATGCACACAACAGCTGCAATCCTGATACTGTGCGTATATGCATACAGCAAACCCAAAGGGTCGCGCGACTTGGACGGTGCATAACCCCGCCGATCTCGGTCGGGCGATCGCGGGAGTGCGCTCCGCATGCGGCCTGACGCAGGCGGGGCTTGCCGGCCAGATCGGGGTCGACCGGGGCTATCTGGCCCGACTCGAGGCCGGCGCCTCCCAGCTCGTGCTCGAGCGGGCGCTGCGCGCCCTGCGCAGGATGGGAGCGACGGTCACGGTCACCTTCGAGCGCCCGGACGCCGATGGCGAGAGCTGAGAGCCTCGGCGTCTGGCTCGAGGGAGTCCGGATCGCGGACTTGACCGAGGGGCCCGGGGGCTCGATTCGAGCCCGCTACTCCGACGAAGCGCTCGACCGATGGCCACGGAACAGCCCGGTCATCTCCTGCAGCCTGCCGCTCGGCGAGCGCGCCCTGCCGGCCCTCGCCTTCTGCAGGGGCCTGTTGCCCGAGGGCGACGCGCTGCGAACGTTGGCCGATCGGGCTGACCTGGCGGCCAGCGACACGTTCGGGATGCTCGAGCGTTACGGGCGCGACGTCGCGGGCGCGCTGGCGATCGCCCCCGAAGAGCCGGCCGAGCGCGATTACGGCATCGAGGAGTACAGCGAGACCGGCCTGGAGGAGGCGATCGACGACCTCGACGACCATCCGCTCGGCGCGCACGACGACAGCGAGCTGTCGCTGGCGGGCCTGCAGGACAAGCTTCTCCTCGTCGATCTTGGTGAGCGGGGTTGGGGTCGTCCTCTCCATGGCCGGCCCTCGACCCACATCCTCAAGGTCGACGATCCGCGCCGGCCCGGCTTGATCCAGGCCGAGGCGGAATGCCTGTACCTGGCCCGGGCACTCGGCCTGACGAGCATCGACCCCCAAATCGAGACCATCGGCGAGCACCGCTGCCTGATCGTTCCCCGCTTCGATCGGGAAGAGGACGCCGGCTCGATCGCGCGCATCCACCAGGAGGATCTCTGCCAGGCGACCGGGACCGATCCTGCCCAGCGCGAGGGCCGTGGCAAGTACGAGCGAAGCGGAGGCCCGGCGCTGAAGGACGCAGCCGCCCTCATAGACAGCTACGCCGGCGACGTCGAGGGCCAGCTCGACCGCCTGGTTGAGATAGTCGCCTTCACGGTGCTGATCGGCAACGCCGACGCCCACGGCAAGAACCTCGCCTTCCTGCACCCCCACCCCGAGCGGATCGAGCTGGCGCCGCTCTACGACACCGTGCCGACCGTGCTCTGGCCCAAGCTCCGCAGGGAGGCGGCGATGTCGATCGGCGCCCAGGTCTCGCTGCCGGACGTGACCCTGAGGGACATCGTCCGCGAGGCGGTGATCTGGCGCCACCCAGCCGAGCGAGCCGAGGAGACCGCACGCCGCACGCTCGCCACCGCCCTCACCGTTCTCGATGAAGGCATGCTCCCAAGCAATTCGCCGGTAGCGAAACTCGTCTCCAGTCGAGCCCGGCAGCTGCTTTGAATGGCCACCACCCGCAACCGCTCTCGATCCCCGAGCCTCCGCCGCTCGACCTATCCTTTTCGATATGCCAGCGCAGCTCGACAGCGCCCTCGCCGCCGCAGCCCTTTCCGATTCGGAGCGTCGCACTGTGCGGCGCTTCGTCGCCGTGCTCGACGAAGCGCTTGGTGACGATTTGCGTGCTGTCTGGCTCTACGGTTCCCGTGCGCGGGGGGAGCAGCCTCACGCCGAGTCGGACGTCGACATCCTGGTGATCGCCGCGGGGGACGGGGAAGGTCGGCAGCGACTCGCCCTGGACTTGAGCGAAGCGGCCGCGATCGCCGAGGGCGAGAATCCCTTCACCTACTCGGTTCACGTCTATGACCCCGAGTGGCTGCGCGGCCGCCGGGAGATCGAGTCCTTCTTCATCGGAGAGGTCGATCGCGACAAGCTGGTCCTCGCGGGGAGTGCCCTCGATTGAGCCCGCGCTCGGAGGAGTTCATGAAGCAGGCGCGCGAGCGTCTCTCCGACGCGCAGAAGATCCTCGGGCTCGTGCATCCTGCGGTGACTCTCAACACCGCCTACTAAGCGATGCTGAATGCGAAAGCGCTGCCATCGAGAGCCTGTTCGCTCCAGCTAGAGAAGCAGGATAGACGCAGGGAAAGGGCCGTCGGGTTCATCTCGCCGGACACTCAGCGCGAAGCGCGTCCGCCGAGATGAGCCCGACGGCCCACCCGGGGACTATCCCTTCTCGATCGTCACGCTTTCGATCAGGACCGGGACCTTGGGCTTTTCGTCGGGCTGGCCGAGCTCGTCGATGCGGGCGACTGTCTTGTAGCCCTTGCCGACCCTGCCAAGGAGGGCGTATTCGGGGCCGTACCCGGTGTCGAGGCTGGTGACGACGAAGAACTGGCTGCCGGACTGGCCCGAGGGAGCGCTCAGGTCTTTCGCCATCGCCACCACGCCCTTTGTGTAGGCGGTGTCGGTGGGGGGTGGCTCGGTGGTGGTGTAGCCGGGGCCGCCGTCGCCTGTGCCGGTGGGGTCGCCGCCCTGGACGACGAAGCCGGAGACGACCCGGTTGAAGTCGAGGCCGTCGTAGAACCCTTCGCGGGCGAGGTAGGCAAAGGAGTTGGTCGTCTTCGGCGCCTCTTCGGTGTTGAGGACGATCTCGAAGCTGCCGCAGCTGGTCTGCACCACCGCGGTCAATTCTTCGCCCGGCTTCACCGTCTGCTTCGGCGCCGGCAGGGTGTCGTCCTTCGGCTCCGGCGCCTCGACCGCCTTGCAGCCGGGAACGCTGGCGACGTCGGGGGAGTCGTCACCGCAGCCGATCGACAGCGCTGCGAGTGCCGCGACCATGGCGATGGCGAGCACGCCAAAGACCCTCGCTGTGCGTCCCTCCGGCATGGCGGGGGAGACTAGCCGATCGCCGCCTGTAAACCCATTCATCTCCCCTCAAATGCTCTTTTTTGCAGGAGAAACGAACTCTTCCTTGACAAAAGAAACACGAGTATCTACCCTCCGGCTAGTCGGTAAACACGGGTATCCACCCAGGTGGACCGGCTGAGCCCGCTTTCTCAGCGGGCAGGGAAACAACAGGGAAAACCGATTCGGCTGAGGTCAGGCCAGGCCCCACGGGGAACGGCACGGCAGCAGCGGAGGGGAGAGAAGTTGAGATACCGGGCGAAGCAGCCAGAGGCGCGATTCGAGTCGTGCCGCGGGCGAGGCCCTGCCTCATTGCCTAGCCACTTTCTCCCCCTCGTTCCTGTCACCGCCTCACTACCCGACGCGGGCCACACGGCCGGTGTCGTCCTCTCCGCATCGCCCGTCACGGCCCCCCGGGGTCGTGTCACACAGGGAAACCGAGTCACCCAAAAGGCCGCCGGGAGCGGCTCGGCAGGGGCTCACACACAAGGAGAGAGTTAAGTGAGACGACTGACCATCTTGCTCGCGACGGTGGGGGCGCTGATGCTCGTGCCGGCCGCACAGGCGTTCGCCGCGCAGCACTTCAAGCTCAACGTCAACGGCACCGGCAGCGGTGAAGTCATCAGCGAAGCCGAAGAATTTCCCTTCGAAAGCGCGGGCACCCCGCCGATCTCGTGCAAATACAACGGCACGAGCACGAGCGGGGTCTGCGAAAACGCGCCCGGCGAAACCATCGAAGAATCGTTCTTCTACGCGATCAAGCTGAAAGCCAAAGCCGCCCCCGGCTCCGAAATCCTCGGCTGGACAGTGCAAAAAGGCAATAGTGCGTCATGCCCCAATGACCCGGGGGAAATCGACCTCGAAACCTGCTTCCTCGGCAGCGAAGAAGAAGAAGAAGAGCTCGAAGCAACCATCACCTTCTGTCTCGAAGGCACGTGCCCCGCGTTGACCATCGCCAAAGAAGGCACCGGCTCGGGCACCGTCGTCTCCAGCCCGGCGGGGATCGAGTGCGGCGGAACCTGCAGCAAGCAATTCGCCGAAAACACCAAAGTCACCCTGACCGCCTCGGCCTCGGCGGAATCCACCTTCGTCAGCTGGAAAGGCTGCGACAAAGGCGGCGTCAACGGGCGCCAGTGCACGGTGACGATGGACAAAGCAAAGACCGTCAACGCCAAGTTCCTCACGGCTTATGACGTATCGGTCATCCGGGTCGGCACCGGCCTCGGCAAGGTGAGCAGCTCCCCGGGCGGAGTCCTCTGCCTGAGCAACTGCTCCTCGACCACGGCCGCCTTCAAGGAAGGCACCTCGGTCACCCTGACCGCGGCTCCGTCCAAAAACTACGTCTTCACCGAATGGACGGGCGCCTGCTCGGGCTCCAGCCTGACCTGCTCGCTCGGATCCCTCAGCGCGGACCAGACGGTAGGAGCCAAATTCACCGCTGTCGCGCAACACAAACTCATCCTCCAAAAGAGTGATGAAGGTGGTGGCAACGGCACCGTCAAGTCGAACCTCGCCGGCATCAACTGCGGCGCGACCTGCTCAGGGATGGTCGCGGTCTACTTCCAGGGACAGGAAGTCGAACTGACCGCGACGCCGGGCAAAGGCTCGACCTTCGGCGGCTGGTCCGGCGGTGGCTGCTCTGGCACCGGCACCTGCAAAGTCGCGATCAGTGAAGAGAAACTCGTCAAAGCGGAATTCAAATAGCGAGGTAACGCAGCACCAGCGGTAACTAGAAGCAAAACGGCAGCCAAAGCCCCGGGAGTCGTGGCTCCCGGGGCTTTGGCCCCGCCGCCGAAGCGCCGCCCCCGGGAGGGAGGGCGACGGGACAAGAGACAAGACCAGGGAGAGGAACGAGATGAGAGGCGGAAAGACCATCGGGCGCAGGGCGGTACTCGGTGTGTTTGCGCTCGCGATCTCATCTCTTGCCCTCGCCACACCCGCCCACGCTGCCACCTTCGAGCAGGTCGGCTGCTTCGCCGGCTCCTTCCCCGGCCTGACCGAAAGCTGCAAACCGGTAGCCGAAGGGAAATTCGGCGAAGAAGTCCAGCTCGGCGGCATCGGCGGCATGGCCGTCAACTACACCGGCAACGGTGGGGTCCCGAAAGGCACGCTCTACGCGGCGACGAAGATCGCTGGGAACTTCCGGATCGCGATGTTCACCCCGAAAGCCGACGGCGGCCTGCAGTTCGAGCTGGCCTGGGTAGTCCTATCCGATGCAGGCCCGTATCAACGCTGCGGGCCGGCGCTGGAAGTGAAATGCGAATCCGGACCGGGGGTCCCGTCCCGATCCCTAGACGTCGAGGTCAGCCAGACCACGGGCAACGTCTTCGGGCTGAACGCCGAAGTCCCCGAAGGGCGAAAGATGGTCGTCGAGTACGACGCCGAAGGAACGGAAGAAATCACCCGGTTCGGGGAAAAGGCGGCGAGCGGGAAAACTACGGCGGAAACCCCCACCCAGATCCATGAATCGCGGGCGGGCGGGCTGGCGATCAACGGGGCGGGGGAGGTCTACGTCTTTGACAAAACCGTCGGTCCCGAATACCACCGGCTGATGGTGTTCGAGCCGAAAACGCCGGGCGACACCTCCGAATACGTCTACGCGGGAGACGTGGCGGCTGGGTTCAACGCGGACGGGAGGATCCCAGCCCGCCCGGTCATCGATGCGGCGGGCAACGTTTACGTGGCAGGCGAAGAAGGATACATCGAGGAGTACGCGCCCGAAGCACCGACGCCCCACCCCGCCCCGCCCGCGGAAGTGGCCTGCAGCTTCGAGTTCGTCAAAGGCGGGATCACCTCGATGACGGTCAACCCGAAAACCGGCGAGCCCTTCTTCTTCACGCTGAAGAAAGAAGCGAAGGAACCGGGCCAGCCAGCGGTCAAGCTCGTGCACCAGCTGAGCGCCTGCGACGAGGAAACGGGCAAATTCACCGAAACCGGCAAATTCACGCTCAAACCCGAACGCGACGACCTCTACGGCATGGCCTACGACCCCGTGAGGCAGCTGCCGGGACGCCCGGCGGGCGTCCTCTACGGTGGCGCGCCGGGGCCGGTGCCCGACGTCGGCAAAGGAGAACCGGGCCAGTCCTCGCTCGGCTACGTCTTCGCTCCACCACCACTGCAGGAAAGCCCGCCCGAAGTCGAGTCCCAGTCGGTCGCCCACGTGACCCAGACGACGGCGCTGCTGCGGGCGCAGGTCAACCCGCAGGGCTTCCCGGCCAGCTACCGCTTCCAGTACCTGAGCCGCTCCGCATACGAGGAAGCGGGCGAAAGCTTCACCGGCGCCGCCGAGGCGCCACCGGGCGGCGCCCTCCTGGGCGAAGCCAAAGTGGCGCTCAGCGCCGCCACCCCGATCGGCGGCCTCTCTTCCGACACCGAATACCTCTTCCGCGCGGTGGCCGAGAGCGAGTGCGCCCCCGCCGAACCGGGCAAAGCCTGCACGGTGCCCGGGCCGGCCAAGGCCTTTCGCACCTACCCGCCCGAAGCCCCCGGCCTCGCCGACCACCGCGCCTGGGAGCTGGTCTCCCCAGCGCAGAAGCACGGCGGCCAGGTCTTCCCCGCTGACGGGCAGATCGACAGCTGCGGGATCATCGAATGCAAGCCGGGGCACTACCACCACGCGCCCTTCCCGCTGCAGAGCACCGTCGACGGGGAAGCCGTCGTCTACGAGGGCACCTCCTTCGGCCCCGGAGAAGGGGCGACGCTGGAGAACCAGTACATCGCCCGCCGCGACGCCGCCGCCGGCTGGCACTCGGTCAACCCGACGCCGCCGACACTGCTCTCGGGATCGGGCTACCGGGCCTTTGACGCCTCCCTCAGCCGGGGCGTGCTCGTTCAGCACTTCCCCACCCCGCTCAGCCCCGAAGCGCCGAGCAATACCCCCAACCTCTACACCCAGCCGAGCGCCGAACCGCTGGCCCTCGACCCGCTGCTGAGCGCAGCACCACCCAACCGGGAAGGCGGAGGCTTCAAAATCTCCTACTTCGGTGCCTCCGCCGACCTCTCGCGGGTCTTCTTCAGCGCCAACGACGCGCTGACCGAAGCGACTCCGTTCGCGCCCGCACCCCCCGACCCCGGGCCCGATGGGATCCAGCTCTACGAGTGGAATGCCGGCCAGCTGCGCCTGGTCAACGTCCTGCCGGGCAACGCCACCGCCGCCCAGGGCGCCTCCTTCGCCTTCGCTGGCGCGAACGCGATTTCCGACGACGGCTCGCGCGCCTTCTTCGAGGACGAATCGGGCCAGACCTACGTGCGCGAAGACGGCGAGGTGACCCGCGCCATCCCCGGCGGGGAGTTCCTCGTCGCCAGCCTTGACGGCTCGAAGGTGCTGCTCGACGACGGCACGCTCTATGACCTCGAAACGGAAGAAACGACCGATCTGACCGAAGGCCAGGGCGGCTTCGAGGGCATCGCCGGCAACAGCGAGGACCTCTCTCGCGTCTACTTCGTCGACACCGCGGTCCTCACCGAAGCAGAGAACGGCGAGGGCGCCAAAGCGCAGGCCGGTGAGTTCAACCTCTACGCCTGGGAGGAGGGCTCCCCGACTCGCTTCGTGGCGACGCTGCACTCCGAAGACAACCTAAACAACGGCAGCGGCGGCGGGGTCGCGGACTGGGCTGCGGTGCCCTCCAAACGCACCGCCGAGGCGAGCCCCGACGGGCGCTACCTCGCCTTCGTCTCCCGCGCCGCGCTCAGCGCCCCCCTCCCCGGCTACTCCAAGGTCGGGCCCTGCCAAGAAGATCCTGCTGGCACCTTTGAATTCGCCCAGGTCCCCTGCCCGCAGGCCTACCTCTACGACTCCGCCACGAGTGAACTCACCTGCGCCTCCTGCGCCCCGAGCGGGGCAGCGCCGCTCGGCTGGAGCGTCCTGCGCCGCCTCGAAGGGGCGCCGGGATCGATGCCCCAGTCGCGCTACCTGAGCGACGAAGGGCGGCTCTTCTTCGACTCCCAGGACTCCCTCGTTCCCGCCGACACCAACGAAGGGATCGAAGACGTCTATCAGTACGAGCCAAACGGCGTCGGGACCTGCGAGCGCGAGGAAGGCTGCATCAGCCTGATCTCCGCCGGCACCGGCACGGTCGACTCCAACTTCCTCGCCGCCGATGAGAGCGGCGCCAACGTCTTCTTCACCACCCGCGACCAGCTGGTGCTGAAGGACAAAGACGAGCTGATCGACCTCTACGACGCCCGCGAATTGGGTGGCATCCCCGCCGAAACCGAAACCCAGAGCGGCGAGTGCCAGGGCGAAGCCTGCCAGCCGCCGGCACTCGCCCCCAACGACCCGATGCTGGGCTCGGCGAGCCTTGTCGGGGCCGGCAACGTGCAGGGCAAAGCGCCCTCGGCCGGGCGCAGGCCCTGCGCCAAGGGCAGGGTCAAACGGCGCGGCAGATGCGTGCCGAAGAAAAGCAAGCACCACAAACGATCAGTGCACCGCAACGGGAGGAAGAGCCGATGACCCGCACCCGCACAGCCCTGACCCTCGCCCTGCTGGTCGCGCTGGCGTTGCCAGCCGCCGCCAAGGCCGACTTCGGCCTGGTGCCGGGCTCGACCACGGTCGAGGCCAAGAACCGCGACGGCACCCTCGCCACCCAGGCCTCCTCGCACCCCTACACCCTCGCCGTGCACTTCGAGCTGAAGACCAGCACCGAAGGCGGGCTCCACACCGAAGGCGGCGACCTGCGCAACGCGATCGTCGACCTGCCCCCGGGCCTGATCGGCAACCCCAACGCGGTGCCGCGGTGCCCGCGCCAGAGCTTCGAAGGGGGGCAGCCGCTCTGCTCGCCGAGCACCCAGGTCGGCGTGCTGAGGGCGATCCTGCCCGGCATCGGCGAGGCCTTCGGCCCTCTCTACAACATGGTGCCGCCGCCCGGCGTCGCCGCCCAGCTCGGCTTCGGCACGGTGGGGCTGATCTCGCTGCCGCAGGCGAGCGTGCGCAGCGAAGAGGGCTACGGGGTGCGCGTCTTCGCCGCCGACACCCCGATCCCGGTCAGCGCGGTGACGGCGACGATCTGGGGCACCCCGGCCGACGAAGACCATGACCCCGAACGCGGCTCGGGCGAGCTCGGCACCCTCGGCTCACCCTCCGACGCCCCGCTGCTGCCCTTCCTCACCCTGCCGGCCCAGTGCTCCGCCCCACCCGAGATCACGGTCAAGGTCGACTCCCAGCTGGCCCCCGGCGCCTACTCCGAAGAGAGTGCCAGCTTTCTCAATGCCCTGGGCAATCCCGAAGCGCTCTCGGGCTGCGGAGCCGTGCCCTTCTCGCCGGGCCTCTCCTCCCAGGCGACCACCAAGCTCGCCCAGAACCCCTCGGGCCTCGACTTCGAATTGAAGCTGCCAAACCAGGGCCTGCTGAACCCCGGCGGGATATCGGAAACCGAGCCCGAGAAGGTAGAAGTCGCCCTGCCGGAGGGGATGACGGTCAACCCCTCCTTCGCCGAGGGGGTGGGCGTCTGCTCAGAGGCCCAGTACAAAGCCGAGCAACTGGAAACCAAAGCGGGGCAGGGCTGCCCGCAGGCCTCGAAGCTCGGCTCGGTGATCGCCAAATCGCCGCTCCTCGACGAACCGCTGGAAGGCTCGCTCTACCTCGCCGCACCCTACGAGAATCCCTTCGACTCCCTCGCCGCCCTCTACCTGGTCGGAAGGGCGCCCGAAAGAGGCATCCTGGTCAAGCAGGCGGGTGAGGTGAGCTTCGATCCCGACACAGGACGGATAACGAGCACCTTCGAAGACCTGCCGCCGCTGCCCTACTCCTCCTTCAAGCTGCACTTCCGCGAAGGGGGGAGGGCTCCCCTGGTCACCCCGCCCGCCTGTGGCGAATACCAGACCGTTGCCAAGCTGACGCCCTTCTCCTCGGCCACGCCACTGGAAAAGAAAGCCTCCTTCCAGATCGAACGCGGCCCCGAAGGGGGAGCCTGCCCCAAAGGCGGCCTACCGCCCTTCAAACCGGGACTGCTCGCCGGCACGACCAACAACGCCGCCGGGCGCTTCAGCCCCTTCTACGTGCGGATCTCGAGGACCGACGCCGAACAGGAGATCACCAACTTCTCGATCAAGCTGCCGCCTGGCATCACCGGCAAGCTGGCGGGAGTCCCCTACTGCCCCGACGCGGCGATAGAGGCCGCCAAGGCGAGGACGGGGCCGCACGGGGGAGAAGAAGAGCTGAACAGCCCCTCCTGCCCCGCAGCCTCGGAGGTCGGCCGCACCCTGGCCGGCGCCGGAGTGGGCACGGTGCTCACCTATGTGCCCGGCAAGGTCTACCTCGCCGGTCCCTACCACGGCTCCAAGCTCTCGATCGTCGCGATCACCGCCGCCAAGGCGGGCCCCTTCGACCTCGGCACGGTGGTGATCCGCTACGCGCTGGAAATCAACCCCGAGACCGCCGAAGTCTTCATCGACGCCACCGGCTCGGACCCGATCCCCCACATCATCAGGGGAGTCCCCGTGCACCTGCGGGACATCAGGGGCTACGTCGACCGTCCCGACTTCGTCCTCAACCCGACCGACTGTACGAGGACATCCACGGCATCGACCGTATTGGGAAGTGGCCTCGACTTCGCCTCCGAGGCCGACAACAACCCCTTCACGGCGACCTCTCCCTTCCAGGCAGCCGACTGCGCCGCCCTGCCCTTCAAGCCGCAGCTCGGCCTGCGCCTGATCGGCGGCACGAAGAGGGGCGCCTTCCCCGCCTTCAAAGCCCACCTGGAGATGAACGGGATCGGCGAAGCGGGGATCGCCCAAGCCCAGGTCACCCTTCCCAAGTCGGCCTTCGTCGAACAGAGCCACTTCAAGACGATCTGCACCCGGGTGCAGTTCAAGGAAGGCAACGGCAACGGATCCAACTGTCCCGCCGGATCGATCTACGGCAAAGCCAGGGCAGTGACCCCATTGCTCTCCGAGCCGGTGGAAGGCCCGGTCTTCCTGCGCGCCAACGGTGGTGAACGCAACCTGCCCGACTTGGTCGTGGCCTTGAGCAACTCCCAGGTCGACTTCAACCTGGTCGGCTTCGTCGACTCGGTCGACGGCCGCCTGCGCAACACCTTCGCCGCTTCCCCTGACGCCCCGGTCACCTCCTTCGACCTGGAGATGGCGGGAGGCAAGAAAGGCCTCTTCGTCAACAGCCGCAACCTCTGCGCGCGCAAGTACCGCGCCCTGGCCGGCTTCGCCGGGCAGAACGGCAAGAGCTTCACGTCGAAGCCGGTGCTGAAGGTGAAGTGCAAGGGCAAAGGCAAAGGCGGGAATCGCAGGCGGGCAGCCGGTCGATGAGGAGGGCCCTGGCAACCGCTCTGGCGGCGCTCGGCCTCACGACGCTCGCCGCCACACCCGCCCACGCCGCCACCTTCGAGCAGGTCGGCTGCTTCGCCGGCTCCTTCCCAGGCCTGACCGACAGCTGTAAACCGGTCGAAGAACAGAAATTCGGCGAAGAAGTCCAGCTCGGCGGCATCGGCGGCATGGCCGTCAACTACACCGGCGCGGGCGGGGTGCCGGCCGGGACGGTATATGCGGCGACGCAAGTCGGTGGGGCCTTCCGGATCGCGATGTTTACGCCGAAACCGGACGGCGGCCTGCAGTTCGAGTTGGCCTGGCAGGTCCGCAACGATGCAGGAGCGTATGGACGCTGCGGGCCGGCGCTGGAAGTGAAATGCGAACCCCGGGTGGCGGCCGGGGCCGGAGTCATGGATGTCGAGGTCGACCAGACCACGGGCAACGTCTACGCGCTGAACGGCGAAATCCTCGCGGGGCAAAAGATGGTCGTCGAGTACGACGCCGAAGGGACGGAAGAAATCACCCGGTTCGGGGAAAAGGCGGCGAGCGGGAAAACGACGGCGGAAACCCCCACGCAGATCCATGGATCGAGGCAGGGCGGACTGGCGATCAACGGGGCAGGGGAGGTCTACGTCTTTGACAAGAACAACCCAGACGGCGAATACCACCGCCTGATGGTGTTCGAGCCGAAAACGCCCGGCGTCTACTCCGAATACGAGTACGCAGGAGACGTGGCGGCGGGGTTCAACGCGGACGGGAGGACCCCAGCCCGCCCGGTCATCGATGCGGCCGGCAACGTCTACGTGGCAGGCGAAGAAGGATACGTCGAGGAGTACGCCCCTGAAGCACCGGCGCCCTACCCCGCGCCCCCGGCGCAGCCGGTCTGCGAATTCGAATTCGCCAAAGGCGGGATCACCGCGATGACCGTCAACCCCCTCACCGGCGAGCCCTTCTTCTTCACGCTGAAGAAAGAAGCGAAGGAACCGGGCCAGCCCGCGGTCAAGCTGGTGCACCAGCTGAGCGCCTGCGACGAGGAAACGGGCGAGTTCACCGAAACGGGCAAATTCACGCTCAAACCCGAACGCGACGACCTCTACGGGATGGCCTATGACCCGACCCGCCAGCTGGAAGGACGCCCGGCGGGCGTCCTCTACGGCGGCGCGCCGGGGCCGGTGCCCGACGTCGGCAAAGGCGAACCGGGCCAGTCCTCGCTGGGCTACGTCTTCGCGCCGCCGAAACTGCAGGAAAGCCCGCCCGAGGTCGAGTCCCAGTCGGTCGCCCACGTCACCCAGACGACGGCGCTGCTGCGGGCGCAGGTCAACCCGCGGGGTTTCCCGACCAGCTACCGCTTCCAGTACCTGACCCGCTCCGAATACACAGAAGCGGGCGAAAGCTTCACCGGCGCCGAGGAGGCGCCGCCCGGCGGCGCCCTTCTGGGCGAAGCCAAAGTGGCGCTCAGCGCCGCCGCCCCGATCGGCGGCCTCTCTTCCGACACCGAATACCTCTTCCGCGCCGTGGCAGAGAGCGAGTGCGCCCCGGCCGAACCGGGCAAAGCCTGCACGGTCCCCGGCCCGGCCGGGGCCTTCCGCACCTACCCGCCCGAAGCCCCCGGCCTCCCCGACCACCGCGCCTGGGAGCTGGTCAGCCCGCCGCAAAAGCACGGCGGCCAGGTCTTCCCGGCTGACGGGCAGATCGACAGCTGCGGGATCATCGGATGCAAGCCGGGGCACTACGGCCACCAGCCCTTCCCCCAGCAGAGCACCCCAGACGGGGAAGCCGTCGCCTATGAGGGCACCTCCTTCGGCCCCGGGGAAGGGGCGACGCTGGAAAACCAGTACATCGCCCGCCGCAGCGAGAGCGGCTGGCAGAGCACGAACCCGACCCCGCAGCTGCTGCAGCCGGGATCGGGCTACCGGGCCTTTGACGCCTCCCTCAGCCGGGGCGTGCTCGTTCAGCACTTCCCCACCCCGCTCAGCCCCGAAGCGCCGAGCGGAACCCCCAACCTCTACACCCAGCCGAGCGCCGAACCGCTCGCCCTCACCCCGCTGCTCAGCGCCGCGCCGCCCAACCGGGAAGGCGGAGCCTTCGAGATCGACTACGCCGGTGCCTCCGCCGACCTCTCGCGGGTCTTCTTCAGGGCCAACGACGCGCTCACCGGCACGACCCCCTTCGCGCCCGAACCGGCCCCCGAAGAGGACCACCTCTACGAATGGCACGCCGGCCAGCTGCGCCTGGTCGACGTGCTGCCCGGCAACGCCGCGGTGAGCACCGGTGCCTCCTTCGCCTTCGCCGGCGCGAACGCGATCTCCGACGACGGCTCCCGCGCCTTCTTCAAAGACGAATCGGGCCAGACCTACGTGCGCGAAGACGGCGAAGCGACCCGCGCCATCCCCGGCGGCGAGTTCCTCATCGCCAATCCCGAGGGCTCGAGGGTGCTACTGGACGACGGCAGCCTCTACGACCTCGAAACGGAAGAAACGACCGACCTGACCGAAGGCCAGGGCGGCTTCGAGGGCATCGCCGGCCAAAGCGAGGATCTCTCGCGCGTCTACTTCGTCGACACCGCGGTCCTCAGCGAAGCAGAGAACGGCGAGGGCGCCAAAGCGCAGGCCGGTGAGTTCAACCTCTACGCCTGGGAGGAGGGCTCACCGACCCGCTTCGTGGCGACGCTCCAGCCTGGCGACAACAAAAACCAAACCAGCGGCGGCGGGGTCGTGGGCTGGGCCAAGGGGCCCGCCGGGCGCACCGCCGAGGCTAGCCCCGACGGGCGCTACCTCGCCTTCGTCTCCCGCGCGCTCCTCAGCGCCCCCCTCCCCGGCTACTCCAAGGTCGGGCCCTGCGAAGAAATCTCCGGCACCGGCGAATTCCACCAGGTCCCCTGCCCGCAGGTCTTCCTCTACGACTCGGCCTCGGGCGAGCTGACCTGTGCTTCCTGCGCGCCAAGCGGCGCGGCGCCGCTGGGCTGGAGCGTCCTGCGCCGCCTCGAAGGGGCGCCGGGATCGATGCCCCAGTCGCGCTACCTGAGCGACGAAGGGCGGCTCTTCTTCGACTCCCAGGACTCCCTCGTTCCCGCCGACACCAACGAAGGGATCGAAGACGTCTATGAGTACGAGCCAAACGGCGTCGGAACCTGCGAGCGCGAGGAAGGCTGCATATCGCTGATCTCGGCAGGCACAGGGACGGTCGACTCCAACTTCCTCGCCGCTGACGAGACAGGCGCCAACGTCTTCTTCACCACCCGCGACCAGCTCGTCCTCAAAGACAAAGACGAGCTGATCGACCTCTACGACGCACGCGAATTGGGTGGCATCCCGGCAGAAACCGAAACCCAGAGCGGCGAGTGCCAGGGCGAAGCCTGCCAGCCGCCGGTCTTCGCACCCGACGACCCGACGCCGGGCTCGGCGAGCTTCCTCGGGGCCGGCAACGTGCAGGGCAAAGCGCCATCCGGGCGCAAACCCTGCGCCAAGGGCAAGGTCAAGCGGCGCGGCAGATGCGTGCCGAAGAAGCGCCAGCACCACAAACGATCAGCGCACCGCAACGGGAGGAAGAGCCGATGATCCGCAACCGCACAGCCCTGACCTTTGCCTTGGTGGTGGCGCTGGTGCTGCCCGGCGTGGCCAAGGCCGCCGCCTACGAACAGGTCGGCGTCTTCGCCGGTAGCGCCACCCCCCTGACCAAAGAACAGATCGAAGCCAACGAAGAGATCCAGCTCGCCGGCGTCAGCGGCATGGCCGTCAACTACACCGGCGCGGGTGGGGTACCGAAAGGGACCCTCTACGCGGTGACGAGGGCCGCCGAAATGACCGTCGCCATGTACGTACCCAAAGCCGGTGGCGGGCTGCAGTTCGCCGGCCGCTGGGCGGTGAGGGTGTCCGAAGGCCCCTACGAGCGCTGTGGGCCGCTATTGGAACCGGCGCTCAAATGCAAAGCGATAGCGGAGGCCTCGCCGGTAGAACTCGACGTCGACGTCAACCAGAGCACCGGCAACGTCTACGCGCTGAATAATGTCGGGATCGCCGGGAGCAAGATGGTTGTCGAGTACGACGCCGAAGGAACGGAAGTGATCACCCGGTTCGGGGAAAGGGCAGCAGCCGGCAAAACGACGGCGGAAACCCCCACCCAGATCCATGAATCGCGGGCGGGCGGGCTGGCGATCAACGGGGCGGGGGAGGTCTACGTCTTTGACAAAACCGTCGGTCCCGAATACCACCGGCTGATGGTGTTCGAGCCGAAAACGCCGGGCGACACCTCCGAATACGTCTACGCGGGAGACGTGGCGGCTGGGTTCAACGCGGACGGGAGGATCCCAGCCCGCCCGGTCATCGATGCGGCGGGCAACGTCTACGTCGCCGGCGAAGAACACATCGACATGTACGCGCCGGAAGCACCGCGACCTTATCCGGCGGGCCCGGGAAGCGTCGCCTGCCACTTCGAAAAAAAAGGCGTCACGGCGATGACCGTCAACCCGCTCACCGGCGAGCCCTTCTTCTACCTCTACACGCGCGAACTGAAAGTCAAGTGGGTGCGCCAGCTCGGCCCCTGCGAAGGGGGGACCTTCAAAGAAACCGGCAAAGCCCAGGTGATCCCCGAACGCAGCGAGATCTACGGCCTCGCGGTCGACCCGACAGGCCGTTTCCAGCCCTCGCGCCCGCAGGGGATCCTCTACGCGGGGGCGCCCAGCGCCGAGCCCGACGTCCTGGGCACCGGCGAACCGGGCCAGTCCTCGCTCGGCTATGTCTTCGCCCCGCCCCAGGGCGCGGCCAAAACCCTCACCGTCGCCAAGGCCGGCTCGGGCGCCGGCACCGTGACCAGCGAACCGGCGGGGATCTCCTGCGGCGCCACCTGCGCGGCCGAATTCCCCGAAGGCGAAGCGGTCACCCTCAGCGCCAAAGCGGATGAAGGCTCGACCTTCGCCGGCTGGTCGGGATCGGGCTGCTCGGGCACGTCCACCTGCAAAGTGACGATGTCGGCGGCCAAAGAAGTGACGGCGGAATTCAATGCGGCAGCCAAACCCAAATTCGCCCTCGAGGTCGAAAAGGCGGGCTCGGGCACCGGCACCGTTACCAGCACGCCTGTAGGGATCGACTGCGGACCAGACTGCGAAGAGGAATACGAGGAAGGCACCGCGGTCACGCTCAGCGGTACCCCCGGGGTCGATACGAAAGCCGTCGCCTGGAGCGGCTGCGACTCGGTCGACGGGGAAAACAAGTGCCTGGTCTCGATCAGCGCTGCCAGGGAAGTCACCGCCACCTTCGAGGAAGAAGAAAAAGCAGAAGTCTTCCCCGTCGCCGTCGCAGTCGAAGGAACAGGCACCGGCACGGTGACGAGCGACAAAGGCACAATCGCCTGCAACCCCTTCTGCTCAGACGAATACGAAGCGGGCACCAAAGTCACCCTCACCGCCACTCCGGCCCCCGGCTCCCTCTTCTACAGCTGGCGCTACTGCGACGCAGGCGGCGTCAACGGCCGCCAGTGCACGGTGAGCGTGGACAAAGCAAAGACGGTCAAAGCGACCTTCACCACCACCCATGCCCTGAAAGTCTCGAGGACGGGAACGGGCCTCGGCAAGGTGCAGAGCTCCCCGGGCGGGGTCCTCTGCCTCTTCAACTGCCAGGACACCACCGCGGCCTTCAGGGAGGGCACCGAAGTCACGCTCAAACCGACCCCGGCAAAGCACTTCCACTTCGTCGAATGGCTCGGCGATTGCAGCGGCTCGGGTGCCTGCGTGGTGACGATGGGAGAAGACCACGAGGTCTCCGCCGAGTTCGCCGAAGACACCAAGCATCCCCTCACCCTGACCAAGTCAGGCGGCGGGGCGGGCACGGTGAAGAGCTCGGTGGCTGGGATCAACTGCGGGGCCACCTGCAGCTCCACCCAAGCCGCCTACTACCAAGGCGAAGTCATAGAACTGACCGCCACCCCCGGCAAAGGCTCCGCCTTCAAAGGCTGGAGCGGCGCATGCCCAGGCAGCGGCACCTGCACGGTGACTATGGGCGAAGCAAGGGAAGTCACGGCGGAGTTCGGCTAGGTGCGGGCCCACAGGAGTGAGAGGGCGACGTGGGCTAGGGGGCGGGGAGGAGCTCCAGCGCCGTTACATGGTGCGGTCGGACTCCGCCGAAGTGGCGATGGTCGAGGGTTGCGACCTTCGGCTCACCCAGCCGCTCTACCAATGCCATTACGCTGGCGTCGACGACGCCGAGTCGCAGATCGGCGTAGGTGCTCTGCAGCTCATGGCAGCGCGAAAGGTCATCATGGGTCGGGCTGGCCGCTGTGTAGGCACCGGCCAGCAGGTCCTCCAAGAAGGCAAGCCAAACCTCGGGCGTCAGCCGTTCGTGGCACCAGTAGTCCAGCTCACTGAGGACGAGCGAAGGGACGATCAGGTCCTCGCTTGCCCCGGAGATCAGCTCGGCACAGGGCCGATGATCGGGATCGGCGGCGTCGAGCGCAGCGAGCAACACGCTGGTGTCGAGGACCAGCGCCACCTACGCCGGTGGGCGGGCAACCGGCTCGGTGGCGGTCTCGGCTGCGCTGCGGCCATCGCCGGAGCGGCCCAGTCCAACCCGGGGCCGTCGCGCCCTTCTGATCGTCACGGCCTTCTCCTCGATCGCCTCGGCGAGCACGGCCGTGAGGGAGTCCCCGCGCCTGTGGGCCTCTGCTTCGAGCGTCGCGAGTGCTTTGACATCAGCGCTAACCGTTGTTCGACGATTCATGATTCATGATGCTAGCAGGCGCCTTTCCCTTCCCACGCTGGTAGGCTGAGACGCCAGAAACATCTTGGTTCCCAAGGTGTTTGGGGGCGGAACCGCAGAGGGGGATGCTTCGGCAATCGCAAGCCAGGGAGGGCCTGTGCAGAAAGGAAAGCGGAGATCGAAGTTTGCCACTCGCCGATCGCCGATCCTGCTCCCCATCGCCCTGTCGCTCCTCGTCGGTGCGGCAGCCACCGCCGCCACGATCCAGTCCGGTGGCCTGCGCATAACCGCCCTGGCCCAGATCAAGCCCTACAAGCTTCCCCGAACGACACCGGCCCCGATCGCCGTTTTCGTCGCCGGGCACCTGCAGAGCTCCACGGGCGGCATCCCGCCTCAGCTGCAACGCCTCACGATCCAGGTGAACGAGCACGGCCTGCTGCAGTCCAAGGGCCTGCCCGTCTGCCAAGTCCCCGAAGTGCAACCGGCCTCCACGGAGAGGGCGCTCGCCAGCTGCGCAGATGCGGTGATCGGATCGGGACGCTTCTGGGCCAACATCGTCCTCCCCGACCAGGGTGCCTACCCCACCCAGGGCAGGCTGCTGATCTTCAACGGTAGGGAACGAGGACGCCCGGTGATCCTCGCCCACATCTACACCAACCACCCCTTCAACTCTTCTTTCGTCATCCCCTTCTCCATAAAGAGGATCCACGAGGAGCCATACGGCACGGAGCTGAAGGCATCGCTGCCCCAGGCACTCGGCGACTGGGGCTACCTGGACCGGATCAAGCTCACCCTGCGGCGCAAATACACCTACGGGGGCCGCCAGCTCTCCTACTTCAACGCCGCCTGCCCGGCCCCCAGGGGAGCGAAGAGAGCCTCCTTCCCGCTCGCCTACGCGGAGTTCTCCTTCGCCGGCCGCAGGCCGATGGGGGCGACCGTGCAGAAGACCTGTGGAGTGAAGGAATGAGACGCTCAGTTTTCGGGAAGGTTCTCCAGGTCCAGCTGGTCCTGGGTTCGACCTTGGGCCCCCTTCATTTCCCGCAGTCGGACCAGCGAGCAAACGCGCACCGGAATGCCGAGCAGCTCGCTCTGAACGGCGTCCTCGGCGAGCTGGGAATAACTGGGCACACCTCGTGCCCGTTGAACGACATCGAGGCCTCCGAAGGCGGTCATCGCGGTCACGTTCCCGCCCCGGCGGATGACACCGAAGTCACCCTCGGGATCGAAATCTCTGTCGCCGGCGGTCGGCAGTGTGGACTCGAGGTCTCCCAGCGCCTCGGCCAAGCGTTTCAGGTTGTCGGGGTCGGGATCAGGAACAACGTCCAGATCCTCAGTGCCGCGGATGAACCCGTGCGCTCCGACGGCAACACCGCCTATCACCACGAACTCGACACCATGGCCGTGAAGCGCTCCGAGCAACGAGCGAAGGTCGAACTCGGTCACCGTGGCCTGGCGGCGCCCTGGATCGCGCTCAGTTGCCTGCAGAGGGCGTGCACCCGCGCCAGTCGCTCACTCATCGGCGTGCGTCGGTCGGTTTCGAGGCGGATCTCTCGAGCCCGCCTCAGATCGTCGATATCGCCGCTCAACGCCTTGTCTGCCATGCGGACAAGTCTAGCCGCGCTCCCCGTGTTTGTCGCTCTGTTTCTTGCGCTGTGGGCTCCCGCCGCCCAAGCCACCTACGACCCCATTGGCTCGGGCTCCACCAAGCTCACTCTAGATGCGTCCTTCCTCTCCTTCCTGAAGCAGAACGGCATAGCCCTCAGCGCCAAGGCCGGCGCCAAGCACAAGGGCAAGGCGGTCTCCCTGCCCGTCATCGCCGGCAACGTGGACCCGACCCTGGGCAAAGGCGAGATCGACAACGAAGGGACGGTGACCTTCACGGCAAGGGGCAAGAGCGTCCCCCTGAGGAAAGTCACGGTGAAGGCCAAGAGGGACGTCCTCACCGCCAAGGTGGGGGGCTCCCAGCTCAAGGTTGCGACCTCGTCGAAGCTCTCCTCGGCGCGCAAGGGCTTCGGCACCGCCTTCACCGCCAAGCAGCTGAAGCTGACGGCCAAGGTCGTCACCCGGCTGAACAAGAAGCTGCGGCCCGAGACGCCCTTCCAAGAGGGCCAGGTCATCGGCACCCTCACGACCAACGCCCAGCCCAAGCTGATCACGATCCTCGAGCAGGGAAGGGCCAGCGTCGTCCTCGACCCGGCCTTTATGACGAAGATGGACTCCCTCTTCGTCTCGATCAACCCGATCTTCCCGGCGGAACACCCATCGGGGCCGACTTTCACCTTCCCGATGATCCCCGGCGGGGCGATCTCGCCCGCAGGGACAGAAGGCACGCTCAGGACCGGCGGCTCGCTCGAATTCCTCCAGCTCGGCGCCGGCCAGGTCTTCCAGCACGAATTCTGGCTCGATCTCGCCACCCGCGGCGACACGGCAGAGGTCGACGTCCAGCCCACCCCTACCTTTCCCGGCAAGCTGGGGAGGGTTGGGGCTTATGACATAGGCCCCGGTGCCGTCTCCTCCGATCCCAGGGCCCGCACGATCGGGCTCTCGGGAGCTCCGCTGACCCTCACCGCTCAGACCGCGCAGACGTTCAACGAAGCCTTTGCCGAAGGCAAAGCGGCCTTCGGGGCGGGGGAGGCGCTTGGGGCCGTGAGCTTCGTGGCCCAGGCGCAGTAGGAGCGACTTGGCCACGGCTAGCCGGCAAGGCTTTAGGGAGAAATCCGCGAGGGGGTTGACATTGATGACCCGGTATGGCCTAATTCACTGACCTAGAAATCAGACGTTTATATTTCTGGGTTATTGGGAGAGGGCAGCGATCGCGAGCTGCAGGGAGCGTCGGCATGGGATCGTCGGCGGGATTCAAGGAGGGGGAGATGCATCGAGTGAAGCAGCAGCGGGGACGTTGGGTGATCCCTGCTCTGGTCGCGACGACCTTTGCCCTTGCCTGCGCGTTTCCGGCCCTGGCCTCCGCCGACTTTCCGCTGACGGTCGAAACGAACGGCACCGGCACCGGGACGGTCAAATGCTCGGTCGAGAGCGGCCCGGTCGAAGCCTGCGACGCCGAATACCCCGAAGGCACCGAACTGGCGCTGATCCCTGAAGCCGGCCCCAGCTCGGAATTCATCGAATTCTCGGGCGACTGCGGCCCGCTTGCCTGCGAACTCCTGATGGACGAAGCCCACACCGCCGTCGCGACCTTCGACCTCGAACCGGGCGCGGTCGAATACCCGCTCACGATCGTCAAAGCCGGCACTGGGACCGGCACGGTGCAGTGCGAAGTCGAAAGCGGCCCGATCGGATCCTGCGCGGCCGAATACCCGGAAGGTACCCAGCTGACCGTGCTGGCCGAGGCAGACCTGGGCTCCAAATTCACCGGCTTCTCGGGCGCCTGCTCCGGCTCGAGCTGCGAACTGACGATGAACGCGGCCAAGTCGGTCACCGCGACCTTCGACCTCGAGGCGACTCCCGAATTCGCCCTCACGGTCACCAAAGCCGGCACCGGCACGGGCACCGTCCTCTGCGAAGCGGCGGAAGGCCCCGAAGCCTGCAAAGCCAAATACCCGGAAGGCACTGAGGTGGCGCTGCTGCCCACCGCCGACTCGGGCTCCAACTTCGCCGGCTTCTCGGGCGCCTGCAGCGGCCCCACCTGCACCCTGACGATGGATGCGGCGAAGTCGGTCACGGCGACGTTCAACCTGAACGCACCGGCGGAATCCACGCTCTCGGTTACGAAAGCCGGGACCGGCGACGGCACGGTCCAGTGCAAATTCAACGGTGGTTCGGCGGGTGCCTGCACGAGCCCCAAACCCAACGGCACCACGGTGGAAATCATCGCCACGCCGAATGCCGGCTCTGAATTCGCGGGCTTCAGCGGCGGCACGGGCTCCGCATCGAGCTGCTCGACCTCGCCGTGCAGCTTCACGCTGAATGCCAACAGCTCCGTCACAGCGACGTTCAACCTGATCCCGCGCACGCTCACGGTCACCAAAGCCGGCACCGGCGACGGCACCATCCAGTGCAAATTCAACGGCGGCTCCGCTGGGGCGTGCACGAGCCCCCAGCCGAACGGGACCAGCGTCGAAATCATCGCGACGGCGAACGGAGGCTCCACCTTCGCCGGCTTCAGCGGTGGGACTGGCTCAGCCAGCAGCTGCACGACCTCGCCTTGCTCATTCACGATCACCGCGAACAGCTCGGTCACCGCGACGTTCAACCTCGTACCGCCAGCGGAATCCACGCTGACGATCAACAAAGTCGGCACCGGCGACGGCACCGTCCAGTGCAAATTCAACGGTGGCTCCGCCGGGGCGTGCACGAGCCCTCAGCCGAATGGCACGACGGTCGAAATCATCGCCACGCCGAACGCCGGCTCTGAATTCGCCGGCTTCAGCTCTGGCACCGGTTCGGCATCCAGCTGCTCGACCTCGCCCTGCAGCTTCACGCTCAACGCCAACAGCTCCGTCACAGCGACGTTCAACCTGATCCCGCGCACGCTCACGGTCACCAAAGCCGGCACCGGCGACGGCACCATCCAGTGCAAATTCAACGGCGGCTCCGCTGGGGCGTGCACGAGCCCCCAGCCGAACGGGACCAGCGTCGAAATCATCGCGACGGCGAACGGAGGCTCGACCTTCGCCGGCTTCAGCTCTGGCACGGGCTCGGCCTCCGGTTGCACGACCTCGCCCTGCTCGTTCACGATCACCGCGAACAGCTCGGTGACGGCGACGTTCAACCTCGTGCCCCCGGCGGAATCCACGCTCTCGGTGACCACCGCCGGTACCGGCTCGGGCACCGTCCAGTGCAAATTCAACGGCGGCGCAGCCGGGGCCTGCACGAGCCCCAAACCCAACGGCACGACGGTCGAAATCATCGCCACCGCCAACTCCGGCTCTGAATTCGCCGGCTTCAGCGGCGGCACGGGCTCCGCATCGAGCTGCTCGACCTCGCCCTGCAGCTTCACGCTGAACGCCAACAGCTCCGTCACGGCGACGTTCAATCCCACCCCGCGCACCCTCTCGGTGACCACCGCCGGTACCGGCTCGGGCACCGTCCAGTGCAAATTCAACGGCGGCGCAGCCGGCGCCTGCACCAGCCCTCAGCCGAACGGGACATCGGTTCAGATCATCGCCACCGCCAACGCCGGCTCTGAATTCGCCGGCTTCAGCTCTGGCACCGGTTCGGCATCCAGCTGCTCGACCTCGCCCTGCAGCTTCACGATCACGGCCAACAGCTCCGTCACCGCGACGTTCAATCCGATCCCGCGCACGCTCACGGTCACCAAAGCCGGGACCGGCGACGGCACCATCCAGTGCAAATTCAACGGCGGCTCGGCAGGCGCTTGCACCAGCCCCCAGCCCAACGGGACGTCGGTCCAAATCATCGCTACGCCAAACGGCAGCTCGACCTTCGCCGGCTTCAGCGGCGGAACCGGCTCGGCCACCGGCTGTGGGGCCACCTCCCCCTGCAGCTTCACGATCACGGCCAACAGCTCGGTCACCGCGACGTTCACGCTCAAACCGGCTACCGAATTCACCTTGACCGTCAACAAAGCCGGCACGGGCACCGGCACGGTCAAATGCAAAGTGGGAGCCGGGTCTCCCGGAGTATGCGCGGCCAAATACCCCTCGGGCACGACCGTGACCCTGATCGCCGAAGCCGGCGCCGCATCTGAGTTCGCCGGCTTCTCCGGTGCCTGCACGGGCTCGAGCTGCGTCTTGACGATGAACTCGAACAAGACGGTCACCGCAACCTTCAACCTGATCACCTACGCCCTCGCGATCGAAAAGATCGGCACGGGCACCGGCACGGTGAAAAGCTCTCCCGCCGGCATCGACTGCGGCTCGATCTGCGAGTTCGACTTCGCCGACGAAACCAAAGTCACGCTCACGGCCACCCCGGACGAAGGCTCTGCCTTCGACCACTGGACCGGCAGCGGCTGCAACAAAGGGACCTGCGTGGTGACGATGGCCAGGGCGCGGACGATCAAAGCGGTCTTCGACGCGGTCGGCGAGCGCACGCTCACGGTCTCCAAGGCCGGAACCGGTGCCGGCACGGTGACCAGCGCTCCCAAAGGCATCGACTGCGGCTCGACCTGCACCGCCGGCTTCCCCGTCGGCAAGAAGGTCACCCTTCTCGCCGGCGCCGACGCGGGCTCGACCTTCACGGGCTTCTCCGGCCCCTGCACCGGCACCGGTCCCTGCCAGGTGACGATGTCGGAGGCCCGCAGCGTCACCGCCACATTCGAGCTCAACGCGAATATCACACCCACGGACGGGCTCGTCGTAGTCGCCGGCACCGCCAAAGTGAAAAACGGGAAGGCTTCGCTGAGGGTGTTCTGCAATGGCCCCTCGTCTTGCAAGGGCGAGCTGAAACTGGGGATGAGGGTCCCCGGCGGCACCAAAGGGCGTAAGCGCTTCGTGGTGATCGGCAAGGCCTCCTTCGACCTCCAGCCCGGCGCTTCGACGGTGCTGCAGGTCAAGATCAGCCGCCGGGCGCTGGCAGCCCTGGAAGGCCGCAAAGCCCTAGCGGCCAGGGTCGTAGGGACCGGCATTCACGCGCATGCGGTGCGCTTGAAGAACGTCTGACGCCGCCCCTGTGGCTGAAGAACTCCTGGGACGCGCTGCGCGGTCGCGCCGCTCGTTAACCCATGCGTTCCAAAATAGGCTGCGCGGTTGTCCAGCCTGGTACAGATGTGTCCATAGAGCCCCAAGGGGGTGTACAATTGCGTTTACCTAAACACCGCTGTCTGCCGTTAGGAGCATCCCATGCCCTCCGCCTCGTCGCCCGATCGCAGCACGTCGTTCGCCCAGACCAAGGACATCGGGGGCCTGCTCGAGCAGGAGCGGCTGCCGGCCGGGCGGGAGGCGCTGCTCGAGCCGCCCGTCGCCCATTCCCAGCGCGAACGCCTGCTCGTCGCGATGGCGAAGAGCGCCGCGGACAAAGGCTACGGCGCCACCACCATCGCCGACATCTGCACCGCCGCCGGCGTCTCCCGCGCGACCTTCTACGAGCTCTTCAAGGACAAGGAGGACTGCTTCCACGCCGCAATGGAGCTTTCCCTCGCCGACGCGATGGGAATCATCGTCGCGGCCTACTCCCCGGACAAGCCCTGGGCGACGATGGTCCGCGACGCGACGGCGGGCTTCCTCGGGCTGCTGGCCAGCCGTCCCACCTTCGCCCGCATGGCGCTGATCGAGGCCCCTGCCTCCGGCGGGCGCTCCTTCCAGCTCTACGCCTCCGGCAAGCGGGTCCTGCAGTCCCTCCTCGAAAGGGGCCGGGACGACCCGGTGGAGGAAGAGGCGATCCCCTCGAGCGTCTCCCGCGCGGCTCTCTCGGCGGCCGAGTCGCTGATCGTCGGCCAGATCCTCTCCGGCAACACCTCGAGGCTGCCAGAGCTGCTGCCCGACATCGTCTACATCACCACGGTCCCCTACCTCGGCCAGGAGGAGGCTCTGCGCCAGTCCCGGGAGGCGGAGAGGTACGTGACGGCGGCGGACAGCTGAGGTGGGGCGGCAGGCGGGGCGCCCAAAACGCGAGCACTGGCGGCCGCCGCGGGGGCGGCACCGGCTGCCGGCGGAGGTGGTCGCCCGCTCCCAGCGGGAACGCCTCCTCGACGCCGTCCTCGTCGTGGTCGCGGAGAAGGGCTACGGGCCGACGACCGTCGCCGACCTGACCAGGGAGGCGGGAATCTCGCGCACCACCTTCTACGAGATGTTCGAGGACAAGGAGTCCTGCTTCCTCGCCGCTTACGACAGCGCCGTCGACGTGCTCGTGCGCCGGATCTCCACGGCTTTCGAAGCCGAGGAAGGCTGGCCCGCTCGCGTGCGCGCCGGGCTGTCCGTGCTGCTGGAGTCGCTGGCGGCAGACCCGTCGCTGGCCCGCCTGGCGCTGGTCGACGTCGGCTCGGCAGGGCCGGCCGCGCAGCGCCGTTACCGGGCGGGGCTGCAGCGGATGACGCCCTTCTTCGACGAGGGCCGTGACTTCGCCCCCGACGGCCGCAGGCTGCCCGCGAACGTGTCGCGGATGGCGATCGGCGCCGTGATCGGCCTGGTCACCGACGAGATCGAGGCGGGGAGGGCCGATCGGCTGCCCGATCTCCTCCCCCAGGTCCTCTTCGCCGCCCTGGTTCCCTACCTCGGGCCCGCCGCCGCAGCGGAGAGGGCTGGAAGGAAATAAACCAAGTCGTACATTAAGCGCTATCATGGCTAGACAAGTGAGTTTCCAGCTCGCTTTTGTCTTTCCATGGCAGATCAGCTCGAAAGCCGCCGCGACCGCATCCTCACCGCGATGATTCGCGTCGTCGGGCGCAAGGGCTATGAGGCGACTGCGGTCGCAGACGTGATCGAGGAGGCCGGCACCTCCCGGACGACTTTCTACAAGCACTTCGGGGACAAGCACGACTGCTTCCTCGCGGCCTACGACCGGATGGTCGAGCGGGTCTTCGCCACGGTCGTCGCCGAATGCGAAGGCGAGCAGCCCTGGCTCCCCCGGGTTCGCAAGGGGCTCAGCACGCTGGTGGAGATCTTCTCGCGCGAGCCCGAGCTGGCGAGGACCGCGCTGGTCGAGGTGGCCGTGGCCGGCGCCGAGGCACGCCAGCGGCACTGGGCCGCCGTCTCCCGCCTCACGGCCTATCTCGATACCGGGCGCAAGCTCGAAGGTGGCGAGGAGCTGCCGGAGCACATCTCGACGATGGCGGTCGGCGCCGTTTCCGGCCTGATCGTCGAGGAGCTGGTGGCCGGGCGGAGCGAGCAGCTCCCCGAGCTGATGCCCGACCTCCTCTTCGCGATGCTCGTCCCCTACATAGGGCCGACGGCGGCAGCAGAGGAAATGCGCCGCGCCGCATAGCGTCACCTCCTGTACAGACATTAATGTTTATAGTGCGCGAGGCAGTCCCGTTCCGCGAGACGGCCCAGGCAAGCACGCAGGGCAGGGCAGGTGTCCGAGAGCTCCTCACACGACGATTTCCCCCGCGCCTTCGAGGCCGCTTTCGCGCGCCTGCAGGTCGTGGTCGAGGAGGCATACGTGTCCGAGGTCGAGTGGCCTGATCAGGTGGCCGCCGCAATTCGCGCCGGGTTCGAGTTCGCGGCCTCCGACCCCGACGCCGCCGACCTCCTGACCAACCGGGCACTTGCCCACGGCAGAGATGGGATCGCCCGCTACCAGCGGTTTCTCACTTTCGCTGCCGGCTTGCTTCTGCCGGGTCGCAAGCACAGGCCCGGCGGCGAGCTGTTGCCCGAGATCGTCGAGCACTCCGTGGCGGGAGGGCTGATCATGCTCGTCGCCCAGCGGGTCGATCGGGGACGTGCCGGCGAGCTGCCGAAGCTGGCCCCCGATGCGATCCAGTTCGCCCTGACGCCATATCTCGGCGTCGAGAGAGCTCAGCGAGTAGCCGCCGCGCAATAGCGGATCGCGTCGGTCCGGCGTGGGAAAAGCGGCACGTTCTCGTCTTGTTCGGTGCGTCTCGGAGCCCGAGCATCGGCTCAAACCACGATGAGGAGGCATCCGATGCTTTACGCGCTGATGGGGTTCGTGCACGCCGCCGTCGAGGCGAGGGTTCGAGCGATCCGCTCGCTGGCCGGCGAGCGGGGGCAGGGGACGGTCGAGTACGTCGGCCTGATCCTGCTCGTATCGCTGCTGATGGTCGGGATGGTCGCCGCGATGAAGGGATTCAACGGGAAACAGGGAACTGAGTTGGCCGACGTGATCGTCGACAAGATCAAGGAGGCGGTGGGCAGGGTGGCGTTCAAATGAAATTCTTGACTATTCAGGGGCAGTGAGCTTATGCTGCGGCCAAGCTCGGGCGCGTCGCGTGAATTGACGCCAGGGCTACCCCAGTGGGAGGAAGGACCGCGGACTCCGCGGTCCTTCCGTATCAAGGGCCATTTCTCGATGATTGCACGGCCCCGGCTGGGGTAATGGCCGAATGTTCGCCTCGCGGTTTTTCCGCAACTTCCTTGGTTAGACTGCTGTTTTTCTAGATACAGACCAGACCCACTTCGGAGGCAATCTCTTGAGAAAATTCAGTCCGCAGCATGCCGCTAACCGCAATGGCAATGGCAGGTCGCCCTCGAGCCTCCGTCTCGTCCTGCTGGTCATGGCCGTCGCCGGCTTCCTCCTCGTTCCGGCCAGCCAGGCGGCTGCGGTCGACTTCCCCCTGAACGTCACGACCGACGGAAGCGGCACCGGCGCGGTGGAATGCGACGTGGAAGGCGGCGGGCCAGAACCGTGCGAAGCCGAATACGAAGAAGGGACCGAACTGAGCCTGGTCGCGGAACCCGACGAAGGCTCCGAATTCGTCGAATTCTACGGCGACTGCGGCCCCGGCGAGTGCGAACTGACGATGGACGAAGAACACAGCGTCACCGTCACCTTCGAAGCCATAGAAGAATTTTTCCCGCTGACGATCGAAACGGCGGGCAGCGGTTCGGGCACGGTCGAATGCGAAGTGGAAGCCGGTCCCGAACCCTGCGAAGAAGAATACCTCGCAGGTACCGAAATAAGTCTGGTTGCCCAAGAAGACCCGGGCTCCGAATTCGTCGAATGGATAGGGGATTGCGGCCCCGAAAGCTGTGATCTGACGATGGACGAAGAACACAGCGTCACCGCTCTCTTCGAACTCGAACCGGAAGAATTCGAACTTACGATCACGGAAGCGGGAAGTGGCTCGGGCGCGGTCGAATGCGAACTTCAGGAAGGTCCCGAAGCATGCCAGGAAACGTACCCTGAAGGTACCGAAGTGGTATTGCTCGCGGATCCCGACCCGGGCTCTGAATTCGCCGACTTCTCCGGCGACTGTGGCCCCCTCGACTGCGAATTGGTCATGGACCAGGACAAAGAAGTCACCGTTACCTTTGAAGAAGAAGGGGGGGAACGGGAACTGGACATCAACATCGTCGGCGAAGGCGATGTCGAATGTGAAGTGGAAGCCGGCCCCGAACCCTGCGACCCCGAATACGAAGCGGGCACCGAACTGACCCTTATCGCTGTTCCCGACGAAGACTTTGAATTCGTCGGCTACAGCGGCGGCACGGGCTCGATCAGCTGCACGGGCACCAGCAACTGCTCCTTCACGCTGGAAGCCAACAGCTCGGTGACGGCGACGTTCAACGTGGCCCAGCGCACGCTGACGATCACCAAAGCCGGCACCGGCGACGGCACGATCCAGTGCAAATTCAACGGCGGCTCGGCGGGCGCCTGCACCAGCCCGCAGCCCCACGGCACGACCGTCGAAATCATCGCCACGCCAAACGGCAGCTCCACCTTCGCCGGCTACAGCGGCGGCACGGGCTCGATCAGCTGCACGGGCACCAGCAACTGCTCCTTCACGCTCAACGCCAACAGCTCGGTCACGGCGACGTTCAACCTCATACCCGTAACCGAAGAATTCGCCCTGACGATCGTCAAAGCCGGCACCGGCTCGGGCTCGGTCACCTGCGACGGTGGCGCCTGCGCGGCGAAATACGCCAAAGGCACCAAAGTCGCCCTCGCCGCCTCGGCGGCCTCGGGCTCCACCTTCACCGGCTGGTCGGGAGGAGGATGCTCCGGTACCGGTGGCTGCACGGTGACGATCGAAGCCGACACCACGGTGACGGCGACCTTCACCGCCGACTCGACGCCCCCGCCGCCCACCGAAGGCAAGGCCAAAGTCGCCGGCACCGCTCAGGTCAAGGGTGGCAAGGCCAACCTCAAGCTCACCTGCACCGGCGGGCCCTGCAAAGGCACGCTGAAGCTCAAAGCCAAAGTCAAGCAGGGCAACAAAACCAAGAATCTCGTGATCGGGAAGGCGTCCTTCAGCCTCGCCGAGGGGACGACGAAGACGCTCAAGGTCAAGCTCTCGGGCCCGGCCAAACAGGAACTGGCCAAGGGCAAGACGATCAAGGCGAGCGTCTCCGGCACGGGCGTCGTGAGCTCGAAAGTCAAGCTCAAGCCGCCGAAAAAATAAGCAAGGCGACAGGGGCCGAGGGCTTGGCTCGATAAGCCCTAGACTCGCGCCCCATGCCGGCCTCACGCAGCTACGACCGGGCACCGGCCGACATCCGGCCGGTGTCCATCGACCCGGGATACGTCGAGACCGCCGACGGCTCGGCGCTGATCTCGCTGGGCGGGACCAGGGTGATCTGCACCGCTTCCGTCGACCGTTCCGTGCCGCGCTGGATGCAGGGACGGGGCAAAGGCTGGGTGACGGCGGAGTACGCGATGCTCCCGGCTTCTACCGGCGAGCGCAAGACGCGCGACGTCGTCAAGGGCAAGCAGGACGGCCGCGGGGTCGAGATCCAGCGCCTGATTGGGCGCTCGCTGCGCGTGGTGGTCGATTTCAAGGCCCTCGGCGAACGCAGCGTCTACGTCGACTGTGACGTCCTCCAGGCCGACGGGGGGACTCGCTGCGCGGCGATCACTGGCGGCTACGTCGCCCTGCGCCTGGCCTGTCAGAAGCTGCTCGACGCCGGTGAGATCGAGGCCATCCCGCTGACCGGCTCGATCGCCGCGGTGAGCGTCGGAATGGTCGGCCGGCGGGCGCTCTGCGACCTCGACTACGGCGAGGACTCCAATGCCGAAGTCGACGCCAACGTCGTGATGACCGGTGAGGGCGGGCTGGTCGAGGTGCAGGCGACGGCGGAGCAGACGCCGCTCTCCCGGGCCTCGCTGGACGAGCTGCTGGGCCTCGCCGAGATGGGCATCTCCCGCCTGCGCCAGGTGCAGGAGAAGGCCGTCGGCGGGGGGTAGCTCCGCTTGATCCTCGCCACCGCCAACGAGCACAAGCTGCGCGAGATGCGCGAACTGCTGCCCGAGCTGGCGCTGGAGTCGCTGCCGGACGGCGTCGAGCTGCCGCCCGAGGAGGGCGACTCGTTTGCGGAGATCGCGCTGGAGAAGGCGCGTGCGGCCCATGCCGCCACGGGCAGGGCCGCGATCGGCGACGACTCCGGCATCGAGGCCGCCGGCCTCGGCGGCCGGCCCGGGATCCACTCGGCCCGCTACGGCGGTCCAGGGGCGAGCGACAGGGAGAACCTGGCGAGGCTGCTGCGCGAGGTGGCGGCGGCGGGAGAGGACCGGCGTGCCGCCTATCACTGTGCCCTGGCGTTCGTCGACGAGGACGGCGCTGGGCACGTCTTCGAGGGCCGTTGCGAGGGCCGCCTGACCGAGGTGCCGCGGGGGGAGGGGGGATTCGGCTACGACCCGGCGTTCGTCCCCGAGGCGACCGGCCCCGACGACGATCGCACGATGTCGGAGCTGAGCCAGGCGGAGAAGAACGAGATCAGCCATCGTGGCGCCGCCGCGCGGCTGCTGGCCGGCCACCTCGCGGCCGGCGAGGTGGCACCGGGCGGACGATGATCCGCACCAAAAGCGGCGCGGCGGCGCTCTCGATCGCCTCCAACGCGCTGCTGATCGCGATCAAGCTGGCTGCCGCGGCGATCACCGGGTCGATCGCGATCCTCACCGAGGCGGTCCACTCGCTGATCGACCTGGTCGCCTCCGTCGTCGCCTTCGTCTCGGTGCGCAAGGCCGATGAGCCGGCCGACGCCGACCACCCCTACGGCCACGAGAAGGTCGAGAGCCTCGCAGCGACGATCGAGGGCTTGCTGATCCTGGTCGGGGCGGGGATCATCGTCTACGAGGCGACGCACCGCCTGGTCGTCGGCGCCGAGGTCGCGACGATCAGCGTGGGGATCGCGGTGATGGGCTTCTCCGTGGTGGCAAACCTCGTCGTCTCCACGGTCCTCTCGCGGCAGGCGAAGGCCCACGACTCTCCGGCCCTGGAAGGCGACGCGGCGCACCTGCGCACCGACGCGATGACCTCGGCCGGCGTGCTGGTGGGCCTGGCGGTGGTCGAGCTGACGGGGAACGCCGCCTTCGACTCGATCACGGCGCTCGTGGTGGCAGGGGCGATCGTCGTCGCCGGCATCCGCATCGTCCGCCGCTCCTCGGGAGTGCTCGTCGACGAGACGCTCCCCGCCGAGGAGCTGGACCGGATCGAGGTCGCGATCGCAGCCGCCCGCACCGAGGAGGTGGTCGGCTACCACAAGCTGCGTGCCCGCCGCGCCGGCGCCCGCCGCTACATCGACCTCCACGTCCAGTACCGCTCCGGGACCAGCCTCGAGCGCGCCCACGAGCTCTCCCACGCCCTGCGCGACGCGATCGAGACGACGATCCCACGGGCCGAGGTGATGATCCACGCGGAGCCGGAGACGTCGGTCCGCGACCCGAAACGGGCCCGGTCGGGGCCGTTTCGGGCGGGGTAGGGCCTGTCGCGAAAGTCGGACAATTTCCGGCAGAGGCGCCCCGGCCCGGGAGGCCGGACCGCGCCCCCCGGGTGCGCCGGTGGGTTCCGGAACAGGGG
>CAMLQY010000010.1 GCA_946482365.1 uncultured Actinomycetes bacterium
CCGCTCGGCCTCGGGCAGCTTCCGCGACGCGCTCGGCACGCTCGACCAGCTGGTCTCATACGGCGGCACCGAGGTCGAGCTCGGCGACGTGCTGGAGATGCTGGGCGCGGCCGACGCCGAGCTGCTCTTCGACGCGGTCGACGCGGTCCTCGCCGAGGACCCGAAAGGCGTCCTGCTGGGGGTCGAGAAGATGGCGCGCTCCGGCCGCGACCCCGCCCAGTTCGCCCGCGACCTGCTCGCCCACCTGCGCCACCTCCTCGTCACGCAGACCGTGGGCGAGGTGCCCAACACCTTCGTCGTCACCGCAACCGACGCCGACCGCCTCAAAGCGCAAGCTGACGCGATAGGCGCCGCCACCCTCGTCCGCACCATCGACGAGCTGGCGAACGCGCTCACAGCTGTCCGCGAGGGCGACGACGCCCGCATGGCAGTGGAGATCGCACTCCTAAAGGCGGCAAGGCCAGACCTAGACCCCTCCGCAGAGGGCCTACTTCGCAGGGTTGAGAAGCTGGAGCGACGAGAGGCGGGCTTTGCCGCGGGTCCTGTCGCTGCAGGGGACCCACCGCCCCCTCCGGTCGCTAAAGCGTCCTCAGGGGCGGTCCCCCCTACAGCGCCACCCGCGGAAGAGGCCGCCTCAGCTGACGAGCAAGCTCCCGATGAGGATGCCCAAGCTTCCGAGGGGGCAGAGCCCGCCGCTGAATCGCGAGCTGGGGAGGATTCCCCCGAGGCCGTGACGGGCCCCGCGGGCCAACACCCCCTCAGCCTGGAGGAGATCCAGCGAACATGGCCCGCTGTGCTGGAGAAGCTGCGGGAGACGTCCCCGGCGCTCGCCGCGACCTTCGACGGCGCCAGGCCTGTCAGCTTGGACGAGGAGGGGCTGAAGGTCGGGTTCCCAGCCGAGTTCACCTTCAACAAGAAGAAGGCGGAGACGCCGGAGAAGCGGGAGCTGATGGCCGACGCGATCGAGTCGGTGCTAGGGGAGAGGCTGCGGCCCACCTACGTGCTGCTCGACGGAGAGCCCGCGACCGGGGGGGAGGCGAAAGCCTCTGGGGACGAGATCGATCACGATGCGCTGGTGGAGAAGCTGAAGAGCGAGTTCGACGCGGAGGAGGTCGGTTAGGTGGCGAGAGGCGGCGGAATGCCCGGGGGCTTCGACGTGAACGCCCTGATGAAGCAGGCGCAGCAGATGCAGAACGAGATGCTGCAGGCGCAGGAGAAGCTGAAGGAGGAGGTGGTCGAGGCCAGCGCCGGCGGCGGCATGGTCAAGGTGAAGATGGGCGGCGACCTGACCCTGCGCGAGATCGTCATCGACCCCGAGGCGATCGACCCCGAGGAGCCCGAGCTGCTCGCCGAGATGGTGCAGGCCGCGGTCAACGAGGGCCTGCGCGCCGCCCAGCAGCTGGCGGAGTCGAAGATGGGCGGGATCACGGGCGGCCTCGGCGGCCTCCCGGGGATGTGAGCAGCGAGGGCCCGGCGCCGCTCGCCCGGCTCGTCGCGGAGCTCTCGCGGCTGCCGGGGATCGGCCAGCGCACGGCGCAGCGCCTCGCCTTCCACATCCTCCGCGCGCCCGACGAAGAGGCGGCTGCGCTGTCGGCGGCGATAACCGAGGTGCGGGAGAAGGTCGGTCTCTGCGAGGAGTGCTTCAACCTCTCCGAGGGCCCGCGCTGCCGCATCTGCTCGGACCCCGGGCGCGACCGCACGACGATCTGCGTCGTCGAGGAGCCGGCCGACGTGATCCCGATCGAGCGCACCCACGAGTACCGCGGCCTCTACCACGTGCTCGGCGGGGCCCTCTCGCCGATCGACGGCGTCGACGCCCAGGACCTGAAGATCGCCGAGCTGCTGCGCAGGATCGAAGGCGGCGAGGTGCGCGAGGTCGTCCTCGCCACCAACCCGACGACGACCGGCGAGGCGACCGCGCTGCACATCGCCGAGCACCTGCGGGGCCAGGTCGCCGTCACCCGGCTCGCCAGCGGCCTCCCCGTCGGCGCCGACCTCGAGCACGCCGACGAGGTCACCTTGGGCAAGGCCTTCGCCGGCCGTCGCAGCCTCGATTAGCCTGCTCTTTGCGGACGATTTGCCTAGACGCATGTCAACCCGCAAATAGCGATCTTTTGCGGCACTGGCGTCCGTTGCGTTCGGCAAGGTGGTTTGGTGGCGATGCGGACGACCAACGGTGCCGGAAGCGAGTCCCCGGCGGGCCAGGTCGTTCGCGAGGTCTCCTGGTTGCAGGCCGCGCTGCTGGCCAAGCTGCGCGAGGAGATGCGGGGCGACTCCGCCGAGCCGTTCGCCGACGCGGCGCAGAGGCTGGCCGAGGAGTTCGGTTTGGTGGCGGCCACCGCGGTCGCGGCGGTGGCGGGCCAGCAGGCGCACGCGCCCGAGCTGGCGCCCGGCGAGCTCGCCAGCCTCTTCCAGCCCGGGCACATGCGCCGCCGGCTCGAGCAGCTGATCGAGACCAACAAGCGCTACGGGCATCCCTTCGGGCTGGCGGTCTTCGACGTCGACGGGCCCGGCACCCGCGACGGCGAGCCCGACCGGGGGCGGGAGACGATGCTCACCGTCGTCGGTGCCGCCCTGCGGGACAGCGTCCGCCTCGTCGACGAGACGTTTCGCCTCGAGGAGGACGCCCTCTGCGTGCTCGCGCCCAACCAGACCACCATCGAGGGGGTCCAGATGACGGAGCGGCTGCTGCGGATGCTGGACGAGCTGGAGGCGGCGGGGGGGCTGCGGATCAGCATCTCGGCGGGTGTCGTCGCCTGCCCCGAGCACGGGACCGACGCCGATGAGCTGCTGCGCAAGGCGGACGAGGCGATGTGGCGCGCCCGCGCCCTCGGCCAGCCCGTAGGCGTGGGCACCCTGCAAGATCGCTGACAGATTCCGGAAATCTGTCCATAACCTGCGTAAACCTGGATCTCCGGTGGGAGAATGCCGGCACCCGGCGAATAGCGCTGGGCACGCCAAGGAGCCGATCTTAGATGCCGGGAATAAGAACCAACGCAGCTGCGGAAGTGCTGGGGGTCAGCCCCAACACGCTGCGCAGCTGGGAGCGCCGCTACGGCTACCCGACGCCGAAGCGCACCCAGGGCAACCACCGCAACTACGAGCTGGTCGAGCTGCAGACCCTGCGCGACGCCCTCGCCCAGACCGGCAACATCTCCTCGGCGATCGAGCTGGCGCGCCAGCGCCAGGCCGCGCCGGCCAGCGACGAGGGCCTGCTGACCGCGCTGCATAGCTTCGACGAGGACGCCGCCGACCGCGCGATCGAGGAGAGCCTCGCCCTGCGCCCGCTGGAGCGCACGGTGGAGGAGCTGCTGTTGCCGGCGGTCGACCGCCTCGCCGCCGACCCGGACGCCGAGGCCGAGCTGGAGTTCGCCTCACGCTGGGCGACCGGCTGGCTGCACGGCGCTCGCCGCCTCGCATCCGCCGCCTCCCGCCCGGCCGGGATCCTGCTGCTGGACTCCAGCAGCGGCTCCGACGCCGAGGCGGTCCATGTCCAGGCGCTCGACCTGACCCTGCGCCGCGCCGGCTTCCGCGTGCTGATGCTCTCCAACGAGCTCGGCGAGGAGCGGCTCGAGCGCGCCTTGGGCGCCCTCGACCCGACCGCGATCGTCCTCTGCGGCCCCGGCGCCGACACCCCGAGCGCGGTCAAGCTGGTCCGCAAGATCCGCGAGGCCGGCTTCGACGCACCCCTCTTCGGCTTCCGCGCCACAGGCCTGATCGGCGACGCGGTCCCTTCGGCGGGAAGCAGCCCCAGCGAAGTGACCGGGATGCTCAACGCTGACCTGCGTCGCCGCGCCGCCCAGGCGTTCGCCTAGCGCTTTCGGCCGCGGGTCCTGTCGCCGGGTGCGGGGGGTGCCCTGTTTGCGCTTCGCGCTGCTTCGGGCGTTCCCAGGGTTGAAAAGCTTTTCCAAGCCCGGCTCGGCTGCGGCGGCCTGCTGCTTCGATGGAAAAGCTTGGGTCTCCCGACCGTTACTCGCGGCGGGTGGCGCGGATTTGGGGGACCACCCCGAGGAAGCTTTAGCTACCGCAGGGGTGGTGGCACCAAATCCGTGACAGGACCCGCCGCGCCTACCGCGCCTAGACCTTTTCGGGAACCACCGTCTCGCTGATCCCGATCCGCTCGTGCAGGCGCCGCAGCGGTGCGGGCGCCCACCAGTTCCATTTGCCGAGCAGCTCCATCAGGGATGGGACCAGGAGCGCCCGGACGATGCTGGCGTCGATCAGGACGGCCAGTGCCGTGCCGACTCCGTTCTCCTTGATGAAGATGATCTGCGAGGTGGCGAAGGCGCCGATCGCGATCGCGAAGAGCAGCGCCGCGGCGGTGACGATGCGGCCGGTGCGCTCGAGGCCGATCGCCACGCACTCGGAGTCCGAGGCGCCGTTGTCGCGCGCCTCCTTGATCCTCGAGAGCAGGAAGACGGCGTAGTCGGTGGAGAGGCCGAAGGCGAGCGCGAAGAGCAGGATCGGCATCGTCTGCTCGATCGCGCCGGGGCTGGTGTAGTCGAGCAGCCCTTCCAGGCGGCCGTCCTGGAAGATCAGCACCAGCAGGCCGAAGACGGCGCTGAGGTTGAGGATGTTCATCAGCAGCGACTTGACCGGCAGCACCACCGAGCCGGTCATCAGGAAGAGGATGACCAGGGTGGCGACGACGATGATCGCGAAGGCGATCGGCAGGTGCCGGGTGAGGCTGGCTTGGAAGTCGACGAAGTCGGCGGTGGCGCCGGCGACCTGCACGGTCGCGCCGGGTGGCGCCTGCACGCCGCGGATCCGCTCGACCGTCGACTGGCTCGCCTCCGATGCGAAGGGGTTCGCCGAGACCGCCTGGATCACGGTGACGTCGCCCCGCAGGCGCCGCGGCGGCGCCACCGCGGCGACGCCCTCTGTGGCCCGGACCCGGGCCGCGAGCGCGGCCGCCCCCCTCGGTCCGCCCCCCTCGACCGCGATCCAGATCGGCGTCTCGCGGTAGGGCGGGAACTCCTCGCTGACCGTGTCGTACGCCTGCCGGGCGCTGGCGCTCTCGGGCAGGACGGTCGGGTCGACGGTGTTGAACTTGATCCCGAAGAAGGGCAGGCCGAGCACGATCAGGAAGAGGGCGCTGAGCGTCGCCACGGGCACCGGGCGGCGCATGACGAAGCGCGAGAGCCGGTACCAGAAGCCCTGTTCGTCAGGGCGCGCGTCGGCCTCGGCGCGGCGCTGCAGGGCGCGCGGGGCAAGCGAGTTGACGCGGGTCCCGAGCAGGGTGAGGACGGCGGGCAGGACGGTCAGCGCCACCGCCGCCGCGAGCAGCGCCACCAGCGAGCCGCCGAGGCCCATCGAGTAGAGGAAGCGCTGCGGGAAGACGAGCAGCGAGGCGAGCGCCGCGGCGACCGTCAGCGAGGAGAAGAAGACCGTGCGCCCGGCGGTCGCCATCACCCGCCGCATCGCGGCCAGGCCGGGACCGTCCACGGCGATCTCCTCGCGGTAGCGGGAGACGACGAAGAGGCTGTAGTCGATCGCCAGGCCGAGGCCGAGCCCGGTGGTGAGGTTGAGGGCGAAGATCGAGATCGAGCCGACTTCGCTGGCGAGGCGGAGGATGAGAAAGGTGCCGACGATCGCCAGCAGGCCGATCATCACTGGCAGCAACGCTGCGACGAGGCTGCGGAAGAAGAGGAAGGAGAGCAGGAAGAGCAGCGGGAAGGCGAGCATCTCGGCCGTGCGCAGGTCTTCCTCGACCTGCTTGTTGACCTGCTCCTGGGCGACGGCGGCGCCGCCGACGGTGACGCCGGGACGGTCGCCGAGGCGCTCGGCGATGTCGGCGCCCGCCTCCTGCCACTCCTTGTCGTCAGTCGGCTCGAGCGCCACCGCGAGGTAGGTCGCCTCGCCGTCGCGGGAGACGAAGTCGCGCGAGCGGGTGTCGTAGAAGCCGGTGACCGAGTGGACGTCGCCGCGGGCGCGCAGCTCCCGCTCGAGAGCGACGATGCGAGCCCGCGTCGCCGGCTCCGCGACCGGCGCGCCCTCGACGACGACGATCACCCCGGGCACGCGGTGGCCGGCGTCCCGCAGCGCCTCCCGCGCCTGCACGGTCTCGGTCGCCGGGTCGTCGGCCCCGTAGGGGTCGAGCCGTTCGGCGACCGAGCCGCCGAGCGCGCCGGCGAGGAGGAAGAAGGCGATCGCGAGCAGGCCGACGCGGCGGGCGCGCCGGTCGGCGAGGCGGGCGAGGGCGTCGAACATCAGCTGCTCCTTTCGTCGGCGGCGGAGCCGAGGAGGCGTGTCTCCATCCGCTCGCACCAGTCTGCGAACCACTCGTTGAACTCGATCCCTCCCCGCAGCACCATCAGCGGGTAGGGGTCGCCCATCCCCTCCAGCTTCCCCTCGGCTCCGGGCTCCATCTCCCGCAACCGCTCGGCGAGGCCGAGCCGGTGCTCGCGCATCGCCCGCAGCGTCGCCGCCGCCCGCTCGGGGGGCAGCACGCCGGAGAAGAAGAGCTTCAGCAGCCCTTCTTCGCGCATCTCCGCCGTCTCCGGCGGCCGGCTCAGCCAGTCCTCCAGCGCCGCTTCGCCGCCGGCGGTGATCGCGTAGACGGTGCGCTTGCGCTCGCCGCGGGGGGCGTCGACCCCCTCGAGAAGGCCGGCATCGGCGAGCCGCTTCAGCTCCGGGTAGATCTGCCCGTAGCTGGCCGCCCAGAAGAACCGGGTCGTGTTGTCCACGATCGCCTTGATCTCGTAGCCCGAGCGCGGCTCGCGGCTGACCATGCCGAGGATCACGTAGGCGGTGGGACTGAGCTCCATGCGCAATAAATCTATCAGATAGATATATCAATGGGAGAGGTGCCGATCGCGTGTAGTCTGCCAAGGGCGATGCCGCTCGACCAGAGCAAGATGGGGCAGGTCGTCACCGCCCAGATGGAGGCGCTCGAAGCCGACTACGGCGACGACTGCCAGATCGGCGACGTCTGCACGATCGTCGAGGTCGTCGGTCCCCACGGCTCCCACGTGCGCGTGCGGACCAGCGACATGCGCCCCCACATGGCCCTCGGCCTGATCCGCATGGCCGAGCACGCGATGCTCGGCAACCTCGGCAGCGGCGAGTAGCCTCGCCGGCCACCGGCCGCCGACTATCCTCAGCCGTTCATGGCCGAGGGAATAGCGAAGACCGTGGTGATGAAGTTCGGCGGCACCTCCGTCGCCGGCGCCGAGGAGCTCAAGCGCGCCGCGGGGAGGATCGTCGCCGCGCGCGAGGCGGGCGCCCGTGTGGTCGCGGTGCTCTCCGCGCGTGGCAAGACGACCGACGAGCTGGTCGCCTCCGCGCTGGAGATCTCGGAAAGGCCGGAGCCCCGCGAGATGGACATGCTGCTTTCCTCCGGCGAGCGGATCTCCTGCGCGCTCTGCGCGATGGCGATCCACGACATGGGCCACAAGGCGATCTCGCTGACCGGCTCCCAGGCGGGCATCGTCACAGACTCCTCCCACACGAGGGCGCGGATCATCGACGTGCGGGCGGAGCGGATCGAGGCGGCGCTGGAGGAGGACCGGATCGTCCTCGTCGCCGGCTTCCAGGGGGTCTCGACCGAGAGCCGCGACGTCACCACCCTGGGGCGCGGCGGCTCCGACACCACCGCCGTGGCGCTGGCGGCGGCGCTCGAGGCCGATGTCTGCGAGATCTACACCGACGTCGCCGGCGTCTTCACCGCCGACCCGCGGATCGTCCCCGAGGCACGCAAGATCCCCGTCGCCACCTTCGAGGAGACGCTGGAGATGGCTGCCTCCGGCGCCCGCGTCCTGCAGCTGCGCTCGGTCGAGTACGCGCGCAACCACGGCGTTCGCATCCACTGCCGCAGCAGCTTCGAGGACGGTCCCGGTACCCTCGTCGTCACCGAGGCCGAGGCCGAGCAGGAGACCATGGAGCATCCGTTCGTAACAGCCGTGACCCACACCGACGACGAGGCGCGGGTGACGCTGACCGGCATCCGCGACGAGCCCGGCGTCGCCGGCGAGATCTTCACCGCGCTGGCCGAGGCCGGCATCAACGTCGACGTGATCATCCAGAACGAGCCCGTCGGCGACGATGAGCTGGCCGACCTCTCCTTCACGATCGGCCGCTCCGAGCTGACCGCCGCCACCGATGCGCTCTCGGCGCTGGGCGACGTCAGCCAGGGGGTGCGCACCGACGACCGCATCGGCAAGGTCTCGATCATCGGCGCCGGCATGCGCTCCCACCCCGGCGTCGCCGCCAAGGTCTTCGAGGTCCTCGGGGGCGAGGGGATCAACATCGAGATGATCTCCACCTCCCCGATCAAGATCTCCTGCGTCATCGCCGCCGACCGTGTCCCCGACGCGGTACGCGCTCTGCACCAGGCCTTCGAGCTCGGCGCCGACGCCGTCCGTCCCGAAGAACCCGAAGGCTCCGAACACCGCCCCACCGTCAGCGGCTGATTCGCGGCGGTCGAGTGAACGATTTACCCACCTATACGGTGGTCAATCGTTCAGCCAGCGACCGAGCCCCTTCGTCATACTCGGCCCATGGCTGAGAACGGCTACAGAGTTGGGGTCCTCGGCGCGACCGGGGCAGTGGGGTCGACGATCCTGGGGATCCTGGCGGAGCGGGAATTCCCGGCCTCGGAGGTCGTCGCCTTCGCCTCGGAGCGATCGGCCGGGCGGCAGATCGAGTGGAACGGGTCGGTGCTGGAGTGCCGGGCGCTGAGCCCGGAGACGATCCAGGGCCTCGACGTCGTCCTCTCCTCGGCAGGGGGCGCGGTCAGCGCCGAGTGGGCGCCGCAGCTGGTCGAGGCGGGCGCCGTGGTCGTCGACAACACCAGCTACTGGCGCATGCACGAGGACGTGCCGCTCATCGTCGCCGGGGTCAACCCCGAGGCCGCCGCTGCGCACAAGGGAATCGTCGCCAACCCCAACTGCACGACGATGGTGGCGATGATGGCGCTGGCGCCGATCCACCGCGCGGTCGGGCTCGAGCGCATCGTCGTCTCCAGCTACCAGGCCGTGTCCGGCACCGGGCAACGGGCGATCGAGGAGATGCTCGCCCAGTCGCGGGCGATCCTCGCGGGCGAAGAGCCGCCCCCGCCGAGCGTCTACCCCCACCAGATCGCTTTCAACGTGTTGCCCCAGGTCGAGGTCTTCAAGGACGGCGACGACTACACGACCGAGGAGCGAAAGGTGATGGCGGAGACCCGCAAGATCCTCGGCTTCGGCGAGGAGGTCTCGATCTCGGCCACCTGCGCCCGCGTGCCGGTCGTCAGCGGCCACTCCGAGTCGGTCAACGTGCGCACCGCCGAGGACCTCTCGCCGGACGACTGCCGTGCCCTGCTCGCCGGGGCGCCAGGCGTCGTCGTCGTCGACGACCCCGCCGCGGGTTCCTACCCGATGGCGATCGACGCCGCCGGCCGCGACGAGGTCCTGGTCGGCCGCATCCGCCGCGACCCCGGTGAGAAGCGCACCCTCAACCTCTGGGTCGCCGGCGACAACCTGCGCAAGGGCGCCGCGACCAACGCCGTCCAGGTGGCCGAGCTCTTGATAGAGCGCGATCTGCTCGGCTGATCACCCGCTTGCTCGGCCATTCGTCCTGCACATTTTCGCGCGCCACGTGTAACATTTTGTCTGTTAGCGTCATCGACGATGGAGCAGGCCAAAGTGCATTGGAACGACGACCGTCTGGACCATTTCGCCGCGCAGGTCGACATGCGCTTCGACAAGGTCGACAAGCGCTTCGATCGCCTTGAAGCGCGTTTCGACGCTCTTCAGCACTCGATGATCATCACCTTGGCGGGCTTCCTCGCCGCCTTCGCCGCGGTGGTTGTCGCGGCAGTCTTCTGACGACAGGCCGCGAGGGGCGATCGGCGTAGTCGACGTCGACGCGCGCAGCGACTCGATCGTCGAGCTAAGAGGTAAGGCCCGTCAGTTGTGCTCAGGCCGGGAGCGGCTGGCTTCAGCGATTTGCCGAATTGCTTTGTCTGTTAGCCTATGCAGTGCATGGAGACTTGGGAGAAGGCCAGGATCGATCGCCTCGAGACCCGCGTCGACCAGCTCGAGCGCAAGAGCTGGGAACGCGCGGACTTCACCTTCCGCCTGATCATGTACGGCCTCACCGCGGCTCTCGTCGTCCTCAACATCGTGACGATCGCGATCGCCGCCGGCTCCCCCGGCCACTGATCGGCCGAAGGTAGCTGGATCATTTGTCCGTCACACTTCCGTTCCCCACACGTAACATTTTGTCCGCTAGCCTGGGCTGAGGATGGAACCGGCCAGGACCAAGTGGAACGACGATCGCCTAGATCACCTCTCGAGCCAGGTGGACTCCGTGCGGGATCAGGTCGACTCGTTGCGTCATCACATGGACGAGCGCTTTGAACGGCAGGAAGCCCGCATCGACGCGAAATTCGCCGCCCTCGACGCAAAGTTCGATGCCCTGCAGCGAACGATGATCCTCACCCTCGGCGGCATCCTCGCCACCTTCGGCGGCGTTTTCCTCGCTGCCCAGCTTTGAGCGCTCGCCCTATCCCACTTGGGGTTTAAGCGGGCACAGCGGAGAGCTTGTCCTCGACCCGGCGCGTCGAGGCGATGTGCTTCTTCATCCCGAGCTCCTTCGGCTCGGCGCCGAGCGCCAGCGCCACCAGCTGCGGCAGGTGCAGGACCGGGAGGCCGAGGTCGCGGTTGACGACCTTTGCCGCCTCGGGCTGCTGCAGGTCGAGATTGAGGTGGCAGAGCGGGCAGGGGGTGACGAGGCAGTCGGCGCCGGCGTCGATCGCGTCGCCGACGTGGGTGCCGGCCTGGCGCAGCGAGGTGTCGCGGTTCATCGTGATCACCGGGAAGCCGCAGCACTTGCGGGCGCCGTCGTACTCGACCGCCTCGCCGCCGAGGGTCTCGATCACCTTCTCCAGGTAGACGTCGCGGTCGGGGAACTCGTCGTAGCCGAGCCGCTCCTTGGGACGGACCACGTAGCAGCCGTAGAAGGGGCCGACGCGCAGGCCGGTGAGCGGGCGCGTCACCTTCTCGGCGAGGTTGTCAAGCCCGTAGTCCTCGACCAGCAGCCAGAGGAAGTTCTTGTTCGTCCAGCCGTCCTTGCCCTTCTCGTAGGCGAGGCCCTGGCCGCTCAGCACCTCGTTGACGTGGGCGCGGTAGGCGGAGTCGGCGTCGAGGCGCTGCTGGCACTCCGACTGCGCCCCCTGGCAGGTCGAGCAGATGTTCATCATCGAGAGCCCGGTCTGCTGGGCGAGGGCGAAGGTGCGGGCGTTGAGCGTGTCGGCCAGCTCCTGGTTGTGCTCGGCGATGATCCCCGCCCCGCAGCAGTTGGCACGGTCGAGTTCGACCAGCTCGATCCCCAGCTTCTCGGCGGCGATCGCCATCGAGCCGTGCAGCTCGGTGGTGAAGCCGCGCGAGACGCAGCCGGGCCAGTAGGCGAGCTTCATGCGGTCTCGACCTCCTTCTCGTCGGGCGCCGGCTCCACGTCCTCCTCGCCCTTGATGTACAGGTTGAATTCCTCGCGGTGCTCCTCGGTGTGGGCGTAGATCGCCTTGACCTCGTCCTGGGCGCCGCCGGGGAGCTTCGGGTGGACGCCGGGGATCAGCTTCGGCAGCGAGCGCATCTTGCCGGTCTTGATGCCGCGGATGGCCACCGGGAGCGAGCCGAGCAGGCCCTTGATCGCGCCTTTCGTCGGTTTGAGCTTGCCTTTGACGCCGGGCGCGTATGACTCCTGCAGGAGCAGCGCCTCGTCGTTCGTCCCCTTCTTCTCGATCATCTTGACGAAGGCGTTGACGTGGTTGGCGCCGTTGTTGGGGTCGTCGTCGATCCCCTCCTCGGCCGCTTTGCGGCGCAGGCGCATGATCTGGTCCATCGGCGCCACGCCCTTGGGGCAGGCGTCGATGCAGCTGAAGCAGTGGGTGCAGTCGTAGATCCCGTGCGGGTCGTGGGCGAGGTCGTGAAGGCGCTCCACGGTCTCGGCGTCGCGCGGGTCGCCGACGAAGCGGTAGGCCTTGGCCAGGGCGGCGGGGCCGATGAAGTCGGGGTCGGCTTCCATCGAGAGGCAGGAGGAGACGCAGGCGCCGCACTGGATGCAGGCCATCGACTGGGTGATGTCGATCATCGACTCCGGCTCGACCACGTACTCGCGCTCGGGCGCCTCGCCGTGGGGGAGCAGCCAGGGGGTGACGCGGCGGATCTTGGTCCAGTGGGTCGACTCCATGTCGGTGATCAGGTCCTTGATCACGGGCATGTTGCCCATCGGCTCGATGACGATCGCGGGGTCCTCCGCACCGTCGGTGGGGACCGCTTTCTCCTCCCCGGCCGAGGCGCGGGACATCTTCTCGGCCAGCTCCTGGGCCTCGCCGATCTGGGTCTTGCAGCCGAGGCCGGACTGGCCGTTGACCTTCATCCCGCAGGAGCCGCAGATCGCGGCGCGGCAGGAGCAGCGGACCGAGAGCGAGCCGTCGTCGCGGTCCTTGGCCTGGAGCAGGCCGTCGAGGACCGAGAGCGAGGGGTCGAGGTCGACCTTGAACTCCTCCCAGTAGGGGCCCTCGCCCGACTCGGGCTGGTAGCGGCGGACTTTCAGCGTGTACTCAGCCATCAGTAAGTCCTCTCTTGCGGTTCCCACTGGGTGATCGTCACCTCGGAGTATGAGAGCTCCGGCTCCTCGTCGCCCAGCTGCAGGTCGATGTGCTTAAGCCACTCCTCGTCGTTGCGCTCGGGAAAGTCGGTCCTGTACTGGGCGCCGCGGCTCTCCTTGCGCTCCAGCGCGGCGATGCAGGTGCACTCGGCGTTGTCGAGCATGTAGCCGAGCTCGATCGCGCCGAGGATGTCCTGGTTGAAGATCGAGCTCTTGTCGTCGACGTAGGCGGTCTTGGCCTCCTCCTTCAGCCGGCGCACCGTCTCCAGCGCCTCCTGGATCCCCGCCTCGTCGCGGAAGACGGCGACCTTGGCGTCCATCGCCGTGCCCAGATCGAGCTTGATCTCCGAGATGCGGCGGCCCGAGCCCTTCTCGCGGGCGGAGATCGCGTCGATCGTCGCCTGCTCGGCCTCGAGCACCGCCCTCGAGGGACGCGAGCCGTCGATTCGCTTGGCGCGGGCGGCGGCGTCGGCGCCGGAGCGGCGGCCGAAGATCAGCGTGTCGAGCAGCGAGTTGGCGCCGAGCCGGTTGCCGCCGTGGACCGAGACGCAGGCCACCTCGCCGGCGGCGTAGAGGCCCGGGATGTCGGTGCGGCCGTCGACGTCGGTCTTGACCCCGCCCATCGTGTAGTGGTTGCCGGGCTTGATGTGGATCGGTTCCCTGGTGATGTCGACGCCGGCGAAGTCCTTGCCGACGAGGACGATCTCGCGCAGCGCCTCGTGCACCCGCTTCTTCGGCACCACGGTGATGTCGAGGGCGACGGTGCCGTCGGGGAAGCCGCGGCCCTCGTTGATCTCGGTCTGCTCGGCCCGGGAGACGACGTCGCGCGAGGCGAGCTCCATCTTGTTCGGCGCATACCGCTCCATGAAGCGTTCGCCCTTGGCGTTGAGCAGGTGCGCGCCCTCGCCGCGGGCGCCCTCGGTGATCAGGAAGCCCTTGCCCGCCAGCGTCGTCGGGTGGTACTGGATCATCTCCATGTCCATCAGCTTGGCGCCGGCGCGGTAGGCCATCGCGATGCCGTCGCCGGTGCAGATCAGCGCGTTGGTGGTCGGCTTCCAGACCTGGCCGTTGCCGCCGCTGGCGAGGATCACCGACTTCGCCTGGAAGAGCTCCATCGAGCCGTCGGCGATGTTGCGGGTGACCACGCCGCAGCACTCGCCCTGCTCGTCGAGGGCGAGCGCGGTGCAGAACCACTCCTCGTAGCGGGCGACCGAGTCGGAGTGCTTCATCAGCTGCTCGTACAGCACGTGCATGATCGCCTGGCCGGTGATGTCGGCGACGTAGTAGGTGCGCGCGGCGGAGGCGCCGCCGAAGGCGCGGGTGCCGAGCCTGCCCTCCTCGTTGCGGTGGAAGGTGACGCCGAGGTGCTCGAGGTGGAGGATCTCCTCGGGCGCCTCGCGGCACATGATCTCGACCGCGTCCTGGTCGCTCAGGTAGTCGGAGCCCTTGATCGTGTCGAAGGCGTGCGACTCCCAGGAGTCGCCCGGGTTGAGCGCCGCGTTGATCCCGCCTTGGGCCGCGTTGGAGTGCGAGCGGACCGGGTGGACCTTGCTGACGATCCCCACCGAGACGCCCTGCTCCGCTGCCGCCAGGGCCGCTCGCTGTCCGGCGAGGCCGGCGCCGATCACCAGTACGTCATGGGCGGGCACGCCGTTCACTCCGTTCGTCGTCGGGCGAGCGAAAACCGAGCCCGGCTAGGACGCAGGGCGCAGCCTTTGGTGGTGCCAAAGGCAAGCCCGAGGACGCCGCCGGGCGAAGCGTTTGCAGCCGCCCGATGGCGGGCGGGGTGGATGGCGTGTCCGCAGGCACGGCGCCGCACTCTATAGAGCCGAAATCCGACCCCGCAGTCGGATTTCGGTCCCGCCGACGGGACGAAATCCACCGCTAGGCGGTGGATTTCGTCCCGTCGGCGGAAGTTCACTTCAGCCAGCGCTCGTCGAGGCGGCGGACCGCTGCCTCGATCAGGCGGATGCCGTCGGCCAGGGTGCCGAACTCGACGTTCTCGGCGAGGTCGTTGGGCCAGTGGTAGTTGGCCGGGTTCTTGAGGTCCGTGCAGCCGCAGAGGGCGGCAGTCTCGTAGCCGGCCGCCAGCGGCTCGAGGCCGTCGGTCCCGTTGTGCAGGCGCAGGTTCGGGTAGAGCCAGATGCCCAGCTCCTCGCCGAGGCCGTCCATCAGCTCCAGCGCCCGGGGCGAGTACTCGTGCATCTTCAGGAATCCCTCGCCGCGCAGCACGAGCAGGTGGGGAGAGCCAATCGAGTCGACGGCGAGGAAGAAGGTGCTCTCCCTCGGCAGCTGCGGGAAGTGGCGCTCGCCGAAGGCTTTGATCCCCTCGCTGAAGGACTCCTCGGCGCCGGCTGAGAGCAGGATCACCCTGAGGTCCTGCGGCGGATCCTCGAGGAGGCGCCGGGCGAGCGCCAGCAGGGCGACGACCCCGGTCCCGTTGTCGTTTGCCCCCGGGACGGTCCTGCGCATGCCGATGTCGGCCATCGCCACCGCCGAGCCGACCCCGAGGAAGACACCCAGCTTGGCCAGCAGGCGGCTCCCGGTGAGGGCGCCGAGCGCGGCGAGGATCGGTCCGCCGATGACCGGGGCCATCAGGGCCGGGCTGGTGTCCTGGCCCTCGATCAGGCCGAGGCGGTCGGCGAACTTGGGCAAGGCGGGGTGGAAGACCAGACCGGAGTGCGCGGCGTCATGGTGGGAGACGACGATCATCGTCCGCTCGGCGTCGGCGGGCCCGATCTCGCAGACGACGTTGTAGGCGGTGCGCTGGGGCAGCGGCCTGCGCAGGCGTCGCTTGCCGGGCGGGAAGTCGTCGGCGATGCCGGCGGCGCCCAGCGCCGCGCCGAGGAGACGGCGTCCTCGCAGCGCCATCAGGCCGCCGAGCGCGCCCAGGGCCGCGCCAATGCCGAGCGGCCACCAGTAGGTGCCGTGCGCCGGCTCAGCCTCGATCCGGGCCTCGGCGCCGAGCTCGCCGAAGCGCTCGACGATCCACTCGGCCGCCTGGCGTTCGCCTTCGGAGGCGGATGGCCGGTAGATCCGCTCGAGCTCCTCGAGCCGCTCGCGCAGCCAGGCCTGGTCGCTCATGGAAGCGAACCCTAAATGGTGCAGCCGAGGAGCCATTGGGGGTCCCTCTCCAGGAACTCCCGCGAAGCGGCCTGGAGAGGGACCCCCAATGGCTTCCCCCGCTTACCATGCCTACATGCTGGGCGGCAGCTCGATCACGCTCTTCCACGTCCGCGGGATCAGGATCGCGGTCGACTGGTCCTGGTTCCTCGTCCTCTTCCTGGTGATTTTCTGGCTCTCGCGCTTCTACGCCGACGTGCTCGGGCAGAGCAGCACCTCCTCGGAGGCCTTCGGCCTCGCGGTCCTCAGCGCCGCCGGCTTCTTCGGCTCGATCGTGCTGCACGAGCTCGGCCACGCCTTCGCGGCCCTGCGCAACGGCATCGGCATCTCCAGCATCCAGCTCTGGATCTTCGGCGGGATGGCTCGGATGGACCGCGAGTCCGACGGTCCAGCGACCGAGTTCAAGGTCGCGGTCGCCGGGCCCCTGGTGACGCTCGGGATCGTGGTCGCGCTGACAGCGATCGGTCTCCTCGCGGCCGGTGGGGAGGAGTTCAGGCGCGCCGTCCTGATCGAGTCGGGCTCCGGCGTCTCCGGCGTGCTGGCGATGATCGGCTGGCTGGCGAGCATCAACCTGCTCGTCCTCGTCTTCAACCTGCTGCCCGCCTTCCCGATGGACGGCGGCAGGATCGCGCGCGCGATCGCCTGGTGGAAGACGGGGGACCGCACCTCGGCGACCCGCTTCGCCGCCGGCCTCGGCCGCGTCTTCGCCTACGTCTTCATCGGCGGGGGGCTGGCCCTGGTTGCCGTCGGCGACGTGTTCGCCGGCATCTGGCTGGCCCTGATCGGCTTCGTCATCAACAGCTCCGCCAAGGCCGCCTCCATGCAGACCGCGATCACGGGCAGGATCAGCGACCTGCGCGTCTCCGACGTGATGGACCGCGAACCGGTCGCGATCCTCAACGAGCTCAGCGTCGAGCAGGCTCTTGACGAGTACTTCCTCCGCTACCGCTGGCCCTGGTTCCCGGTCGTCGACACCGCCTACCGCTTCCTCGGCCTCGTCGTGCGCGATAAAGCCGACGAGGTTCCAGAGGCCTCTCGCATGACCTCGCACGTATCCGACCTGCTCGAGCACGACGACGGCACCTTCCAGATTCGCGACGACGCCCCGCTCGACTCCCTGCTCTCCAGCCAGGCCCTGCGCCGCTTCGGCGCCCTGATGGCGGTCGACGCCGAAGGCCGCCTCTCAGGCGTGATCACCGCCGAGCAGGTGGGACGCGCTCTGCGCGACGCGTCCTAATGGGAGATCGGGGAATGACGTTTGATGATGCGGCCGAAGTCAGTCCCGGCGGGCAGCGTCCCGAAGGCCTGGCCCCAGTCGCCCGAGAGGCGCGAGGCGCAGTAGGCGTCTGCGACCGCGGGGTCGCCGTAGCGGACGAGCAGTGAGGCCTGGAGGGCGATTGCCATCCGTTCGACGATGCGGCGGGCGCGGGTCTGGATCGTGTCGATGTCGCCGGGGATCTCGTCCCTGAGGGAGCTGACGTAGGCGTCCAGCTTGGGTTCCGCCCCGGCGCCCTCGAGCACCTCGGCGAAGAAGGCGTCCACCGAGGCGGGGCTCTTGACCATCCCGCGCAGCACGTCGAGGCACTGGACGTTGCCCGAGCCCTCCCAGATCGAGGCCAGGGGGGCCTCGCGGTAGAGGCGGGGCATGCCCGACTCCTCGACATAGCCGTTGCCGCCGTGGCACTCCAGGCACTCGACCGCGTGTGAGGGGGCGCGCTTGCAGAGCCAGTACTTGAGCACCGCGTTGGCGAGGCGGCGGAACTCGACCGCCTGCTCGTCGCCGGCGGCGACCTCGTCGTAGGAGCGGGCCAGGCGCATCCCCGCCACGGTCGCGGCTTCCGACTCGACGCAGAGGTCGGCGAGGACGTTGCGCATCAGCGGCTGGTCGATCAGCTCCGCCCCGAAGGCAGAACGATGGGCGGTGTGGTTGAGCGCCGCCACCACCCCGGCGCGGTAGCCCGTCGCGGTGCCGATCACGCAGTCGAGGCGGGTGTGGTTGACCATCTCGATGATCGTCGGCACGCCCCGTCCCTCCTCGCCGACCATGCGCGCCCAGGCGCCGCGGAACTCGACCTCGCTGGAGGCGTTGGAGCGGTTGCCGAGCTTGTCCTTGAGGCGCTGGATGTGGAAGGCGTTGCGCTCGCCGTCAGGGGTCCAGCGCGGCATCAGGAAGCAGGAGATCCCCGACTCGGTCTGGGCGAGGACGAGGAAGGCGTCGCACATCGGCGCCGAGCAGAACCACTTGTGGCCGACGAGCTCGTACTCCGCGCCGGGCCCGCCGCCGTCGATCGGCTCGGCAACCGTGGTGTTGGCGCGCACGTCGGATCCGCCCTGCTTCTCGGTCATCGCCATCCCACAGAGGGCGCCGCTCTTGCGCTCGGCCGGCATCGAACGCTCGTCGTAGTCGAGCGAGAGGAAGCGCTCCTCCCACTCGGCGGCGAGCTCGGGCTGTTTGCGCAGCGCCGGGATCGCCGAGTAGGTCATCGAGATCGGGCAGCCGACCCCGCTCTCGGCCTGCATCAGCAGCATGAACTGCGCCGCCCGGGCGACGTGGGCGCCGGCTCCGGGCTCTCGCCAGGGGGCCGCGTGCAGGCCGTGGCCGATGCCGATCCGCATCAGCTCGTGCCAGGAGGTGTCGAACTCGACCTCGTCGATGCGGTTGCCGTAGCGGTCGTGCGTGCGCAGCTCGGGCTTGCGCTCGTTGGCTTCGACGCCCCAGCGGATCGTCTGCCGCGAGCCGCATATCGCGCCCAGCTCGCGCGCCCGGTCCTCGGCCCACTCGCCGCCCTCCCGCCGCAGCGCCTCCTGCAGAGGCAGGTCCGCGTCGAAGGGGTTGTAGTCCTCGAGCGGCGGGGCCTGGTTGAAGACCTCGTGGGTGGCGGAGGAGCGGCGCTGTGCGGTGGCCATCGATCTGATTGTGCCACCTGAGTCCCGGTGCAACGCGTTTGGGGGCTATTTCACGGACAACGCGTTGCACCGAGTAGCATCGCCCGCCGCGTGGCAAAGATCCAAGTCAAGAATCCGATCGTCGAGCTCGACGGCGACGAGATGACCCGGATCATCTGGGCCTTCATCAAGGAGCAGCTGATCCTGCCCTACCTCGACCTCGACCTCGTCTACTTCGACCTCGGGATCGAGAGCCGCGACGCGACCCGCGACCAGATCACCGTCGACGCCGCCAACGCGATCAAGCAGCACGGCGTCGGCGTCAAGTGCGCGACGATCACCCCCGACGAGGCCCGGGTCGAGGAGTTCGGCCTGGCGGAGATGTACCGCTCGCCCAATGGAACGATCCGCAACATCCTCGGCGGCGTCATCTTCCGCGAGCCGATCGTGATCTCCAACGTCCCGCGCCTGGTCCCCGGCTGGACCAAGCCGATCGTGATCGGCCGCCACGCCTTCGGCGACCAGTACCGCGCCACCGACATGGTCGTCCCCGGCGAGGGGACGCTGACGCTCACCTACACGCCCAAGGACGGCTCCGAGCCGGTCGAGCTCGACGTCTACGACTTCCCCGGCGGCGGCATCGCGATGGCGATGTACAACCTCGACGACTCGATCCGCGACTTCGCCCGTGCCTCGATGCGCTACGGGCTCGACCGTGGCTACCCGGTCTACCTCTCGACCAAGAACACCATCCTCAAGCGCTACGACGGCCGCTTCAAGGACCTCTTCGCCGAGGTCTACGAGTCCGAGTTCAAGACCGACTTCGAGGCGGCCGGGATCAGCTACGAACACCGGCTGATCGACGACATGGTCGCGGCGGCGCTGAAGTGGGAGGGGGGCTACGTCTGGGCCTGCAAGAACTACGACGGCGACGTGCAGTCCGACACCGTCGCCCAGGGGTTCGGTTCGCTGGGCCTGATGACGAGCGTGCTGATGAGCCCCGACGGCAAGACCGTCGAGGCCGAGGCCGCACACGGGACCGTCACCCGTCACTACCGCCAGCACCAGCAGGGCAAGCCGACCTCGACCAACCCGATCGCCTCCATCTTCGCCTGGACCCGCGGCCTCGCCGCGCGCGGCCGCCTCGACGGCACGCCCGAGGTCACACGTTTCGCCGAGACCCTCGAGCGCGTCTGCGTGGAGACGGTCGAAAGCGGCCGGATGACCAAAGACCTGGCCCTGCTGGTCGGCCCCGACCAGGGGTACCAGACCACGCAGGAGTTCCTCGCCTCCATCGACGAGACCCTCAAAGCAAAGGAGATTTTGTGAGCACCCCCGTGAAAGTCACCGTCACCGGCGCCGCCGGGCAGATCGGCTACGCACTGCTTTTCCGCATCGCCAGCGGGCAGATGCTCGGGCCCGACACTCCGGTCGAGCTCAGCCTGCTCGAGATCCCCGACGCCGTCAAGGCGGCGGAGGGAACCGCGATGGAGCTCGACGACTGCGCCTTCCCGCTGCTGAGCAGGATCGACATCTTCGACGACCCCAAGGCGGCTTTCGACGGGTGCAACGTGGGCCTGCTGGTGGGCGCCCGGCCGCGCGGGCCAGGCATGGAGCGCGCCGACCTGCTCGAGGCGAACGGGGGCATCTTCAAGCCGCAGGGCGAAGCGATCGCCGCCGGCGCGGCGAGCGACGTGCGCGTGCTCGTGGTCGGCAACCCGGCCAACACCAACTGCCTGATCGCGCTCTCCAACGCCGACGGGGTTCCGCGCGAGCGCTTCACCGCGATGATGCGACTCGACCACAACCGTGCGGTGGCGCAGGTTGCCGCCCGGCTCGGCAAGCAGGTCTCCGACGTGACCAAGATGACCGTCTGGGGGAACCACTCGACCACGCAGTACCCGGACCTGGTGAACGCCCGGGTCGGCGGGCAGAGCGCCTGGGACGCGGTCGACGACGAGACCTGGATCGCGGAGGAGTTCATTCCCCGCGTGGCCAAGCGCGGCGCCGCGATCATCGAGGCTCGCGGTGCGTCCAGCGCGGCCTCGGCCGCCAACGCGGCGATCGACCACGTCCGCGACTGGGTGCTCGGCACGCCGGAGGGGGACTGGGTGTCGATGGGCGTTCCGGCGGACGGCTCCTACGGCGTCGAGGAGGGAATCGTCGCCGGTTTCCCGTGCGCCTGCAGCGGCGGTGAGTGGTCGATCGTCGAGGGCGCCGAGATCCCCGAGTTCTCGCGTGCCCGCATCGACGCCAGCGCCGCCGAGCTGCGCGAGGAGCGCGACGCGGTCAGCAAGCTCGGTCTCGTCTGAAACGTGAAAAGCCGGCCCCCCTCGTGGGGCCGGCTTTCGAGCTCCAAGGACTGGCGTTCCCTACTTGGCCGGGTGGTACGCGCGCCCTTTCTTCTTGACCCGACCCTCTTTCTCGAGTTCACCGAGAACCCGGTAGAGATAGTTCGGTTTGATTTTCATCTGCTTGGCGATCTCTGAGGCGCTGATCCCGGGGTTTTTCTCCACCAGGGCCACGGCTTGGTCGGCACGCGTGCCGCTGCGACGGCGGCGTTTGCGGGGGGCACCGCCGGCCGAGGCGGCTTTGGGTGGACGGCCCGGGCCGCGACCGCTGCCACGCGGGCGACCGGGACGACGGGTGACTGTGCCACCGAGCTCTGCGAGCGCACGCTCGAGGCGCTTGCGCTCCACGTCTAGCTCGGCGAGACGTTTCTTGACCAGGTCGAGAGCCTCGTCGAGTACGTTGCTGGTGCTGGGCATTTCCTTCCTTTCATCCCCATTTGGCTTTTTTCGCCACTGGGGTCGTCAGCTTCGCTCAGTGTGGCACAGTCACAGTGACAGTGACTATTCATATAGTCAAATCCAGGGTTGTCACTCTGGCCAATTGGTCGAGTGAGTACCGCGCAGCGCTAGGCGCTGCGCTGCGCCTGGCGCTCGCCGGAGATACGTATGACGTTCCAGGCGAGCCCCAGTTTCTCCATCGCACCAATAATCAAAGCGGACGGATCGATCTCCCACCGTCGGAGGCCGTGCACTGCTGAGCGTGGGAAGGCGTGGTGATTGTGATGCCAGGACTCTCCCAGCGACGGCAGCGCCAGCCAGAAGACGTTGGTGGAGCGATCGTCGGTGTCGAACCGGCGAGTACCGAAGAAGTGGCACACCGAATTCACGCTCCAGGTGATGTGGTGGACGAAGAAGATCCGGACCAGCCCGCCCCAGAGAAGCCCGGTGGCCGCCCCGGCGAGGGTCCCGCTGACCGCATACCCCGCGAGCGCCGGAAGCGCAAGGCTCAGAAGCACCAGGGCGAGGAAGTGGCGGGAGATAGCGCGCATCCCGCGGTCCTCGTATAGGTCGGGGGCGTAGCGCTTCCAGTCGGCGCGCCCCTGAGTCGACATCAGCCAGCCCGAATGGGCGTGCCAGAGACCCGTGAAGACGCCGCGTACGCCCTCGCCGTGACCGACGTGGGGGCTGTGTGGGTCACCCTCTTCGTCGGTGTGGGCGTGGTGCTTGCGGTGGTCGGCGACCCAGGAGATCACCGGCCCCTGGACCGCCATCGAGCCGGCAAGGGCGAAGAGGTACTCGACTGGCTTGCGGGTCTGGAAGGACCGGTGGGTGAGCAGCCTGTGGAAGCCCACGGTTATCCCGATCGCCGTCAGCAGGTACATCGCTGCCGCGATGGCGAGGTCCGCCGGTCTCACCAGCCGGTTCCAGAGCAGGACGACGGCGGTCACCGTCGCCAGGAACGGAACGATCACGGCACCGAGGTTGGCGGTCTTCTCGACCCTGCTCATCGGGCGCTACTACGCGGCAACGGGTCTTCGGTTACTTCCGCTTGCGCGGCAGCGTCCTGAAGACGACGTCCCAGACCGGAGACGAGACTCCGTAGCCGAAGCGGTGATCCTGGAAATGGTGGCGCATGTGCTGTTCGCGCAGGCGCTTGCCGAGCTCGGACTTCGGCACGAAATGATGCACGTAGTAATGCGTGTAGTCGTAGACGAGGTAGCCGAAGATGAAGCCGCCGAAGAGCGGATAGGCCGCGGGTGTCCCGAATATCAGCGTGAAAGCCAGGAAGAAGAGCGCGGCGAGCGGGATCGCCACCGCCGGGGGCATCACCAGGCGCAGCTTGTCGTTCGGGTGGTCGTGGTGGATTCCGTGGATGATGAAGTGCATGCGGCGACCGAATGCGTTGTCGGGCTGCCAGTGGAAGACGAGGCGGTGCAGCCAGTACTCGGTCAGGGTCCAGATCGCGACCCCGCCGAGGCTCAGCCCGATCAGGGCGAGCGCTCCGTAGCCGCCGTCCGCGCCCAGCAACTCCATGACGACTACGACCGGCACGAAGACGATCGCCGGGATCGACGGGTGCACCCGGGAGAAGAAGTTGAGGAATTCGCTCTCGAACAGCTGTGGGGAGTCCGCGAGCTTCTGGGTCCGGCTCTGGGAGGCCATCGGCAATCCCATGGTAGCGACGGGAACCGCCCGCTTTCCGCAAGACGCGGGGAAGCTGTAACGGGACTGTGTCAAAGATGTGGCGCTTTGCGGAAATGAGGCTCACGAGAGGCGCACGAGGGTGGCAATATCGGCCGCCGTGCCGCGCAAGAAAAAACAGCCCAGCTGCGAGGACTGCTACTTCCAGAGGAACATGCTCTGCGCCCTGGAGCTGGACGAGCCCTGCGCGACCTTCCGGCCGGACCGGCCCGAGGGGCTGGTTCCGCCGAGGCAGCCCGTGCTGCTGATGCGGCCGCCGCGGTGGGCGTCTCAGGCGCAGACTGCCTGACGCTTCTGGCCGCGGGTCCTGTCGCCGGGGGTGGGGGGTGCCCTGCTTGCGCTCCGCGCTGCTTCGGGCAAAGGTGCGAAAGCGGGACTGACCTCGGAGCCCCGCCCTCAGCAGCCTCCGCGCGGCGCAGACACCCCCCACCCCCGACGCCACCCGCGGAGAGTCGGACAGTCAGGCACTGAGTAGCCTTCCGACCCGGGCAGCGTCTCCAGGGTTGAAGAGCTTTTCCACCCCAGTCCGCTGCGAGCTATCGATGCTTGTCGGGAGCTTCGGATCTGTGGCGCTGCCCTGGGACGTCCCTCGCGGGGGGTGGCGTCGTAGGGGGAACCGCCCCCGAGGACGCTTTAGCGACCGGAGGGGGTGGTGGGTCCCCTACGGCGACAGGACCCGCCGCGCCAGCGACTTTGGCAGTACAGGACCCGCCGCGCCAGCGACCTCGGGGGCAAGCTGGCTAATGTTCTGCGTCATGCCGGAGCGGGATCTATATGCCTGGGCACGGACTACGTACGTCTCTCGCAGGAGCAGAGGTTTTACGCCCAACGTCGACGTCTACTACTGCGGCGATCCGCAGCGGGCGGTTGTAAAGGTCGACCTGGCGGGCGTCAGCCTGGACGAGGTGAGCATCGAGGTCGGCAATCGGCAGCTGGCGATCGTCGGCGAGCGTCAGGTGCAGGAGACGGAAGGACGGGTCTACCAGCAGGTCGAGATCCCCTCGGGCCCGTTCCGCCGTGTGGTCGAGCTCCAGGTGGATGTGGATCCCGAGCGGGCCAGCGCAACGTACGAAGACGGGGTCCTCCGCATCGACCTGCCGCTGCGCGATCCGGCAGAGACCACTCGCAGGGTCCCGATCGGGAGGGATTAGTGGGTCTCGACGAGAGGCGGCACTGATGGAGGGCAGTCCCGTTCTCGAGGTGGTCGAGTCGCCGCTCGACGCCGAGGACGCGATCCGCGCGAGCGAGCCCCTTCCCGACGCCCTGCCGGTCCTGCCGCTGCGGGAGACCGTCACCTTCCCCGAGACCCTCACGCCCCTGGCCGTGGGCCAGGAGCGCTCGATCAAGCTGGTCAACGACGTGCTCGGCGCCAACCGGATGCTGGCGATGGTCGCCGCTCGCGATCCCGAGAACGAGGAGCCCGGCCCGAATGACCTCTACGAGGTCGGCGTCGTCGGCGTCGTCGCCCGCATGCTCAAGGTCCCCGACGGGACGCTGCGCGTCCTCGTCCAGGGCACCCAGCGGGTTCGCGTCGGTCCCTTCGTCGCCGAGGAGCCCTACCTGGTGGCGCGGATCGCGGAGCTGCCCGACGTGGTCGAGGACGGGACCGAGCTCGAGGCCCTGACCCGCAACGTGCAGCGCACCTTCTCGGAGATCATCGAGCAGATCCCCTACCTGCCCGAGGAGCTGCAGATGGCCGTCGCCAACATCGACGACCCGGCCGCGCTCGCCCACCTGATCGCCGGTGCCCTGCGCATCTCCACCGAGGAGAAGCAGGAGCTGCTCGAGGAGCTCAACGTCGTCGCCCGCCTCCGCCACCTCTCGCAGGTCCTCGCCCGCGAGCTGGAGGTGGTGCAGCTGGGAACGCAGATCCAGTCGCAGGTGCAGTCGGAGATAGACAAGGGCCAGCGCGAGTTCTTCCTGCGCCAGCAGATGAAAGCGATCCAGGACGAGCTGGGGGAGGGCGACGAGCAGCAGGCGGAAGTCAACGAACTGCGCGAGAAGATCGAGGCGGCAAAGCTCCCCGAGCACGCGCAGAAGGCGGCCGACCGGGAGCTCTCGCGGCTGGAGAAACTGCCGCCGGCGGCGGCCGAGCACGGGGTGATCCGCACCTATCTCGAGTGGCTGACCGAGCTGCCCTGGTCGGTCCAGACCGAGGACAACCTCGACATCGCCCACGCTCGCGAGGTCCTCGACGCCGACCACTACGACCTGGAGAAGGTCAAGGACCGTATTCTCGAGTACCTGGCGGTGCGCAAGCTGAAGCCGGACTCGCCCGGCCCGATCCTCTGCTTCGTCGGTCCCCCGGGGGTCGGCAAGACCAGCCTCGGCCGTTCGATCGCGCGGGCGCTGGGGCGCGAGTTCGAGCGGATCTCGGTCGGCGGCGTCCGGGACGAGGCCGAGATCCGCGGCCACCGCCGCACCTACATCGGCGCGATGCCGGGCACGATCGTCCGCGCCCTGCGCGACGCCGGCTCCCGCAACCCCGTCTTCATGATCGACGAGATCGACAAGATGGGCGCCGACTTCCGCGGCGACCCCGCCTCGGCGATGCTCGAGGTGCTGGACCCGGCGCAGAACGACTCATTCCGCGACCACTACCTCGACCTCGAGTACGACCTCTCCGAGGTGATGTTCATCGCCACCGCGAACGTGCTCGACACGATCCCGGGCCCGCTGCAGGACCGGATGGAGACGATCGAGCTGGCCGGCTACACGCTGGATGAGAAGAAGCACATCGCCCGCCGCTACCTCGTCCCCCGCCAGATCGAGGCCAACGGCCTCAAGCCCTCCCAGATCGAGTTCGCCGACCCGGCGCTGGCCGCGGTCGTCGAGGAGTACACGCGCGAGGCCGGCGTGCGCAACCTCGAGCGCCAGATCGGCACGATCTGCCGCAAAGTCGCGCGCGAAGTCGCCGAGGGCAAGGGGAACGGCAAGGTCAAGGTCTCGGCCAAGCGGGCACGCGAGCTGCTCGGCCGCCGCCGCGTCTTCGCCGAGCAGCGCCGCCGCACCAAGGTCCCGGGCGTCGCGACGGGCCTCGCCTGGACGCCCACCGGCGGCGACGTCCTCTTCATCGAGGCGACCTCGATGCCGGGGTCGGGCAAGCTGACGATCACCGGGCAGCTCGGCGACGTGATGAAGGAGTCGGCGCAGGCGGCGCTCTCCTACGTGCGCGGTCACCTGCGGGACATCGCCCCGGGCCTCGACGAGGAGTGGTTCGCCAAGCACGACATCCACATCCACGTTCCGGCCGGGGCCGTGCCCAAGGACGGTCCCTCGGCGGGGGTGGCGATGACGGTCGCCCTGGCCTCGCTGATCTCCGGCCGCCCGGTCCGCAACGACGTGGCGATGACCGGCGAGGTGACGCTGACCGGCCAGGTGCTGCCGATCGGCGGGCTGAAGGAGAAGTCGCTGGCGGCGCAGCGAGCAGGGATCAAGCGCGTCCTGGTGCCGGAGCGCAACGAGGGCGACGTGGCCGAGATCCCCGAGCACGAGCGCAGCGAGCTGGAGTTCGTCTACGTGGACGAGGTCACGAAGGCGATCGACGCGGCGCTCGCCTCCTGAGGATGGAGGCCGCCGGCGCGCTGGGCAGGCGCGGCCTGTCGAGCTATCTGGAGGTGGCGCGGGACCTGGTGCGCTCCCGGTCGCGCGCCTTCTGGATCGTCGCCGGGCTGACCGCCGTCGCGGCGCTGCTCCGCTTCGCGACCCTCGGCCTGCAGAGCTACCACCACGACGAGATCGTCACCGCCAGCCGCGTCCTCCGCGGCAGCTTCTGGCACGCGATGGACGCGGTCGGGTTCAGCGAGTCGGCTCCGCCGCTCTACTACGCCGCCGCCTGGCTCTGGACCCAGGCGATCGGGACCGGCGAGGTCGGCCTGCGCTCGCTCTCGGCGCTGGCCGGCGTAGCCACGGTGCCGGTCGCCTTCCTGATCGGCCGAAGCCTGAGGTTGAGCGCCGGTGGATCGATTGACCACCCTATGGAGGGGTCAATCGATCAGCGGGCGCAACGAGTGGGGATCGTGGCGGCGGCGCTGGTCGCGGTCAACCCGATGCTGATCTGGTACTCGCAGGAGGCGCGCGCCTACGCCCTGCTGGCGCTGCTCACCTCGCTCTCGCTGCTCTACTTCATCCGCGGTCTCGAGCACGGCCGCCGCCGCGACCTCACGCTCTGGGGCCTGGTCTCGGGCCTCGCCCTGGCGACGCACTACTTCGCGGTCTTCCCGATCGTCGCCGAGGCCGCCTGGCTGCTCTACCGCCGGCGCCGGGAGGTGGCTCGCGGCCTCGCCGTCCTCGCCGCCTTCGGCCTCGCCCTGGCGCCGCTGGCGATTCACCAGATGTCCTACGGACATGCCGAGTGGATCTCGAGCTTCACGCTCGGGCACCGCCTCTGGGAGATCGGGGTGACCTTCACGGTGGGGGAGACCGGCGACGTCATCGCCCGCCCCGAGCGGCCGCTGCTGGCGCTGGTGCCGGTGGTCGCGATCGCGGCATCGCTCTTCCTCCTCGCCTGGCGGGGAAGCCGCGCCGAGCGCCGCGCGGCAGGCCCGCCGCTGGCGGTCGCGGCGGCCACCGTCGGGATCCCGCTGGCGCTCGCCCTGCTCGCCTCCGGCAAGGACTACGTCCTCGCTCGCAACCTGCTGCCGGCCCTGCCGCCGCTTCTGGTCGTAGTCGCGATCGGCCTCACCCTGCGCCGTGCCCGCCGCACCGGTGCGGTCGTGGGGACTGTGCTGGTCGCCTACTCGCTCGGCTTCTCGGTTTGGGCCGCCGTCACCCCGGCCCTGCAGCGCCCCGACTGGGAGGCCGTCGCGTCCGCCCTGGGCGAGCCCGACACGCCGCGGGCGATGGTCACCTGGACGATCGGCGAGGCCTCGCTCCGCTACTACCTCTCGACCGGCTCCCTGCAGGCCCGGCCCTCCGAAGGCTTCGAGTGGTGGGTGGGGGAGGTCGACTTCATCTCCGACGGCCCCGCCCCGCCGCCCGCGCGGCAACTGCTCGGCCCGGGCTTCAGGCAGGCCGGGTACGAGCGGGTGGGGCGCCTCTACGTGCGCCTCTACGTGCGCACCGGGCCGGGGCTGGTGCCGCTGCGGTTGCGAGCCCTGCGCAGCGCCGACCTCAACTTCCGCACCAATGGCGTGCTGCTCGACGGCGTCAGCGTCCAGTGACGGTGTGGCCTTCGCATCTCAGCGTCCTCGCTCGCTCGCGTGCAGAGCACGCCACGCTCCCTGCGTCCTCGATCTGCTCGACCACACCGCCACTGGTGCGTTGTGGTTATCCTGGCTTGAACCCCAGGACCAGCGAGGAGAAGGTATGAGCAAGACACGGACCAGCCAGGCCGCCGACCTCTATTCGACCGCGCGGGACAACCCCTACGTTCAGCGCCTGATCGAAGACGAAGAACTGCGCGACAGCCTCAAGAAGGCGTTCGACTCCGCACGCAACGCGTACTCGCGTGCGAGCGGCAACGGCGGTGCCGTCAAGGCCGTGACCAGCGACAAGAAGGTCCAGAAGGACCTGCGCACGGCGGCGGAGAGCCTGCGCGACGCCTCCGAGCAGCTGCGGGCGCCGAAGAGGCGCAAGAAGAGCAAGCTCGGCCGCCTCGTCCTCCTCGCCCTGGTCGGGGCCGGGCTGGCGCTGATCTTCAGCGAGGATGCTCGCAAGACCGTCCTGGACTCCCTCTTCGGCGCCGAGGAGGAGTTCGAGTACACCAGCACCACATCCATCAACGGCTCCTGATTTCGCGTCCCGCCGGGCTTCCCGGCCGCGGCACTCCATAGACTGAGAGCCAAGTGGAGGCTGCAACCAAAGAGCGGGAGCTGAGCGGCGAGAAGGCCCAGCGCATCGTCGACGCGATGCGGGTCAGCGTCGCCAAGCGCGGCGCGGCCGGCTCGACCTTCGAGCACGTCGCCCGCGAGGCCGGCGTCAGCCGCGGCCTGCTCCACTACTACTTCGGGACCAAGGAGCGGCTGCTGGTCGAGGTCGTGCGCCGCGACGCCGAGATCCGCATCGCCCGCCTCGACGAGCCCCTCGCCAAGGCCGAGACCGTCGACGACGTGATCGACGTCCTCGTCGCCAGCCTGATGGACCTGATCGAGAACGAGCCCGCCTTCTTCCTCCTCCTCTACGAGCTCTTCAGCGCCGGCCGCCGCAACCCGGAGATCCAGCACGAGGTCGGCCAGCTCTTCGAGCTGACCCGCTCCCACGTGGCCGACGTGCTCAAGGCGAAGGAGCGCGAGGGAGTGCTCAGCCTCCGCTTCGACGCCGAGGCGATCGTCTCCTACCTCTTCGCCGTCGGCGACGGCTTCGCCCTGCAGGCCCTCTCGGACCCCAGCCGGGACAACAGCGGCGCCCTCGCCGCCGGCGCGGCCTCGGCGCGGTACCTGCTGGTCAGCGAGTAGCCGGCGCGTTAGTCGGACATAGATATGGCTACAGGCTAGATCTGTTGAGACTGAGCGTCAGATTTCGCTGGCTTACGGGCTTCCTCGCGGACTCGCTTCTTCGCCTTCTTGGCGTAGTCCTCGGGCGAGATAGTCCCTTTGAGCAGGTTGAGATAGAGATCAGACGGGCCGGTCGGTATCGATCCATGTGCCATCAATTGCCCTTTCTCTCGGGAGCGTTTGGCTCCTCAGGTGCGCCGAGTCTATGCGACTGCCCGGCGTCGTGGTCCATTGCCCAAGCGAGCCCGATGAAGCCGCCAAGAAGCTCAACATAGGTTAGATCGCTTTTCAAAAAAGCTCCCTTCTCGCTCGAAACGACATTGAGCACCGCCACCCCTGTGTCTCCCACGATGATCGGCATCGAGGCGAGCGAGCCATAGCTGCGGTTGTCGCTTGCCAGGGGATGTCGGCTCCAGCGGTCGTCCTCATCGACATTGTTAGTCCACTGGAGGTCACCGGACTCCAAGGCATGGCCCGCAATCGAGGTCTTTGGAAGCGAGAAGTTGCTCTTGCGCCCAAGTGAGTGCCCCGACTCGTAGAGCATCCGGAATGTTTGAGCGTCATCGTCGAACTCCAAGACGGAGAGGCGAATTTCCTCGCCGCTGACGGCGCTAAGGCCGAACCGGGCTGGAGCCAGAACGCCCCGCTCAATGAAGTCCTCAAATGAAACGTCGAGCTGTCCAGCTGCGACATCGCGAAGGGCAAGGATCGCCTCTCCGACGAGATCGGCTTGATAGGCGAGTAGATCCTCCCCGAACCGCAGGACTCGCCCAAAGAATGTGCCTGCCGCAAAGGCCAGGACAGCGATCAAGACGACTACCCACAACGTGATCGGAGCATCGAATCTGGATGCGATCCCGAAACGAGGGCATGACGTGACTACTTCGACGGCTCCCAGCCCGTTCCTTATAGAGGCGTCGCCCCGCCTGAGTCTCCCAACTGCGCCGGGAATTCGTGGAGGAGAAGCGCGAGCCCCGCGCTGCGGCGGGATCGTCTCTACACAGAAGGGATAGGCGTGATCGTCCTCACAAACAATCGCGTTCGCTTGCGAAAAGCTGGCCATCCAGCCAATGCACGACTTCATGGTCAAGCTCGCAGGGTTCCTCGGCCGCCGCCGCCGGCTCGTCCTGTTCGCCTGGGTCGCGGTCGTGGCGCTGGCGCTGCCGTTCGCCATGAACCAGACCGACCACCTCACCGGTGGCGGCTTCGACGTGCCGGGAAGCGAGTCGAAGGCGGTGAGCGACTCGCTTCAGCGGGACTTCGCGGAGGAGACCGGCGGCATCACCGTGCTGTTGCAGGCCGAGCCGGGCGCCGGTGCGGCAGCTGAAGCCGCGGCGATCGGCCGGGTCCGCCGCGCCGTCGCCGGCCTCGACGAAACGACGCTTCCCGCCTCGGCGGTTCGCAGCGCGGAGGCCTCGCTGCGGAGGACCGGCTCCGCCCTGCTCCCCCTGCGCAGCGAGCAGCCGGCGGACCGCCAGACCGATTCGGCCGTGATCCTGCGCGAAGACCTCGAGCTCGGTGTCGCCGAGGGAGGCGTGACCACCTACCTGGCCGGGCAGCCGACCGTCTGGGCGGGGCTTCAGGAGCTCTCCAAGGAAGACCTCTCCAAAGCAGAGGCGGGCGGCTTCCCGATCGTCGCCCTGATCCTCCTCGTCGTCTTCGGCTCGCTCGCGGCGGCGGTGCTGCCGCTGACCCTCGGCTTCGTCAGCGTGATCGTCACCGGCGCCCTCATCTACTTCCTCTCGCTGCAGATGAGCACCTCGGTCTTCGTCACCAACATGGCCTCGATGATCGGGATCGGGGTCGCGATCGACTACTCGCTCTTCATTCTCGCCCGCTACCGCGAGGAGCGGGCGAAGGGACGCGACCCCGACGCCGCGCGCTCGGAGGCGCTCGCGACCTCCGGCCTGGCGGTGACCTTCTCCGGCCTCGCCGTGATCGTCTCGCTGGCGGGGCTGTGGATGGTCGACAACCAGGCCCTGCGCTCGATGGCGCTGGGGGCGATGACCGTCGTCGCGGTCTCGATCCTCACCGCGACCACCCTGCTCCCGGTGTTGATCGCGATGCTGGGCGACCGGGTGATGCCGGGCGGCATCGTCGCCAAGGTGCTGGGGATCTTCCGCCGGCAAGGTGAGCGCCCGGACCGCGAGGCGTTCTGGGTCAGGTGGACCAATCGCGTGATGGCGCACCCGTGGGTCGCGGTGATCGGCGTCTCCGCCGTCCTGCTGACGCTGGCGGCGCCGCTGCTCTCGGTCGAGACCGGCACGGGCGCGCTCGAGCAGTTCCCGAAGGACAGCGACGTGCGGGTCGGCAACGAGCTGGTCGCCAGGCAGCTCGGCGGCGCCGCCGACCCGGTACAGGTCGTGGCCTCTCTCGACGGGCCCAACCCCACTCGCGCCGACCGCGTCGCTGTCCTCTCCTTCTCGCGCACCCTGGCCGGGACGCCGGGCATCGACAGCGTCGCCCCGCCGCTGTACGCCGGCGGCGAGGTCCTTTTCCAGGCGACCCCGAGCGCCCCCAGCGAGTCCGATGCCACCCGCGCCCTGATCGGACGGCTGCGCGACTCCGTCGTACCCGCCACCGCCCTGAGCCAAGTCGCCACCGTCGACGTCGGCGGCGAGACCGCGCGCAGCGACGACGCCCGGGCCCAGATCAACGGCTCGATGTGGAAGATCGTCCTTTTCGTCCTGGCGCTCAGCTTCCTCGTCCTGGTCGTGATGCTGCGCTCGCTGCTCTTGCCGCTGAAGGCGGTGCTGATGAACCTGCTCTCGATCGGCGCCGCGTTCGGCGTCCTCGTCGCGATCTTCCAGTGGGGCTGGCTCGACGGCCTGCTCGGCTTCGAAAGCCTGGGGGCGCTGGACACGATCAACGTGCCGCTGATCTTCGCCATCGTCTTCGGCCTCTCGATGGACTACGAGGTCTTCCTGATGTCGCGCATGCGCGAGCGCTACCTCGAGCACGGCGACAACGAGCGCGCCGTCGCCGAAGGGCTGGCGACCAGCGCCCGCACGATCTCCTCGGCGGCGGCGATCATGACCGCGGTCTTCGCTGTCTTCGTCCTCACCGGCGTGCCCTCGATCAAGGAGCTGGGGGTGGGCTGCGCGGTGGCGATCGCCCTCGACGCGACCCTGGTCCGGCTGATCCTCGTCCCGGCGGCGATGAAGCTGCTGGGCGCCTGGAACTGGTGGATGCCGTCCTGGCTGGACCGCGCCCTGCCCGACCTCAGCTTCGAGGGTGGCGGCCGTGAGCCCGAGCCCGAGCTGACCTGAATAGGCTTGCGGCCATGAGCGACGACCTCGCTTTCGCGGGAGCGGCGAAGCAGGCGGAGATGGTGCGGGCGGGGGAGGCCTCCCCTACCGAGCTGGTGCAGCTCTGCCTCGACCGGATCGCCCGCCTCGACCCGCAGCTGAACGCGTTCCGCAAGGTCCTCGCCGAGAAGGCTCTGCTCGAAGCCCAGCAGGCCGAGGCGCGGCTGAAGGCCGGCGAGGAGCGGCCGCTGCTCGGCGTGCCGGTCGCGATCAAGGACGAAAGCGCGGTCGCCGGCGAGGTGACCAGTTTCGGCACCGACGCCTTCACCGAGCCGGCCAAGGAGGACTGCGAGATGGTGCGGCGACTGCGCGAGGCCGGCGCGATCGTGATCGGCCTGACGCTGCTGCCCGAGCTTGCGATCTGCGGCTTCACCGAGTCGGCGACCTACGGCGTGACCCGCAATCCCTGGGACCTCCAGCGCAGCCCGGCCGGCTCCAGCGGCGGCTCCGCCGCCGCGGTGGCGTCGGGGATGGTCCCGATCGCCTCGGCTGGCGACGGCGGCGGCTCGATCCGCCTGCCGGCGGCGTCCTGCGGCCTCTTCGGGCTGAAACCGACGCGCGGGCGGATCCCGCTCGACCCGCTCGACGAGGGCTGGAACGGCCTCGCCGTCCTCGGCTGCCTCAGCCGCACGGTGGGGGACACGGCGCTGTGGCTTGACGTCACCGCCGGCGGCTCGAGGGAGCCCGGCGCGCCGCCGCCGCCCGAGCGCCCCTTCGCCGAGTCGGCGAAGACCTCGCCCGGCAAGCTGCGGGTCGCCTACTCGACCCTGGCGCCCCGCGCCGCCGCGCCGCCGACCGTCGACCGCGTCGTCAAGGACGCCGTCGCCGACGCCGCCGAGCTGATGCGCTCGCTCGGCCACGAGGTGGCGGAGCAAGACCCCGACTGGGGCGGCATCGGCAACAACATCACGCCCAGGTTCCTGCGCGGCGTCTCGGAGACCGTGGACGACGTCCCCCACCCCGAGCGCCTCGAAAGCCGCACCCGAGGCTTCGGCCGCCTCGGCCGCCACCTCCCGGACTCGCTCTTCCAGCGCGCCCTGCGCGGCCGCGACGTCGACGCCGCCCGCATCAACGCGATCTTCGACTCCTTCGACGTGCTGATGACCCCGGTGATGGGCGGCACCGCGATCCCGATCCGCCGCTGGGAGGGCCAGGGAGCTATCCGCACCGTGATCGGAATGAGCCGCTTCTATCCCTACTGCGTCCCCTGGAACCACCTCGGCAACCCGGCGATGTCGGTGCCGATGGGCATAGCCGCCGACGGGCTGCCCCTGGCCGTCCAGATCATCGGCCGCCCGGGAGACGAGGCGAGGCTGCTTTCGCTTGCGGGTCAGCTGGAGGCCGAGCGGCCATGGGCCGACAAGCGGCCGCAGCACGACGCCTTGGGGATCAGCAGCGGGCCTACCACCTGACCGGCAGCAACTTTGCGACGGTGCGCTGGTCGCGGAGGGCGGATTGCGCGGCCGCCCACCCGCATACCCCGTGGACAGAACCGCCGGGGAAGGTCGAGGCGCTGGCGAGGTAGAGGCCGCGGATCGGCGTGCGATAGGGCGAGAGCGCCGGCCCCGGCCGCAGGATCATCTGATCCAGGGCGTAGCTGCCGCCGCCGATGTCGCCACCGATCAGGTTCGGGTTTGCCCTTTCCATCTGCGCCGGCCCGAGCACGTGCCGGGCGAGGATCCTGTCGCGAAACGAAGGTGCGAACCGTTCGACCTGCGCCTCCATCCGCTCGACATGGAGGGAAAGGTCTCGGTCGTCCATCCCCGCCGGAATCCTGGTGTAGGCCCAGGCGGTGTGACGTCCCGCCGGCGCGCGTGTCCCGTCGGCGAGGGATTGCTGGCCGAGAATGAGGAAGGGGCGTGAGGGAAGCCGGCTCGACCGCAGCTCTCGGCAGGACCCGACCATCTCACCGGTATCGGCTCCGACGTGGACCGTGCCCGCCCTGCGCGCGTCTTCCGCCAGCCAGGGGATCGGGGCGTCGAGCGCCCAATCGAGCTTCAAGATGCCGGGACCTTGGCGGAAGCGCCGCAGCCGCTCCACGTAGCGAGCGTCCAAGCTGGAACCGCCAAGTTGCACCAGCTGGGCCGGGGAAACCGCACAGAGCACCGCCTTGGCGGATACGAGATTCCCTCCGACCATCACGCCCACCGCCCTTCCGCGCTGGATCGCCAACCCCTCGACTGGTGCCTCCAGCCGAAGCTCGCCGCCGAGCGACGTCAACCGCCCGATCAGCGCCCCGACCAAGGCGCCGGCACCACCGCGCGGGCTCGGCCAGCCCACCGCATGCCCCAGCAAGGCCAGGTGCACCGCCATCACCGCGGTCCCCGACATGTGCGGGCTGAGGTCGCTGTGCATCCCGAGCCCGTAGAACCAGCTCCTCGCGGCCTCGCTGCGAAAGAGGTCCTCGGCGATGGTCGAGGCGGGACTGAGGGTGACCCGGAGGAACTCGAGGCTGCCCTGGAGGCCGAGGGCGCGCAACATGCCGGCGGCGCCGCGCACCGGAGGGAAGCCGCCGAGGACGGTCGCGCGGACTGCGCCGTGTCCCCTCAGGTAGGGACGGGCGAAGGCGGCCCAGCGCTCTCCATCGCCGGCCGAGCCTCGCTCGAGGGACTCCGCCGTGCGGTCGAGGTCCCGATGCAGGGAGACACAGCCGCCGTCCTCCAGAGGATGTGCCATCGCTACCCCGGGGTGCACCCACTCGAGCCCGAAGCGCTCCAGGTCCCACCGTCGGAAGACCGGCGAGGCCGCCGCCGCCGGGTACACCGCCGAGAAGGTGTCGTGACGGAATCCTGGAAGGGTCAGGTTCTCCGTCCGGACCGCCCCACCGGGTACCGCCTGTCCCTCGAGAACGAGGACGGAGCGTCCCCGCTCGGCCAGCGCGTTGGCCGCCGAGAGGCCGTTGGGCCCGCTTCCAACCACCACTGCGTCGTACTCCCTCGTGCCTGATTCAAATAGCATTGCTGATCAATCATGAATGATCGTCCCGAGATCTTCGTGGAGGGAGTCTGCAAGCGCTATCGCGGCTCGGGTGTCGGGGTCCTTGCCCTGGAAGACGTTTCCTTTGCCGTTGCGAGGGGTGAGATCCTCGGCCTGCTGGGGGTCAACGGGGCGGGGAAGTCCACGCTCGTGCGCATCCTCTCGACCCTCCTCAGGCCCGATTCGGGGACAGTCAGCATCGCCGGCCACGACGTCCTCCGCGAAGCGGACGCCGTGCGCCGCTCGATCGGGGTCGCACAGCAGGAGGTGGGATTGGACGAGTCGCGCCCCGTTTGCCGTGTTCTCGATCTCCACGCCCGGCTATACGGGCTGAGCCGGCACGACGGCGCCCGGCGGATCGAAGAGCTGCTCGAGGCCCTGCATCTGCAAGCGGTGGCAGATCGGAGGATTCGCGACCTCTCCGGCGGCATGCGCCGCAAGGTGGACCTCGCGCTGGCGCTCGTGCACCGGCCGCCGGTCGTCTTCCTCGACGAGCCCACGTTCGGCATGGACCCGCCCTCCAGGCGCGAGTTCTGGGAGCAGATACGCAGCCTGCGGGAGGAGGGCGCGACCATCCTCCTGACCACCCAATACCTCGAGGAGGCCGAGCATCTCGCAGACCGGGTGATCATCCTCTCCGAAGGCCGGGTCGTTACCGAGGGTACTCCGAGGGAGTTGAAGCGGGCGGTCGGAGAGTCGACCCTGGAGCTGGACTTCTCAGACGCGGCCGACGCGGCCCTCGGGGCCTCCTGCCTCGGCGAGGCGAGCCGGCAATTCGGGAACAGCGTGCACCTGCCCGTCTCCGACCCCGACGACCTTCGTGGGGCGCTCGAGCTGCTCGACGCAGACGCAATCAGCCCGATCGCCGTGAGGCTCGAGGAGCCGAGCCTCGACGAGCTCTTCCTGCGCGTCGGCCATCCGGCCCGGGCGCCGGCCGAGCTGCTGCGATGAGCCCCGGTCGTCCCCTCCCCTGGAGCCGGCAACTGGCGATGCTGACCGGGCGCTCTCTAGCCGTATCGGCGAGGAACCCCGTCGTCGCGATCAACGCCGGCTTGGCGATCTTCTTCATCCTCGTCTACGACGGCAGCCTCGGCGGGTCGCCCGTGGTGTCGTCCCTGGTGGGAGGGAACTACTTCAACTTCCTCCTTCCCGCCGCGATCCTCGCCGCCTCGATCGCCGGCGGCGCCGCCGGGATCTCCCTGGTGACCGACCTCCAGTCGAACTACTTCTATCGCCAGCTGACCATGCCGGTCTCCCGGACGGCGCTGATCTGCGCGACGATCCTCGTCGGGGGAATCCAGGTCCTCATCCAGACGGTCGCCGTGATCGGGGTCGCGGTCCTGCTGGGCGCCGACCCTCACGGCGGCCTCGCGGCGCTCGCGGCGATCTGTCTCCTGGCCCTCCTCTGGGGCCTCGGATTCGCCGGCTACTCGGTGCTCGTCGCGATCCTCACCCGCGATCCGCAGATCACCTCAGCGGCGAGTGTCGTCTTCCTGCCGATCATCTTCCTCTCGCCTCTGCTGCTTCCCGAGGAGCAGCTGCGGCCCTGGGTCCAAGCTGCATCGGAGGCCAATCCTGCCAGCTACACGCTGAAAGCGATGCGGGACCTGCTGGCCTCCGGCCTGCCGAGCCCGTACCTGGCGGACGCCTTCGTGGCCACCGGGATCCTGGTCGCGATCACCCTAAGTGGGGCGATCCTGGCCTTGCGCCGCCTCGCTCGCGGGTAGAGGCCGGTTCAGGCGCGGCAAGATGCCACCGACCGCTTCGCGGTAGCGCAGGTAGCGAGGGCCGACCGCATGACTGCAGCGACGGTCCTCGACCGGGAGGTATGGCACCAGCACCCCCAGGTTGACCGCGGCCAGCTCGAGCGCGACCGGCGTGGCGACGCAGATCGCCAACCCGATCGACATGCAGATCCCACCGGTGAACAGCGGGTGTCGCAACAGTCCGTAGACGCCGCGGTCGATCACCGGCGGTGCCACGCCAGGGGTGTACTCGTAGACGAAGAACGCACACGACACTCCCAGCTGACGGCTGCCGTTGAGGATCGCAAAACCCCCGAGCCCGGCCAGCAGGAGGCCCAGGGACAGGACCCAGGCGGACCCGACGATATCTCCCCCATGCACGATGCCCACCGCCATCGGCCGCAGCAGCATGGCGAAGTTGAAGCCGATGCCGAAGCAGAGCTCCCGCCAGAACGCCCGCTTGTAGGCGTTGCCTCCGGCAGCGAGGTCGCGCGCCTGGTGGCGGGGAAGGAAATAGCCCAGCCAGGACAGCCAGCACGCCCAGAGGAAGACCTGGAAGATCACGGGAGGGATCGGCAGGAGCTCGCCGATCGCCACGGTGAGACCCAGGAACCCGAGCATGAGGGCGCCGATCAGGGCGCTGAATTTGAAGAAGCTCAACAGGTTCGGGGTCCAGCCAAGCGTTGCAAGGAGGTCTCCGGCCCCGAACAGCCGACGGGAGACCAGCGCCACGCGGACGTCTCCGCTCCCCCTGCCGGGGGCGCTATCGGCAGGTGGCGTCTGCATCTGCAAGCGAGTCGTACGCGCGGCCGACCAGGTTGTCGAGGAACGCCCTCCCGGTGTCTTCGCCCTTCAGCAGGAACAGCAGCGTGGCGACGCAACGGCCGGACCTGAAGGAGACGATCGTGGTCGAGTCGACGGGCTGCGACCGCGTGTCTCCTTCGAGGAGCCGCACCATCGTCCCTTCTTCGCCCTCGGCGACCGGCTTGGGGTCCTCTACCGTGACGGCGACCTCTTCGGAGGGGTCAAAGGATTCGATCGCCGAGCGGATGCAGGACAGCCGTTCCGGGCCCTGCAGTTCCTCCAGCGCCGAGGCCGCCTTCTTCGCCGACGGCGCGATTCCGACAGCCTCTCCCATGTAATTGGAACGGAGGCTGTAGAGCGGAGAAGCTGCGACCTCCGCGTTCTGCTCTTCCAGCACGTATACCGGGCTGCACGGTTCGGGAAGCGCCTCGGCTTGCACTGACCCCGGGGGAAGGTCGTCCTCCTGCAGCAGGAGGAAAGCCGGTGACTGGGAGGACTCCTCGGCGGGGACAGATGCAGCCTCGCCGCCCCCGCAGCCGCCGAGGAGGGTCGCCAAGACAACCATCAAGGTCCCTGCCCCCCCTCGGATAGCAGTCTTTAATCGCAAAACTAAATTGTATTAATAGATCATCTCCTCACCTTTGGCTTTGCCGACCCGGAGCACGGAGAGACCCCCGTCAAATGCGGGGGTCTCTCCGTGAGCTTCTGGCGGGCTAACGCAGGACCAGCGTCAGCGTCTTGCTCTTGGTGCGGGCTTTGCCGCCGGTTGGGCTGAACTTCACGCGAATCTTCACTTTGGCGCTGTGGGCGCTCGAGAGGGTCTGCTTCAGCGGTGCCTTGGGCTGGATCTTCAGCGTCAGCGTCTTGGCCCTGGCGGCTTTGGCTTTGCTGCTGCGCAGCCCTTTGCCTGTGAGGCTGAGCTTGCCGCCGTAGGGGACTTTGACCTTCAGCTTGGCGGTGCCGTTGCTGGGGTTCTTGGTCAGCTTGCCGAATTTGAAGTTGTTCGGGGCTTTGACCTTGACTTTCTGGTTGGCCAGGGCAGCGCCGCTGCAGGAGGCGGTGCGCCCGGTGAAGACCTGCGCGGCCGAGCAGCCTTCGTTGTCGGTGACCGTGAGGGTGGGCGAGTAGGTTTTTGCTTTCTTGTATTTGTGCGAGGTGGTGGGAGTGGTCGAGGTCGCCGCTTTGCCGTCGCCGAAGACCCAGTTGAAGGCTGCGATGAAGCCGTCGGGGTCGCTGGAGGCACCGCCGTTGAAGCGGGTCGCCTTGCCCGCCGTCGCGGCTTTGGCCGTGAAGGAGGCGAGCGGCGACTGGTCGGGGGTGATCGCGACGATCCAGGGCCCGCCCGCAACCGGGATCGTCGTCTTCACCTGGTTGGTCTGGGCGTCGATGACGGTGACGTCGTTGCCGACGTAATTGGCCGTGTAAACGGTCTTGCCGTCCGGGGTGAAGGCGATCCCATACGGTTCGTCGCCGGTGGGGATCGGCGAGCCGACCACCTGCCGGGTCTGGGTGTCGATCGCCGAGACCGTGTCGGCGGCGAGGTTGCTGACGTAGGCCTTGGCCCCGTCGGGGGAGATCGCCACTTCCCACGGTTCTTCGCCCACCGGGATCGTGGCGACGACCTGCCGGGACTGGGTGTCGATCACGGAGACGGTGTTGGATTCTTCGTTGGCGACGTAGGCGAAAGCCCCGTTCGGGGTAAAGGTGATGTTGACCGGTTCTTCGCCGACCGGGATCGGGGCTCCGACGATCTGCCTGGTCTGCGTGTCGATCACGCGTACTGTGTTGTTGTCGTCGTCGGCCGCGTAGGCGGTCTTCCCGTCGGGCGAGAAGGCGACGCCCCAGAGGTCCGCACCGAATGGGATCGACGCCACGACCTGGTTGGTCTGCGTGTCGATCACGTCGATCCCTTCATTGGCGTGGGTGACGTAAGCGGTTGTTCCGTCGGGGCTGATCGCGATCACGTTGGGGACCCCGCCCAGCGGGACCGGCGAACCGACCAGCGTGTTGGTCTGCAGGTCGACGACGACGACGTTTTGGTCGCCCCGGTTGCCCACGTACATGAACTTGCCGTTGGGGGTGATCGCGCTGGTGTAGGGCTGGTCGCCGACTTCGACCGGCGTGCCGACGACCTGGTTCGTCGCGGTGTCGATCACTGAGAAGGAGTCGGTGTCGTAGTTCAGCGTGTAGGCCTTGCTCGCGAAGGCGGGCGCTGCGAGGAGGCCCAAGGCGAGAGCGGAGGCGGAGATCAGGATTGTGAGCCGGCCGAGCCGGGAGCGGATTGAAGTCATGGCGCGGCAGTCTCATTCCGTGCCCGGATGGAACTCCGGCGGGCGCCGCCCCCGGGTTTCGCGCATAGACTCGGCGATCATGAGACCCCCCCGGCCGCCCTCGCGCAGACGATGAATCTTCGTGCCGTCTGGCGCGCCCTGCTCGTCCTCCTGCTCGACGCGCTGACGCTGCTGCTGCTCTCGGAGGCGATGCCGGGATTCGTCCTGGACGGTGCGGCCGCGGCGCTTGGCGCAGCGGCGCTGATCGGCCTCCTCAACGCCCTGATCTGGCCGATCCTCGCTCGCTTCGCGCTGCCCCTCACCGTCCTCACGCTGGGGGGCGCGGCGCTGGTACTGAACGGCGTGCTCGTGACCTTCGCGATCGACGTCCTGCCCGGGGCGGAGATCGAGGGCGTCCTCGAGGGGGTGGTTGTGACGATCGCGATGGCGGGGGTCACCGCGATCGTCTACGGGCTGCTGGCGATCGACGAGAACGAGGCCTGGTACCGCTACGTCGTCCGGCGCCAGGCGCGGCGCCGGGGGCGGGCGACGCGGAGCGGGGTCCCGGGCGTCCTCTTCCTGGAGATCGACGGGCTCGCCCACGACGTCCTGCGCCGCGCGCTAAGCGACGGCAGCGCCCCCAACCTCGCCGCCTGGCTGCGCAGCGGCTCCCACCGGCTGGAGAGGTGGGAGACGGACTGGTCCTCGCAGACCGGCGCCTGCCAGGCCGGGCTCCTGCACGGCAGCAACGAGGACATGCCGGCCTTCCGCTGGTGGGAGAAGGACCGGGACGCGGCGATCGTGACCAACCACCCGCGCGACGCCGAAGAGCTGGAGAGGCGCCATTCCGACGGCCGCGGCCTGCTGCACGCCGACGGCGCCAGCCGCGCCAACATCCTCTCCGGCGACGCGCCGCACTCGATGCTGACGATGAGCACGGCGCTGCGCCGTCGCCGCCCGATCGGCCGCGACTACGCGGCGTACTTCGCCCGTCCCTACGCGGTCGCCCGCACGCTCGTCCTGGTCCTCGCCGACGTCGGCCGGGAGCGCCGCGCGGCCCGCAGCCAGGTTCGCGACGACGTCCGCCCGCGGATGGCCCGCAGCCGCTCCTATGCGCTCGTCCGGGCCTGGGGCACCGTGGTCCAGCGGGACCTGCAGGTCGCCGCGGTCGTCGGCGACGTCCTCGCCGGCCGCCCGGTGGTCTACACCACCTTCCTCGCCTACGACGAGGTCGCGCACCACTCCGGCATCGAGAGGCACGACGCCCTCGCCGTGCTGCGCGACCTCGACCGCCAGATCGCCAGGATCGCCACCGCCTGCGCCGAGGCGCCGCGGCCCTACCGCCTCGTGGTGCTCTCCGACCACGGGCAGTCGCAGGGGGAGACCTTCCGCGACCGCTACGGCGAAACCCTCGAGGACCTGGTCCGCTCGGCCTGCGACCCCGACAGCACGATCGCCGCCGAAGAGGGCGACGACGACGCGCTCTCCTACCTCAGCGCCGGTCTGACCGAGGTCGCGCGCGACGACACGGTGGCGGCCGGAGCCGTGCGGATCGCGACCCAGGGGCGCCGCGAGGGCGGCGTCGTCACGCTCGACGCCGACACCCGCCGCGAGGCCGAGAGGGCGCGCGGCCGGGAGATCCCGGAGCTCTCCGTGATGGCCTCCGGCTGCCTCGGCCTGATCAGCTTTCCCCGCGAGCCGGGGCGGGTGACCCTCGAGCGGCTGGAAGCCCTCTACCCGAAGCTCCTGCCGGCGCTCCGCGACCATCCCGGGATCGGGTTCGTGCTGGTGCGCTCGGAGCGCTCGGGGGCCGTCGTCCTCGGCAGGGGCGGGACCCGGTTCCTCGACGACGACCGGGTCGAAGGGGAGGACCCGCTCGCGGACTTCGGCCCCAACGCCACCGCGCACGTCCGGCGCACCGACGGCTTTCCGCACTGCGCCGACCTGATGGTCAACAGCACCTTCTGGCCGGAGTTCGGCGAGGTCGCGGCTTTCGAGGAGCTGGTCGGCTCCCACGGCGGCATGGGCGGGACCCAGAGCTTCCCCTTCGTGCTCCACCCGAGCGAGCTGGCCTGGCCCGAGGGCGACGTGGTCGGCGCCGAACGGGTGCACCGGATATTCCGCGGCTGGCTGGCCCAGCTCGGGCACTCGAGCTACGAGCCCGGACCTTGAGATCCCTTCGCGTATTCGCTCATGCCCTAGGCGCTGGCGAGGAAAGGAGAAGCGGATTCCACAGCGTCAAAGTAGTGCGCGTGGGTGCGCATGATCGTCTCAATCGAGTCGGCGCCAACCAAGACGATCTCTAGATCCTTGCGACCTTTAAATTCGCGCTCGAGGGCTGCATAAGCGACAGCTGCCTCATCTCCATCGCTGAACTCCTGCTGCTTGATCAAGCGCTGAGCAGCCAAGTCATAGACGAGCAGGAAATGCTGTAGGGCCATATGGACAGCCTACCTATCGTCGATCAGGTAGTGGTCAATCCGAGCTTTAAAGCGAGAAAGAACTTCCAAGAAGGCAGCATCTGGCTCTTCTCCCTGCTCGTCTGCCGATATCCCCCACGCAACAAGGTCCAGGTAGGACAAGAGGTCGGGCGGCCCCTCGCCATCCTTCAAGGGAAATCGGGTGCGAGCCGCCCAGCGCTCCACTGCCTCAGCCCAGTCGTGTTGTCCAGGAGTTCTCAGCTGAATCTCGACTGGATGACCATCGCGACGCACGACGACATGCAGCGCTCTGTAGCCGGTGGTTTTAGGGGATGCCACATAATCCTCGACCCTGAGAACCTCCCAGTTGCGGCGAATCCGCCTGAGGACACCAGCTACCTCGGGTGCACCACCGGGCAGGATCGCTCGGCATCCAGCGATGTCCTCCATCTGAGTTAGGCGCATCGAACCAAAGCGGACAAGCTTGTTGAGGATCTGGGGATCGCGCTTCAGCCGCTGACCAACGATCACCTCACTCGACTCTCGCTCAACGAACTGACGCAGGCCGACGGTTACCTTCTTGAGAGGGCTCTGAAACCCACTGCGGTATTCGACAATGACCCCAACCGCATCGGTCAGTTCGCCATCGTCGAACTGGGTCTCCTCCTGCTGTCGCTCGGCGTACGCCACCAGTCACGCAACAGCCTTCCCGCTTTGTCAACTTTGGTCCGCGACGGCGCCATGAGGGGCGATTATTGCGGTCGCCTGCGCACCGCTGCATCGTGAGGAGACTCGGTTCGGCACCTCGCTATGGCTATAGCGGGGCCGGGATTCGACCCGCGACTTTCCAGCTACGAGAGCGAGGTCGCCTCCCCGGGCGCCAGCACGCGCGCCTCCACCTGAGGGGCGAGGGCCCGCATCTGGGCGGCGAACTCGCGGGGCGGGGTGCGCAGCGGGCCGGGGCGAAGCCGCGCCAGGCCGAGCGGGTAGAGCGTTCCCCAGTGGATCGGGACCGCGATCCGCGGCGAGAGCAGCGCCGCGGCCCGGGCAGCGCGCTCGGGGTCGAGGTGCCCGGCCCCGATGCTCGTGCCCCAGCCCCAGATCGGCAGCAGGGCGAGGTCGATCCCGTCGCCCCCGATCCGCTCCATCCCGTCGAAGAGGTCGGTGTCGCCGGCGAAGTAGATGCGCCGCCGTCCGGCCAGCTCGAAGCCGATCGCCTGCGAGGCTCGCTCGAAGCGACGCCCGCGGGCTGGGTGGTCCGCCTCGGTGGCGGTGACGCGCACGTCGCCGACGCTGCCGGATTCGCCGGGGGCGAGCTCATGGACCTCGCCGAAGCCGAGGCCCTCGAGGAAGTCCCTCGCCCCGGGCGAGGCGAAGACCGGCACCGTCCTGCTCAGCCGGCGCAGCGAGGGGACGTCTGCGTGGTCGTGGTGGAGGTGGGAGATCAGCACCGCGTCGACGCCCTCGCTCAGCAGCGGGTCGGGGGCCGGCCCGTGGCGCCGCAGCGGGCCGACCCGGCGCCGCAGCACCGGGTCTGTGAGCAGGCGGACTCCGTCCATCTCGATCAGGACGGTCGCGTGGCCGACGTAGGTGACCCGAGCTGCCTCGGTCACCTTGCAGCTCGTCCGTGGCCATGTCGGGGGCGCCGCGTATCGTCCGGCGTCCCGATGAGTCCAAAACGCGCGATCCGAGGGCGGTTGCGGCGGCCCGGCCGCGAAAGCGAGGGCGCCGAAGGCGAGGTCATCGAGATCGATCCCGCCGAGCTGAGCGGGATCTTCTCCGCTCCGGCTTGGCTGCGGGACCTCGGCTTCACCTCCTGGCTGCTCGTCGGGGCGGCCGCGGCGCTGATCGGCGCGATCTGGCTCCTCGCGCTGACGCATACGATCGTGCTGCCCGTGATCGTGGCCGGGATCATTGCCTCCGTCACCTCCCCCCTCGTCGACCGGCTTCGCCGGCACCGGGTCCCAAGGGGGATCGGTGCCGGGCTTGTCTTCCTCGCGATCATCGCAGTCGGGGTCGCTGTCGGGCTGATGATCCTGGGGGGGATTGCGAGCCAGGCGGACAGCATCTCCGCGAGGCTCAGCGAAGGGGCGAGCGAGATCGAGTCCCTGGTCGACGACCTCGGGGTGAAGGCGACGACCGCCGCGAACGCGAACGCCGATGCCAGTGCCTCGGTCAGCGCCGGCTTCACGGCCCTTACCCACGGCCTGCTGAGCGGGATCGACGAGCTGGCGTCGGTGGCCGTATTCCTCTCGTTCACCGCCCTCAGCCTTTTCTTCCTGCTCAAGGACGCGCCGACGATCGGCGCCTTCGTCGAGCGCCACATGGGAGTGCCCGTCCCGGTGGCGCACTCGATACTGGGCCGGGTGGCCAGCAGCCTGCGGGGATACTTCCTCGGCGTCACTGCTGTCTCCCTCTGGAGCTCGCTGATCGTCGGCGCGGGGGCGCTGCTCCTCGGGGTGCCCCTGCCGGGCACGATCATGGCGGTCACGTTCGTCGGCGGGTACATCCCCTACCTCGGCGCCTGGACCGCGGGGGCATTTGCGGTTCTGATCGCCCTGGGAGGTGCGGGGCCCGAGGTGGCGCTGGCCCTCGCAGTCGTCGTCCTGCTGGCCAACGGCGTCCTGCAGCAGCTGGTCCAGCCGATCGCCTACGGCGCGGCCCTCAAACTGCACCCGTTGGCCGTGCTGATCGCGACGATCGCCGGCGGTTGCCTCTTCGGCACCGTCGGCCTGGTGCTGGCGGCGCCCCTGCTCTCGGCGGCTGTCCGGATCTCAGCCGACGTCAGCGCCGCCGAGCGCGAGGCCCAGGCCGCCCCCGGCGATCCTGCGCCGGCTTAGCTTGGGGGGAGAACCACCGTCGCCAGGCCCTTAGGTAGGAGTGACTTCTGGGCAGGGAGAAGTGTGTACACGATCATGTACACTGAGCCGATGGCAAAGACCGTCCCCGTCCGCGAGCTGCGCAAGAACCTCAGCAGCCTGCTCGACGACGTCAGCGACAGGCGAGATCACGTGCTGGTGACCCGCAACGGCACCCCGGCCGCCGCCCTGGTCCCGATCGACGAGTACGAGGCCTTGGAGGAGACCGCGGAGGTCCTCTCGGACCCCGACGCTCTCGCCGCGCTCGAGGCCGGGTTTGCCGAGATCGGCCGGGAGGAAACGGTCACGCTCGCCGAGCTTCGCAGCGAGCTGGCCGAGCGCCGGGCGGCCGCCGGCTGATCGTTGGCGCGGCTCGTTCTCGCTCGCCGCGCCCGACGGGAGCTGCTCGAGCTCGACTGGCCGCTGATCGATGCGATCGAGGACGCTCTCGGTTTGCTCGAGCGCGATCCGAAGGCAGGCCACGCGCTTCAGGGCAGGCTGCGCGGCCTGTACTCGCTGCGGGTTGGCGCCTATCGGATCCTCTATCAGCTGACCGATGACGGTCAGATCGTTCGCGTAGCGTCTATTCGCCACCGAGTCGCCGCGTACCGCAGCGATCCGCGTTAGACGGCGGTGCTCATGGATCTGTCAGCGCCTGGGCTGAGCTGCTCGCGTCGGCGGATAGACGCCACCGTCGAAGAGCTTGCGGTCGCCGAGGCGTTTTGGCAGTGAAACGCGTAGCGGTGGCTCGACGATTCCCGGGCACGTATATACGCCGGGAGGAAGCGGTTTGAGCCGCATCACCATCAACAGTCGTTTTCCCAGCTCGAAGAAGATTGGCTTCATTGCCCGCGCGTTTTGACTCCTGCCGCCGGAGCATTCTCCGGGGCCAAGGTCGATCCAGATCCGTTTCGTGCCCGGTCGGAGCTTCGGCTGATCCGATGCGAGACTCCAGGTGATGGCGCTTCGACCCCCGGCGATCGTCGTCGGATCGCATCTGCTGCTGTAACCGGCGAAATCCCACTGCCCCTCCGATTCCTCGAGCGCAAGACTTTCCACGCCGGGCAGGCGGCCATGCCCATACTCGACTATGCCGGGACCCTTGCTCAGCAGCCTCCAGTTGTGCTTTGGCAGTGTGGGGTAACCCGTCTGCCATTCCCTGATCGTCTTGCGCAGGCCCTCTTCTTCTGGTCCAGGGCCAATCTCTGCTTCCGTCGGACCGCTGAAAACGCTGACCGGGTCGAACGGGGGGCCGCCTTCGCACGTCGTCGGATATGGCCAGCGCGGCCATTTCACGACTTCTGGGTCCGGGCCCCGGGGACCGGCGACTGTTCCGAGACTCCCGGATACCGGTATTGCGACACCTGCCGCGGAAATAAGCAGACCAAGAATGACGATACGAACGGCTTTCACCGAAGCCCCCTTTGCGATTGTGGCTGCGCCCGAGGTGACTACGCAGTCACGACCAGGCCGCCGTAGGCGCTGTCATAAACATCTGGGTCCCCAAAGGTTGCGGTCCAGTTGGGGAGTGGGCTTCTCGCTATCTGGGGAAGACCTTCCGCATCCGGGCCAGCTCGCGGACGGAGCCGCGGGGGCGGAGGCGGCGCTGCAGGACCATCTTCAGCGGGTTGCTGTCGGGCTTGCCGGTGGCGATGAAGTCGGCCCAGCTGGCCTCGAGGACGAGGTTCGGGTTGGGGGCTTCGCCCGGCTCGGCGTGGGTCGAGCCGTTGTCGATCACCAGGTGCCATGGCTCGGCGTCGGTGAAGCGCCACTGGTAGACCAGGCGCGAGCCGTTCGCCGCCTTCGGGTTGACGACGCGCTCGATCACGTCGAAGTAGAGGCGCTGCAGCTCGGGGGAGCTCTCGGGCACGCCGTCGAGCGAGCCGAGGATGCCGCCCATCATCAGCTTCACCTGGCGCTCGGCGACCGTGCGCTCGTCCATCTCGGGGTCGAAGGGGAAGACGCCGGGCGGCATCTCCTCGATCGGGTAGCCGATCGTGCGCCAGCGCTGGCGGATCAGTTTGAGGCCGAAGGCGAAGATGTCCTCGAGCGTGAAGCCGTAGCACTCGGTGTACTCGCGGTCCATGTTCGGCGGGTTGAAGACGGCGGGGCCGTAGGGGAGCACCTCGCGCAGCAGCTCGACCACCGCGGCCCGGCACTCCTCGGCGCCGGGCTCACCCTCCCTCAGCAGCTCGGAGAGCACCTTGACGCCGAAGCCGATGTGGCGCTGCTCGTCGCGCGAGACGTTGGCGATGCCCTCGCTGAAGCCGGGCATCGTCTCTTCGGAGGCGAAGAAGTCCTCGATGAAGTGCTGGCCGGGCTGGGCGAGGGAGCCCTCGACGATCAGGTGGTAGAGGGTGATCGCCTGCGCGTACTTGGGCAGCGAGCGGTCCTTGCGCAGTTCCTCCGCCATCAGGTCGAGCCGGTCGAAGATGCCGCGGTAGCCCCAGTTGAGCTGCGGCAGGGTGGAGGCGAGGGTCTGCTGGATCGAGTCGCCGCCGACCCCGATCACCTCCCTGAAGAAGCGGTGGAAGAAGACCGAGTGGCGCACCTCGTCGACCTGCTGGGTGGCGAGGAAGTAGGACTGCTCCTCGGTCGGCGCGGCGGTGACGTAGGGGGCGAGGGTGTCGGCGACGCGGTCCTCGCCGTAGAAGAACATCGAGTAGATCCACATCGCCGAGCGCCGCTGGATGTCGCTGAGGCCGTCCCAGCCGGCTTTGTCGCCGGAGAAGTCGATGTCGTAGGCGCTCCAGTTGCCCTGCTCCCAGCGGTGGTACAGGTCCTCGTAGGTGACGTTGTCCATCAGGCTCTGCGATGCGACGCTCATCGTTCTCCTTCGTTCTTCCTTCGGCGACTGCCGGGGAGGTTACCGCCAAACTGGCCAACCAGCCAGTTTGTCCGTGAGTGACTTCGTCACACAGCGGCCGGCGGCTCGATCTCGCGCTTGAGGATCTTGCCGGTGGGGCCCTTGGGCAGGTCGTCGAGGAACCAGACCACGCGCGGGTACTTGTAGGCGGCGATCCGCTCCTTGACGTAGGCGCTGACCTCCTCGGGGGGAAGCTCCTCGCCGTCGTGGAGGACGACCGCGGCGCCGATCTCCTCGCCCCACTCGTCGTGGGGGACGCCGAGCACCGCCGCTTCGCGGATCTTCGGGTGCTCGAAGAGGACCTCCTCGACCTCGCGCGGGTAGACGTTGTAGCCGCCGCGGATGATCAGGTCCTTCTTGCGGTCGACGATGTAGAAGTAGCCGTCCTCGTCGGTGCGGGCCATGTCGCCGCTGTGGAACCAGCCGCCGCGCATCGCCTCCTCGGTCGCGTCGGGGCGCTGCCAGTAGCCCTTCATGATGTTGTGGCCGCGGATCACGATCTCGCCGACCTCGCCTTGGGCGACCTCGTTGTCGTCCTCGTCGACGACTTTCATCTCGACCCCTTCGATCGGCGTCCCGATCGAGCCCGGCTTGCGCTCCATGTCCGGGTGGTTGGAGCTGGCGACCGGCGAGGTCTCCGAGAGCCCGTAGCCCTCGAGCACCTTCGCGTTGAAGGCCCCTTCGAAGCCACGCAGCACCTCGACCGGCATCGAGGCGCCGCCGGTAATGCAATTGCGCAGCGAAGAAGTGTCGAAGCTCTCCCGCTCGGGGTGGTGGAGCAAAGCTCCGAACATCGTCGGCACGCCGTAGAAGTGGGTGACCCTGTCGCGCTGCATCGTCTCCAGCGTCTCGCCGGGGTCGAATTTCGGCACCAGGGTGAGGCAGGCGCCGACCAGCAGCGAGGAGTTCATCCCGACCGACTGCCCGAAGGAGTGAAAGAGGGGCAGGGCGCCTAGGACGACGTCGCCCGGCCCGACCTCGCAGGTCGTCCGCGAGGAGATTTCAGCGTTCTTCAAGAGGTTGAGGTGGGTGAGCTCGGCGCCCTTCGGTTTGCCCGTGGTGCCCGAGGTGTAGAGGATCACCGCAGTGTCGTCCTCCGCCGTCTCGGCCAGGCCCGGGGCCGGTTCCAGCTCCGCCAGCGTCGCCGCGAAGGCGGCGGGCTCGACCTCGATCAGCTCGGCTCCGGCCTCGGCGGCGCCCTCGCGTGCCTCCTCGGCGAAGCCGTGCCAGGCGAGCAGCAGCTCGGCGCCGGAGTCCTCCAGGTAGAAGGCGATCTCGCGGCGCTTAAGCAGCACGTTCATCGGCACCACGACGCCGCCGGCCCGCAGCACGCCGTAGTAGGCGACCGGGAATTCGGGCACGTTGGGCAGCATCACGCCGACCCGGTCGCCCGGCTCGAACCCCTTCTCGCGCAGCAGCGTGACGAGCCGGGCGCTGAGGTCGTCGAGCTGCCCGTAGCCGAGCTCGTTGTCGCCGAGCCGGATCGCCGGGGCCTCCGGCGAGCGCTCGGCGCTCTCGGTCAGGAGCGATGCGAGGTTGAGAGTCATCCGCGCTGCCCTCCGGGTCACTAGCCCTTGATCGTGTTGTGGACCGGGAACTCTTTGATGTTGGGCGGGTTCGGCGGAGCCTTGTCGCCGAGCTCCTGGATCGCCGGTCCCAGCCGCTCCCCCAGAAAGCGGTCGAAGTGCTCGCGCGACTCCCAGAAGTCGATCGCGTTCCAGCCGCCCTCCATCGGCCCGGCGGCATGGAACACCAGGCCCTCGGGGGGGTCCTGCTCCACTCCCAGATGCGCGTTGACCGCGTCGTACTGCTCTTGCGTCCCGCCCGCGAAGCTGATCCACAGTCCTACTGCCATCCCATCCTCCTATGGTCGACCCATTTCGGCGGGTGCGAGCATAGCCGCGTCCGGGCCGATTGGCGACATCCAGCGAGGATATGCTCCATGGACATGGACGATCTAGGCGCACCGAGCTCTCATCTCGTGCTGCAGGCGGGTGCTCCCGTCTATTCGAGCGACGGCAAGAAGCTGGGCGAGGTCGAGTATGTCCTCGCCGTGCCCGACGACGACATCTTCGACGGCATCGTCCTCGACACGAGCGCCCTGCCGGGCGGCCACCGGTTCGTCGACGCCCCGGAGGTCGAGGCGATCTACGAGCGCGGCGTGGTGCTGAAGATCGACGCCGCGACGGCGGAGAACCTGCCCAAGCCGAGCGCCAACCCCGGCTCGATCGAGATCGGGCCTGACGACATGGTCAAGGGACGTAACGACAAGCTCCGGCGCGCCTGGGACCTGATCTCCGGCAAGGGGTGACCTAGGCCTCGGCGGGTTCCGGGGACGCCGGGGCCTCCGGCTCCGCGTTGCGGCGGCTCATCGCCCAGGCGAAGGCGCCGCCGGTGGCGAGCATGAACGAGGCGTAGACCGCGGCCGGGATGCTGACGTCGGCGGCAAGGGGGGCGGCCACCGCGATCGCCAGCGCCGAGTTGTGGATGCCGAGCTCGAGCGCGATCGCGGTCGACTGGCGGTCGCCGAGCCGAGCCAGCTTGGAGATCGCGAAGCTGAGCGACATCGCCGCGACGTTGAGGGCGAGGGCGGCACCTGCCACCTCGGCGACGTTCTCGGCGACCGTGTCGTGCTCGCTGGCGATCGCGCCGACGACCACGACCCCGAAGAGGCCGAGCGCGACCGCCCGCACCCGGGGATAGACAGCTTCGACCTGCTCGGGCCGCCTCCGGCGCAGCTCCATCCCGATCGCGACCGGGACGATCGTGATCGCGAACACCCGCGCCACCACCCCGAGCATGCTCACGTCGCCGATCCCGGTCGCGTCGAAGTGGTTGCTGGAGAGCTCGAGGAAGAGCGGCACCGTGACGATCGCGCCGACGCTGCTGATCGCCGTCATCGTCACCGAGAGCGCCGTGTCGCCGCGCGACAGGTGCGTCAGCATGTTGGCCATCATCCCGCCGGGCGAGGCCCCGAGCAGGACGAGGCCGACCGCCAGCTCTGGCGGCAGCGAGAACAGCTCCGCCATCGCGACCGCGAGCAGCGGCGAGATCAGGGCCAGGTTGAGCATTCCGATCGCCACCCCCTTCGGTGCGACGAGCACGCGCCGGAAGTCCTCGCGGGTCAGGGTCAGGCCGAGGCTGCACATGATCACGGCGATGGCGACAGGCAGCAGGACCGAGGCGAGCAGGGGGTTGTCCACGCGGTGAGGGTAGAGAGTCGGCGAGTAGTCAGCCACCGTCTTCGCGCTCGGTCGCGTAGGATGGCTCGCCGTGAAGGCCCTGATGTTGACGATCACAGTGTGTGTGGCCCTGCTGCTTGCCGCCTGCGGCGATGACGGCTCGACCACCGAGTCCGACTCAGCTGCCACCACGACCGAGCAGACCGAATCGGAACCGGCGGAGGGCACTCCGGGAGGGAGCGAGACGAAGCCGACGGTGACGGCGCCGGAGGGTGCGGCGCCGGAGGAGCTCGAGGTCGATGACCTCGAAGCCGGCAGCGGTGCGGAAGCGAAAGCCGGCGACACCGTCACCGTCCATTACGTCGGCGTCGGCTACGACAGCGGCGAAGAGTTCGAAGCCTCCTGGGACAGTGGCGAACCCTTCTCCTTCCAGCTGGGCTCCGGCCTGGTGATCCCCGGCTGGGAACAGGGCGTGGAGGGGATGAAGGTCGGCGGCCGGCGCGAGCTGACTATTCCCCCCGACCTCGCCTACGGCAAAGCCGGCTCCCCGCCGGCGATCGGCCCCAACGAAACGCTGATCTTCGTCATCGACCTCGAGTCGATCGAATAAGCGGCCTTCCGTCCACCGCGCCCGGATTTGCGCCGTCGCGTAAGATCATCGCGTGAGTTTTTCCAGACTAATCGCGGTGTCTTTCGCATCGATATGCGCTTTGGTCGCCGGCCTGTCATTGGCTGCCTGTGGTGGGGACGATGCACCGGTTGCGTCCGAGGTCACCGCCACCGAGCAGGCGCAGGACGAGAAGCGGCTGGGCACTGAAAGCACAAAGCAGCTGCCCTCTGGGATACGTGTGCATACAATCGTTGGCGCCAAACCGACCTTCGAGGTCGACGGTACGCCCGCTCCACCCAAGGTGACGGTGCCTCCCGGCCCCCCGCCGGAGAACCTCGTCGTCAAAATCCTGAAGAAGGGGGTCGGGAACATCCGCGCGAAATGGGGACAGCGCCTCACCGTCCACTTCGTCGGCGTCAACTACAAGACCAAGGAACAGTTCGAAGCCTTCTGGGGGAAGAACGACGTCTTCTCCTTCACCTTCGGCTCGGGCGAAGTGCGCAAGGGCTGGGAAATCGGTCTGAAAGGGATGAAGCTCGGAGGCCAGCGCGAACTGATCCTGCCTTCGAGGCTCGCCTATGGCACGGGGGCGCTGCTCTACGTGGTCGAGCTGGTCGCGATCGAGCCGTTGTCCACCGCCCTGCGACGACGCGTCCTAGGACGTTAGCGCGATCATCTCCGCGTGAGGACGCGCGTGGTGCTCGCCCAGCGGCTCGCCGCCCAGGGCCTCTCCGGCAGGCCGGAGCGGGATCCGGTTGCGGTGGCGCGACGGCTGCTCGCGATTCAGGGCCAGGACCCGCGGGGGGCCCGCCTCGCCGTCCGGGCGCGAAGCGAGGGCCTCGGCGCCGCAGACGTGGACCGGGCGCTGAGCGAGGAGCGCTCGCTGCTGATCACCTGGCTCAACCGCGGGACGCTGCACCTGGTCCGCAGCGAGGACTATCCGTGGCTGCAGATGCTGACCACGCCGCCCTTGCTCACCTCGTGCAGCCGGCGTCTCCGCCAGGAGGGGGTCGCACCCGAGCTCGGCGAGCGTGCCATGGCGACGATCGAGCGCGCCCTCGCCGACGAGGGGCCGCTGACCCGGCTGCAGTTGCGCGAGCGCCTCGACTCCGCCGGCGTGCCGACGCAAGGGCAGGCCCTGATCCACCTCCTCTTCCTCGCGGCGGTGCGCGGGGCCATCGTGCGTGGCCCGATGGTCGGCAAGGACCACGCCTACGCGCTCGTCCGCGACTGGCTCGGGCCGGCGAAGCCGGTCGACCGCGACGTCGCTCTAGCCGAGCTGGCACGCCGCTACTTGATCGGCCATGCCCCCGCCGACGACCGCGACCTCGCCAAGTGGGCCGGCCTGCCCCTGCGGGACGCCCGTGCCGGCCTCGCCGCGATCGCCAGGGAGCTGGTCGAGCGCGAGGACGGCCTCGTCCACCTCGCCGCCGGTCCGCCGCGGGCCGAGGTGCCCGGACCGCGCCTGATCGGCGCCTACGACCCCGTCCTGCTCGGCTGGACCTCGCGCGAGGAGATCATCGGTCCCCACAACCACCTGGTCACCAGCAACGGCCTCTTCCGACCGTTCGCCATGGTCGACGGCCGTGCCGTGGCCACCTGGAGGCTAAACCGCGGCAAGGTGACGACCGAGCCCCTCGGGCGGATCTCGAAGGCGGCGACTGCCGCTCTTGCCGTCGACGCGTCGGATGTGGAACGGTTCATGGGAAGCGCATGAGCAACCGGAGAAGGAGATGACATGGGACAGCCAGTGGTCCACTTCGAGGTCGTCGGGCGCGACGGTGAGAAGCTGCAGCGCTATTACGCCGAGCTCTTCGACTGGGACGTCAACGCCGACAACGAGATGAGGTACGGCCTCGTCGACCGCGAGGCAAACACCAACGCCGAGGGCATCGGCCTCGGCGGCGGCATCGGCCAGGGCCCCGAGGGCTACGGCGGCCACGTCACCTTCTACGTCGAAGTCCCCAGCGTCGAGGAGGCCCTGAGCAAGGCCGAGTCCCTCGGCGGCACCCGGGTGATGGGCCCCGAGACGATCATGGGCCGCATGGTCCTCGGCCAGCTCGCCGACCCCGAGGGCAACGTGATCGGGCTTATCGAGGGGGGCGCTTAGTCGCCGAGCTTCGGGCTCTGCCAGGGCTGGGCGAGGCGGGCGGCGAGGTTGTCGGCGAGCTCGCCGATCGGGACGCGGGTCTGCTCCAGCGAGTCGCGGTCGCGGAGCGTCACGGTGTCGTCTTCCATCGTCTGGTGGTCGACGGTGATGCCCCAGGGGGTGCCGATCTCGTCCTGGCGGCGGTAGCGCTTGCCGATCGAGCCGCCCTCGTCGAACTCGGCGGGCATGCGGGTCCTCAGCTCGGCGAAGATCTCGCGGGCTTTCTCGGGCATGCCCTCCTTGGAGACGAGGGGGAGGACAGCGACCTTGACCGGTGCCAGGCGGGGGTGCAGGCGCAGGACCGTGCGCTGGCGGCCCTCGACTTCCTCGACGTCGTAGGAGTCGACCAGGAAGGCGAGCGTGGCGCGGTCAGCGCCGGCTGCGGGCTCGATCACGTGTGGCACGTAGCGCTCTTTGGTCTGCTGGTCGAAGTACTCGAGCTTCTCGCCGCTGAACTCGGCGTGCTGGGTGAGGTCGAAGTCGCCGCGGTTGGCGACCCCCTCCAGCTCCGACCAGCCGATCGGGAAGAGGTACTCGACGTCGCTGGTGCCCGAGGAGTAGTGGGAGAGCTCGTCGGCGTCGTGGGGGCGGACGCGGAGGAGCTCGGGACGGATGCCGAGCTCGACGTACCAGCGCTCGCGCTCGGAGATCCAGGTCCGGTACCACTGCTCCGCCTCGGCCGGGGGCACGAAGAACTCCATCTCCATCTGCTCGAACTCCCGCGTGCGGAAGATGAAGTTGCCCGGGGTGATCTCGTTGCGGAAGGACTTGCCGATCTGGGCGATGCCGAAGGGCGGCTTCTTGCGGGCGAAGGCCATCACGTTCTTGAAGTTGATGAAGATGCCCTGCGCCGTCTCCGGCCGCAGGTAGACCTCCGAGCCCTCGCCCGCCACCGGGCCGACGTGGGTCTCGAACATCAGATTGAACTGACGCGGCTCCGACAGCTCGCCGCCGCACTCGGGACAGCGCAGCTCGGCGCTCGGATCGCCGCCCTCGGCCTCGACCGCCTCGCGCAGGTGGTCCTCCCGCCAGCGCTTCTTGCACTTGCCCAGGCACTGGACGAGCGGGTCGGTGAAGCCCGCCAGGTGACCCGACGCCTCCCAGACGCGAGGGTGCTGGAGGATCGCCGAGTCGAGGGCGACGATGTCGTCGCGCTCCTGCAACATCGCCCGCCACCACTCGGCCTTGACGTTGTTCTTCAGCAGCACCCCGTAGTGGCCGTAGTCGTAGGTCGAGCCGAGCCCGCCGTAGATCTCCGAGGAGGGGAAGACGAAGCCGCGCCGCTTGCAGAGGGCGACGATCTCGTCCATCGAGACCCCGGTCGGCGGTGCTCCCTCCTCGGCGGCTTTCATGGCCGGAACCGTATCGGCTGCGATAATCCCGCATCCCGTGCCCATCTACGAGTACAAGTGCGAGAAAGGCCACGTCTTCGACGTGATCCAGCGGATGAGCGACGAGGCGCTCAGCAAGTGCCAGGAGTGCGGCGCCCCCGCGGAACGCGTCCTGCACCCCGTCGCCGTCCACTTCAAGGGCTCCGGCTTCTACAACACCGACTACGGCAAGAAGAAGAAGGGCGGGGCCAACGGCGCTTCCGGTGAGGGTTCCGGCGACTCGAAGCCCTCCGAGTCGAAGTCGGGCGAGTCGAAGTCCTCCGCCGACTCCAAGCCCAAGGCGACCGCCACCAGCGAGTGAACTATTGACCCACCTATAGGGTGGTCAATCGTTCAGTCGACGTTCGCGGAGGCGAGATGGGAGCGGAGAGGACGCTGCACGGGGAGCCGGCGCGGTTCGAGCGCGGCTTCCGGCGAGTCGGCGAGGGAACCTGGGCCTGGCTGCAGCCCAACGGGGGCCTCGGCGAGTCGAACGCCGGGCTGGTCGTCTCCGGCGAGCACGCCCTGCTGGTCGACACCCTCTGGGACCTGACGCTGACGAGGCGGATGCTCGCGGAGGCGCGCGGTCTGGTCGACGCGACGCCCGAGACCGTCGTCAACACCCACTCCGACGGCGACCACGTCTGGGGCAACCAGCTGCTCGCGGGAGGGCGGATCATCTCGACCGCGACCGCGAAGGAGCTGATGACCCTCGACACGCCGCGGGACCTGCGCCGCCTCGAGCGCCTCGGACGGGTGCTGCGGCCACTGGGCCGGGAGATGGCGCCCTTCGACTGGAGCGAGGTCGAGCTGACCCTGCCGAGCGAGACGTTCGACGGTGAGCTGACGGTCGCGGTCGGCGACCGCGAGGTGGAGCTGATCGAGGTCGGCCCGGCCCACACGGCGGGAGACGCGGTGGCCTGGGTGCCCGACGTCGCGGTCTGCTTCGCCGCCGACATCCTCTTCATCGGCTGCACGCCGATCACCTGGGCGGGACCGATCGCCGGCTGGCTGGCGGCGATCGAGCGCATCTCCTCGCTGGGCGCGGCGACGTTCGTCCCCGGCCACGGCCCGGTCTGCGACCAGGCGGCGGTCGACCTGTTGCGCGAGTACCTCGAGTGGGCGCAGGTGGAGGGCGGCAGCCGGCTCGATCGCGGCATCGCCCCGGCGAAGGCGGCCCGCGAGATGCTCTTCAGCCGCGAGTTCGAGTCGCTTCCATGGGCGGGCTGGGACGACCCGGCCCGCCTCGTCATCACCCTCAGCACCGAGCGCTTCCGTCGCGAAGGCGGTGAGGGCCACCTCGGCGGTGCCGGCCGGACGAGGGCGATCCTGCAGATGCAGCGGCTCGAAGCCGGGCTCGAGCGGCGGAGGGGAGGCGGGCGATGAGCGACCGGGACGATCCCGCCGCACCGCGTTGGCACGAGCTGCCCGATCGCACTGAGGACCCGAGGATCCGTCGCTCCCCCCTGCACCGCGGCCTGATCGCGCTTGCGAGGCGCCTCACCCGCGGGCGCAGCTACCAGTTCATGCGCGTGGTCTCGATCGACCGGCGGCTGTTCCGGCCCTTCCTCGCCTTCAACATGCGGCTGATGCCGCTCGGCAAGCTCGACCGGCGCGACACCGAGGCGCTGATCCTGCGCACGGCGTGGCTCTGCGGCTCCCTGTACGAGTGGACCCAGCACGAGGCGATCGGCCGCCGCGCCGGCCTCTCCGCGGAGCAGATCGAGGCGATCGGCGCCGACCCGGGCAGTGAGATCCTCCCCGAACAGACGCGCCTGCTCCTGCCGATCGTCCCCGAGCTGCTCGAGAGCCACGCCCTGAGCGAGCCGACCTACGAATCTCTTGCGCAGCGCTTCCAGCCGTCCGAGATCCTCGAGGCGGTGATGCTGGTAGGCAACTACGCGATGCTCGCCGGCGCGCTCAACACGTTCGGCGTGCCGCTGGAGCGGGCGTGGGGGGAAGCGGAGTAAGTCGTTTGGCTGGCGGTCCCTACCCACCTAGCAGCCGGTTCACGGCCTGCTGCCGGGTGGTGTTCGGCACTTCGGTGCTTCCTTCGGGGCCTTCGCCGCAGCCCGAGTTGGCGCCGGCGCAGAGCACGTCGGTGGGGGCGCTGCCGCCGATCGCGGCGGCTAGGACCAGCTGGGGCATCGTCAAGAAGCCCATGTCGCTGACGAAGGCCTTGGGCGCGTCCCAGCCGATGATCGGGCCCTTGACGAAGTTGTAGGGGATGCGCAGGGGGTCGGTCAGCCGTCCCTTGATCCCGTTGATCACCTCCTGCTGCGCCTGCTGGCGGTCGTAGTCGTCATAGCCGAAGGAGTAGTAGCTCTTGCCCGGCCCCGGGCATTCGCTCACCTTGCGCACACGCGCGTAGGCGAGCGCCTTTTCGCCGCCCAGCGTGCTCTCGCCCTTGGGCAGGCGCAGGCTCACTCCCCCCTGGCCGCCGCCGGCGCCGCCCGAGATGTCGGCACAGAGCTTGTGCTCGAGGTTCACCTCGACCCCGCCGACCGCGTCGATCAGGTCTTCGAAGCCGGTGAAGTCGACGATCGCGACGTGGTCGACCTCGAGGTCGAGGAAGCCCTCCACCGCTTCGATCTGGGCTGCGGCGCCGCCGTACGCGTACGCCGCGTTGATCCTCTGCGGGCTCTGGCCGGGGATCTCGGCGTAGGCGTCGCGCGGGATCGAGAGCTTGCGGAAGGCACCGCCGCCGGCGCGGATCAACATCAGCGTGTCGGCGCGGAATTCGCCGACCGAGCAGGGGTCGTGTGGCGCGTCCCCGTGCGCCTGCTGCTCGAAGCACTCCTCCGAGGGCGCCGCCCCCGGCTCCTTGGTGTCGGGCGGGCGGGCGTCGGTGCCGATCACCAGGATCGTCTGCGCGCTCGGCAGCAGCATCGGGTTGCCGTGCAGGACGTCCTTCGCTTCGCCGGAGAGCTTGAAGGACTGCAGCTGAGCGGAGACGGCGAAGGCGAGGAAGCTGAGCAGGATCCAGCCAAGCGCCGCCAGCCCGACCCACTCGAGGACGCGCTTGCCCGTCCAGCGGCGTGCGGGCCCGGGAAGACCGGGCTCCTCAGGGCGGTCGCGCTTCCTGCGCCACGGCTTCGGCGCATGCGGCGTCCGCTCTCTGAGGCCGGAGAGGTCTGGGGACCGCAGCCTCGACAGAAGGCCTTTCCGGGACCGGTAGACCTTGTACTCGGGCGGCCCGGAGGGCTGCTGCTCGCCATCGGTGGGGGGCATGAAAGACTGCGCGAATCATGCCGATGCTTGCGGTCGATCGCCTCCAGCCACCCCAGAAGCTCGCATGAGTGCAGGGGAAATCATCGGCGTCGACCTGGGCGGCACGAAGATGCTGCTGGGCGTCCTCGACGCTGACTCCAAGGTGCTCTGGGAGAGCCGCGAGGCGTCGACCGGGCAGACCGAGGACGAGCTGGTCGACCTGCTCGTGCGCGAGGTGAACGAGGCGCGCGCGGCCCGTCCCGGCGTCGCCGCGGTCGGCCTCGGCATCCCGGCCACGATCGACCACGGCAAGGGCATCGCGATCTCCGCCGTCAACCTGCCGCTCGACGACGTGCCGATCCGCGATCTCATCGCCGAGCGGACCGGCCTGCCGGTCTTCGTCGACAACGACGCCAACGTCGCAGCTCTCGCCGAGCACCTCTACGGCGCGGCGAAGGGCGCCGAGAACGCGGTGATGCTGACGATCGGCACCGGGATCGGGGGCGGGCTGATCGTCGGCGGCGAGGTCTACCGCGGCTCGATCGGCGCCGGCGCCGAGCTCGGCCACACGGTCATCGACATGGACGGCCCCCCCTGCCAGGGCAACTGCCCGGGGCGGGGCTGCGTGGAGACGTTCGCCTCGGGCACGGCGCTCGGCCGCGAAGGGCTGGCGGCCGCCGAACGCGAGCCCGACTCGGTCCTCGGCAGGATGCTCGCGGACGGCGAGCCCGTCGACGGCAAGGCGGTGACCGAGGCGGCGCTGGGCGGAGACCCGACCGCCCGCGCCGTCTTCCACCTCGTCGGGCGGAGGCTCGGCGTCGCCCTGACCAGCTTCGCCAACGTCTTCGAGCCCGAGGCGATCGTGATCGGCGGCGGCGTGATCGCGGCCGGCGACCTGCTGCTCGACCCCGCGCGGCGCGAGCTGGAAGCGCGGGCGCTGCCGCCGATGAACCGCACGCCAGTCCTCGCCGCGGAGCTGGGTAGCGACGCCGGCATGATCGGCGCCGCGGCGATGGCGCGGATCGAGCTCGCGGAGCCCGCAGGGGGCGGGAGCTGATGCCCGGCCACCTGATCGTCTGCCCGACCCCGATCGGCAACCTCGACGACGTCACGCCCCGCGTCCGCGACGCCCTCGTCAGCGCCGACTGGATCGCCTGCGAGGACACCCGCCGCACCGGCGGCCTGCTCGACAAGCTCGGCATCCGCCCGGCGCCGCCGCTCGTCTCCAACCACGAGGGCAACGAAGCCGCCCGCGCGACCGAGCTGGCGCAGCGGATCGAGCGCGGCGACACTGTCGTCCTCGTCTCCGACGCCGGCATGCCGGCGATCTCCGACCCCGGCTTCCGGCTGATCCGGCGCTGCATCGAACGCGCCCTCGACGTGACCGTGCTGCCCGGGCCCTCGGTGGTCCCGGTCGCCCTCGTCGCCTCCGGCCTGCCGACCGACCGCTGGCGCTTCGAGGGCTTCCTGCCCAAGCGCTCCGGCGAGATGGAGCGGGTGCTGCGCTCGGCCGAGACCGTGGTCGCCTTCGAGTCGCCGCGGCGGGTGGGGGAGTCGCTGGCGGCGCTGGCGGCGATCGCGCCCGACCGACCCGCCGCCGTCTGCCGGGAGATGACCAAGATGCACGAGGAGGTCGCCCGCGGCTCGCTGGCGGAACTGGCCCGCCGCTTCCGCGGCGACGTCAAGGGGGAGATCGTGCTGGTGATCGGGCCGGCCGCCGCCGAGGACCACGACCGCGACGTCGGCTTCGCCGTCGACGCCCTGCGCCACCTGGTCCAGTCGGGGGCCAGGCCGCGCGCCGCCGCCAGCGTCGTCGCCGCCCTCACCGGCACCCGCGCCAACGACCTCTATCGCGCTTTGACGGGTCGCGAGCCCCGCCAGTGAGCGCGCACACCGGGTTGCGCGGATAGCCTGGCGGGACCGATGTCCTACTACGTCACGACCCCGATCTACTACGTCAACGCCGAGCCGCACCTCGGCCACGCCTACTCGACGCTGGCCGCCGACGTGCTCGCCCGCCACATGCGCCAGCGCGGCGAGGACGTCTTCTTCCTCACCGGCACCGACGAGCACGGCGAGCCGATCGAGACGGCGGCCGAGCGCGAGGGGATCTCGCCGCAGGAGCTGGCCGACCGCAACGCGGCGAAGTTCGAGGCGCTGATGCCGATCATCGACGCCACCAACGACTTCTTCATCCGCACCTCCGATCCCCGCCACAAGGAGAAGGTCGCCGAGATCATGCAGCGGGTCTACGACAACGGCTGGGTCACCAAGGGCACTTACGAAGGCTGGTACTGCCCGCGCTGCGCCGACTTCAAGACCGAGCGCGAGCTGGGTCCCGGCCAGACCTGCGCGATCCACGAGATCCCGCTGGAGCGGGTCCGCGAGGAGAACTGGTTCTTCCGCCTCTCCGCCTTCCAGGGCCAGCTCGAAGGCCTCTACGAGGAACGGCCCGACTTCGTCGTGCCCGAGTTCCGCCGCAACGAGGCGGTCTCCTTCATCAAGGGCGGGCTGGAGGACGTCTCGCTCTCGCGCCCGGCGCTGAAGTGGGGGCTGCCGCTGCCCTGGGACCCCGAGCAGCGGATGTACGTCTGGTTCGACGCGCTGCTCAACTACGTCACCGCGCTCGGCTTCGCCCGCGAGGGCGAGGACCTGACCGGGCGCTACTGGCCGGCCTCGCTGCACGTGCTGGGCAAGGACATCCTCAAGTTCCACGCGGTGATCTGGCCGGCCCTGCTCTGGGCCGCCGACCTCGAGCCGCCGCGGCGGATGACGATCCACGGCTACCTGCTGATGGGCGAGAAGAAGATGTCGAAGTCGCTCGGCAACGTGCTCGACCCCTTCGAGGCGATCGACCGCTTCGGCGCCGACGCGCTGCGCTTCTACTGCTTCCGCGAGGTCAGCTTCGGGCAGGACGGCTCGATCTCGACCGCCGGCTTCGAGGCCCGCTACGAGACCGAGCTGGCCAACGACTTCGGCAACCTCGCCAGCCGCGTCCTGGCGATGGTCGAGCGCTACCGCGCCGGCGTCGTGCCGGAGGCCGCGGTCGACGCCGTCCTCGCCGAGGACTTCGAAGGCGCGGTGCCGCGCTTCTGCGAGCTGCTCGACCGGGCCGAGCTGACCCAGGCGCTGGAGGTTGCCTGGGCGCTGGTGCGACGCCTCAACCGCTACGTCGAGGAGACCCAGCCGTGGGTGCTGGCCAAGGACGAGGCCGACCCCGAGCGCCTCGACGAGGTCCTCTACAACCTCTGCGAGGGCCTGCGGGTGACGACCCTGCTGCTCGCCCCCTACCTGCCGCGGACGAGCGAGCAGCTCCTCGCCGCGCTCGATGAGGGCTCGCGAACGCTAGCCGAGCTCGGCTCTCGCCCCGGCGGCCAGCAGGTCGAGCGCGTCCCCCCGCTCTTTCCCAAGATCGAGGCTCCGGCCTAACCGCGGAGAGGCCTTCCGGCGCCCGCAGGGTGCTGTTCGGATGCCGTGCAGGAGCCGGACGGCGACGCCGCGCAGCGTCTCGTTCCCGTAGGCCGTCGAGGGGTTGTGCTCGGTGAGGATCGCGAGGGCGAGGCGACAGCGGCCCCGTTCGAGGAAGGCGACCTGGTGGCTGACGGTGCCGACGCCGTCGTCGTTGATCCCCCAGCCGCCCTTGAAGTAGAGCCGCCAGCCACGGGGCCGCGCGTCGGCGATGCCCCAGCGCTGCCAGGAGACGACCGAGCCGAGCAGGCGACGGGCGAAGCGCCGGTGGCGGCCCGGCACGTAGCGCTCGTAGCGCGACATGAAGCGGGCCTGGTCGCGGGCGCTGACCTGCGAGAGGCCGCCGAGCCAGCCCGGTTCGTAGACCCACTGGAAGTCGCGCATCCGTGCCGCGCGGGCGAGGCGCTCGACCCTGCCGTCGCCGAGCAGGGCGGCGACGTGTATCCCGGCGGCGTTGTCGGAGGCCCGGATCATCGGTTCGAGCAGGGCTCTCTCGTCGGTGTGGAGGCGGCGCTTGCGCACCGAGGGCTGGCGCAGGTAGGCGACGAGCAGCATCGCCTTGATCACGCTGGCGGCGGGGGCGGTGCGGGCGCCGCGGAACGAGCGCAGGCGAGAGCGCAGGTCGACGAGCGCGAAGCTGACGTCGCCGAGGCGGGCGCGTGCGTAGCGCCGCGCCCCCGGTACGGACGGGTCCCAGCGCCTGTTCGAGCGAGCGCCGGCGTGATCCAGCCAGTGGGAGCCGCTAGCGAAGCTGACGCGGCCGAACCGCTCGCCGCCGCTCGGCGCCGGCAGCAGTGGCAGCGCCAAGAGCACAGCCAGGCCGATGCTCGCCATTCCCAAGGGGAACGGCCGCCGGCTCAAGTCGCACCGCCCTCCGCGATCGCCTCGGGCCCGAGCTGGTCCGGGCTCGTGTAGCCGCATAGCGCCATCGTCAGGTCGAGCTCGGCGAGGATCATCTTGAGGACGGTTTCGACGCCCTGCTGGCCCTCCAGGGCGAGGCCCCAGACGTAGGGGCGGCCGAGGCAGACGGCGTCGGCGCCGAGGGCGAGCGCCTTGATCGCGTCGGCGCCGCCGCGGATGCCGCTGTCGAAGAGGACCGCGAGATCGTCGCCGGCGGCTTCGGCAATGGGGGGAAGGGCGTCGAGGGAGCCGATCGCGCCGTCGACCTGGCGGCCGCCGTGGTTGGAGACGACGATGCCGTCGATCCCCCGGGCGACGGCCTCGCGGGCGTCGCCGGCGTGCTGGATGCCCTTGACCACGATCGGCAGCTCGGTCTGCTCGCGCAGCCAGGCGAGGTCGTCCCAGCTGAGCGCGGGGTTTGCCTGCACGCCGAGGAAGTGGCCGGTGGCCATCCCGGGGTCCTCCTCCGGCGCCTTCTCCAGGGCGGCGCGGAAGACGGGGTCCTGGAAGTAGTTGGCGACCCCCATCCCGTTGAGGAAGGGCAGCCAGGCCTGCTGCAGGTCGCGCGCCTTCCAGCCGGGGATGAAGGTGTCGACCGTGAGCACGATCGCGCCGTAGCCGGCCTCCTCGGCGCGCTTGACGAAGCTCTCGGCCAGCTGCCGGTCGTTGGGCCAGTAGAGCTGGAACCAGCGGGGACCCGCGCCGCCCGCCTCGGCTATCTCCTCGAGGCTGAAGTGCGACGCGGTGCTGATGATCATCGGCACCCCGATCGCGGCCGCCGCCCGGGCGCTCGCCAGCTCGCCGTCCTCGTGGACGATCTTCTGCACCCCGATCGGCGCCAGCATCAGGGGCGCCGGCATCGCCGTGCCGAGGATGGTGGTGGAGAGGTCGCGCGCGGATACGTCGCGCAGCATCCGCGGCACGATGCGGCGGCGCCGGAACGCCTCGCGATTGGTGTCCATCGTGTGCTCGCTGCCGGCGCCGGCGAAGACATAGTTGGCTGCCCGCTCGTCCATCGCCTCGGCGGCTCGCCGCTCCAGCTCGGCGACGGAGACCGGGATCGAGGGGGTCTCGCCCCCGAGCCCCCGTGCGTAGATCTCGCGGTAGTAGTCGGCGAAGTCGGCCATCGCGCCGGGAAGGCTAGCGTTATTTACCCGCTATTCGGTAAGGATGTGTAGATCAATCGCTGGCTTGGGTTTCCCGGGCGGGTCCGGAGGGGCAGAGTCCCCGCTATGAGACTCCCAACGTTTCTTCTCGTCGCGGCGCTCGCGCTGCTCGTTTCCGCGCCCGCCGCCTCCACTCACAAGATCGTCGGTCGCGACGGCAAGATCCACGCCTGCTACAGGGTCAAGGGCAAGCCGAAAGGTGCCCTGCGAGTGGTTCGCAGCCACAAGGTGCGATGTCGCCGGGGCGAGCGCAAGATCGCCTGGGCGGTTGCCGCGGTGAGCGGTGCCGCAGGCGCCGGCGGAGCGCAGGGGACGCAGGGCGGGGAAGGGCCTTCCGGTGACTCGGCGCTGGCCGCGAAACTGACCGAACAGGTCAACTCCCTCTCGGCCCGGGTCGACAGCCTCGAATCGACGCTGGCCGGGGTCACGAACGCCGACCTGCTCGCCGCGATCGACTCGCTGCCGGCGATCGACTCGCTCTGCGAACAGAGCGAAGACCTGACCGAACAGGTGAACCTGCTGGGTGACGCGGTCGGGGGGCTTGGGCTGAGCCCGGCGCTGGAGGCGATCGGCCTACTCGAAATCCCGACCCTGCCTACCGAGCTGGAACCGTTCAGCTGTCCGGTTCCTTGAGCTGAGAAAGCGGTGGATAGTGTGGGGGTCGGCGATGATCGACTCCCACACCCACCTCTTCCTCTGCGAGCGGCCCGAGGCCGAGCTGGTCGCGGCGGCGCAGGAGGCGGGCGTCGTGCGGATGCTCAACGTCGGGCTGACCCCCGCTTCGAGCGAGCTGGCGATCGCCGCCGCCGAGCGCCACGAGGGCGTCTACGCGACCGCCGGCTGCCACCCGACCGAGGCCGCCGGCTTCGACGACGCGCGCGCCGGTGAGATCGCCCGGCTAGCGGCCGAGAACGAGAAGGTGCGGGCGATCGGCGAGACCGGGATCGACTACTACCGCGAAACGGCGAGCCGGGCCGACCAGCGGCGCTCCTTCGAGGGCCAGGTCGAGATCGCCGGCGACCGCGGCCTGCCGATCGTGATCCACGCTCGCGACCCCGACGGCGAGACCGGCGCCGTCGACGACGTCTTCTCGATCCTCGACGAGCGCGGCGACGGAGTCGCGGTGATCCTGCACTGCTTCCTCGCCCCCTGGCGCGTTCAGGACGCGATCGACCGCGGCTGGTACTGCTCCTTCTCGGGGATCGTCACCTTCCCCAGCGCCGACGAGCTGCGCGAGGCCGCGGCGAAGCTGCCCGACGAGCTCGTCCTGGTCGAGACGGATGCCCCCTACCTGGCGCCGCAGCCGGTGCGCGGCAAGCCCAACGAGCCCGCGCACGTCGTCTCCACGGCGGAGGTCGTCGCCGAGGCCCGCGGCGTCTCCTACGAGGAGCTGGAGCGGACCGTCGAGGCCAACGCGCGAACTTTGTTTGGCTGGTAGCCGATGGTCCGGCTCGGGCAGAACTTCCTGTCCGACCCCAACCTGCTCGACGCGATAGTGCGCGACGCCGAGCTGGGCCCGGAAGAGGTAGTGCTCGAGGTGGGCGCCGGGGAAGGCGTGCTGACCGAGCGACTCGCCGCTGCCGCGGCCCACGTCCACACGGTCGAGATCGACCGCCGGCTGGAGCCGGTGCTGGCGCCGCTCGCCGCCCGCCCAGACGTCGACCTGCGCTGGGGCGACGCGCTCGAGCTGGACCTCGCCGGGCTCGATCCCGCCCCGACCGCCGTCGTCTCCAACCTGCCCTACGCGGTGGCGACGCCGGTGATCCTGCGCACGGTCGCCGAGCTGCCCTCGGTGGGGCGCTGGACGGTGATGGTGCAGCGCGAGATCGCCGACCGGCTGCGCGCCGCGCCCGGCAGCCGCGCCTATGGCTCGCCCAGCGCGACGGTCCAGCTCGCCTGTGAGGTGAAGCTGCTGCGCACGGTCGACCCCGCCGTCTTCCGGCCGCGGCCGCGGGTCGAGTCGGCGATCCTCGGCCTGCGCCGCATCGGGCCGGGCGCCGACGAGCCGACCCGTGAGCTGATCCGCGCCGCCTTCGCCCATCGCCGCAAGTCGCTCGCGCGCTCGGTCGAGCACGTCCGGCCCGGCACGCTGGCCGCGACCCGGGCGGCGCTGGAGGAGCTGGGCCTGGACCCCGGCGCCCGGGCCGAGTCGCTGGCGCCCGGGGATTTCGCCGCCCTATCCGCGAAGCTGCGGTCCAGCGCCTGAGTTGTCCCGTCATGCAGATCCACGCCCCCGCAAAGCTCAACCTCTGCCTCTACCTCGGCCCCCGGCGCGAGGACGGGTTGCACGAGCTCTGCTCGCTCTTCGAGCCGCTGACCCTCGCCGATCTGATCACGCTCCCGACATTGACCACACCAGAGGGGGGTCAAAGTCGGATGGGCGGGACGGAGCGCGACGAAGTCGTCTGTCCGGGGGTCGAGGGCGAGAACCTGGCGGCGCGGGCCCTGGAGGCGCTCCGCGAGCGGGGCTGGGAAAGGCCCCCGTTGCGGGTCGAGATCGAGAAGCGGATCCCGGTCGCGGCCGGCCTCGGCGGCGGCAGCGCCGACGCGGCGGCGGTGCTGCGGCTGGCGGCCGGGGAGGTCGCCGGGCTGGAGGAGATCGCGGCCGGGCTGGGGGCCGACGTGCCCTCGCAGCTGACACCGGCGCTCTCCCTCGTGCGCGGCGCGGGGGAGACGGTGGAGCGCCTCCCCGAGCCGGCGCCGCATGCCGTCGTCCTGCTTCCCGACGGAGGTGGCCTCGGCACGGCCGAGGTCTTCGCCGAGGCCGACAGGCTGGGCCTCGGTCGCGGTGCCGGGGAGCTCGATGAGCTGGCGGACCGCCTGCGGGCAGCGGCCGGCGCCGGCGCCTCGCCGCTCGCCTACCCCGAGCTGCTGGTCAACGACCTCGAGCCTGCGGCACGCTCCCTGCGCCCTTCCATCGCCGACGCCCTCGACGCCCTGCGGGCGGTGGGCGCGCCCCACGCGCTGCTCACCGGCTCCGGCCCGACGGCGTTCGGCCTTTTCGAGAGCCTCGAGGCCGCCCGGGCCGCCGCGGCGAAGCTGGATGGCGCCGACGCGATCGTCTGCGAAGCGGGGCGGGCAGCGTGAAGCTGCCTGGAGAGGGGAAGAGCAGGCGCAAGCGCCTGCTGCGGGCGGTGGTCGTCGCTGCGATCGTCGCCGGCTACTTCCTCGTCGGCCGGGAGCTCGGCCACATCGACCTGCAGGAGCTGCTGGAAGACATCTCCGACACGCTCGGGGCCTGGACCTACCTCCTGGTCGGCGTCTTCGCCTTCGCCGAGACCGGGGCCTTCGTCGGCCTGGTGGTCCCCGGCGAGACGACGATGCTGCTCGGCGGCGCCGTCGCGGGCCAGGGGGCGATCGACGTCTACCTGCTGATCGCGATCGCCTGGTTCACCGCCTGGGCGGGCGACACCACCAGCTTCTTCATCGGGCGCCGCCTGGGCCGGGAGTTCGTGCTTCGCCACGGGCCGCGCGTCGGGATCAGCCAGGAGCGCTTCGAGCAGGTCGAGGACTACTTCTCCCGCCACGGCGGCAAGACGATCTTCGTCGGCCGCTGGATCGGCATCGTGCGGGCCCTCGCCCCGTTCATCGCCGGCAGCTCGAGGATGAGCTACCGCGCCTTCGTCCCCTACAGCATCCTCGGCACCGGGCTCTGGGCCAGCGTCCACATCCTGGTCGGGTACTTCTTCTCGCGCAGCATCGAGAGCGCCGCGCACTACGCCGGCCGGGGGGCTTTCCTGCTGGCGAGCACGATCGTCGTCGTGGTCGGCATCGTCTTCGTCGTCCGCCGCCTGCGGGTCGAGCAGAACAGGCGGGACATCGTCGCCTGGATGGAGCGCCACGCGGCGACCCGCTGGGCGGTCGACCTCTCGCGCCGCTTCCGCCCGCAGCTCCAGTTCCTCTGGGAGCGGGTGACGCCGGGCGGCACCTTCGGGCTCGAGTTCACCTCGCTGATGGCGATCCTCGCCGTCTCCAGCTTCGTCCTCGTCGCCTACACCGTGATCGTCGGCGCCGAACCCGGGCCCACCCCCGGCGACACCACCGCGATCGACGTGGTCGAAAGGATCGACTTCGGCTGGCTCGTCGACGTCGCCAAGGCCTTCACCGACCTCGGCTCCCTCGCCGTCGTCGGCTCGCTGGCCTTCGTCTGCGCCGCCCTCCTCGCCGCTCGCCGCCGCTGGGCCGAGCTCGGCGTCCTGGTCGTGGGCATGACGATGATCGTCATCGGCGTGCACGAGCTCAAGGCCATGGTCGACCGGCCGCGCCCCGAGGGGGGCCTGGTCGGCGTCTCCGGCTCCTCCTTCCCCAGCGCCCACGCCGCCTACTCGACCTTCTACGTCTGGCTGGCGGTGACGATCGTGATGCGGCTGAGGCAGGGGATGGCGCGCGGCGCGGCGGTCGTCGCAGGGGGGATCGCCCTGACCGCGCTGGTCGGCCTCTCCCGCGTCTACCTCGGCGTCCACTACCTCAGCGACGTCAACGCCGGCTGGGCGCTGGGGGTCGCCGCGTTCTCGCTCTGCGCGGCGGTTGCGCTGACCATCGCCACGGTGCGTCAGAATGATGGCGATGGTCGGCCTCCCGACGATGCTGCTGGCGCTGCAGAAGATCGAACATGAGTACGTCCTGTTCGGGGTGGCCGGGTTCGTCACGCTTGCCGCCTTCGTCGGCCTGATCCTGGTCCCGGCGGTCGGCGCCTACGGCCGGCTCTGGGAGAAGGCCGCCGCCGGGGTGCTCACCGTCTTCGTGCTTGCCGCCCTCGTCCTCCTCGGCATAGTCCTCGGCCTCGCCGTCGTCTACTACTACAACGACATCTCCAACCTCGTCAACGGCTGAATAGAGCCTGGCTGGGGATAATGGGGCCATGCCAGCGGCCTCGAAGGGGCAGGAAAAGCCCGCAAAGAAGGGGGAAGCCGGGACTCTCGACGCGCTCTCGGACGCGGTCGAGTCGGGCACCGGACTGCCCGCCGTGGCGCGCGCGGCGGCGCGGGCGCTCGACGCCAGCGTCGCCCTGATCGACCGCTCCAGCGCGGTCTTGGCGGTTGCCGGCGCCTCGCCTGACCAGGAGCGGAAGCTGCTCGCCGGGGGCGAGGGCGTGACGAGGGTGGAGCTGCGGGTCGCCGACAGCGCCGTGGGCGAGCTGCGCTACCGCGCCGCCGCTCCTCCCGAGCCGGCGATCGCGCGCATGGTGACGACGCTGCTGGCGCTGGAGCTGGAGCGCTCGCGCTCGCCGGAGTGGG
>CAMLQY010000011.1 GCA_946482365.1 uncultured Actinomycetes bacterium
GCCGAGCAGCACCTCGATCAGGCGCAGGTTCAGCATCGAGGACTCGTCGACGATCGCCAGGTCGACCGGGAGCGGGTGCCCCGGCCTGAAGGCCGGCTCGCGCCCCGGCATCCACTCGAGCATCCGGTGGATCGTCTGAGCGTCGTGGCCGGTCGCCTCCTCGAGGCGGCGGGCGGCGCGGCCGGTCGGGGCGCAGAGGGCGATCCGCAGGCCCGCCTCTTCGGCCTCCTCGACGATCGCCCGCGTGCAGGCCGTCTTGCCGACTCCGGGCCCGCCGGTCAGGACCGAGATCCGCGAGGTGAAGGCGCCGCGCACCGCCGACCACTGCTCGTCGGTCAGCTCGGTGCCCGCGGCGTCGCGCGGCGGTTCGGCACCCGGGTCGTGGTCGAGGTGGGGAGGGCCGGCGGCACGGGCCGCGAGGGTCGCGGCAACCGCGACCTCGCTGGCGTGGGTCAGCTCGCGGTAGACGTTCTCGCCCTCGATCGTCAGCCCGCGACCTTCGCTCAGGACCTCGGGATCGGGGCCGAGCCCGAGCAGCTTCGCGGCGCGCATGGTCAGCTCGGCGAGCGGCAGGTAGCTGTTGCCCTGCTGTTCGGCCTCGGCCAGGGCGTAGGCTGCCGCGGCCTGGGCCCGGCGGCTGGACTCGGGCGGCACGTCTGCGGCGAGCGCGATCTTGTCGGCGCGGGCGAAGCCGACCCCCTCCACCTCGGTCAGCCGGTAGGGGTCCTCGTGCAGGACCGCCATCGAACGGTCGGCGAAGCGGGCGTGGATCGGCGCTGCCAGGTGGGCCAAGCCGTGCGGGGCGAGCTGCACGTGCAGGTCGCGAATCGCGCGACTGGCGTGCCATGACTCGGTGGCGGCTTCCGCCTGCGCGACGCTGACGCCCCGCAGCGATCCGAACACCGCCCTGGGGTCGGCGGCGATCGCCCCCAGCACCCCCTCGCCGTGCTCGTCGACGAGCCGTTCGGCCCGGGCAGGGCCGATGTGGCGCAGCGAGGTGAGGTAGGCGATTCGGCCCTCGCGGTCAGCGGGATCCAGGGGCAGGGCCCCCTGGGCGCGGAGCTGGCGACCGTAGCGGGCGTGCGTCTGCCACTCGCCGCTGACTTCGGCGCGGTCGCCGACCCCCAGGTGGGCGACGGGGCCGACGAGGGCGAACCCCTCGCCCGACTCCGCGTCCTCGACCTCGAGCACCGCGTAGCCGTCGTCCTCGGCGCAGAAGATCACCCCCAGGACCTCGACCGTCGCGGAGTGGCCGGGGGCGTCGGTGTCGAAGAGGGTGGCCGTGCCGTTCACACGTCAAAGCTAGCCTGTGGCCAAGATGGCCGAACGGGTGAATTCCGGTCTCTGCGACACCTGCCTGCACCAGAGGCTGGTGCCCAACACCCGTGGCTCGGTCTTTTCGCTCTGCGAGCGCTCGCGCACTGATCCGCGTTTCCCGCGCTACCCGCGGGTGCCGGTGACCGCATGCCCCGGCCACGAGCCGCGCGACCGGGGTGGAGCAAGCGCGGCCGAGGCTTAGCTCGCCATCGGGTCCGGTTCGCCGAGCTTGGAGTTGTCGGGGGCGATGTACTCGCCGCCGGGGACGCCGCCGAGGACGAGGATGCGGATGCCCTCCGCCCCCGGATAGACCTTGCGCATCACGCCGGGGCCGACTCGGGCGACGTGGTCGGGGTCGAGCGGGAAGCGCTCGCCGGCGATGTCCAGCTCGCCGGAGCCGCTCAGGGTCACGTAGACCTCCTCTTGGCCGTCCTGCGCGTGGTCGTGTTCTGGGTAGCCCTCGAAGCTGGGCGGCATGTCGATGATCTGCATGCCGAACGACTCGACTCCCAGCTCCGCCCGGGCGCGCTTGAAGGCGCCGCCGTAGACGGCCTCCATGTCGTCGATCTTCTTCACCGCGTAAGTGCTCATGTTGCCTCCCGAAAAGGTGACTTTGCTTTTCAAAGCAGCTTACTCGAGGAGGCCGACCTGGCGCAGGATCGAGACCGAGTCCGAGTAGACGTCCTTGCGTTTGATCAACCCGTTCTCGAAGGGGATCACGTCGATGCCGTCCCAGCTCACGGTCTTCCCGCTCGGCGGCGCTTCGAGGTCGCCGCGGCGCATCGTCTGCGTGTGAGTCGCAGTCGCCGTCCACTCTTGCGTGACCACGCCATCGCGCACGTACAGGCGGCGAGTCTCGAACTTCATGTCGGGCCAGGCCTCGAAGATCCTGGCGATGTGACCGCGGACCTCCTCGCCCTGCGCCGACTCCCCCGCGGTGTGGTTGGCGAAGACCATGTCGGGCGCGTGCATGGCGACGATCGCGTCGAGGTCCTGCGCGTTCCAGGCGTCGTTGTAGCGACCGATCGCCTCGGTCAGGGCCTCGATCCCGTTGCGCTCACTCACGCCCTGACTCTAGCTCGTCCGAGCCGACGAACGACGCGGCCGGCCTGCGGGCCGCCCTACACTCGGCCGATCGACCGCAGCCTGCTCGACAGAACCCTCGCCGAGGCCAACGAGCCCGGCTTCCGCGCCTCCCAGGTCTGGGAGTGGGTGGCTCGCGGAGCCCGCTCCTACGAGGAGATGACGAACCTGCCGGCTTCGCTGCGCGAGCGCCTGGCAACGTCGGTGCCGATCTCCACCCTGACCATCGTCGAGGAGGCGAAGTCCGACGACGGCACGGTCAAGGCGCTCTTCCACACCGGCGACGGGCGCCCGGTCGAGGCGGTGCTGATGCGCTACCGCGACGGGCGCCGCTCGGTCTGCCTCTCCTCGCAATCGGGCTGCCCCCTCACCTGCACTTTTTGCGCCACCGGGCAGATGAAGTTCGGCCGCAACCTCAGCGCCGACGAGATCCTCGACCAGGCGCTGCACTTCCGCCGCACCGAAGCGATCGACCACGTCGTCTTCATGGGCATGGGGGAGCCGACGATGAACCTCGATGCGGTGCTCGGTGCCTGCGAGCGGCTGCCGGACCTCGGCGTGACCCACCGCCGCACCGCGATCTCCACGGTCGGGTGGGTGCCGGGCATCGACCGCCTCGCCGAGTGCGAGATGCCGGTCAGCCTGGCGCTCTCCCTGCACGCGCCCAACGACGGCCTGCGCTCGCAGCTGATGCCGGTCAACGACCGCTACCCGCTGGCAGAGGTTCTCGCCGCCTGCGAGCGCTACCGGGCGAGGCGCCGGCGCAAGGTCTTCGTCGAGTACGTGATGCTCGACGGCGTCAACGACCTCCCCGAGCACGCCCGCCAGCTGGCCGCCCTGCTCGACCCCCGTGCCTACAAGGTCAACCTGATCCCCTACAACCCGACCGGCGCCTACGACGGCTCCCCGCCGGAGAGGATCGAGCGCTTCCGGGCGATCCTCGCCGAGCACCGCCTCACCGCGACCGTCCGCCTCACCCGCGGCCGCGATATCGCAGCTGCCTGCGGCCAGCTCGCCGCCGACGCCTGAGGGTGTTTGGCCGGTTGGCCAACTAGGATGTATGCCGATGGCGGTTGAGGCGAGGGAGAGGCCCGTTGAGCGGATCGAGCCGCCGGAGCAGCTGAGCGCGAACCCGGTCCGCCGCGTCGCCGAAGACGTGCGCGCCGAGCTCAGGGTCCGGCGCCGGGGCACCTACCCGCCCGGCCCTCAGGACTTCAACTTCGGCCGCACGCTGCAGGCGGCCCGCGACCCGCTGCCCCTGCTGCTCTCCCTCTACGAGGAGCACGGGCCGATCTTCAGCGTCCGGCTCCTCCACCACCCGGTGATCTTCATGCTCGGGCCCGAGGCGAACCACTTCATCACCGTCGCCCACCCGGAGAGCTTCCACTGGCGCGAGTCGAGCTTCGGCGACCTGATCCCGCTGCTCGGCGACGGTCTGCTGACGATCGACGACGCCTATCACGACCGGGCGCGGGAGATCATGATGCCGGCCTTCCACCGCGAGCAGGTCTCGGCCGCGGTCGAGGCGATGATCGACGAGGCGACGCCTGCGGTCGATCGCCTCTGCCCCGGCCAGGTCGTCGACATATACGAGTGGATGCGGGGCCTGGCGATGCGGATCGCCATGCGCGCCCTGCTCGGCCTCGACCCCGACGAGGCCGGCAAGGGGGCGGCTGCGGCCGAGCACTTCGAGCGGGCTCTCGGCTTCTACGGGATCGACTTCCACCTCCGCCTCCTGCGCGGGCCGGGATCGCCCTGGTCGAAGATGGTCGCCTCGCGGGCGGTCCTCGACGAGATCGTCTTCGGGGAGATCGAGCGCCGCCGCGCCAGCCCCGACCCCGAGAGGATGGACATCCTCAGCCTGCTGCTCGCCGTGCGCGACGAGGCGGGCGAGGGATTCACCGCCAAGGAGGTCCGCGACCAGGTGATGACGCTGATGTTCGCCGGCCACGACACGTCCACCTCGACCCTGACCTTCATGATGCACGAGCTGGCCCGCCACCCCGACGTGGTCGAGAAGCTCTGGGAGGAGCAGGACCGCGTGCTCGGCGGCCGCACGCCCGACATCGACACGCTCGAGAAGGAGATGCCCTACCTCGAGATGGTGCTCGACGAGGTGCTGCGCCTCTACCCGCCCGCCTGGATCGGCCCGCGCCGGGCGATGCGGGATTTCGAATTCAACGGGCACCGGGTCAGCCGGTGGGCTTACGTCAACTACTGCTCCTGGGCGAGCCACCGCATCCCCGAGGTCTTCCCCGAGCCGGAGGCCTTCATCCCGGAGCGCTTCACCCGCGAGCGCAAGGCGGCCCTGCCCCGCGGCGCCTACGTCCCCTTCGGCGGCGGACGCCGCATATGCATCGGCAAGCGCTTCGGCCAGACCGAGGTGAAGCTGGTGGCGACGATGCTGCTCCAAAAGCTCCGCCTAGACGCGATGCCCGGCCGCACGATGACCGTGCGCCAGATGCCGACCCTCTCCCCCAGAGGCGGCCTAGAGATGCGCGTCCTCCCCCGGGCCTAGCAAGAAAGCTCTGGGACCAAAACAGCTCAAGCCGCGAGCGCTCCTCCCGCGGGTGGCGCGGCGGCGGGGGTCCCCCATAGCGCAGGGCGCGCGCAGCGCGCCCGAGCACATGGGGGAGGGCCGCCGCGACAGGACCCGCGGGCCACAAGCGCGAGCGGCGCTACTTGATGAAGAGCATCTCCTCGTACTTCGGCAGCGGCCAGAGGTCGTCGGCGACGACCTTCTCCAGCTTGTCGGCTGCCTCGCGGACCCGCTCCATCGCGGCGATCTGCTTGTCGCGGGCGTGAACCGCCCACTCGAGGCCCTCGAGGCCGGGGTCGGCGTTTGCCGCCTCCAGCTCGACGAGAGCTCCGTTCAGCTTCCCGATGAGTTGCGTGATCTCCTCTAGGTCAGATCCGGTGAGCCCTGCTTCTCTCAGGAGCGCCAGGTGGCGCAGTGCCGCCGGCAGGATCATCGTCTTGGCGATCGAGTAGGTCGTCTCCGCCTCGATGTTGGCGCGGATCGCGTACTGCTCGACCCAGACCTCGTAGCGCGACTCCAGCTCACGCTTGGAGAGCACCTCGTAGTTCTCGAAGGCGGCGACGGTTTGCTTGCTGAGGACCTCGGGCAGCGCGTCGGGCGTCGTGTGCAGGTTCTTCAGCCCGCGCTGCTCCGCCTCGGCATGCCAGGCCTCGTCGTAGTTGTCGCCGTCGAAGATGACCTGCTTGTTGGCGGAGTAGGACTCCTTGACGACCTCGATCACGGCCTCGGCGATGTCTGCGCCACCGCTGGTCTTCGCCTCGAGCTTGTCGGCAAGCTCGTCGATCGCCTCGGCGACGATCGTGTTGAGCACCGTGTTGGGGAAGGCGAGCGACATGCTCGACCCCAGTGCCCGGAACTCGAATTTGTTGCCGGTGAAGGCGAAGGGCGAGGTGCGGTTGCGGTCGCCGCCGTGCATCGGCAGCGATGGCAGCACCGTTGCGCCCAGCTCGAGGAAGGAAGCCGGCGTGTGTGGGTCGCCTTCGCCGCTGGCGATCGCCTCGAAGGCCTTCTCCAGCTCCCCGCCGAGGAAGATCGAGATGATCGCCGGCGGCGCCTCGTTGGCGCCGAGCCGGTGGTCTTGGCCGATGTTGGCGACCGAGGCCCGCAGCAGGCCCTGGTGCTTGTTGACGGCCTGGATCACGGCCGCGCAGAAGAAGAGGAAGTGGACGTTGTCGGCGGGTGTGTCGCCCGGGTCGAGCAGGTTGGAGCCGGTGTCGGTGCCCATCGACCAGTTGTTGTGCTTGCCCGAGCCGTTGACGCCGGCGAAGGGCTTCTCGTGCAGCAGGCAGACCAAGCCGTAGCGGCGGGCGACGCTCTCCAGGACCTGCATCATCAGCTGCTGGTGGTCGGAGCCGACGTTCGAGTTCTCGAAAACCGGTGCGATCTCGTACTGGTTCGGCGCCACCTCGTTGTGGCGGGTCTTTACCGGGATGCCGAGCTTGCGCGCCTCCAGCTCGGTCTCCAGCATGCAGGCGAGGATCCGCTCCGGGATCGAGCCGAAGTAATGGTCGTCGAGCTCGTGGCCCTTCGGCGGCTTGGCGCCGAAGAGGGTGCGCCCGGTCGAGATCAAGTCGGGGCGCTCGAAGAAGTACTGCTCGTCGATCAGGAAGTACTCCTGCTCGGGCCCGACCGTGGTGAAGACGCGCTTGCTCTCGGTGTCGCCGAGCAGCTGCAGCGCCTTGATCGCCGAGCGCGAGAGCGCGTCCATCGAGCGCAGCAGCGGGATCTTCGCGTCGAGCGCCTCGCCGGTCCAGGAGGCGAAGGCGGTGGGGATGCAGAGCAGCGCCCCGTTCGGGTTCTCGAGGATGAAGGCGGGGGAGGTCGGGTCCCAGGCGGTGTAGCCGCGCGCCTCAAAGGTGGCGCGGACGCCGCCGGTGGGGAAGGAGGATGCGTCGGGCTCGCCCTGGATCAGCTCCTTGCCGGAGAAGCCGGCCAGCGCCGCGCCCTCGCCGGCGGGCTCGAAGAAGGAGTCGTGCTTCTCCGCCGTGGAGCCGGTCAGCGGCTGGAACATGTGGGTGAAGTGGGTGGCGCCGTTCTCCAGCGCCCACTCCTTCATCGCCTCGGCGACGGCGTCGGCGAGGCTCGGGTCGAGTGCCTCGCCGCCTTCCAGGGTCGCCTGCAGCTTCTCGAAGACGTCCGCGGGCAGCCGTTCACGCTGCACGGCGACGGAGAAGACGTTGGCGCCGAAGGGGTCGTTCTCGGGCTGGGTCAGGTCAAGTGCGCCAAGGGCCTCCCCGTTGGAGCTCCACTGCGCTGCGGTCACGTTTTGCTGGCGGATACGGGTCATCGCTTTTGTCGTCCCTCGCTTGGCGTCGCGCCCGGCCGGCGGGCGCGGTCGATTACCGGTCGATACTCCCCTGAAAGAGTGAAAAAGAGCCTAATGGCAATCGCTCTGAGATGCCTTTGTACCGGGGTATAAGGATCACCCCCGCCCTTTGTCCAGGCGTCGCCACGAGCTCTTTGCTCGCTGAGTTCGCCCTTTTGGGGCCTATAGGCCCGGAAAAGGCGAAGTCAGCCGGCGAGCGGGGAGGCGGCGAGCAGGCCGAGCGGGTGGCGCAGGCGGAAGCCGCCCGTCGACCGCATCTCTTCGCTCCAGCCAGGGCCGTGCCCGTCGCCTTCGTCGGTCATCGAGGTGTCCCAGCGCAGGCCGGCGATCACGGCGAATACGTGGTCGTTGCTGGCATAGATCCGGACCCAGCTGCCGGGACCGCCTCTGCCCCAGCGCATGAAACCGCGGGAATCGAGGGGCGAGTCGAGGAGCCCGGCCGCGTGCATCACGTAGCTGACCGAGCCCGAGCAGTCATAGCCTCGCGAGCGCCAGCCGCGGTGACCGCCGCCCCACACGTAAGGGCGATGGCGGATCCGGTTCGCCGCCTGGATCATCGCCTCGACCGCCGGGGGCGCCGAAGGGGGCGCCACCGCGCGCCCGCCGGGCAGCAGCGTCGCCTGCGGCACAGCGGCGCTCGCGCCTGGTGCCGCTGCCAGCAGGAACGCGCAGGCGGCGAGCAGGATCGTCCCCCGTCGAAGCATGAAAGACCTCTATCGGCAACCGGCCGCACATCTATAGCCTTCGGCCGGCCCCCGACCTGGAGGAATCCAACCAATGTTCGTCTCGAAGGCCGCCGTCGTCGGCGGCGGCACCATGGGCGGTGAGATCGCGCAGGCGATCGCCGCCGCCGACATCCCCGTCGTCGTCAAGGACATCGATCGGAAGTTCGTCGACGCTGCGGTCGAGAAGGCCCGCGCGGTCACCGAGGGCCAGCTCGCCCGCCTGGTCAAGAAGGAGAAGCTGACCCAGGAGGGGGCGGACGCGCGGCTTGCCGAGGTGATGGGACGGGTCACCGGCACCACCACCTACGAGGAGCTCGGCGACGTCGACTTCGTCGTCGAGGCGGTGCCGGAGCGGATGGAGGTCAAGCAGGCGGTCTTCCGCGAGCTCGACGCGGCCACTCCGGGGCACGCGATCCTCGCCTCCAACACCTCCTCGCTCTCGATCACCGAGATGGGGGAGACGACGCTGCGGCCAGACAAGGTCGTCGGCTTCCACTTCTTCTACCCGGCCTCGGTGATGCCCTTGGTCGAGGTGATCGCCGGTGAAGACACCTCTGAGGAGACGGCGACGGTCGCCTACAACTTCGCCCAAGCGATCAAGAAGCAGCCGATCGTCTGCGGCGAGGTGCCCGGCTTCGTCGTCAACCGGATCCTGATGGCGACGATGGGAGAGGTGTGGCGCGCCCAGGAGGAGCAGGGCCTCTCGCTGAAGGCGATCGACGAGGCCTTCACGGCCGCCCAGGTCTCGCCGATGGGCCCCTTCTTCCTCACCGACCTGCTCGGGCTGGACACGGTCCTGCACGTCGCCGAGCACCTCGCCGATTCCTACGGGGAGACCTTCTACGTCCACCAGGGCTTGAAGCAGCTGGTCGCCGACGGGAAGCTCGGGGCCAAGTCGGGTGGCGAGGGGTTCTTCAAGGACGGCGAGCAGAACGTCCCCGGCGACGCCGATCCCGACGCCGGGGAGCTGGTCTCGCTGTTCACCTGCCGGGCGCTGATCGAGGCCTGCCTGTTGGTCGAGGAGGGCGTCTGCTCCGTCCGTGACATCGACGTGGGGATGATGGCCGGGGCCGGCCTCGACCCGCGCAAAGGACTGCTGCCTCCCTTCTGGAAAGCCGACGTCGAGGGCCTCGACGAGGTGCTCGAGCGGATGGAGGGCCTGCGGGAGCGCCACGGGGAGCGCTTCGCACCCCCGCGGCTGCTGCGCCGGCTCGTCGCCCAGGGCCGCCTCGGCATGGCCTCGGGCGAGGGCTTCTACCCCTACCCACGGCCCGACGAGGGCGAGCAGGCCGAGACGGTGAAGCTGGAGACCCGCGGAGAGGTGGCGATCGCCTGGCTCGCCAACGCGCCGATGAACGCGGTCTCGCCTGACGTGATCCGAGACCTGGGGGCCGTCTGGGAGCGGGTGAAGGAGGCGGACGGGGTGGGTGCGATGGTGATCGCTTCTTCGATCCCACTCGTCTTCTCCGCCGGCGCCGACATCAAAGCCTTCACCAAGATGGACGAGAGCGGCGGCGAGGAGCTGATCCACACCGCCCACGCGCTGCTGCGCGACCTCGGCCAGGCGCGGGTGGGGACGGTCGCCGCCGTCAACTCGCTCGCCTTTGGCGGCGGCTGCGAGCTGGCGATGGCCTGCGACGTGCGGATCGCCGCCGAGGCGGCGGTGTTCGGCCAGCCCGAGGTGAAGCTGGGGATCATCCCCGGCTTCGGCGGCACCCAGCGCCTGCCCCGCCTGGTCGGGTCGAACAAGGCGCTGGAGATGAACCTCGCCGGCGATGCGATCCTGGCCGGCGAGGCCCTCGACGCCGGCCTCGTCAACCGCGTCGTCCCCGATCACGAGCTGCTCGAGACGGCCCTGATGTGGGGCCGCAAGCTGGCGGGCCAGGCGCCGGTCGCGGTCGAGCAGATCAAGCTCGTCTCGGCTGCCGGCGACCTCGACCAGGGCATCGAGGCCGAGAAGCAGGGCTTCGCCACCGCCTTCCGCAGCGAGGACGCAAAGGAGGGCATCGGCGCCTTCCTCGCCAAGCGAACCCCCAAGTGGAGCGGCAAGTAGCCGACAACCCGGCGGGGGTGGAGCAGCTGGCGGAACTGATCCGCGAGTCGCGCTGCACCGTCGCGCTGACGGGCGCCGGGATCTCGGTGGCCTCCGGGATCCCCGACTTCCGCACGCCGGAGACCGGGCTGTGGGCGAACGTCGACCCGATGGAGGTCGCCCACATCGACGTCTTCGAGCGCGACCCCGCCCGCTTCTGGTCCTACTACCGCCCGCGCTTCCACTCGCTTGGCGACAAGGTGCCGAACGCCGGCCACGAGGCCCTTGCCGGGCTGGAGCAGGGCGGGATGCTGGAGGGCGTGATCACGCAGAACATCGACCGCCTGCACCGGGCCGCCGGCTCGCGCAACGTGGTCGAGGTGCACGGATCGATCGAGACCTCCTCCTGCAGGGGCTGTGCCGCCTCCTACGGGATCGAGGAGGTCGACGGGCTCTTCGACGAGAGCGGCGTCGCCGTCTGCGACGCCTGCGGCGGGCCGGTGAAGCCGAACGTCGTCCTCTTCGGCGAGCTGCTGCCCGAAGAGGCGATGGGGAAGGCCCAGGAGCTGGCCGCGATGGCGGACCTGATGCTCTGCATCGGCAGCTCGCTCGTCGTCCATCCCGTCGCGGCGCTGCCGGGCGTCACCCTCGCCGCAGGGGGCCGCCTGGCGATCCTGACCAAGGGGCCGACGCCCTACGACGAGGACGCGGCGCTGAAGCTGGAGGGCGAGATCGACGCCGAGCTGTCCGCGCTGGTGGCCGCGCTCGCATGACCGGCCTGGGCCCTGGCGCCGGAGCGATGCTGCCGGAGGCGGTGATCTTCGACAACGACGGCCTGCTGCTCGACACCGAGTCGGTCTGGACCCGGGCCGAGCAGGACCTCTTCGAGCGCCGCGGCCTCGACTTCACCCCGGCGCACAAGCGCGAGCTGGTCGGTACGTCGGCCGAGATCGCCGGGGGAGTGCTCGAGCGCCGCCTCGGCGAGCCGGGGCGCGCCGCCGAGCTGATCGAGGAGCTGAACGAGCTGGTCGTCGCCGAGCTCGAGCACGGGGTGGAGGCGATGGTGGGCGCGCGCGAGCTGCTGGTAGAGCTGAGGCGGCGCGGGACCCCGATCGGCCTCGTATCCAACTCGCCGCTGGTCTTCGTCCGCCGCTCGCTGGAGATCGTCGGCTTCACCGACCACTTCGACGTCGTGCTCAGCGCACACGAAGTGACCGCGCCGAAGCCCGCACCCGACCCTTACCTCGAGGCCTGTCGCCGGCTGAACGTCGAGCCCGGACCGGGGGTGATCGCGCTCGAGGACTCGCCCACCGGAGTCGCCGCAGCGCGCGCCGCCGGCCTGACCGTGATCGGCGTTCCCTCGCTGGAAGGGATCGAGCTGGCCGAAGCGCATGAGATCGCCGAGTCACTGCTCGACGCGGTGGTCAGTCGACGCCTTGCCCTTTGAGCGGGGCGTCAGCTCTCCAGGATGCGGCGCCGGCGGAGTACCCGCTCACAGAGAGAGAGCAACTCACGCAGGGTTTTGAGCTGTTCCGGGGCGAGATCGCCGCTCAGCGCTTGGTTCGCCAGCTCGCCGGCCTCCTTGCGCCGGGCGGTGAGCGTCGCCATGTCCTCTGCGTGCCCCGGGTCGGTGAGCGCGCCTCCGAGCTCGACCAGCAGGGCCTCGAGGCCGACGCGGAGCTGCAGGGCCGCCTCGCGCACCCGTCCCGCGTCGAGGTCGGCGCGGGCGCGCAGGATGAGCGTCTCGCAGGCGTCGGAGCGCTCGCGCCCTCCCAGCACCGCGCCGATCCGCTCCTGGGGGCGCAGCTCCTCGACTCGCTGCCGGCGGCGCGAGCCGGCTCCGGCGCGCACGTCGACCTCGCGGGCGGCGGCGAACTCGCTGACGGCCACCTCCTCGCCGCTGCCGTAGCCGATTCGCGCCGCGACCGCCCGCCGCAGGCTCACCGTCTGGGGGGAGGGGTCGCCGCTTGCCACGGCGTGGGCGTGCAGGGCCCGGTTGAGCGCCTCGATCGCTTCTGCGAGTAGGGCGTCGACCGTGTCCTCGGCCGCCGCCGACTGCTCCAGCCAGCGCCTCGCCTCGCTCTCGCCGGCGAAGGCGTCGAAGGCCCGCACCAGGGTCGTTCGCGCGAGCGGCAAGGGGGAGGGAGCCGCGTCTGCCTCGGCCTCGCGCGGCCGTCGCCTGCGCCGGCGAACCGGGGCGGGGGCACCGAGCGTTTCGAGCACCAGGACCCTCTCCTCGCCGCCGTCGCGCAAGACGTAGCGGCCGTCCGTCACGTCGAGCGTGCCGGCGAAGTCGAGCTGGGCGAATCCGAACAACTGCGTCAGGAGAGGATTATCTCGGCTACTCGCCGCTGCCGGCGTCGCCGGATCCATCCGCGGCGCCCTTGCCCTGCTTCGCCGGCAGCGAGTACTCCGAGGGGGCGACCTGCACGTCGGGATTGTCGATCTCGCCGAGGCGGTCGACCAGGCGCTGCCACTGATCCGGTTTGAGCAGTTCGATGAAGCGGGCTTCGCCCCCCTCGCCGCCCAGGGGGCTGTAGCCGATGTGGACGTGGTCGGCATGGTCGGCCATCGCGAAGCTCGGCCCGCCGAGCGCCTGCAGCGAGATCAGCTCGTCGGGGACGAGGGTCCCCTGCAGGCGCAGCACCGTTCGCAGCAGCGATTCGGTGATCGAGCCGGGCCCCTGGTTGCCGAGCACCGGCGTCCCGTTGATCGCCGCGATGTCGGCCGCATTGCCGAAGGAGTGGTTGGAGATGTTGCCGCTGGTGGTGATGCTGCCATGCCGCCCGCAGAGCATCGAGGTAATCGTCAGTTCGAAGCCGTGCTCGGAGAGGAAGGCGAGGGCCGCGAGCAGGCGGCGGTCGACCTGACCGCCGCGGATTTCGACCTGGTCGCAGGCGGAGAGCTCGATCTGCTCGTCGGCGAGGACACGGCGCTGCAGTGCCTCCTTGGAGAGGAGCAGGACGCCGGCGCCGCCGAGTTTCGCCGCGAACGGGCTCTTGCCCTTGGCGCGGTAGATCGCCGTCGCCTCGAGCAGCTTCCAGCCGTCGAGGATCGGCTTCGGGTCGATGCGCGGCGCGCCCCTCCCGGCTGGGCGGATGGAGAAGTTGAGATGCGAGTCGATCCCGTTCTCGGCGCTGCCGATACGGCCGAGCACCGTCCCGGCTATTACCCTCGACCCGACCTCGAGGGTTCCGTCTTCCCGGGTGACGTTGTCGACTTCGTCCTCGGGGGCGCTGGGCTGGTCGGCCTCGACCCGTCCCGGCAGCGCTCGCAGGCGCGGCCGCAGGTTCTCGCTGTCGATCGGGACGCGCGCCTCCCGGCCGGTGGGCATCACCACGGTGCGGTCCTCGCGGACGATCTCCCCCAGCTCGGCGTAGGTGTAGCGGTTGCCGTAGGCGTCGCGCAGGACGACGAAGCGGCCGAGCTGCTCGGAGCGGCCCATCTTCTCGATCACGCCGTCGTTGACCGCCACCACCGGGGCGTCCTCGGCGGCGAAGATGTTGATCCCGCGCCGCGTCGGCGAGGAGGCGATCACGCCGGCCGCGTCGCCGTAGGCGTCGTCGGTGCCGTCCACCTCTCGGCTCAGCGCTTCGCGGGCCGCGAGGTCGTCTGCGTAGCGGGCGTCGGCGGCGACCGGGAAGTGCGCCCCCTCGGTCAGCCCCGTCAGCGAGCCGACCAGGTCGGCCGGCAGCTTGCCGTAGGCGCGGGCGTAGGCGAGAACCTCCTGCACGTACCAGTCGGCGTGGTTGTAGGCGAAGATCGCGTCGTAGAGGTTCTCCGAGCCGCCGCTGAGGTCGAGGTAGTTGGCCGCGGCGCAGATCGCGTCGACCGGGTTGTAGGGGTCTTTGCGCCCGTCGCCGTTGGCGTCGAGGCCGAAGGCTTCCCAGCTCGAGGGGAGGAACTGCATCCAGCCCAGCGCGCCGGCGCTGGAGGGGCCCATGTTGGTGCCGAAGCCGGTCTCGATCTTGTTGATCGAAGCCAGCACCTGCCAGGGGATCCCGTACTCGGTTCCGCAAGCCTGGTAGATCGGCAGCAGGAAGGGCGGGATCTCGAAGGAGTCGATGACGAAGTTGGGGACCCCGATCGGCGCCGGCCCGAAGGGCGCGATCGTCGTCGTCGGGTTGGCGCTCGTGGGGGTGCCGCCGCTGCCGTACTGCACGCCGCCGCTGCTGTCTGCGTCCGGGAGCTGGACCCCGCCGGTTGCGCTGGGCGCGGTGGCCCCGCCGCCGCTGTTGCCGCCGCCACCGCTGGCGTCGCCGATCGTCTCGTTGCGGCGGACGGCGCTGCCCCCGCCTTCGATCGTGGCGCCGGCCTCGAAGCCGCCGTCGGTCGGTTGAGAGGGTGCCTCTTCCGTCGCTTCGATGTCGCTGCCCGCGGTGGGGGCGCCGGTGGCTTCCGGTTCCTCGCTGGGGTCAGACGGCGCGCTGCAGTCGGCATCTTCGAGGTCGTGGGCGCCGTCCCCGTCGTCGTCGAGCTCGTTCGAGCAGGCGGGCGCGGCGAGAGCCGGTGCCGCGGGGAGGGCGCTCGGGCCCGTCGCTTCTGCACCGGAGAGCTGCTCGGCGCCGGCAAAGCCGACGCCGAGCGCCGTTACGGCGCCGAAGCTGGCCAGGGCCATGATCAGTGCAAGCTTGTGTCTCATCAGACCGCGTCTGCGTCCCTGCTGTTCCCGAAGGGCAGCCCGTGTGCTCTCTCCCCGCGCAACACGCCAGCCCAAGCTACTTGCTTGCCCTGGGCTTCGCAACGAGCCTTAGCCGCCCCCAACAAGCCCTTAATCAATGTCCGTCCCATGCTTGCGCGCAGCAGGATTTCACCTCGGCCGGATGCGCCGGTTAAGCTGCTGTCAATGGACTACGAGGATCAGGACGGGCTGCGGGCACGCAGCGAGCAGGCGATCGGCGAGCTCGCCCAGGTTCTGCTCGACAGCAACGTCCTCGAGAACGCGGTCGCGGCCGCGTTCGGGGCCCGCGAGAAGGCACTCGAGGCCCAGCAGGCGGCGATGAGCGCGCTCAACCTGCCCTCGGCCGGCGACGTCGAGCGTCTCGAGCGCCGTTTGCGCTCGCTTTCGCAACGGCTCGAAGAGGTCGAGGACCAGGTCGACCGCGTTTCGCGCGACCTTGGCGACATCCGTCGCCAGATTGCCGCCGAGAGGCGCGCCACGGTCCAAGACTAACTCTCAACCTTAGGTTGAGAGTACAACCTTGGCAGCGTGCCCGGCGCGTTTCTCTGCCGTCTCGAGAGCCTCCTTCTCCAGGTGCCCTTCGCCTGCCTTCTCGGAGACGATCAGGACGGCCGCCGCATCGATTCCGAGCGTGCGGGCCCTGGCGAGCAGCGGCGCCGTCTGCATGTCGGCGGCGGCGACGCCCGGCGGTGGCGTCTGATCTGCCGGGTGGGCGTCGAAGCTGGCGACCGTGGCGCGTCGGAATCCCTCCGGCGCCTCCGCCAGCCGCCCGGTCAGCCGCCCGTCGGGCGCCACCGCCTCATCGGGGGCGACGCCGAGCGCCGTCGCGCTGCCGCCTGCAGCGATCGCCGCTTCGACGACGACGATCTCGCCCAGCTCGAGCGACTTCTCGAAGCCGGTGCAGGTCCCGACCCGCACCACCCGCCGAACGCCCAGCCCCCCGAGCTCGCCCAGCACCAACGCTGCGCTCGGCCCGCCCATCCCGGTCGACTGGATCGTCAGCGGCCGGCCCGCCGGCGTTTGGCCCGAGTACCCCCACAGCCCCCGCGAGTGGTTGCTCATCTTCGGCTGCTCGAGCAGCTCCTGGGCGAGGAGCAGGGCGCGCCCGGGGTCGCCGACGAGGACCGCGTCAGCGGCGACTGAGGCAGTGGGCCGGAGCCGGGGCGGCATCGTCCCGCCACCCTATTGCGCCGAAGTCAGCTTCTTGCCACTCGTGAGAAACGTGCCCGCCGGATTTTCTCCATCCGTCCAAACACAGGGTTCGAGCCCGTCCATACGGTGGCTGCAATCGCCAAACTGCGACCGCCGGGGCGTGCTTCGGTGGGCTAGGAGGGAATCGGAAATGAAAAAGAGGCTCTTGATCGCAGGCCCCGTGGCCGCGATTGCCTCGCTGGTCCTACCGGGCGTGGCCTTCGGCGCGGAAACGCCGATCTTGGACACGCCCGAAGCGAGCATCAACGCGATGTGGGTGATAGTCGCCGCCGTGCTGGTGATGTTCATGCAGGCGGGCTTCCTGCTTCTGGAGGTGGGCTTCTCCAGGGCCAAGAACGCCGGTGCCGGCGTCGCCAAGGTCCTGGTCAACTTCTCGATCGCGTCGCTCTGCTACTGGGCGGTGGGCTTCGCGCTCGCCTTCGGCGGGCTGGGGGAGATAGCCGGTACTCATGGCTTCTTCCTCGACGTCGGCTCCTCGATCGAGGAGGCCGGCAAGAGCATCCCGTTCGTCGAAACGTATTCGATCAGCCCGGCCGCATTCATGTTCTTCCAGTTCGTGTTCTGCGCCGTGTCGCTGGCGATCGTCTGGGGCGCGACCCTGGAGCGGATCAAATTCGGCGCCTACGTGATCTACGCGATCGTCTTCAGCTCCGTGCTCTACCCGGTCCTGAGCCACTGGATCTTCGGCGGCGGCTGGCTGCAGGTCAACGTCGGCATGCAGGACTTCGCCGGCTCGACGGTGGTCCACCTGATCGGCGCGACCGGTGCCCTGGCGGCGCTGCTGCTGCTCGGACCACGCCGGGGCAAGTACGGGCCTGACGGCAAGCCGCGGGCGATTCCCGGCCACTCGATGCCGCTCGTCGGCCTCGGTGTGCTGATCCTCTGGCTCGGCTGGTTCGGCTTCAACCCGGGCTCGACGCTCGGCGCGATGGGCGGCCGCTTCGCCGAAGTCGTCGTCGTCACCAACCTGGCCGCAGCGGCCGGCGTTGTTGCGGCGGTGGCGATCATGTACCTGAAGACGAGGACAATCGACATCGGCATGGCCGGCAACGGTGCGATCGCCGGGCTGGTCGCGATCACCGCTCCGTCGGGGTACGTCGAGTACTGGGCGGCACCGATCATCGGCGCCGTGGCCGGCGTGATCGTCGTCTACGGCGTGCTCGCGATCGAGAAGCTGATCGACGACCCCGTGGGCGCCACCTCGGCTCACGGCCTCGCCGGGATCTGGGGGACGCTCGCCTGCGGCATCTTCACCTCGCCGCGCCTGGCCTCATTCAATGAAGTCGGCGACCCGGGCCTCTGGTACAGCGGCTCATTCCACCAGCTGGGTGCACAGGCGCTCGGCGTCGGGGTTGCCTTCGGCTGCGTGTTCGTCGTCTCCTACTCGCTCTTCTGGCTGATCAAGAAGACGATCGGCCTGCGGGTGAGCGCCGAGGAGGAGGACGCCGGCTTGGACATCTCCGAGCACGGGATGTACGGCTATCCGGAGCAGTTCATTCCGCAGCCCGAGTACTCGACGGGGCTGAAACTCGGTGGCGCTCCACCTCCGGCGGGTGCTCCCGCGGCGGCGGCCGTCAGCCAGATGACAACAACCGACACCCACTAGGAGGGTCGAGCGCATGAAGAAGATAGAGGCGTTCATCCGCCACGAGGCGTTCGAGCCGATCAGGACCGAGCTGCTCGAGAAGGGATTCCCGTCCCTGTCGATACTCGAGGCCAAGGGCTCCGGCCGGCAGAAGGGGATCGTCGAGAAGTACCGCGGCTCGACGCTCACCGTCAACGTCCGGCCGAAGATCAAGCTCGAGGTCGTGGTGGAGGACAAGGACAAGGGTTTGGTCGTCGAGACGATCCTCAAACACGCCCGCACGGGCGAGGTCGGCGACGGCAAGATCTTCGTCATCCCGGTGGAGGAGGCGATTCGCATCCGCACTGGCGAGGGTGGAGAGCCGGTTCTTCAAGTCCACGAGGAGTCGGAGATACCTACATGAGGTGACGGGCCATCCCGGCAGGGGTTCCACTTAACTTTTTCGAGCTGCGGCTGTGGCTGCTCATGGTCGAAGGCGAAAAAGTACAAGACGTTCCACCCCTGCCGGGATGGCCCTGAACACACCCGCCAAGTTCGTCGGACTCGGCGTCTAGCCTCGCTTTCGATGGCTGAGGAGCGGATATCTCTTGCCGAGGCCTCGCGACGGGCGGGGGTTTCGGCTGCGACGCTGAAGCGCTGGGCGGAGGAGAAGGTGGTGCCGGTGCGGCGTGGGCGCTGGACGGCCGCCGCCGCTGCGCAGGCACGAGTGGTGGCGCGGATGCGCGAGCGCGGCCACTCGCTCGAGGACCTGAAGCGGGCGGGCCGCGAGGGCCGCCTTGCCTTCGGCCTCGCCGAGGACCTGCTGCCCGAGGCGGAGCAACACGCGACGGTCGAGGAGGTGGCACGCGAGACCGGCCTCGAGCCAGAGCTGATCGAGCGCATCCTGGTCATCCTCGGCACCCCCTTCGGCCGCGAGCGGATGCTCGGCCCCGCCGACGTCGCCGCCATGCGCCACTGCGCCCGCGTGCTCGCGGCGGGCTTCCCGCTGGTGGCGTTCCTGCAGCTGGTCCGGGTCTACGTCCAGTCGCTGCGGAGGATCGCCGACGCGGAGGTCCGGCTCTTCCACCTCTACGTGCACGAACCGATGATCCGCGACGGCGTGCCGGAGCTGGAGATGGCGGAGGAGATGGGGGGCCTGGCGGCTGACATCCTGCCCTTGGCTGCGCCGCTGACCGAGTACCTGCACACCCGCTACCTGCGCTTCTTCCTCGAGCAGGACGTGGTCGGCCACATGGAGAGCGAGCTCGGGTCGGCGGCTCCTCACCTCGGTCAGGTCCCGGTCACGCTCTGCTTCATAGACCTCACCGGCTTCACCCGCTACACCGAGGAGGAGGGGGACCTCGAGGCGCTCGACGTAATCGAGAACTTCGTCGAGACGGTCGAGGCGACCCTGCCACCCGAGGCGACGATCGTGAAGACGATCGGCGACGAGGTGATGCTCGTCTCCCCCGACCGCGCCTCGCTCAGCGAGTGGGCGGTGCAGCTGCTCGACCGTCTGCCGGAGCGACCGCGCCCCCGCGTCGGCATCCACTACGCCGAGGCGGTCTACCGCGACGGTGACTACTTCGGCACTCACGTCAACCTCGTTCACCGGGTCGTTGGCCGCGCCCACGCCGGCGAGGTCCTGGTCACCGACCGCGTCGCCGAAGCGCTCGGCGATCGCGGCCTCACCTGCGAGCCGATCGGCGAGGTGACGCTGCGCGGCTTCCCCGAGCCCACCTCACTGTTCATCGTCCGCGCCGCGACCTGATGCCTCGGACCTAGACTCGTCGTATGGAGAGCGAGGCGATGCTCGAGCGGGTTCGCGAGGACGGCCTGCTGGCGGATGCACCGCTCGTGGCGATGCTCTCGGGCGGGCGCGACTCGACCTGCCTGCTCGACCTCGCGGTGCGCCTGCTCGGCGCCGAGGCGGTCACCGCCCTGCACGTCAACTACGGCCTCCGCGATGATTCAGACGAGGACGAGGCGCACTGTGCGGCGCTCTGCGAACGGCTCGGCGTGCGGTTCGAGGTAGAGCGCCCGCGCCGGCCAGAGGGGCCGGGCAACCTTCAGGCCTGGGCGCGCGACACGCGCTACGCGGCGGCCGCGAGCCTGGCGCTGCCGGAGGAGGCGCTGATCGCCACCGGGCACACGGCCGACGACCAGGTCGAGACGATCCTCTACCGCCTCGCCTCCTCGCCCAGCCGGCGCGCCCTGCTCGGGATGCGGCCCCGCGACGGCAGCCTGGTTCGGCCGCTGCTCGGGTTCACCCGCGAGGAGACGACCGCCTACTGCGGGGAGCGCGAGCTGCCCTGGCGCGACGACCCGACCAACGAGGGGGCCGGCTACGCGCGCAACCGGGTGCGTCACGGCCTCCTGCCGGCCCTGGCTGAGATCCATCCGGCGGCGGCGCGCAACGTGCTGCGCACGGCGGAGCTGCTGCGCGACGAGGCGGAGGTCCTCGACTCGCTCGTCGACGCCGAGCTGCGCAGTGCCAACGGCTCGCGGCCGGCGATCTCGCTCGATCGGCTCGGGGAGCTCCCAGGTGCGCTCCGTCGCCTGGTCGTCCAGCGCCTCGCCGATCGCGCCGCCGGCCGGCCGGTGCCGGGTGCCGCCAACCATGCCGACGAGGTCGCCGCCCTGCGCCGCACCGGCACCGCGATGCTCGACCTCGGCGGCGGCGTCCGCGCCGTGGTCGAGCGCGGCGTCCTTCACGCCGAGCGCTGAACAGCCCGCCGACGGGCCGATACGTCAACACATAGTTGACGTATCGGCCCGTCGGCGGCATATCTAGACTGCGGCGCGTGAGCGACCCCTCGATCGGCGAGACCCTCGTCTCCAGCGAGGACCTGCAGCGGCGCGTCGCCGAGCTGGGCCTGCAGATCAGCGACGACTACGCCGGTCGCGACCTCGTCCTGGTCGGGGTGCTGAAGGGCGCCGTGCTCTTCCTCGCCGACTTGATGCGAAACGTCAGCGTGCCCTGCGAGGTGGACTTCATGGCCGTCTCCAGCTACGGGTCCCAGACCGACTCCTCGGGCGTGGTACGGATCATGAAGGACCTCGACGCTCCGATCGAGGGCCGTCACGTGCTGATCGTCGAGGACATCATCGACTCGGGCCTCACCCTGCAGTACCTGATGCGCAACCTGAAGGCGCGCAATCCCGCCTCGGTCGAGGTCTGCGCCCTGCTGACCAAGCCCGAGCGGCTGCGCGTCGACCTCTCTCCGCGGTACGTCGGCTTCGAGATACCCAACCGCTTCGCCATCGGCTACGGCCTGGACCACGCCCAGCGCTACCGCAACCTCTCCTACGTGGCCGCCCTGGACGAATAACCAGGCACCGCCTCCTCCGCTCCCGCGCAGCCGCGCTAGTCACACCCGGCGATCTCGCGGCTGCGCTCCCGCGTCCGGGGGCGGCTGGAATTGCCCTGGTACGCTGAATTTTCCCTGTGAGGCGTTTTTTCAAAAGCGCGGCTTTCCCGATCCTGCTGGTGGTGATCCTCGCCTTCGTCGCCCAGCGGGTGATCAGCAGCCCCTCGGGCACCGAGGCGCCCTCCTACAACGAGCTGGTCAAGCCGAAGACCGGCCTGATCGCACAGGAAAAGGTCGAAGAGGTAACGATCAACACGAAGGACAACACGCTCGACGTCAAGGAGAAAGACGGCGACAACTACTCCACGGGGTACCCGCCCAACACAGAGCAGTCACTGCTCAACCTGATCGACCAGACCGAGAACGTGAAGACGACGGTGCACGGCAGCGGCAGCTCCAGCCTGCTCAACGTCCTCACCTTCATCCTGCCCTTCGTCCTCTTCTTCGGCTTCTGGATCTTCCTCATGAACCAGATGCAGGGAGGCGGATCGCGGGTGATGAACTTCGGCAAATCGAAGGCGAAGCGGATGGCGGTCGACGCGCCGAAAATCACCTTCCGCGACGTCGCCGGGGTCGACGAGGCGGTCCAGGAGCTCCAGGAGATCAAAGAATTCCTCGAGAACCCTAAGAAGTTCCAGGCGCTCGGCGCCCGCATCCCCAAGGGGGTCCTGCTCTACGGACCGCCCGGCACCGGCAAGACCCTGCTCGCCCGCGCGGTGGCCGGCGAGGCCGGCGTGCCCTTCTTCTCTATCTCCGGCTCGGACTTCGTCGAGATGTTCGTCGGCGTCGGCGCCAGCCGCGTCCGCGACCTCTTCGAGCAGGCGAAGCAGAACTCGCCCTGCATCATCTTCATGGACGAGATCGACGCCGTCGGCCGCCATCGCGGCGCCGGCATGGGTGGCGGTCACGACGAGCGCGAGCAGACGCTGAACCAGCTCCTGGTCGAGATGGACGGCTTCGAGATGAAAGACAACATCATCCTGATCGCCGCCACCAACCGGCCCGACATCCTCGACCCGGCGCTGCTGCGGCCCGGCCGCTTCGACCGCCAGGTCGTCGTCGACCGGCCCGACCGCAAAGGGCGGAAGCACATCCTCGAGGTTCACACGCGCGGCAAGCCGCTGGCGAAGTCGATCGACCTCGACGCGCTCGCCGGCCAGACCCCTGGCTTCACCGGTGCCGACCTCGCCAACCTGATCAACGAGGCGGCCCTCCTGACCGCCCGCCAGGGTCGCCGCGAGATCTCCATGCAGGAGCTGGAGGAGGGGATCATGCGGGTGATCGCGGGGCCCGAGAAGAAGACCCGCGTGATGAGCGAGAAGGAGCGGCTGATCACCGCCTACCACGAGCTCGGCCACGCGATCGTCGGGCACCTGTTGCCCAACTGCGACCCGGTCCACAAGATCTCGATCATCAGCCGCGGCCAGGCGCTCGGCTACACGATCAGTCTGCCCTCGGAGGACAAGTTCCTCACCTCGCGCGCCGAGCTGACCGACACGATGGCGATGACCCTGGGCGGTCGCGCCGCCGAGGAGATCGTCTTCGGCGAGATCACCACCGGCGCCTCCAACGACCTCGAAAAGGTGACCGAGACGGCGAAGCAGATGGTGATGCGCTTCGGCATGTCCGAGCGGCTGGGCCCGCGCGTCTTCGGCCACGATCGCGGCCAGCCTTTCCTCGGCCGCGAGTTCTCGGCCGAGCCCGACTACTCCGACGAGATCGCACGCGAGATCGACGACGAGATCCGCCGCATCGTCGAGGGCGCCCACCAGACCGCCAAGGACCTGCTTACCGAGAAGCGCGAGGAGCTCGACCGCATCTCCAACATCCTGCTCGAGCGGGAGACGATCGACGCCGAGCAGTTCGTGGCGCTGCTCGACGGCAGGCCCGCGGACGAGGTGTTCGTCGACGAGGAGGAGCCGGCGCAGGTCGAGCCGGCGCCGGAGCCCGAACGGGCGCAGCGTGAGGGCCCCGTCGCCCAGCCGCGGCCCAGGCCAGGGTTTGCCGGTGGGGACGCGAGCTGAGGGGCCACGCGGTGCCTCTCGTCCTGACAAATGCCGGTCTAATTAGACCGGCATTTTGAGTATCCGCCAGTCCGAGAGGCACCGCGTGTCCCCTCAGGTCATGGGGATCGTCAACGTCACTCCCGACTCGTTCTCGGACGGGGGCAGGTACCTGGACGCAGCTGCGGCGATCGGGCATGGCGAAAAGCTCGTGGAGGATGGGGCGACGATCTTGGATGTGGGCGGGGAATCGACTCGGCCGGGGGCGGAAGAAGTCGCCGAGGCAGAGGAGCTGCGACGGGTCAAGCCGGTGGTCGCCGGGCTTGCCGACAAGGCGACCCTCTCGATCGACACCTCCAAGGCGGCGGTGGCGATGGCGGCGATCGACTCGGGGGCGACGATCGTCAACGACGTGACGGCATTGCAGGGGAACCCTGAGATGGCTTCGCTGTGCGCCGAGCGGGGGGTCGGCGTCGTGCTCATGCACATGCCCGGCAATCCGCGCACGATGCAGGACGATCCCAGCTACGACGACGTCGTCGACGACGTCAAGGCCTTTCTCTCCGGGCAGCTGGAATTCGCCGTGTCGCGGGGCATCGCCGAAGACAGGGTCTGGCTGGATCCGGGGATCGGGTTTGGGAAGACGCCGGAGCACAACCTGGAGCTGTTGCGGCGGCTGGGAGAGCTGCGGGAGCTGGGGCGGCCGCTGGTGATAGGGACCTCTCGCAAGAGCTTCATCGCCGCGGTCGATGGGTCCTCGGTCGACGACCGCATCGGCGGCACGATCGCCTCCTCGGTTCTCGCCGTTGCCGAGGGCGCCGACGTGCTGCGCGTCCACGACGTGGCCGAGATGTCCCAGGCTTTGCGCGTCGCCGAAGCGGTGTTGGGATAGTTCGACCATGGAGGCTCACGACAACGGGATGGAGTCGAACGTCGAGGTTGAGCTGCGCGGGCTCTCGATCTACACCCACCACGGGGTGAGCGACTCCGAGCAGGAGGTGGGCCAGCGGCTCGAGTTCGACGTCTCCTTCGACGTTCCCGACTGCGACGCCGTGCTGACCGACCGCATCGAGGACACGGTGGACTACGGCGAGGTCTGCGACATCGTCGCCCTCGCGGCCACCGAGCGCAGCTACCGCACCCTCGAGCGCCTCGCCCAGGTGGTCGGCCAGCGCTTGATGGAGCGTTACGGCTGCGCCTCGGTCCGCGTCCGCGCCGCCAAGCCCGAGCCGCCGTTGCCGCTGGCGATCCAGGAGGTCGCGGTCGAGGTCGTCCAGGAACGAGCCGAAGAGCCCGACGAAGAAGAGCCCGACGAGGTTTAGCTGCGCGTGCGGACCGGCTACCTGGGGCTGGGCTCGAACGAGGGCGATCGCCGGTCGCACTTGAGGGCGGCGATCGAGTTGCTGGGCGAAAGGGGGATGGAGGTCGAGGCGGTCTCCTCCGTCTATGAGACCGAGCCGGTCGGCGAGGTGCTCGACCAGCCCGACTTCCTCAACGCCGCGATCCGCATCCGCACCGAGCTGGAGCCCGAGGCGCTGCTCGACCTCTGCAAGCAGGTCGAGGCCGAGCGCGGCCGGGCCCTGGGCGCCCCCCGCCACAGCCCGCGCCCGCTAGACGTCGACCTGCTCATGCTCGGCGACCTGCAGCTGAAAACCGACCGCCTGACGCTGCCCCACCCCGAGGTCACCAGCCGCCGTTTCGTTCTCATGCCCCTCCTTGAACTCAATCCCGACCTCGCACTCCCGGACGGCACGAGTCTCGCGAAGGCGCTGGATGCGCTCGGCGAACTCGAACGAGTCGATCAGGTAGGCCCGCTCTGAGTCAAGACCAGGCCATCGAATGCCGATAGCGGTTCGGTGATCGCCGTCGACTTGCTGGTTGCCGCCGTCCAGGCAGTGGTTTGGATTGGAGGATGGTCGATGCTGCTTGCCCTGCCCATCGCCTGGCTGCGGGTCCGTCGCAAGCCGACCTGGACAGGCCGCCCGCCCGAGGGGCGCAGTTTCGACCTGATGGTGCTCGGAGATTTCGTCATGAGGCCGGTGTGGGTCGCAATCCTTCCGGCCTGGCTGACACTGGCTGTGATCGCGATCGCCGACTTAGGGCTCTCCTCCCAAGAGCTCTTCGCGTTGGTCTGGGGCCCCCCGACGATCTTTGTTCCCCTTGCGGTTCTGCGGCTTGATGACGGCCGTCTTCCTGCTGTCGTTGCGGAGATGGGAGACCACCGCGCATCGGAACGGGCGGAGGGCTGAGTTGCCGGCCGACTACTACTATGCAGCTGCCGGCTCGCTGCGCAGCGACTGCAGCCACGCCGGCGGGAAGGCCGGGGGGGCGTCGCCCGCGTAGTCGGGGATGACCCGCCGCGCGAACTTGCCGGCGGGCCTGGCGTCGATCGCGGGGCGCAGGTCCTGCATCGTCATCGCCAGCCGCAGGCTCGGCGCGATCTGGTAGTCGGCGGCGTACAGCTGCTCTCCGTCCAAGACCCCCGTCTCGATCCAGGCGTCGATGCGGTCGAGGAAGCCCGGCAGCGCCGCGAGGCCGCGGCGCACGTTCTCGTCGGTGGCCTGGTTGTAGTAGGCGGTCGCCGCGAGGACCGGCCCCGCGGTCGCAACCGCCAGGCCTGTCGGGATCCCCAGCTTCGCCCCCTCGGAGAAGCTGCGCAGCGGTGCCTTGTCCTTGCGCAGGGTCCACCAGATCATCTGGCGGATCGGGTGCTGGAGCTCCTCATCGCCGAAGCGCTCCGCCTCTTCGACGGCGAGCCGCTTCTCGGGGTCCTCGGGGAAGAGCGGCGGCTCGGGCCGGATGCGGTCGAGCTCGCGGGCGATCTCGCGCGAGCCCTGGACCTTTCGCCCGTCGATCTTGATGGCCGGCACGGTCTGTTTGGGGAAGCCCTGCACGCGAACCACGAGCTTCTGCATGACCGGGAAGAGGTCGGTGCGCTTGAAGGGGATGCCCTTCGCTTTCATCATCGCCTGGACGGCGACGCCCGGGTGCGAGCCCGGGATCGTGTAGAGCCGCACGTTCATGGCGAGGCATCATAATCGCGGCCGTGCTCCTTGCGGTCGACGTCGGCAACACCCAGACCCACCTAGGCGCTTTCGACGGCGAGCGCCTGGTCGAGCATTGGCGCTTCCAGACTCGATCGGGGGCGACGGGCGACGAGCTGGCCGAGCGGATTGCCGGCTTCTTCGCCCTCTGCGGCATGTCCCTGACCGACGTTGACGCCGTTTGCGTCTCCTCGGTCGTGCCACCGCTGGGCGCCCAGTTCGAGCGGCTCGCCAAGCGCTACCTCGACGCGGAGTGCCTGACGATCGGGCCGGGGGTGAAGACCGGCATGCCGATACGGATCGAGAACCCGCTCGAGGTCGGAGCCGACCGGCTGGTGAACGCGATCGCCGCCTACGCGCGCTTCGGCGAGGCCTGCGTCTCGGTCGACTTCGGCACCGGGATCAACATCGACGTCGTCTCTGCCGACGGCGAGTACCTCGGCGGTGCGATCGGCCCCGGGCTCGCACCTTCGCTCAGTGCCCTGATCGACCGGGCGGCTCGGATCAGCCGGATCGACCTTGAAGAGCCGCGGGAAGCGATCGGCCGCTCGACCCGTGCGGCGATCAACTCCGGCTTCATCTTCGGCTTCGCCGGCCTGATCGACGGCATCGTCAGGCGAATCGAAGAGGAGCTCCCGAACCCGAGGCTGCTGGCCACCGGCGGGTACGCCTCCGCCGTCGTGCCGTTCACCGAGACGATCGACGAGGTCGACGACATGCTTACCCTGAAGGGGCTGCGCCTGATCCATGCGAGGAACACGCCCACAGCTGACTGATCCCTTCCGGATCGCCGACGTCGAGATCTCCAATCGCGTCCTGCTCGCCCCCCTGGCGGGGATCGGCAACTGGTTCGTGCGCCTGCAGGCGAAGCGATACGGGGCCGGCCTGGCCGTCTCGGAGATGGTCTCGAGCTTCGGCTTGCACCACCGCAACGAGCGCACCCTGCGCGAGCTGATGCGCATCCACCCGGACGAGCACCCTGTCTCGATCCAGCTCTTCGGCCACGACGCCGAGGTGATGCGCTCGGGGGCGGCGATCGCCGCCGAGGCCGGGGCGGACCTGATCGACATCAACATGGGATGCCCGGTGCGCAAGGTGCGCAAGACGGGGGCGGGAGCCGAGCTGCTGCGCGACCACGAGCTTGCCCTCTCGCTTGCCCGCAGCGCGGCCGAGGGCAGTGGCCTTCCCGTCACGGTGAAGCTGCGCTCGGGGATCGAAGCGGGCGATCACTCCGGATTCGAGCTCGCCGTCCGCCTGGCCGGGGAGGCGGGCGTCGCGGCGATCGCCTTTCACCCGAGGGCGGCCACGGCCGGTCACAAGGGAAGCCCCGACTACGAGCTCACGCGCGAGCTGGTCGAGCGGGTGGAGGTGCCTGTGATCGTCTCGGGGGGGTTGAGCAGCGCGGCAGCGGCTCGTGCCGCCTACGAGGAGTCAGGCGCGGCCGCGGTGATGATCGCTCGCGGCTCGCTCGGAAACCCATGGGTCTTCGAGGAGCTGACCGGCGCTCGCACCGAGCCCCCCGACCGAGCCGAGGTCGTCGCCGAGCTGCTCTGGACGATCGACCGCGCCGAGGAGCACCTCGGCAGCGACCGGGCCGGTCGCTACCTGCGCAAGTTCTACCCCTGGTACGTCGAATCGCTCGGGATCGATTCCGAGCTTGCGGACGAGCTCCAGCGCAGTGCCGAGCTGCCCGAGGCCCGTCGTCTGATCGCCGAGCTAGGCACTCCAGCTCCCTCGCTATAATCCCGCGACTTCCGGCCCTGGTGTGGTGACTCGATGCCGCCGCACCTGGCCGTTTTTTCGGTCTAGGAGCCGGCGCCGCCGTCTCAATCCAAGAAGCGAGGTCAGGACAAGTGAGTCGCCAGTCCGTAATCACCCCTGAGGGTCTCGAGAAGCTCAAGGAGGAGATAGAGCGCCTTTCGACTGTGAAGCGGCGCGAGGTCGCCGAGCGGATCAAGGAGGCGCGCGAGTTCGGTGACATCTCTGAGAACGCCGAGTACGACGACGCCAAGAACGAGCAGGCCCTGCTCGAGCAGCGGATCGCCCAGCTCGAAGAGAGGCTGCGCCGTGCCACGGTGATCGACGAGAAGGATCTCGGCACAGACGAGGTCCAGTTCGGCTCGATCGTCCACGTCAAAGACCAGAAGACGGGCGACTCGCAGAAGTTCCAGATCGTCGGCTCGACCGAGGCCGACCCGCTCGAGCACAAGCTCTCCAACGAGTCGCCGATCGGCAAAGCGCTGATTGGGCACAAGCGCAACGACATCGTCACGGTCGAGGTTCCGCGCGGGCCCAAGAAGAAATTGAAGATCACCAAGATCGAGACCGCATAGGGTCTCGCTCCAATGGGCGAGACCGAAGAGCCGAAACTCTCCGACGTTCTCGCCGACAGGCGGGAGAAGCTGGAGCGGTTGCGGGAGGCTGGGATCGACCCGTTCCCTCCCGAGTTCGCCGAGAAGGAGGACATCGGCGAGGTTCGCGCCGCGCACGAGGGGCTGGCGCCGGGGATCGAGACCGAGTCGCGCCACCGGGTCGCCGGGCGGATCGTCGGGCGCCGCGGCCACGGCAAGGCCTGCTTCCTCGACCTCCGCGACGGCAGCGGCCAGATCCAGCTCCATGCCCGCGAGGACCTCCTCGGCGAGGAGCCGTACCGCCTGCTGGTCGACCTCGACCTCGGCGACGTCGTCGGCGTCGAGGGCACGGCCCTGGCGACCAGGCGCGGCGGGGAGCTTTCGCTGGCGATCGACCGCTGGCGCCTTCTCGCCAAGAGCCTTCGGCCGCCCCCCGACAAGTTCCACGGCCTCGAGGACGTGGAGACCCGCTATCGCCATCGCGAGCTGGACCTGATCGCCAACGAGGAGAGCCGGCGCCGCTTCGCGCTGCGCGCCCGCACCGTCAGCGAGATTCGCCGCTGGCTCGACGAACGCGGTTTCGTCGAGGTCGAGACGCCGGTCCTGCAGCCGCTCTACGGCGGTGCCCTGGCACGGCCGTTCACGACCCACCACAACGCCCTCGATCGCGACTTCTACCTGCGGATCGCCACCGAGCTCTACCTCAAGCGGCTCGTGGTGGGCGGCATCGACCGCGTCTACGAGCTGGGCAAGGACTTCCGCAACGAGGGCGTCTCGCACAAGCACAACCCCGAGTTCACGATGCTCGAGTGGTACGAGGCCTGTGCGGACTACACCGCCACCGCGCACAAGGTCGAGACGATGGTCGCCGAGGTCGCCGAGCGGGTGCTGGGAACGACCGAGGTGAGGCGCGGCGAGGCGACGATCGACTTCGCCCCGCCCTGGAAGCGGGTGACCCTGCGCGACGCCATCCGCGAGCGCACCGGCATCGACGTCGCCGAGCACCCCACCCGGGAGGCCCTGGCCGAGGCGATGGGAACGGAGCCCGACCCCGAGGAGGGCTGGGGCAAGCTGGTCGACGGGCTGCTCTCCAGGTCGGTCGAGCCGGAGCTGGTCCAGCCCACCTTCGTCCTCGACTATCCGGTCGAGCTCTCGCCCTTCGCCAAGTCCCACCGCTCCGAGGAGGGCCTGGTCGAGCGCTTCGAGGCCTTCGCCGGGGGGATGGAGATCGCCAACGGGTTCAGCGAGCTCAACGACCCCGACGAGCAGCGCCGGCGCTTCGAGCAGCAGGCGGAGGAGCTGGCCCGCGGCGACGAGGAGGCCCAGCCCTACGACGAGGACTTCGTCGCCGCGCTCGAACAGGGAATGCCGCCGACCGGAGGCGTCGGCATCGGGATCGACCGCCTGGTGATGCTGCTGACCGGCGCGAAGAGCGTTCGCGAGGTCGTTCTCTACCCCGCGATGCGCAGCTGAACCGGCCAAAAGGCCGCTCTGAGCGAAATTTTGCGTCCCGGGGCCGGTTGGACGCTCTCGGTATCGTTAGTGGGCACATGGGCGCTTCCCGATGAACCGAAGGGCGTCCGCCGATACTTACTCAGCGTCGCTGCGTTGAGTGGATAGAGAGACTTTTGTTCGAGAGATTCACAGAGCGAGCCCGACAGGTAGTCGTCCTGGCCCAGGAAGAGGCCCGCACGCTGAAGCACAACTACATCGGCACCGAGCACATCTTGCTCGGCCTGCTGCGCGAGGAGGAGGGGCTCGCCGCACGGGTGCTCGAGTCGCTCGACATCACCACCGAGCGCGTCCGCTCGCAGGTGGTCCGGATCGTCGGCTCCGGCGAGGAGGTCACCTCCGGTCAGATCCCCTTCACCCCGCGGGCCAAGAAGGTCCTCGAGCTGGCCCTGCGCGAGGCGCTCTCGCTCGGCCACAACTACATCGGCACCGAGCACATCCTGCTCGGCCTCGTGCGTGAGAACGAGGGCGTCGCCGCGCGCATCCTGCTCGACTTCGACGCCGACTCCGACAAGATCCGCAACGAGGTGATCCGGATGCTCTCCGGGCCCGGCGGGCGGCGTCAGGGCGGCGGCGGTCCCGGCGCCGGCGGGTCCGGCGAGGGCAAGAAGTCCTCGAAGCTGCTCGACCAGTTCGGCCGCAACCTGACCAAGCTCGCCGACGAGGGCAAGCTCGACCCGGTCATCGGCCGCGAGACCGAGATCGAGCGGATCATGCAGATCCTCTCCCGCCGCACCAAGAACAACCCGGTGCTGCTCGGCGAGCCCGGCGTCGGCAAGACCGCCGTGGTCGAGGGCCTGGCCGCTCGCATCAACAAGGGCGAGGTTCCCGAGCTGCTCAAGAACAAGCAGATCTACACGCTGGACCTGGCGGCGCTGGTCGCCGGCTCCAAGTACCGCGGCGAGTTCGAGGAGCGGCTGAAGAAGGTGATGAAAGAGATCACCCAGCGCGGCGACATCATCCTCTTCATCGACGAGCTCCACAACCTGGTCGGCGCCGGCGCTGCCGAGGGCGCGATCGACGCCGCTTCGATCCTCAAGCCGGCGCTCGCCCGCGGCGAGCTGCAGACGATCGGCGCCACCACGCTCGACGAGTACCGCAAGTACCTCGAGCGCGACTCGGCGCTGGAGCGTCGCTTCGCCCAGATCAAGGTCGACCAGCCCTCGGTCGAGGACACGGTGAAGATCCTCGAAGGGCTGCGCGAGCGCTACGAGCAGCACCACCGCGTCAACATCACCAACGACGCACTGGAAGCCGCAGCCGAGCTTGCCGACCGCTACATCTCCGACCGCTTCCTGCCCGACAAGGCGATCGACCTGATCGACGAGGCCGCATCGCGGATGCGGATCAAGTCGATGAGCTCACCGCCGGTCTACCGCGACCTCGAGGAGGAAATCGAGACGACGCGGCGCGACAAGGAGGCCGCGATCGAAGCTCAGGAGTTCGAGAAAGCGGCGAACCTGCGCGACACCGAGCGCCAGCTGACGACCCGCAAGCGCCAGCTCGAGGACGAGTGGGCCGAGGGCGAGAACGGCGAGCGGCCGGACGTGGGCGAAGAAGAGATCGCCGACATCGTCTCGATGTGGACCGGGATCCCGGTCTTCAAACTGACCGAGGCCGAGACCCAGAAGCTGATCCGCATGGAGGAGGAGCTGCACAAGCGGGTGATCGGCCAGGAGGTCGCGATCACCGCCGTCTCCAAGGCGATCCGCCGCTCGCGCGCCGGGATCAAGGACCCCAAGCGCCCGGCCGGTTCCTTCATCTTCCTCGGCCCCTCCGGGGTCGGCAAGACCGAGCTCGCCCGCACGCTGGCCGAGTTCCTCTTCGGCGACGAGGAGTCGATGGTCCGCATCGACATGTCCGAGTACATGGAGAAGCACGCGGTCAGCCGGCTGGTCGGCTCGCCGCCGGGCTACATCGGCTACGACGAGGGCGGGCAGCTGACCGAGGCCGTGCGGCGCAAGCCATACAGCGTGCTGCTGCTCGACGAGATCGAGAAGGCCCACCCCGACGTCTTCAACATCCTGCTGCAGATCCTCGAGGACGGGCGTCTCACCGACGCCCAGGGGCGCACGGTCGACTTCCGCAACGCGATCGTGATCATGACCTCGAACATCGGCGCCTCGGAGATCGCCAAGAACACCTCGATCGGCTTCACCGTCGCCGACGAGACCGGCATGTCCTACGACGACATGAAGAACCGGATCATGAGCGACCTGAAAAAGGTCTTCCGGCCCGAGTTCCTCAACCGGATCGACGAGGTGATCGTCTTCCACAAGCTGGCCAAGGAAGAGGTCAAGGAGATCATCGACCTGATGATCAACCGGGTTCGCGTCCAGGTCGCCGAGCACGAGCTGCAGCTGGAGCTGACCGACGAGGCGAAGGACCTGCTGGTGGAGAAAGGCTGGGACCCCTCGATGGGAGCCCGCCCGCTGCGCCGCGCGATCCAGCGCTACATCGAGGACCCGCTCGCCGACGAAGTCCTGCGCCAGGGAGAGATGACGCCGGGCTCGACCGTGATGATCGCGCGCGACTCCTCCGGCGACGAGGAGGACCGGCCGCTCAGTCTCGAGATCGTCAAGCCGAAGAAGCCGGCGCGCTCCAAGAAGTCGAAGCCTGAGCCCGAGAAGGTCGGGGTGGGCGCCAAGAAGGACGAGGGCGGCGATCAGAACGATCGGCCTGAGTCCGACGACCCCAAGACCGAGAACGAGTAGGCGCGCGGGTCCTGTCGTGGGGCAGGGGGGCCTGCGGGCGAGGTGTACGTCCTCGACCCCCCTGCCCCACGCCACCCGCGCGAGCTGCGGCCTTATGGTTCGGTCTCATGCCTGAGCCTGGACGTACTGCCATCGGTACTTGGAGCGGGGGGCGCTTTCTCCGTTTTGGGGAGGCTGTCGACGAGGAGCGCTTGATGGAGCTGTTGAGGTCCGGTGGGGGGATTGAGACTGTTCTGACCGCTGACACTTATGGGCAGGGGGAGGCAGACGCTTTGCTGGGGCGGGCGCTGGGTGGGGTGCCGCGTGGCGATTACTGCCTGGTCGGGGCGGTGGGGCATGACTTCTACGAGGGGGAGAGGGACGGGCCGCGGGGGTACCCGCGGTTTACGGATCCGCGGTTGCGGGGGGAGAGCGAGTATGCGGGGTATCTGCGGATGGCCGCCGAGAAGAGCCTCGAGCGGATCGGCGTTTCCTCCTTCGACCTGCTGCTGCTGCACAACCCGGACCGGATCGGCTACTCGAGCGAGGCGGTCTGGGACGGCATGGAGGCGCTGCGAGAGGCGGGGCTGACGGCGCAGATCGGCATCGCCCCCGGGCCGGCCAACGGCTTCACGCTCGACCTGATCTCCTGCCTGGAGCGCTTCGGCGAGCGGATCGATTGGGCGATGATCATCCTCAACCCGTTCGAGCCCTGGCCGGGCGAGCTCTGCCTCGAGGCCGCCGAGCGCCACGGCGTCAGGGTGATCACCCGGGTAGTCGACTACGGCGGCCTCTTCTGGGGGGACCTGAGCCCGCAGACCCAGCTGGCCGAGCACGATCACCGGGCCTTCCGCCCGCCTGGCTGGATCGAGGCGGGGCTGGAGAAGCTGGAGCGGCTTCAGCCCTTCGCCGAACGGGCCAGGCTCACCTTCATCCAGCTCGCCTGCCAGTGGAACCTCGCCCACCCGGCGGTCGAGTGCGCCGTCCCCACCTTGATCCAGGAGCTGGGAGAAGCGGCCTGCCCAATCGAGGCGAAGCGGCTGGAGCTCGCGACGCTGCCCACCGAGCAACGCCTCTCCGACGAGGACGTCGCCGCGATCCGCGCGATCGGCGACAACACCGGCAGCATGGCGCTGAAGGGCGCCAACCCCCAGCACGAGGGCGAGGAGCGCCCTGACCGCTGGTCGCTCAGCGACGAGCTGGCCGAAGTCGGGGGGCGCTGGGGCATCGACCCCGGTCGCGACCTCCTCGCCACATAGCCTGCGCTCGATGGACCGCAAGTGGTGGACCCTGATCGGGGCCTGCTCCGGGCTCTTCCTGCTGATGCTGGATTCCACCGTCGTGGCGCTGGCGCTGTCCTCGATCCGCGCCGACCTCGGCACCGATGCGGCGGAGCTGCAGTGGGTGATGAACGGCTACCTGCTGACGATCGCCGTGCTCGTGGTGACCGCCGGGCGGCTGGGCGACATGTTCGGTCGCAAGCGGGTCTTCGTCGTCGGCATGGCGCTCTTCGGGGCGGGCTCGGTGCTCTCGGGCGCGGCGCAGGACCCGCTGATGCTGATCGGCGGGCGGGTCCTGCAGGGCGTCGGCGCAGCTCCCGTCCTCTCGCTCTCGCTGGCGATCGTCTGCAACGCCTTTCCGGCCGGCGAGCAGCCGCGGGCGCTGGGCGCCTGGGCGGCGGTCTCGGCGGTTGCCCTGGCGATCGGCCCGGTCCTCGGCGGGGCGCTCGTCGCACTCGACTGGCGGCTGATCTTCTGGGTCAACCTGCCGGTGGTCGCGCTCGGCCTGGCGATCGTCGTGGCCGCCGCGCCGGAGTCGACCGATCCCGGTGCTGGCAGGCGGATCGACCTGCCCGGGCTGCTGGCGCTCACCGTCGGCCTGACCGCCGTCGTCCTGGCGATGATCCAGTCGCGGGCCTGGGCCGCGGCGGCCACCGCCTCCCTGGCGGTGCTGGGCGTCCTAGCCCTGGCGCTCTTCGCCCGGATCGAGCGCCGCGTGCGCGAGCCGATCGTCGAATTCGAGCTCTTTCGCAACGGCCCCTACTTCGGCGCCAGCGCCGCCGCCTTCGCCGTCGTCGGCTCTTACTGGGCCGTGATGTTCTTCCAGCCCCAGTACCTCCAGGACGCGCTCGGGCACTCGGCGATCCTCAGCGGCGTGCTGATCCTGCCGGTCACGGTCCCGATGGTGTTCATCTCACCCTTCTCGGGCCGGCTGATCGGTCGCTTCGGCGCGCGCCGGCTGATGACGGCGGGGATGCTCTTCGGCACCGCGGGGCTCCTCGTCTTGACCCGGATCGCGCCGGACACCTCCTATGCCCTGGCGCTGGTCGGCTACCTGCTCTTCGGAATCGCGATCGGCCTCGTCTACGCCCCGATGTCGACGGCGGCGATGGCGGCGATGCCGGCGGAGAAGGTCGGGATCGCCTCCGGGGTGCTGGCGATGGACCGGATCGTCGCCGGCTCGCTTGCCCTTGCCGCGACGGGCGCGGCCTTTCACGCGCTGCAGGCCGCAGGCGACTCGTTCACGGACTCGATCGCCGGCTCGACCTGGGTCTCGGTCGCCCTCTGTGCCCTCGGCACCGTCCTGACCTGGCTCTTCGTTCGCGATCCAGGCTCGCCCGGTCCCGACCCCGCCGTGGCGGGCGAGCCCCGGGCGGAAGACCTCCAGCACCACCGCCATCACCGTCGTTTCCACCTCTGATTGCGGGACTTGCGGCCTTGGGTGACGAGACTCCTTGACAACGACCATCCCGACCTGTCCACTTGGATTTGCCCACACCGCATTGGAAAGCGGTTTTTGCCATCCTAGACGGCGATGTCAGCGCTTCCTGGGGATGAGCTTCATGAGTTGTCCGAACGCCAAGATCCCCGCCTACTGAGAGCTCTCGACGTGGTCGCGCCGGGCGGTGCCCTGCGCGAGGGGCTCGACAACATCGTCCACTCCCGCAGCGGTGGCCTGATCGTCGTCGGCGACCCGGGCGACATCTCCCACCTGCTCTCCGGAGGGATCCAGCTCGACATCGACTACACGCCGGCGATGCTGTACCAGGTGGCGAAGATGGACGGTGCCATCGTGCTCAACGCCGAGGCGACGAAGATCGTCTGGGCCAACGTCCAGCTGATGCCCGACCCGACGATCCTCTCGGCCGAGACCGGCACCCGCCACCGCACGGCCGAGCGTGTCTCCAAACAGACCGAGGCGCTGGTGATCGCCATCTCCCAGCGCCGCGACGTGGTCTCCCTATACGTCGAGGGGACGAAGTACATCCTGCAGGACATCCCCGCGGTGCTGGCCAAGGCGAACCAGGGCCTGGCGACCCTCGACAAGTACCGCGCCCGGCTCGACCAGGTCTCCAACCGGCTCACCGTGCTCGAGTTCGAGGGCGGCGGGGTCCTCTACGACGCGCTCGCCGTCCTCCAGCGCGCCGAGCTGGTGACCCGGATGGCGGTCGAGGTCGAGCGCTACATCGTCGAGCTCGGCACCGAGGGCCGCCTGATCGAGATGCAGCTGGAGGAGACGATGGTCGGCGTCGCCGCCGACAAGTCGTCGCTGATCCGCGACTACAGCCTCGAAGACTCCGAGGAGAACCTGGCGACGGTGCTGCAGTCGCTGGCGCGGCTGCCGCACCAGGACGTGCTCGACTTCGGCCGTCTCGCCGAGCTGCTCGGCTACGACCGCAAGCTGAACACCCTCGACTTCCCGGTCGCTCCGCGGGGCTACCGCGTGCTCGGCCGCGTGCCGCGCATCCCAAAGCTTGTCGTCCAGAAGATCATCCACGAGCTGGGTGGGCTGGAGGAGGTCCTGGCTGCCTCCGACGCCGACCTCGAGGCTGTCGAGGACGTCGGCCCGACCAGGGCAAAGGACATCCGCGAGGGCCTGCGCAGGCTTCAGGAGGTCGACCTGGTCGACCGGTACCTACAAAGCTGAACGGCGAATCGACGCCGTCGAAAAGGAAAGGAGCACCCGATTTCTGAGCTAGCAGAGGAGGCCATGGAGGTGGGCTTCGAGTCCGACGTCCCTTACGTCTGCGACTTCGAAGAGGGGGACAAGGTCGTCTATCCCCATCACGGCGCTGGCCTGGTACTGAAGAAGGAGTCTCGTGAGCTGATGGGGGAGGAGCGGGACTACCTGACGATCAAGATCCTCCACAACGAACTCACGGTGATGGTCCCCTGCGAGAACGCCGGCGTCGCCGGCCTTCGGCGGGTCATCGACGAGGTGGAAATCAAGAAGGTCACGGACGTCCTCACCGATGAGGTGTCCGACATGCCGAAGAACTGGAACCGGCGCTTCAAGTACAACCGCGAGAAGATCAAGACCGGCGACGTGTTCGAGCTGGCCGAGGTTGTCCGCAACCTCGCGATCCGCGAGATGGAAAAGGGCCTCTCCACCGGCGAGAAGCAGATGTACACGCGGGCGAAGAAAATCCTCGCCTCGGAGTTCATGTACGCGCTCGACAAGGACGAGGAGGGCGCAGAGGAATACCTCGACGGCTTGCTGGAGGAGCGCTTCGCCGCCACGGCGACCGCGTAGCGCCGGCAGCGTCACCGCGGTCCTCGCGGCCGCCGGCTCCGGGCAGAGGCTCGGAGCCGGCGGCCCGAAGGCCTTCGTGCCGCTGGCCGGAAGGCGGATGGTCGAGTGGTCGATCGCGGCTTGCCGCAAGGCCGTTTCCGTGCGCTCGATCGTGGTCGCCTGCCCGCCCGGGCACGTCCACGACCTGGCGGGGAGCGACCTCGGCGTGGTCGACGGTGGCGCCACGCGCGCTCAATCGGTGTCGAACGCCCTCGCAGCGGTCGAGACCGGGCTGGTCGCGATCCACGACGCGGCGCGGCCGCTGGTCACGGCGGGCCTGATCGAGGACGTCGTGGCGACCCTCCTCGCCGATCCCGACGCCGCCGCCGCGATCGCCGCGACCCCCGTCACCGACACGATCAAGCGGGCCACGTCTTCCCACAGCCCTGGGTGCAACGCGTTGGATGCCCATACCACGGCAAAAACGTTGCACCCGGAGGTTGAGGGGACGGTGGACCGAGGGCGGCTGTGGGCAGCGCAGACGCCCCAGGTCTTCAGGGTCGAGGCCTTGCGAGAGGCGCTGGGGGGCGATCCGGATCGCGTCGCGGCGGCAACCGACGAGTCGATGCTGGTCGAGGGGGCGGGGGGGAAGGTGCTGATCCACCCCTCGCCGGCGGAGAACCTCAAGGTGACGACGCCGCTCGACCTCAGGCTGGCGGAGCAGCTCCTCAGGGAGCGCTCAGCGCAGTAGGGCCCAGACGAGCGCTGCGGTGAAGCAGAGCTGCCCGATCCCCAGAGCGACCCCGAGGCTGGCGGCGCCGAGCGCCCCGGCGACCGCCGCTCCGCCGAGGAAGGCGCCGGCGAGGAGGCCGAGCTGGGCCCCGGCGCGACCCTCAGGCACGTCCGGCCTCGGCGACGTGGCGCCGCCTGCGCCGCTCGAAGAGCGCTCTCTGCACGGACAGCGTGGCGACGCCGGCGAGGACGATCGCGGTGAGGTTGACGCTGAGCTGCAGCATCGCGCCCCGCCAGTCCGCCCAGTTGCCGAGTGCCGCCGCCACGCCGATGTTCGCCGCGGCGGGAATCGTCGTCACTGAGATCAGCACCCCGACCAGCGCACCCGACTTGGCGGAGGTGAGCGAGAGCATGCCGGCTGCGCCGGCGAAGATGGCGACGATGAAGGAGAAGGTGTCGGGCTCGGCGATGAACCGGGTCAGCGGGTTGTCGACGCTCTTGAAGCCGGAGTCGACCAGGCCGACGGAAACGCAGAGGAGTGTGAAGAGGAAGGCGGCGGTGATGCCGACCGGAAAGCCGACGGCGAGCGCCGCCAGCGAGCGCACCGCGACGCTGCGACGCCGCTCGACGGCCGCCACGCAGAGCCCTGCCAGGGGCCCGAACTCGGGGCCGACGACCATTGCGCCGATGATCAGGATCGGCGAGCCGGTGAAGATCCCGACCGAGGCGATCAGGCAGGCGAGGGACATGAAGAAGAGGAAGTTGCCGCCCAGCTCGGTGGTCTCCGAGGTGCGGGCCTCGACCTCCTCCCAGACGACGGCGTCCGATGGCACCCCGCGCGCCGCTCGCTCGGCCCGCTTGGCTGCGTCGGAGAGCTGCGAGTCGATCTGCTCGAGCGCGATCGAGCCGTCGCGCGCCACCCCAAGCTCCTTCAGGTCCTCGATCAGGACGCTCGCTTCCTCGCGGGCGATGTCGCAGAGGACGACGTCGCCGCGGGGCTGGCGGGCGGCGCCGGGCAGGAGAACCAGATTGGAGGTCGACGGTGCCGTTTCGAGCAGGTCGAGGACCTTCTGGCAGCGGTCTTCGGGGACGACGATCCGCAAGTGGACCATGGCGTCAGCGTATCCGCGCCCCGGGTCGCCTACTCTGCGCGTCCGATGCTGACCGACTACCACCTGCACCTGCGCCCGGACGATCCGGGCACGCTGCCCGAGAGCTTCTTCACCGCCGAGAACGTCGAGCGCTACCTGGCGGCCGCCCGCGACGCCGGGATCGAGGAGCTCGGCGTCTCCGAGCACGTCTACCGCTTCACCCAGGCGCTCGACCTCTGGCGCCACCCGTTCTGGGAGGAACAGGCGCGCGACGACCTCGACGCCTACTGCGAGTTCGTCCGCGGGACGCCGCTGCGGCTGGGGATCGAGTGCGACTTCGTCCCCGGCGCCGAGGACCGCACCGCGACCCTGCTGGAGGCACGGGACTTCGACTACGTGGTCGGCTCGGTCCACTTCGTCGGCGAGGCCGCGGTCGACCACGAGGGCTGGGACGTCTGGGATCGCAAGGGGGACGCGGACGAGGTCTGGCGTCGTTACTTCGACGCCCTGGCGGAGTGCGCCCGCTCCGGCCTCTTCGACGTCCTCGCCCATCCCGACCTGGTCAAGGTCTGGGGCGCCGGCCGGCCGCTGCCCGAGCGCGACCCGCGCCGCTACTACGAGCCGGCGGTCGAGGCGATCGCGGAGAGCGGGATCGCGGTCGAGGTCTCCACGGCGGGCCTGCGCAAGCCGGTCGGGGAGATCTACCCCGCGCGCGCGTTTGCCGAGATGTGCGTCGAGGCGGGGGCGGTTTTCGCGCTTTCCTCCGACGCCCACCGTCCCGAGCACGTCGGCTTCCGCTACGAGGACGCTGTCGGGTTCCTCGGCGAGCTGGGGGTGGAGGAGATCTGTGCCTTCGAGAGCCGCCGGCGACGGCTGGAGCCGCTCGGCGCCGCGGTGCGCGAGGATTGAGCCGATGAGCGTCGGCATCGGCTACGACAGCCACCGCTTCGCCGAGGGACGTCGCCTGGTCCTCGGCGGGGTCGAGATCGAGCACACGCGGGGCCTCGCCGGCCACTCCGACGCCGACGTCCTCACCCACGCCGTGATCGACGCCCTGCTCGGCGCCGCCGGCATGGGGGACATCGGCACACTCTTCCCCGACGACGAGGATCGCTGGCGCGACGCCGACTCGATCGACCTGCTGCGTACGGTGGTCGGCACCGTCTCCGGCCGGATCGTCAACGTCGACGCGACCCTCGTCTGCGAGGAGCCGCGCATCGGCCCCTTCCGCGCGGAGATGGAGCGGGTCCTGGCCGAGGCGACCTCGGCCAGGGTCAGCGTCAAGGCGACCACCAACGAGGGCATGGGCTGGATCGGGCGCGGCGAGGGCATCGCATGCATCGCGGTGGCCTCCCTCGATAGCGAATAACCTTCTCGCTCCGATGGGGAAACTCGGCTCCATAGCTACCGGCGCGCGGCAATCGCTCGCCGACACGGTCTTCGAGGCGAAGGTCCTGCGCGAGGCCGGGATCCTCGGCTTCTCGCGGCCCGACAGGGCAGCAAAGGTCGCGGCGACCTTCCTGCGCTGGGGCGCCTCTCCGGCGACCGGCGTCGCCACCGCCGCCCACAAATACCCGCACGAGACCTTCATCGTCGACGAACGGGGCTCACTCAGCTTCGAGCGCGTCCAGCGCCGCACGAACGCCCTCGCCCATGCCTTCGCCGGGATGGGGATCGGCTACGGAGACGGGATCGGGATCATGTGCCGAAACCACCGGGGGTTCATCGAGGCTACCGTCGCGGCGGCCAAGCTCGGCGCCAGCGCGCTCTACCTGAACACGATGTTCGCCGGCCCCCAGCTGGTCGAGGTGATGCGGCGCGAGGGGCCGAAGGCGCTGGTCTACGACGAGGAGTTCGCCAGCCTGCTGGACGGCGTGGACGGGGGCGTCGAGCGGATCGTCGCCTGGGCCGACGGGGAGCCGGAAGGACAATCCCTGGAGTCCTTGATCGCCGCCAACGACGACTCGAACCTGAAGCCTCCGCCCGACAAACCGCGCTTCGTCATCCTCACCTCGGGCACCACCGGCACCCCGAAGGGAGCGCAGCGCTCCAGCCCCGACGGACTGCTCTCGCTGGCGGCGCTGATCGACAGGATCCCCTTTCGCGCTCGCGAGACGATGATGATCGCGGCGCCGCTCTTCCATTCCTGGGGCTTCTTCCACTTCGTGATGAGCCTGCCGACCGCTTCGACGATCGTGCTGCGCCGTCGTTTCGACGAGGAGGGGACGCTGGGCGCGATCCAGGAGCATCGCGCCCAGGTGCTCGCCGTCGTGCCGGTGATGCTGCAGCGCATCCTCCAGCTACCGCGGGAGACGCTCGACGCATACGACCTCTCCTCGCTGCGGATCACCTCGGTCTCCGGCTCGTCCCTTCCGGGCGAGCTGGCCACGGAGTGGATGGACCGCTTCGGCGACACCGTCTACAACCTCTACGGCTCGACCGAGGTCGCCTACGCGACGGTCGCCACCCCCGAGGACCTTCGAGCGGCGCCGGGCACCGCGGGGAAGGCGCCACGTGGCACGGTGGTCAGGCTCTACGACGAGGCGGGGCAGGAGGTCCCGACCGGAGAGGTCGGGCGGATCTTCGTCGGCAACGAAATGTCCTTCGAGGGCTACACCGGCGGCGGCGGCAAGGAGGCGATCGACGGGCTGCTCTGCAGCGGCGACGTCGGCCACGTCGACTCCGCCGGCCGCCTCTTCATCGACGGCCGCGACGACGAGATGATCGTCTCCGGCGGCGAGAACGTCTTCCCGCGCGAGGTCGAGGACCTGCTCGCCGACCACGGCGAGGTGGTCGAGGTCGCGGTGATCGGGGTGGAGGACGAGGAGTTCGGCCAGCGGCTGAAGGCCTTCGTCGTGCTCGCCGCCGAGGCCAGGGTCTCCGAGGAGGACCTGCAGGCCCATGTCAAGGCCAACCTCGCCTCCTACAAGTCGCCGCGCGAGATCGAGTTTCTGGACGAGCTGCCGCGAAACGCGACGGGGAAGGTGTTGAAGCGGGAGCTGCGGGAGCGTGAGGCCGAGGGGTCTGCGGAGAGCCCGTCCCGGTAGGGGTTCCGCTTAACTTTTTCGAGAGGCGGCGACTGCTTGACGCTCAAGGCGCACTCGCGAAAAAGTACAAGACGCTCCACCCCTACCGGGACGGGCTCTTAAGGGGCAATCTCCCCTAATTGCGGCCTCGCGAGGGGGAAAGGCTAGCTGGGCTTCCGATGGCGGTTGTAGGTTGCAATGCCAATGGGTGAGCCTGCGAGGCATTTGAAGGCGGTCGGCGCGGCCAACGAGGAGCTGCGCGAGACGGCTAGCCAGGCGCTCGAGTGGGTTCGGGTCAGCGAGGAGCGGGTTGCCAGGGCCGAAGCGCGCAACGAGGAGATCCGCGCCGAGCTGAAGGAGCGGGCGATGGCCACGCTGCGGAAGCTCGGAGACGAGGGGCGCGCGCGAATTGCCGCGGAACGCGACCGCAGGCGGGAGGCCGAGGCCCGGGCGGCTCGGGCCGAGGCGGCCCGCGACCGTGCCGAGAAGGCGTTCGAGCAGGCCCAGCAGCGCGCGCAGGGCGACCGGGAGGCGCTCGCGGCGGAGCTTGCATCCCTCCGCGCCGGAGCGGAGGAGTCGCTGGCCGCTGAGCTCGGGAAGGCGGAACGGGAGGCGGAGAAGCGCTACGAAGAGGCCTTCGACCGGGCCAAGCTCGATGCGGACCAGCGCGTGGCGGCGGCCGAGCAGCGCGCCGCCGAAGCCGAGGCCGCCGCGAGCGAGGCGCACGAGCTCGCCCTCCGTCTCGAGGCCGAGATCGAGGAGCGCGTGATGCAGGGCACCGAGGACGTCCGGCGCGAAGCCGAGGAGCGCGTGCGATCGCTGGTCGAGAAAGTAGAAGGCGAGGCGGTCGAGCAGGCACGAGCGCGGGCCGAGGAGGTCCTGAAGGCCGAGTCCGAGCGGATCAGGGTGCAGGCCGAGCAGCGCGAGGAGCGGGTCCGCCGCGCCGCCGAGGACGAGATCAAGGCAACCGCCTCGCGGGCACGCCGAGAGGCCCTCGCCGCCGCCGATGCGACGGCTCCCTCCTGGGCCCGGCGGGAGTCCGCCGGCACGGGCTCCGGATACCGAACCTTTTAGAGCCGTTTAGCATTCCGCACCCATGCGAGAGGTGCGGATCAGGGACACGCTGAGCGGCGAGCTGAGGTCGCTCGACCCCGGGGAGGAGGTCGGGATCTACGCCTGCGGGCCCACCGTCTACAGCCGGATCCACATCGGCAACGCACGGCCGTTCGTCGTCTTCTCGCTTCTGGCGCAGTTTCTGAGGTCTGAGGGGTACAGGGCGAAGCTGGTGGTGAACGTCACCGACGTCAACGACAAGATCTACCTGGCGGCGCAGGAGGCGGGGGAGCGCTCGGCGGAGTTCGCGCAGCGGATGACCCGGGCCTACCTCGAGGACACCGACCGCCTCGGCCTGGGCCGGCCCGATGCGGAGCCTTTGGCAACCGCGACGATCGACGGGATCGTCGCGCTGATCGCCGACCTGGTCGAGGCGGGGCGCGCCTATGAGTCGGGCGGCGACGTCTACTTCCGGGTGCGCAGCTTCGAGGGCTACGGCAAGCTCTCCAACCGTCGCCCCGAGGACATGGACCAGGGCGAGGAGGCCGGCTCGGCGTCGCTCAAGGAGGACCCCCTCGACTTCGCGCTGTGGAAGGCGCACAAGCCCGGCGAGGACACCTCCTGGAACTCCCCCTGGGGGCCCGGGCGCCCGGCCTGGCACATCGAGTGCTCGGTGATGGCCGAGCAGGAGCTGGGTCCCTCCTTCGCGATTCACGGTGGCGGCTCGGACCTGATCTTCCCCCACCACGAGAACGAGATCGCCCAGTCCGAGGGCGCGGGGCGCCCGTTTGCCCGCGTCTGGATGCACAACGGCATGATCGAGACCGGGGCGGAGAAGATGTCGAAATCCGACGGCAACATCTTTCAGCTGTCCGAGGCGCTCGACCGCTATGGACGAGAGGCGGTCGTCGCCTATCTGATCTCGGGGCACTATCGGCAACCCCTTGCATTTGGATCTGAACAGATGGAGCAGGCGGTGGCCCGGGTGGAGCGGTTGCGGAACTTCTTCCGTGAGCACCCGGTTGGGGGCGGGCGGACCTCGGGGGAGGGTCCGGCGGAGCAACAGCGGGGAGGCTCCGGCGGACCCTCCCCCGAGTCCCGCCTTGCGGCCTTTCGGTCTGCCCTCGCAGACGACTTCAACACGCCCCGGGCCATGGCTGAGGTGTTCGAGCTTGTCGGCGCAGCCAATCGCGGCGAGGTTCTGGAGTCGGAGGCGGCTGAAGTGCTGGCGGAGATGCTCGACCTCGTCGGCCTCAGCTCCCTTACCCAGCCGGATGAGGGAGCTGAGGCCGACGACGAGGCGGAGAAGCTGTTGGGGGAACGGCAGGAGGCTCGGGCGGCCAAGGATTTTGGGCGAGCTGACGAGATTCGGGACAGGCTGGCTGAGCTGGGGTGGGAGGTTCGGGACTCGGCTGAGGGCGCGAAGCTGGTTCCCAAGGCTTAGATGGCTTCGCAGCTGATCTATGGCAAGCAGCCGGTTGCCGAGGCGGAGCGGGGGCGGCGGCGGGTGCACCGGGTTTGGCGGGCGCCTGAGACGCCGGCGGAGGAGTTGGAGCGGCTCTGCGGGTCGGCGGACCACCAGGGGGTCGTCGCGGAGGTCGACCCCTATCCCTACGTGGGTGCCAGGGAGCTGTTGCGCAGGGAGGACGCCCTGCTCGTCGCCCTGGACCAGGTGCAGGACCCCCGCAACCTCGGCGCGGTCTGCCGCTCCGCCGAGGTCGCCGGCGCCGCCGGGGTGGTCATCCCCGATCGGCGCTCAGCCGAGGTGACCCCGACCGTCTGCAAGACCTCCGCCGGTGCCGTCGAGCACCTCTCGATCGCCCGCGTCCGCAACCTCGCCGACTGGCTCGCAGAAGCCAAGCAGGCCGGCTTCTGGATCTGGGCCGCCGACGCCTCGGCCGAGAAGGCCCCCTGGGACGCAGACCTCACCGGCCCCACCATCCTCGTCCTCGGCGGCGAGGGCAAAGGCATCCGACCCCGCGTCGCGGCCTCCTGCGACGGCCATATCGCCCTCCCCCAACAAGGTCGAACAGCTTCCCTGAACGTTTCCGCAGCCGCCACCGCCCTGCTCTACGAGGCCGTCCGGCAGCGAACCTGACCCGCAGCCAACCGCCCTGGCTCCTACGAACATAAGTTCGGGGTTGACAGAACTCTGCGCAGCCGTAAACTACCGCCGCAAATAGGGGTGAACCTCAGCTTGAGTCTGAGACAACCCCAGTCATACAGGGCGCCCCAGGGGAGGTACGGCGCCACGAACCCTTCATTCAAGGAGAAGGATCCGTGGCTCTATCTTCGCCTACGCAGGAAATGCAGCTCCCCACCGGCCGCCTCAACGGCTCGCTCAGGCCGGCCGAATCTAACCCTCAACCCGAGCTTGATGACCATTACTTGGTCGCTCTCGCCAAGGACGGCCGAGCCGATGCCTACGACGCGATCGTGCGGCGCTACCGCGGCTTCGTCCGCCTCAAGGCCTCGTCCTACTTCCTGCTCGGGGGCGAGTCCGACGACCTGATCCAGGAAGGCCTGCTCGGCCTCTACAAGGCGATCCGCGACTACCGCACCGACCGCGAGTCGAGCTTCCGCAACTTCGCCGAGCTCTGCATCACGCGCCAGATCATCACCGCGGTCAAGACCGCGACCCGCAACAAGCACACGCCGCTCAACCAGTACGTCTCCTTCAGTCAGACCCCGGCCGCAGCGGGCGACTCCGACACCACGCTCGACGAGATCCTGCCTGGGCCAGCCGTCCACGACCCGGTCAACCAGGTGATCGCCTCCGAAGAGCTGGAGAGCCTCGTCTCCTGCCTCTCCGGGGTCTCCGGCGTCCTCTCCGACCTCGAGAGCCGGGTCCTCTCGCTCTACCTCGACGGGCACTCCTACGAGGCGACGGCCGAGCGGCTGGAGTGCGACACCAAGACCGTCGACAACGCCCTGCAGCGCGTCAAGCGCAAGGTGGGCGCCCACCTTGCATCGCGAGAGCCGGTCTAAGGCAGGTCGGCCAGCACGTACTCGAGCAGCTCCCGGCCGTGCTCGGAGGCGACGGAGACGTCGTCGGCCTTGATCCGGGCGCGGTGCAGGGACTGCATGCGCAGCACGTCGCCGTCGCAGCGGCTGTTGGGGAAGACGCCGGCGTAAGAGACGCCCAGTCGCTCGAGGTGGTCTCCTACGAGGGCGGTGGCCGGCGTGTCGAGCGGCAGGTCGAGGTAGACGGCATCGAGGCTGAGGCGGTGGAAGAGGTGGTGGCGCTCGGCGGCGACCACGGTCTCGAGATCGGTGCCTGGGACCTCGACCGTGATCAGCGCCAGGTTGTGGTCGGCATCGACCGCCACGTGCAGCTCGGTTCGCTCCTCCAGGGCGAAATCTGCGGGAGGCCCGGCGAGCGTCCCGCGCAGCTCGCACAGCTCCAGCGTCCGGCCGACGATCTCCCGGTGGCGCTCCGGGGCGTAGGCCGGCCGCTCGTGGCCGTCGTTCAGCTTCGTGTAGAAGAGCGCCGCCGACTGGCGCCCCCGCCGACCCTCGCCGGCGGCGTCGTTGGAGACCGAGGCCGGGATCCAGCCCAGCAGGAACCCGGTCTCGTGCGCGCCCAGCTCGACGTTGGCGCGCTGGCTGTAGGGGTGCGCGGCGGTCGCCTCGCTGTACATGCCCGCCATCCCCTGCCCGGCCGCCCAGTCCATCAGAAAGCGCTTGGTCCGCGTGAACAGGTGCTGCCCCCGCGCCGCCGGCATCGTCACCGCCTGCCCGGAATGACCGACCGCGTCCCCCGCCGCGGCCAGGCTCATCCCCTCGTGGCAGAGCAGCTCCCCCTGCGGCGTCTCCGCCACGCACGAAACGTAGGTGCCCTCGGCCAGCCGCCTCGACACCTCCTCCGCGTCGTAGACCCAGCGCACGTCATAGCTCTCACCGTAAGCGCTCCGGATTGCCTCGCTCAGCAGTGCGCCTTCGTCGGGTTCGAGGAAGCGAAACCGTGCTTCGATGCCGTTCCCTGACTCCCCCACGATCTCTATATTCGACAGACTGCCCGCCTAGCTTAATTGGTAAAGCATCGCTCTTGTAAAGCGGAGAGTTCCGGTTCGAGTCCGGAGGCGGGCTCTCCTTCTCAGGCTGAAGCTGAGCCTCCGCCACCGAGCACCCGTGCCTTCTCCGCCGCCAGCTCCTCGTCGTCGAGTATGCCCTTCTCGTGCAGGGTGGCGAGGCGCTCCAGGCGGGCGATGCGGGTGTCGTCGTCGAGAGCCTGGGTGGGGGCTTCCGAGGGCGCGGCTGCGGACTCGGGCTTGCGCATCTCCGGCAGGCGCAGCTTCGAGGCCCGCTCGCCGAGGTTGGCGTCCTTGACGGCGTCGACGACACGCTCCTTGGTGCGGCCGAAGAAGTCTCCGTACTCGGCGTCGGGGAATTCCTCGGCGGCCTGCTTGCGCAGCTCGTGGATGCCGAAGGCGGCCAGCCCGGCGATGACCAGGGTGGTCAGGAAGGAGCGCAGGTTCTGGGTCGGGGCCTGGAGGAAGTAGATGCCGACGACGATCGCCAGCGCGCTGTAGACGTAGGCGGGGTACTCGCGCAGGGCCGGTGCCACGAATTTGCGAGTCGACCGGGCGGAGGACGTCGGCGAGGCCAGCCAGCCGGCGATTCCGAAGAGGACGCCGACCACGATCACGGTCGTCGCGATGCTGGTCATCAGCGAGGTGCCGATCGACCAGGCCGCTTCCGCCGCCGGCCGCGCGCTTTCTTCGACCACGAGCTGGTCGACGACGATCCCGCCGAAGATCTCCCGGGCGACGATCACGGCGAAGCCCGCCGCGATCAGCCCGACGCCGCAGAAGAGCACGGTCACCCAGCGTTCCTCCCGCGCGAGGTAGATCGCCAGCCCGAAGCAGAGGAACGTGAGCAGCGAGAGCACCAGGGCAAGGCCCTTGATCGCGACGACGACGTCCTGCGCGGTCTTCAACTGGTCGGACTCGAGGATCGTGAACTTGCCCGCGTCGGGTGGCAGCTTTTCCGCCAGGTCGGCGCCGATCCCGACCTGGTCGGCGAGATTGGTGACGAGGCTGCCGAGGTTGAGGCTGACTTCGCCTTCTTCGGTCGAGACCGTGCCTTCCTTTTCCTCGAGGACGGCGATCAGTTCTTCGTGGGCGGTTCGGTTGGCGCCCTTCCAGAGCTCCTGGGCGGTGGACGTTTCCAGCACCCGGTTGGCCCCGTCGCCGGCCACCTGGCGCAGGCCGCCGGAGATCGGGCCGGCGAGGTCCTTGGTGTCGCCGGGCAGGATCTCGCTGAGTTCTTCCTCGACGTCGACGTTTTCGTAGAGCTGGTCGACCAGGTAATCCCCCACCGCCTGGCGGATCGTTTCGTCCTGGATCAGGCGGCCGCTGGTGTCGACCCAGTCGTCGGTGTTGAGCGCCTGCCGCTCGGTCCAGATCGCGAAGACGCTGAGGAAGGCCAGGACGGCACCCAGCACGACCAGCACTCGGACCAGGCGTCGCCTTCCACGGGTCATCCGTATGGATGCTATACGTGGAGCAATGAAGCTCGAGGGAATTCACCACATCACCGCGATCACGGCCGACGCCCAGAGCAACGTCGACTTCTACGCGGGGACGATGGGGCTGCGCCTGGTCAAGAAGACGGTCAACCAGGACAACCCCACCGTCTATCACCTCTTCTTCGCCGACGAGAAGGGCAGCGCCGGCTCCGACCTCACCTTCTTCGAGTTCCCCGGAGTTCCCCCGGGGAAGGCGGGCGCGGGCGACGTGCACAGGATCGTCTGGCGCGTGGCCTCGCATGCCGCGCTCGACTTCTGGGAGGAGCGACTCGGCGCGGCCGGGATCGAGTCGGAGCGGGCCGGGGGAGGGTTGCGCTTCGCCGACCCGGAGGGCCTCGCGCATGAGCTGGCCGTGGTCGAGGTCGCCGACGAGCCGCTGATCGCCGATCACCCGGAGGTCCCTGCTGACCACGCGCTTCGCGGCTTCCACGCGGTCTGCACCTACAGCGGGGCGCCCGACGCCAGCCACTCGCTGTTGGAAGCGCTCGAGTTCGAGTCCCTCGGCGAGGAGACCTGGGAGGCGCGGGGGGCAAGCCGGGGCGGTCTCTACGTCTACGAACGCCCCCCCGAGGAGCCGTCGCGCCAGGGCGCCGGCAGCGTCCATCACATCGCCTGGGCGTCGACCCTCGACGAGCACGAGCAATGGCGGGACCGCGCGATCTCGGCAGGAGCGCACCCGACTCCGGTGATCGACCGCTTCTACTTCCGCTCGATCTACTTCCGCGAGCCGAGCGGGGTCCTCTTCGAGATCGCCACCCTCGGCCCCGGCTTCACCGTCGACGAGCCGCTCGAGCACCTGGGCGAGAAGCTCTCCCTGCCGCCCGACTTCGAGCACCTGAGGGCGGAGGTCGAACCGAACCTTCCCCCGGTGGTCAATCCACGGACCGTCTCGACCGGGTGAGCGGCAACTTCGTCTGGCGCGACGCCGGACGCACTGTCGTCTTTCGCGACAGCGGCATCGACGACGCGCCGCAGCTGCTGGCCGAGAGCGGCATGGAGCGCTTCGAGCTGCTCTCGACCTCGCGGCACCTGAAGCAGGCGGGGGGGCTGGCAAGCGCCGCGCTGGCTGTGCATGAGGTCCCGGCGGGCGCACCGGCGTCCGCGGTTCCCGAGGCCGCCGCGGAGCTGCTCGGGTCCGCCCGGGCCACGACCCTCGTCGCCCTCGGCGGCGGCCGCACGATCGACACGGCGAAGGCCATCGCCTCGGTCACCGGCGCCCGTGTCGCCGCGATCCCGACGACGATGTCCGGGGCCGAGATGACCGGCATCCATCGCCTGCCGGCGGGAGCTGAGGACCGGGTGCGCGCCCTCGTTCGCCCCTCGCTGGTGATCGCCGACCCGGGGGCGATGACCAGCGCCCCGGAGCCGGAGTTGCGGGCGAGCTCGATGAACGCCCTGGCCCACGGTGCCGACTCGCTCTACACCCCCTTCGCCAACCCCGTCTCGGAGATGACCGCCTTGCGCGGGGCCGAGCTGATCGCGACCGCGCTCGACGAAACTCCCGCCGAGCGGGGCCGCGCAGCCCTCGCCCTCGCCTCGATCCTCTGCGGCTACGCGATCGACTCCGGCGCCTTCGCCCTCCACCACGTCGTCTGTCAGACCCTGGCCCGCGTCTGCGGCACCCCCCATGCCGGCACCAACGCCACAATCCTCCCCCGAGCAATGGCCTTCATGGTTCCGAGAGCCCCCGACGGCCTAGTCCCCCTGGCCAGAGCTCTCGAATCCGAACCGAGCGAAATCGAACCCCGCCTTCTCCACCTGGGCGGCAACCCTCCCGGCCTAGGAGCCCTGGGCGCCGACCGCTCCAAGCTCCCCCAAGCTCTCGAATCAATGCTCCTGCGGCCCGAGCTGGCCTTCTCGCCGGAACCCCCGACGAGGACCGACCTGGAAAAGCTCCTCGACGCAGCCTGGTAATCCGCGTCTCCGGCGGGTGGCGTCGTAGGGGGGACCGCCCCTGAGGACGCTTTAGCGACCGGAAGGGGCGGTGGGTCCCCTGCGGCGACAGGACCCGCCGGTCGGTAACCATGATCCTGAGGCCGTGTAGCCAATACGGATGGACCCCTCCCGCCTCCAGGCGTACCACGAGTACACGCGCCGCCACGGCGTCAACCCCGTGCTCTACATCCTCGCCCGCATCTTCATGACCCCCTTCTTCCTCGTCTACTTCCGCTACGCGAGGACGGGCCGCGAGCACGCCCGCCTCAAGGGCGGCCTGATCGTCGCCGCCAACCACCGCAGCTTCCTCGACCCGTTCGCGATCGGCGGCGCCCTCCCCTGGCGACGGCCGATGAACTACGTCGCCAAGGTCGAGCTCTTCGAGCGGCGCTGGCAGGGGTGGGTTCTCTCCCGCCTAGGTGCCTTCCCGATCCGCCGCGGGGAGTCCGACGAGGACGCGGTGGAGACATCGCGCCAGGTCGTCGAGCGCGGCGGCGCCGTCTGCATCTTCCCGGAGGGCACCCGCATCCGCCGCGGCTCGCTGGCCGAGCCCAAGCGCGGCGTCGGCCGCCTGGCGCTGATGACCGGCGCCCCCGTCATCCCGGCCGCCGTCCTCGGCACCGAACACGTGCGCCGTGGCTGGCGGATACGCCCGCACAAGATCCGGGTCCGTCTCGGCAAGGCGATGACCTTCCCCCGGGCGGAGGATCCGTCGCGAGGCCTTGCCACCACCGTGACCGGGCGGATCTGGCCCAACGTCGAGCTCCAGTGGGAGGACCTCGGCGGCCTGCCGCCGATGCGCCGCGCGGCGGTGATCGGCGCCGGCAGCTGGGGCACCGCCCTCGCGGTGCTCCTCGCCCGCGGCGGCCTCGAGGTCCAGCTGGCGACCCGCACCGCGGAGCAGGCAACCGAGCTCGGCGAGGCGCGCGAGAACCGCCGCTACCTCGAGGGCGTGCGGCTGCCCGACTCGGTCCAGGTCCGGCAGGCTTCCGAAGTCGAGCTGGCCGGCATGGACCTCGTCTGCCTGGCGATTCCCTCGGGCTCGCTGCCGCAGGCCGTCGGGAGCATCGCCGACCGGGTCGGCACCCGCGCCGCCGTGCTGTTGCTGACCAAGGGCTTGATCGCTCCGCAGGGGCTGCTTCCGGCCGAGTACGTGGGCGAGCGGGTTCGCGCGCGTGCGATCGCCTCCCTCGGCGGCCCTGCGCACGCTCGCGAGGCGGTCTCCGGCTCGGCCGCGCTCGTGCTCGCCTCCGCCGACGAGGACCTGCGCGATCAGCTCGGCGGGGTCTTCGACCGTGCCGGCCTGTTCTGCGAGCGCTCGCGCGACGTGGTCGGGGTCGAGATGGCCGGAGCCGCGAAGAACGCCGCCGCCCTCGCCGCCGCCGCCGCCGAGCCGCACGGGCTCAACGCGGCCGGGATCGCGGCCGCCCAGGTCTGGTGCGAGTGCATCGACCACGCGATCGACCGCGGTGCAGAGCTCGAGACGTTCTCCGGTCTCGCCGGGGTCGGCGACCTGACCGCGACGGTGATGGCTCCGGAGGGCCGCAACCGCCGCGCCGGTGAGCTGCTCGGACGGGGCACGCCCGCCGGCGAGATCCCAGGGCTGATCGGCCAGGCGTCGGAGGGCCTCGACGCGGTGCCCCTGCTGGCCGCGGCAACCTCTGCGGCGGGCGGCGACGCCGAGGCTCTGTCCGGCTTCGCCGCGCTGATCCGCGGGGAGATCGCCGCCGATGCATGGGTCGCGGGCCTGCGCCGGGTCGAGCGCGCGCGGGAGGCGGCGTGAGCGCGCGCGATCTGTTTCCTCCGGTACTAGGCTTGAACTGTGAGCGGCGCAGCGGAGAACGTCGAGCCGGCAAGTCTCGACCCGGCCGCCAAGGCGGAGCTGGACCGCGCCTTCGAGGATCTCTACCGGGCGCACCTGCGCGACGTCTATTCCTACGCCTACTACCGGGTCGGCAACCAGCACGACGCGGAGGACCTCACCGAGCAGGCCTTCCTGCAGGCATACCGCCACTTCGATCGCGCTCGCCGCGAGTCCGACGGGCGGCCGCTGCGCCCCTGGCTGATCCGCATCGCCCACAACCTCGCCTCGAACTACTACCGCGACCGCTCGCGCCGGCCGCAGACCTCGCTGGAGGTTGCCGACCCGATTCCCACGCGGCACGGCACCGAGGCGATCGCCGAGGGCCGCGAGGAGCTGCGACGGGTGATGGCGAACCTCGAGAATCTCTCCGACGACCGCCGCGAGGTGCTGATCATGCGCTTCGCGCTCGGCATGGACAATCGCGAGATCGCACGTGCCCTGGGCCGCAGCGACGGGGCCACCAAGGTGCTCATCCACCGTGCGATCAAGCAGCTCCAGGAGGAGATGGACGATGAGTGAGGCCCAGCGACTGAGCGGCACCACCTGGGACGTCGAGCACCTCCTTGCCGACGCGCTGCGGCCGATGGAGCCCCCCGAGCGCCTCTCCGGCCGGCTCGAGGACACCCTCTCCGCGGTCACGCAGGCGGCTGCGGAGGAGCTCTCGGACTGGGCCGAGGAGCTTTCCGAGAGCGAGCTGCGCGCCCTCCGCGATCCGCGCAACTGGGTCCGTCCGGTGTTCGCCGTCGGTGCAGGTGGGGCCGCCGCCGGCGCCCTCGTACTGCTCGAGGCGCGCCGGCGGAGTCAGCGGCAGGCCAGGGGCAGGTTCCAGTCCCTGACCGAACGTCTCAGGTAGCGGGAGCCGCCCTCTCCCTCTCCACGCTCACTGGCGTGGCCATCGCCGCGCCGACGCCGAGCAGGCCGAGGATCAGGTGCAAAATGTTGTCCTCGGTATTGACCGGGATGAAACCGAGGATCGAGTCGCCGCTGCCGATGATGAATCCCCAGGCGGCTACCACCAGGTAGACGATCCCCAGTCCAAGTGCGTACTGGCGGGCGGCATAGCCGGCCACCAGCAGGCCGATGGCGCCGGTGAGGATGTGGACGATGTTGTGCCAGGCGTTGACGGCGAGAATGCCGAACACGTCGTCGACTTCGCCCGGTGAGCCGAACGACGCGCTGTAGAAGAAGCCGATGATGCCGGCGACCACCAGCACGCCGCCGACGAGAGTCGCGTAGAGCCTTGCGGGGCTTGCACCTTCCATTCCTCTCCTCCTTCGGTCAAGGATGGGTGTGCAACGAATTGTAGGCTCCCGTCTCCTCGATGGCGCAAACTTGCTACCGGCACCCAAACCGCGAGACGGCCGTTTCCTGCTCTTCTTGCGGGCGGTCGATCTGCCCCGACTGCATGACGCCGACGCCGGTCGGCATGCGCTGCCCGGAGTGCGCCAGCCAGCGCACCCGCGTCGTCAGGGGGGTCGGCGAGGCGGGCCTTTTCGCCAGTGCTCCGGCGACGTTCGTCTTGATCGCGCTGAACGCGGCTGCATTTCTCGCTGAGATAGCCAGCGCCGGCGGTGGGCTCACGGTCGGCAACAGCTCGGTCGTCTTCGACTTCGGCCTCTACGGACCACTCGTCGCCGAAGGGGAGTGGTACCGGCTCCTCACCGGCGGCTTCCTCCACGCCAGCATCTTCCACATCGGCTTCAACATGTTCGCGCTCTATTTCCTCGGCAGGCTGCTGGAGCCGTCGATCGGCACACCCCGCTTTCTCGCCGTCTACTTCGCCTCGCTCTTCGGCGGTGCCTTCGGCGCCCTCCTGCTCAGCCCGGAGGCGCTCACGGTCGGCGCTTCGGGGGCGGTCTTCGGCCTCTTCGGCGCGGCGTTCCTGATCGCCCGCGACCGCGGCTTCGATGCGGTCGCGTCGTCGATCGGCTTCATCCTCCTGCTCAACCTCGCCTTCAGCTTCGGCGGCGCCGGGCACATCAGCCTCGGCGGCCACCTCGGCGGGCTGGTGGCCGGGGTCCTGTGCGCCGCGGCGATCATGGCGGGAGATCGCGGGATGCTCGGCCAGCGCCAGTTTCCCGCCGAGATGATCGCGATGACGGCCGTGGCCGTGCTCTCGATCGTCGGCGCGCTGGCGATCGCCTGAGCTCAGGACTCAGCCTGCGTGACCACCCCGTGCGTGCGAGGAGCGCAGCTCGGCGAAGCCGATGTTCCCCGGCGCGCCGACTAAGTCGGGGTGCAGCAGGTGACCGAGCAGCTCGACGCCGTCGACGAGTCGCGGGCCGGGCCGGGAGAAGGTCGACGCGGCGTCGACCGCGAACACCCTCTGGGGGCCGAGTTCCTCGATGCGGAACCAGTATTCGAGCGCCTGGGTTCGAGCGCCGTCGACGTACCAACCACAGGGCATCGCGATCACGACGTCGGGGTTGAGGCCCGAAAGCTCGCCCCAGGAGACTTCGGGAGACTTCAGCCCCGGTGGGCCGGCGACGTCCTCGCCCCCCGCGATCGAGATCATCTCGGGGATCCAGTGCCCCCCGACGTAGGGCGGGTCGAGCCACTCGAGGGCGATCACCCGGGGCAGCGCCGTCCCCGAGACCGCGGCGCGGACCGTCGCCAGCCGTCCCTCCAGTTCCCCTCGCAGCTCGTGCGCCTGACGCGGTACCGCGGCCGCCTCTCCAAGGCGGATCACGTCCTCGAGCATCTCCCCGAGCGTGCTCGGGTCCTGCTGCAGGACCCGCGGCCTGCTGGAGAGGCGGGCGGCCACTTCGAGCACGTCCTCGAAGGAGACGGCGCAGACGGCGCAGACCGCCTGGGTGACGATCAGGTCTGGCGCCAGGCTCTCGAGCAGCTCCTCGTCGAGCTCGTAGAGCGCCCGCCCCTCGGCGACCCTCGCCTTCACCTCCCGGTCGATCTCGGCGGCGCTGAGGTTCGGCCGCAGCACGGTCTTGGTCAGGTGGGGGAGCGAACGTGCCTCTGGCGGGTAGTCGCACTCATGGGTGACCGCGACGACGCTGTCGCCGAGTCCGAGTGCATAGAGCATCTCGGTCGCAGAGGGAACGAGGCTTGCGATGCGCATCCTGGGGCAATATCTCACCCTCTCGCTGGATCCGCGGAGCGGAAAGCTATATTGCGTACGCCGAATGGCCGACGACGACCTCCCCCGAAGTACCGGGTCAAATAGACGATGAGCGCCCTGCTGCTCGTCCTCCTGCTCCTGCTGCTGGCCGTCAACGGCTTCTTCGTCGCAGCCGAGTTCGCGCTCGTGCGCAGCCGCCGCGGCAAGATCGAACAGCTCGCCGAGGAAGGCGAAAGCGGTGCCGAGGCTGTGATCGAGCAGCTCGACAAGATCGACGAATCGCTTTCCGCTTGCCAGATCGGCATCACGATGGCCTCAATCGGCATCGGCTTCCTCGGCGAGCCCTCCCTGGCCGTGTTGCTCGAGCCGGTCTTCGGCGGGCTCTCCCACGGCGTCGCGGTCGGGCTCTCGGTGGCGATCGCCTTCACCATCGTCACCGCGCTGCACATCAGCGTCGGCGAGCAGGTGCCGAAGATGCTGGCGATCAGCCACGCCGAGCGCACCGCCCGCCGGGTCTCGCGACCGCTCAACTGGTTCCGCATCGCGACCGCACCGTTGACCTACGCGCTGAGCGCATTCTCGAATGCGATCGTGCGGCTCTTCGGCGTCGACCCGACCGACATAGAGGTGCGCCACACCGCCGAGGATCTGAAGCAGATCATCGACAGCTCGCGGATCGGCGGCACGCTCGACCCGGGCGAGGCGGGAATGCTCGGCGGTGTCTTCCACCTGCACGAGCAGGAGGCGCGCGAGGTGATGACGCCGATCCCCGCGGTCGTGACCGTCGATGCCTCCGAGACAGTCGAGACGGCGCTGCGGCGCTGCGTCACCTCCGGCCACACGCGGCTGGTGGTGATCGAGGACGAGAACCCCGACCGCGTGAAGGGGATCGTCCACAACAACAGCCTCGCCCGCCTCTACATGAGCGACGGCCCCGAGGCTGAGATCTCCCCAGCGATCCGCGACGCCGTGATCGTCCCCGAGACCCGGCCGCTCGACGACCTCCTGCACGACCTCCAGGTCCAGCGCACCTCGCTCTCGGTCGTCGTCGACGAGTACGGGCGGACGGTCGGGATCGTCACCGTCGAGGACATCCTCGAGGAGGTGGTTGGGGAGATCGAGGACGAGACCGACCCGCGCGCCGCGGCGCTGCGCCAGCTCGCCAGCGGCGAGTGGTTCGTCCGCGGTCACGTCTCGCTCGGGGACCTCTCAGACGTGGGGATCGAGCTGCCAGTCGACACCGACGCCTACAACTCGGTCGGCGGCTACGTCTTCGGCGAGCTAGGCCGCCTGCCCAAGCGCGGCGACACGATCGTCGCCAACGGCTACACGATCCGGGTCGAGTCGGTGCGCGAGAACCGGATCGAGGCGGTCCGGATCAGCGGCCGGTCCGGTTCCGTCCGCCAGGGCTCCTAGCTTCTTCGGGCAACCCGCGTTTCATCGAACCACGGAGGTCTCGCATGTGGGTTGTGCGCATGAGCGACAAGCAGTTGGAGGTTCTCAGGGCACTTCTGCGATCCGAGCAGCACCTCGGGCCCGCGCTCAAAGGCGCGGCCGAGGCACTGGACTTGGCGCGCTGGGACGATCTCCCCGAGGCCGAGCTCCCCTGGGACGAAGTCGAGGAGATCGCCCGCCGCCAGGGCATCTCGCCCGCCGACGTGATTTGGGACCTCGCTAAAAAGCAGTGATTGGTGGGTTGGGTGGGGGATGGCGGGTGCGCCTCCCCAAAACGCGCGGCAGGAGCCGCGCTTGAGTGTTTTG
>CAMLQY010000012.1 GCA_946482365.1 uncultured Actinomycetes bacterium
CGTAGTAGTCGAGGACGGTGACCCCGTACTGGTCGCGGAACCAGCGGATCGCCTCGGGGTTCAGCGGCTCGCCGGCCGAGCAGACGACCCGAAAGCGTTGGGGGTAGCGCTCGCTGGCATCCCCTATCGCCATCATCGAGCGGATCGCCGTCGGGGTGGCGAAGACGTTCGAGGCTTCGTAGCGGGAGAGGAAATCCAGCTGCTTGTGGGGATCGAAGCCGCCGGCGCGCTGGTAGACGAGCTGGACGGCGCCGAGCCGCCAGGGGCCGAGCAGCGGGCAGATGCCGGCGGCCCAGGCCCACTCCCCCATGCCGTGGAAGCGCTCGCCCTCGCACACCTCGTGGCAGAGCTCGAACTCGTTGTGAGCCAGCAGATAGCGGTGGGCGTGGACGATGCCCTTGGCGAGGCCCGTGGTGCCGGAGGTGTAGTAGAGCTGGGCGGGGTCCTCGGCGGAGGTGTCGGCGGTCTCGAAGGCGTCGGACTCAGGGGCGAGGAGGCTTGGCTCGAGGACGACGAGGCGCGGGCCGTCGAGGCCCTCGAAGCGCGAGGCGTTCGCGGCGTCGGTGACCAGCACCTTCGGCTCGGAGTCGGTGACCCGGTGCGCGATCCCCTCGTCCCCGTAGAGGACCGACATCGAGAGCAGGATCGCGCCGAGCTTCCAGGTCGCGAAGAACAGTGCGGCGGTCTCCGGGGTGGGCGGCAGGACCAGGGCGACTCGGTCGCCCTTCTCCACCCCGAGGCCGGCGAGCAGGTTGGCGGCCTGGTTCGAGAGCGCCTGCATCTCGCCCCAGTGGACCTCCCGCGCAGCGCCTTCGTGATGCTCGTGGAGCATCGCCAGCGCGTCGGGGTCGCGGGCGTCGCAGACGTCGGCGGCGATGTTGTAGCGGGCGGAAACCTGCCACGAGTACTGGTCGCGCAGCTGTGCGTAGCGGTCGCTGCTCATCAATCTCCCTGAGGCTCGTACCGCATCGCCACCGCGCCTGAGCCGAGCTCCTGCCGGCTCACGAGCTTCAGGTCGACATGCTTCGACAGTCCGGCGAGCAACGTCGGCCCATGGCCCACCACCCTGGGGTGCACCACGAACTCGTACTCGTCGATCAACCCCAGCTCCGCCAACGCCAGGGGGAGCTTCATGCCCCCCACCCCAAGTCCCTTGCCCGGCTTCTGCTTCAGCTTCTTAACTTCCTCGCCGAGATCCCCACGCACGAGCTCCGCGTTCCAATCGACCTGTTCCAGGGTGCTCGACACGACGTACTTCTTCATTGCGTCGATCGTCCGGCCGAAAGGCGCCATCCAGTCAGGCATCGCTTCCATCTGCCCAGGCGGCCGCCAGGCCGACTCCATCATCTCGTAGGTCACCCGGCCGAGGAGGAGAGCATCCGCCCGTTCGAGACCCTCCGTCGCGTGACGATGGGTCTCCTCGTCCGGGGAAATTGCCCGGTGATCGCAGCACCCGTCCAAGGTGACGTTGATCGAATACCGGAGAGGTCGCACTGCGTAAACATACTTCCGAAGGTAAGCGGCTGATGGGATTCGAACCCACGACCTTCTGCATGGCAATGACGCCGGTCTCACCTTCGCCAGGAACCGATTCCGGTGGTCCTGCGTCGTGGAGTGATCGCCGGGCGAGAGCGACGCTGGAGGAACTCGACCCAGAGGGGCAGGATCAAGCCGACCCCTTTCAGAACGCCCCTGAGCGAGAATGCCGCCGATGCCTGACGAGCTGCCGATCCTGCTCCTCGCCACGCCGGCGGAGCTCGAAGCCTGGCTGGAGGAGAGCCACGCCGAGTCCCGGGGGCTCTGGCTGAAGATCGCCAAGAAGGGAACCGAGCCGCCGAGCGTCACCTATGCCGAGGCACTGGAGCTGGCGCTCTGCTTCGGCTGGATCGACAGCCAGAAGCGCGGCCTCGACGAGCGCCACTTCCTGCAGCGGTTCACGCCGCGCCGTCCCGGTGGCCGCTGGTCGAAGATCAACCGCGAGAAGGCGGAAGCACTACTCGCAGCCGGCGCGATGCGACCGGCGGGGCTGGCCGAGGTCGAAGCGGCCAAAGCCGATGGTCGCTGGGAGGGCGCCTACGAGGGCCAGCGCGCGGCGGAGGTGCCGGGCGACCTGCGGCGCGAGCTCGACGCCAATCCCGCCGCGGCCGAGTTCTTCGCCGAGCTCGACAGCGCCAACCGCTACGCGATCGTCTACCGCCTCGGCGACGCGAAGAAGCCGGAGACGCGCGAGCGGCGGCTGCGCAAGTTCGTCGCCATGCTCGAGCGCGGCGAGAAGATCCACCCCTGATTCAGGCGCTTGCCCGGGGTAAGTGCGCCTCGCTAGGGGGAAACGGCGCTTGTAGCCCACGGGTCTACAAAAGCAAGAGGCTGATTTTCCTCGCGATGCAAGTGGCCTACTTGCAGGGGATTCGCGAAAAGCGGCTGATGGGATTCGAACCCACGACCTTCTGCATGGCAAGCAGACGCTCTAGCCAGCTGAGCTACAGCCGCGCGGACGGCGAGTATAGCTGTGGGGCCTGGAGTCGCTTGGCGATCTCAGTCGGCTGGGCGCTACTCAGTATTTGGTAGACTACCTGCAGTTCCGGTGGACGGTCGCCGGTCCAGCAACAAGAGGGGGCTCAGCATCTCTGACCCAGAAGCCCTCGTTGCGTGTGCAGGTGCTCGTTGTCGCGGCGGTCCCTCCCTCCGTCGCCTCGACATGAGTCCCGGCCAGGCCGGCGGCCGTCCATCCGGAGTCTCTCCGGCTGGAGGCCCAGCGCCCTAAGCGTCGAGCTCCGCCAGCAGGCCGCTGAGGTCCAGCGGGCGCGTGTACATCTCGACCTTCTGCCCGGGCTGCGGCGCCGGCCACTCCTCCTTCGGCCGGTCCCAGTAGAGCTCGATGCCGTTGCCGTCGGGGTCGCTCAGGTAGAGCGCCTCGCTGACCCCGTGGTCGGAGGCGCCGCTGAGCTCGACGCCGGCGCGGCGCAGGCGGCCGAGCGCATCGGCCAGGGCGGCGCGGGTCGGGTAGCGGATCGCGAAGTGGAAGAGGCCGGTCGAGCCCGGCGGCGGCGGCGAACCGCCCTTCGAGTGCCAGGTGTTGAGGCCGATGTGGTGGTGGTAGCCGCCCGCGGAGACGAAGGCCGCTTCGTCTCCATAGCGCTGCATCAGCTCGAAGCCGAGCACGCCGCAGTAGAACTCGAGCGAGCGCTCCAGGTCGGCCACCTCGAGGTGGACGTGGCCGATGTCGGCGCCGGGGTCGATCGGCTCAGGGGCCATCGAGGGCATTGTTGACGAGGCGGTCGGCCTCGGCGTTGTGCTCGCGGCGCACGTGGCGGATCGACCAGCTCTCGAAGTCGCGCAGCGCCTCCTTCACCTGGGCGTGCAGCTCGCGCATCGTCGCGTCCTTGACCTTGTACTCGCCCTTCACCTGCTTGACGACGAGCTCCGAGTCGCCGACCAGCTCCAGCTCGCTCGCCCCGAGCTCAGCCGCCCGCTCGATCCCGAGCAGCAGCGCCCTGTACTCGGCGACGTTGTTGGTCGCCCGGCCGATCCGCTCGCCCCGCTCCTCCAGCACCGCGCCGGCGGCGTCCTGGACGACCGCGGCGATCGCCGCCGGGCCGGGGTTGCCGCGCGCCCCGCCGTCGACGTTGACGAGGAGCTTCACCGCCGCCTCAGCCAGCCGGCACGGCGACGGCGCACCGGGGAGCCGGCCGCGCCGAAGACCACGCGGCCGCCCTCGTCCAGGCTCGCGTTCCAGTGGCGGGCGGAGCGATCGAGCTGCTCGACGTCCTCGCCCCTGGCGATCTCCCAGACCGGCCGCCGGCCCTCGCCGGCGTCGACCCCCCACTGATACCAGCAGAGGTCCCAGGCGACGGTGATCCGCACCTCGCTCGGCGACCCCGCGGCGGCCCCGACCGAGACCGAGGGCCGGCCCAGGCTGCGAGTCAGGCCCGCCACCGTGCGGGCGGCATCGCTCTCGCCGAAGCGGGCCACCGCTCGCTCGAGCTTGCTGCCGGGCGACTCCTCCTGCCGCCTCCTCACGTTCGCCCCCGGAGCGGCTGGATCGCGCTGGTAGATGCTCACGCCTGAAAGCTAGTTCACCGAGCCCGGCGCGACATGGTTCAGCCGGCGGCTGAGACGACTTTTTCGGCAAGGTGGGCCGGCACCTCCTGGTAGCGGTCGAACTCGACCTCGAAGTCCGCCCGGCCGCCGCTGATCGAGCGCAGGTCGGGCGCGTAGTCGAGCACCTCGGCCATCGGCACCTCCGCCCTCACCTCGGTCATCGCCCCCTTCGGCTCCATGCCCAGCGGGTGCCCGCGGCGCGAGTTGAGGTCGCCGATCACGTCGCCGACCACGTCCTCGGGGCAGCTGACCGCGAGCCGCACGATCGGCTCCAGAAGCACCGGGTCGGCCGCTTCCATCGCCTCCTTGAAGGCCATTGCGCCGGCGATCTTGAAGGCCATCTCCGAGGAGTCGACGTCGTGGTGCTTGCCGTCGACGAGGAGGACCCGCACCCCCTTGACCGGGTAGCCGGCGACCGTGCCGTGCATCATCGCCTCCTCCACCCCTTTCTCGACCGCCGGGATGAAGCCGCCCGGGATCGCCGCGCCCTTGATCTTGTCGACGAACTCGAACTCGACGCCGTCGCCCGCCGGCTCGATCTCGATCTGGCAGTCGGCGAACTGGCCGCGCCCGCCCGACTGCTTCTTGTAGCGGGCGTGGGCGCTGGCCGGGGAGCGGATCGACTCCTGGTAGGGCACGCGCGGCGGGTGCAGCTCGATCTCGACCCCGAAGCGCCGCTTCATCCGCTCGACCATCACCTCGACGTGGATCTGGGTGAGGCCGGCGATGATCTGCTCCCCGGTCTGGGCGTCGCGGTGGACGTCGAGGGTCGGGTCCTCTTCGGTCAGCCGCCGCACCGCCGTCGCGGCCTTCTCCTCGTCCCCCTTGGACTTCGGCTCATAGGCGAAGGCCATCACGGGGTTGGGAAGGTCGAGCGGCGGGAAGGAGATCTCCTCCTGGTCGCCGCAGAGGACGTCGCCGGCATGCGTTTCCTTCAGCTTGGCGACCGCGCCGACGTCGCCCGCCCCCAGCTCGGGAACCGGCCGCACCTCCTTGCCGAGCGGCTGGCCGAGCTGGCCGATCCGCTCCTTCTGGCCGACGCCGGCGTTGAAGGCCTGCGAGTCCGAGCCGAGCGTCCCGCGGTAGACGCGGAAGAGGTTGACGCGGCCGGTGTAGGGGTCGGCGAGGGTCTTGAAGACGTAGGCGACGAGCGGGCCCTCCTCGTCGGGCTCGATCTCGATCTCCTCTCCCCCGGCCCCGCGTGCCGTCACCGCGCCGCGCATCGCCGGCGAGGGCAGGTCCTCGACCAGCGCCTCGAGCAGCCGGCCGGTGCCGAGGTTGCGGGTCGCCACCCCGCAGGTGACCGGGAAGATCCGCCCGTCGGTCACCCCCTGCTTCAGCACGCGCACGATCTCGTCGTGGTCGATCTCCTCGCCCTCCAGGTAGCGCTCCATCAGCTCGTCGGAGTTCTCCGCCACCTCGTCCATCAACCTCTCCCGGTGCTCCTCGGCCTGCTCGCGCAGCTCGGCCGGGATCTCGACCTCCTCGGCCGCATCCGGGCCCGTCCCCTCGTAGACGAACGCCTTCAGGTCGATCAGGTCGACGACGCCGCGAACGTCCTGCTCGGCGCCGATCGGGATCTCGGTGGCGACCACGTGAGGGCCGAACGCCGACTTCAGCGAATCCATGGCGCGGAAGAAGTCTGCCCGCTCGCGGTCGAGCATGTTGACGTAGACGAGCCTGGCCAGGCCCTCGGCGTCGGCGCGGCGCCAGAGCCGCTCGGTGTGGACCTCGACCCCCATCACCGCGTTGACGACGACCACCGCCGCGTCGGCGACCCGCAGCGCCGCGATCGCGTCGGCGACGAAGCTCGGCTCCCCGGGCGTGTCGATCAGGTTGATCTCGCGGCCGTCGTGCTCGAAGCAGGCGACGGCGGCGTTGATCGACATCGCCCGCTCCTGCTCGTCGGGCTCGTGGTCGGAGACGGTGGTGCCGTCGCTGACGCTGCCCAGCCGGCCGACCGCCCCCGCCTCGAACAGCATCGCCTCGTGCAGGCTCGTCTTGCCGCAGCCCCGGTGCCCGATTAGCGCGACGTTGCGAATCCGGTCTGCAGCCTTGTGGGGCACGCTAGTGAAGGTACACCCGGGACGGGGCAATTCAAGCGGTGGATGTAAGGGACGCCGGTGCCCCTCCCCAAAACGCTCGGCAGGAGCCTCGCTTGAGTGTTTTGGGGAGGGGCACCGGCGTCCCCTCGACAGCGCACGAGCTTCGAAAGCTCTTCCCCAGGAGCGCCAGCCCGGCTCCCCAAAAGCTCCACATGCTCTGGATGTCGTTACGGGCGCCACAAGCTCTTTTTTTAAAAGCTTGGGAACCCTGAGACCGACTTCGCAATCTGGGCATCACCCGGTGACGTGTTGGAAGGGAGCCTGGCTGTCCTCCAGGGGAATGTCGCGAAGCGGCTGACGCAGTCTGTTTCTAGGCGCGGCCGCAGGCCGCGCTCCTCGTTGCACCGCGCGTAGGCGCGGTGCAATCAATTCCCCTGGAGGACGGCCAGGCTCCCCCACCCCAACCCTCAGCGGAAGACTGGCTATACAGCCTGAAGGCCGGACTTGAGTCGCATCACTGCCTTGGTGTGCAACTGGGAGACGCGCGACTCGGTCACCCCGAGGACCTCGCCGATCTCGCGCAGGGTGAGGTTCTCGTAGTAGTAGAGCGCGACCACGAGCTGCTCGCGCTCGGGCAGCGAGGCGATCGCCTCGGTCAGGCGGTCCTTGACCTCGCTGCTGGCGAGCGACTCCTGCGGGTCCTCGGCGCGAGGGTCGGAGATCGTGTCGAGCAGCGAGACCTGGTCGCCCGAGGAGTCCGAGACCGTCCACAGCTCGTCGAGCGCGTAGACCGAGGAGTTGGCGATCTCCAGCAGCGAGGACTGCAGTTCCTCCTCGTCGACGCCGAGCTCCTTGGCCAGCTCGGCTTCCGTGGGCGCCCGCTGCAGCTCGTGCTCGAGCTTGGCCTGCGCCGCCTCTATTTCGCGGGCGCGCGAGCGCACGGAGCGGGGCACCCAGTCGAGCGAGCGCAGCTCGTCGATGATCGCGCCGCGGATCCGGGTCATCGCGAAGGTCTCGAACTTGATCCCGCGCTCGGGCTCGAAGCGCTCGATCGCGCCGATCAGGCCCATCAGGCCGTAGGAGATCAGGTCGGCGTCGTCGACGTGGGACGGCAGCCCCGCCCCGAGGCGGCCGGCGACGAACTTGACCATCGGCGAGTAGGCGACGACGAGCCGCTCGCGCGCGCCCGCGTCCCCTTCGCCCTTGTAGCGGCGCCACAGATCGCGCAGCTCCACCTCTTTTACGCCTGTTTCCATGGCCTAGGCCGTGATTCTAGAGTCGTCGGCGGGTGATTTGCCGATCATGCGCGTGGATGGGTCGCGGCGTACGCGTCGCGCAGGCGAGCGGCGTTCACGCGAGTGTAGACCTGAGTGGTCGAGATCGAGGCGTGGCCGAGCAGCTCCTGGATCGTGCGCAGGTCCGCTCCGCCCTCCAGCAGGTGGGTGGCGAAGCTGTGGCGCAGGGAGTGCGGCGAGACCCCGGCGGCCAGCGCCGCCTCGCGGACCCAGAGCCCGAGACGGCGGGTGACGTCGGAGTTGGAGAGGCGCCGCCCGCTCTTGGAGAGGAAGAGGGCGGGCTCCCGCGGGTCGGAGGCGAGGGCGTGGCGCCCGCGCTCGGCGTAGCGCTGCAGTGCCCGCTGGGCGGGCTCGCCGACCGGCAGGAGGCGCTCCTTGGACCCCTTGCCGAGCACGCGCAGCTGCTCGGTCTCGAAGTCGAGCGCGCCGACGTCGAGGTTGACGATCTCCTCGCAGCGCAGGCCGCAGGAGTAGGCCAGCTCGAGCATCGCCCGGTCGCGCAGCTCCAGCGGGGTGCGGGCGGGGATCCGCTCCAGCAGGTCCTGCACCTGCGCGCTCGAGAGCACCCGCGGCAGCTTCTCCTCGCGCTTCGGGCTGGAGACGAGGTCGGCGGGGTTCTGGCCGACCCGCTCGGTGCGGACGAGGAAGTCGAAGAGGCCGCGGATCGCCGCCAGCTTGCGGGCGACAGTCGCCGGCGCCATCCCCTCCGAGGAGAGCCCGGCCGCGTAGCGGCGCACGTCGCGGTGGCGGACCTCCCCCGGCTGCCGCTCCCCCGCCCACTCGACGAACTGCCCGAGGTCGACGCCGTAGGCGCGGCGCGTGCGCTCGGCCATGCCCCGCCCCCGGAGGTCCCGGTCGTACGCCTCGAGCGCTTCTTCCCAGGTCATCCAACTGGGTTCGCCGCGAGTCGCAGCGAGCCTCTATCCAATGTAGATCGGCGTTCCCACTTCGACCCGGTCGTACAGTTCTTCCACGTCGGGGATCGCCATCCGCACGCAGCCGTGCGAGGCGGCGCTGCCCAGCGAGCCGGTTTCTTCGGTGCCGTGGATGCCGGCGCCTTCGAAGATCCCCATCCAGCGCGCCTTGATCGGGTTGGAGGGGCCGGGCGGGATGTCCTGGCCGGCGAGGCTCCCGGCCCAGTCGGATTCGGGAACGTGCCAGGTCGGGTTTTCTTCCTTTTCCTGGATCGCGTAGAGGCCTTCCGGAGTTTCGAGCCCTTCTTGGCCGACCGCCACCGTGTAGGTCTTGGCCAGCTTCAGGTCTTCCCAGAGGCGGAGCGTGTAGGTGCCGCGGTCGAGCGTCAGGTACGACGGGTAGGCGTCGGCGACCTCGCTCGTCGTCACCTCCGGTTTCGTGTAGTGGGTGCGGGCGGCGATCGTGTGGTCGGCGTCCGCGTTGAGGACGGCGGCCTGCAGCTGGCGCGTGAGCAGGTTGTCGCGCAGCTTGCGCCCGTTCTGCGCCTTGACCACGACCAGCGATTCAGCGCTGGGTTCGACCGTCGCGTCCCTCGCTTCGCGGTTGACGGCCGCGGCGACCCGGCGCACGAAGCGGTTGATCGCAGGCTGGGAGTAGGTGATGTCGGCGCCGATCCGCTCTTCGACGTCGCCGCCGGTCACGTAGCGAACCAGCCGGCCCGGCAAGCCGCCCTCGCGACTGTCTTCGAGCGCTTCGGAGACCGCGGCGTCGAGGTCGGCGCGGACCTTGAGCTTCCTGCCGGGGAGCTCCCAGCTCTCGCCGTCGTAGCCGACGCGAATCGAGTGGCGCAGCGGGCGCAGCAGCTGGACGCGCACCGCCTGCTTCGCCTCCTCGGCGCTCATGCCGCCGACGTCGACGCCGGCGATCGTCACGCCGTCGGCGATCTCGTCCTGCTGCGTGGTGTCGTAGGCATAGCCGACGGAAACGCCCAGGAGGAGCAGAGCCAGGATCGCGACGATCGCAATTTTGCCTTTGCGACCCACTGAAAGAAGTTTAGGCACACGATTCGGTCGTTACGGCGGATATCGTTCCGCTGACCGATGAGTACCAAGGCCAACGCCCGCAAGGGCTCCAAGGACGAAGTCCGCAGGGAGGTCTGGAAGGCGATGGACCGCGAGGGCGTGTCCCGCTTCCCGGGTGCCGAGGGCCGCATCCCGAACTTCGCCGGGGCCAAGCTCGCAGCCGAGAAGCTGGCCGGCTACCGGCTCTGGAAGCGCGCCCAGGTGATCAAGGCGAACCCCGACTCGCCCCAGACCTACGCCCGGCGCATGGCCCTGGAAGAAGGCAAGGTCGTGATCATGGCGGTGCCGCGGCTGCGCGACCCCCATCCCTTCCGGATCCTCGACCCGAAGAAGCTCACCAAGCGCGCGGTGAAAGAGGCGGCGACGATCAAGGGGGCGCTCAAGCACGGGCGCGTGATGGCCCTCGACGAGCTGCCCGAGATCGACTTCGTGCTCTGCGGCTCCGTCGCCGTGAACCTCAGCGGCGCCCGGGTCGGCAAGGGCGGGGGCTACTCGGACCTCGAGTACGGCGTGCTGATCGACGCCGGCAAGATCGACGGCCACACCACGGTGGCGACGACGGTCCACCCGACCCAGGTCCTGCACCGCCACCTGATGATGACCTCGCACGACCTGCCGGTCGACGTGATCGCCACGCCGCGCGCCGTGATCGAGGTCGAGCGCCAGTACGAGCGGCCGCGCGGCATCCTCTGGGACCACCTGCAACCGCCGCAGATACGCGAGATACCCATACTCGAACGTATGGGCTATGCCTGAGGAGCCCGGCGACTACGGCAACCCCGACCCCGAGTGGCTGGGGATCGACTGGCGCCCCCACCTGCACCGCCTCGAGCTGCCGGGCGCCACCGTCAACTACGCCGAGATCGGCGAGGGCGATCCGGTCGTCTTCGTCCACGGCATCACCAGCTCCTGGCAGGCGTGGCTCGAGAACCTGCCTCACTTCGGCCGCGATCGGCGGGCGATCGCCCTCGACCTGCCCGGCTTCGGCGCCAGCCCGATGCCCTCCTGGCCGATCGACATGTGCGCATACGGCCGGCTCCTGCACGATTTCTGCGAGAAGCTCGGGATCGACCATGGTGCGACCCTGGTCGGCAACTCGATGGGCGGCCTGGTCGCCGCCGAGGCGGTGCTCACGGCCCCAGAGCGCTTCGACGGGCTCGTCCTGGTCTCGGCGGCCGGCTTCATCAACACTTGGCTGCCGCACCAGCGCGGCAAGGCCACCGCACGGGCCTGGGACACCTTCGGCCGTCCCTTCGGTGCCGCGACTCGGTTCTTCGTCACGCACCGGCGCGCTCGCTACCTGATGTTCCGCTTCGCGATTCGCCACCCCAACCGCCTGCGCAAGGAGCTGCTCTGGGAGCAGATGGCCTCGGGAGTGCCGTGCCCAGGCTTCGGCGACGCGCTCGCCGGGGTGCTCGAATACGACGCCCGCGACCGGCTCGAAGAGATCGAGATCCCGACGATGATCGTCTGGGGCACCGACGACTGGGTGATCCCGTCGGCAGCAGCGTTCAGCTACAACCGCCGCATCCCCCACTCGCAACTGGCGATCTTCGAGGACACCGGCCACGTGCCTCAGATGGAGCGGCCGGCGCGGTTCAACGCGCTGCTCGACGAATTCCTCGAAAGCTAGGCGGTCACGGCGCCTTCGGACGCCGATGAGACGGTGGCCGCGTACTTGGCCATCACCCCGGAGCCGAAGGGGGACGGCGGGGAGCTGTACTCCGCCACCCGCTTGGCGATCTCCTCGTCGGAGAGGTCCACGTCGAGGCGGCGGGCGTCGATGTCGACCGTGATCCGGTCGCCCTCCCGGACCGCTGCGATCGGGCCGCCCTTCGCCGCCTCGGGGGCGACGTGGCCGATCATCAGACCCCGGGTCGCGCCGGAGAAGCGCCCGTCGGTCACCATCGCGACGCTCTCCCCCAGCCCCTCGCCGACGATCGCCGCGGTGACCTGGAGCATCTCGCGCATCCCCGGGCCGCCGATCGGCCCCTCGTTGCGGATGACGACGACGTCGCCCGGCTCGATCTGCTGGTCCTTGACCGCACGGAAGCATTCCTCTTCGGACTCGAAGACCCGGGCGGGCCCGGTCTGCTGCGTCCGCTCGGTGCCGGCGAGCTTCACCACGGCTCCTTCGGGCGCGAGGTTGCCGCGCAGGATCGCCAGGCCGCCTTCGGACTTCACCGGGTCCTCGAGCGGGCGCACGACCTCCTGGCCGGGGGCCTCGGTCGCTTCGCTCGCCACCTCGCCGATCGTCTTGCCGGTGACCGTGATCGCGTCGGAGTGGAGGCTGCCCGCTTTGGCGAGCCGCTGGAGGATCACCGGCACGCCGCCGGCGGCATAGAGGTCGGTGGCGACGAAGCGCCCGCCGGGTTTGAGATCGGCGAGGAGCGGCGTCGCCCGGGAGATGCGCTCGAAGTCGTCCACCGTCAGCTCGATGCCGAGCTCGCGGGCGAGCGCGATCAGATGCAGGACGGCGTTGGTCGAGCCCCCCGAGGCGCAGACGCAGGCGATCGCGTTCTCGAGCGAGTCGCGGGTGATCACCTTGCTGGGGGTTATGTCGTCGGCCAGGACGGTGAGGACGAGCTCTCCGATCCTCTCGGCGACGGTTCCCTTGTCGCCGTCTTCGGCGGGCACCATCGCCGAGCCGCCGGCGCTGATCCCGAGGGCCTCGAAGGCGCAGGCCATCGTGTTGGCGGTGAACTGCCCGCCGCAGGCGCCGGCGCCCGGGCTCGCCACCCCCTCGAGCTCGTGCAGTTCCTCGTCGCTCATGTCGCCGGCGTTGTGGGCGCCGATCGCCTCGAAGACGTCGAGGATGGTGACGTCGCGCCCGTGCCAGTGGCCGGGGGCGATCGAGCCGCCGTAGAGGAGGACCGACGGGACGTCGAGCCGGGCCAGCGCCATCGCGCAGCCGGGGATCGTCTTGTCGCAGGCGCAGAGAGCGACGATCGCGTCGAACTGGTAGCCGCGCGCCATCAGCTCGATCGAGTCGGCGATCACCTCGCGGCTGACCAGCGAGGCCTTCATCCCCTGCGTTCCCATCGTCACCCCGTCGGAGACGGCGACGGTGTTGAACTCCATCGGCGTGCCGCCCGCGGCGCGCACCCCCTGCTTGACGTGCTCGGCGAGGCCGCGCAGGTGGAAGTTGCAGGGCATCGCCTCGGTCCAGGTGTTGGCGATCCCGATCGTCGGCCGGCTGAGCGCGTCGTCGTCGAATCCGACGCCCTTCATGTAGGCGCGCGCGTGGGCGCGGTCGGGCCCGTCGAAGACCGTGGCCGAGCGTGGGCGAGGCAGCTTGGTCGTGGTGGCGCCGTTCGAGCTCATAGCCGGAATCTAGATGACTGACTTCCGGAGAGGTTAAAAACATCGACCGGGCCCGGCCCGGCGCCGATCTCGCGCAGGCCCGCGGCGACCGCCGCCGAGGCGATCTCGCGCGCTTTGCGCGCGGCTTCGAGCGGGGTCTCGCCGTGGGCGAGGAAGGCCGCCAGAGCCGAGGAATGGGTGCAGCCGGAGCCGTGGGCGGCCCCGTCGGGATGCCGCTCGCCGGCGATCTCAGCCGATTCGCGGCCGTCGAAGAAGAGGTCGACGACGCGCTCGCTGTGCCCGCCGGTGACGACCACGGCCTGCGGTCCCAGGGCCAGGACCTCGCGCGCCAGGTCCTCCTGCGGATCGCTCTCCCCCGCGCCGGTCAGCGCAGCCGCCTCCGGGATGTTGGGGGTGACCACGGTGGCCAGCGGCAGCAGGCGCTCGACCAGGGCCGCCCGGGCGTCCTCGTCGAGCAGGACGGCGCCGCTCTCGGCCACCATCACGGGGTCGAGGACAACCGGAGCCTCGCCGAGGAGCCCGAGCGCCTCGACCACCGCGTCGACGGTCTCCGCGCTGCCCAGCATCCCGATCTTCACCGCGTCGACGCCGATGTCTTCGGCAACCGCGCCGACCTGGGCCACGATCGTCTCGGGCGAGACCGCCTCGACCGCCTCGACCCCGACCGTGTTCTGGGCCGTGATCGCCGTGACCGCGGTCATCCCGTGCACCCCGCAGCGGGCGAACGCCTTCAGGTCCGCCTGGATGCCGGCACCGCCGCCGGAGTCCGAGCCGGCGATCGAGAGGACTGCGGGAACTCTCGACTCGTTCAGCTTCGCCGCTGCCTTCGGGTTCGCGCCGAAGCACCTTCCAGGTACGCCTGACGTGGATGGCGAAGCACGTCGATTGGAAGCATGACCAGAGGGGTCAGGAAAAAGCCGACGACAGCCGAAAGGACGAGACCCGCGAAGAAAGTCGTCGACTCCGACCATGCCCAGGCGTTCGAGGCCATCGCAAGCAGGACACCAAGTGCCAAGGCAACCAGAAAACCCAGGACAACTCGCGGTCGGATCATGTATCGCATACGCCTCACCCAATCCTAGTGGAGCAACGCACCGGCCAATACCCAGGCGAGTGCAATCGCACCCGTGAAGCCGGCGCCGATCTGCATCCATTGCCCAGCATCCAACCGAATGTCCACCTCCAACCGGTCGGCAACAACCCAGACGAGGTACCCGAAGACCGCTCCCGCACCCGACCAAGAGGCGACATAGGCAAGCTCGTGTTCCGCCGGAAACCATGCGTTGTCGCACCTCACCGCCCTGAGCCTCCAGGCGGTCGCAGCAAAGTCCGCGCGTAGGACCCGACAAGCGAGCAGGTGACGTAGCCGAGCGCCTCCAGGGTGGCGAGGGCCGAGGCGGTCTCGGCGCCGGAGAGGTCGAGGCTGGCGGCGACCGCGTCAGATGTCTCCTCCCCCGCTTCGACCGCCCCGAGCACGCGCAGCTGCTCGGGGGTCAGCTCCGGCCCGGTCCGCTCGGCCCTGCGGACGCCGGGGCCCAGCATCGCGTCGAGCACGTCCTGGGCGTCGCGGACGAGGCAGGCCCCACCGGCGAGCAGGTCGTTGGTGCCGGCCGAAGCCCGCGAGTTGACCGGCCCCGGCACCGCGCCGAGATCGCGGCCGAGATCGGCGGCGAGGTCGGCTGTGATCAGCGACCCCGAGCGCTGCGCGGCCTCGACCACGACGGTCATCCCGGCCAGCGCGGCCATGATCCGGTTCCGCGCCGGGAAGCACCAACGCCAGGCCCCGGTCCCCGGCGGCAGCTCCGAGAGGACCAGGCCGGTTTCGCCGATCCGCCGCCAGAGCGAGCTGTGAGAGGTGGGGTAAGGGGTGTCGGCGCCGCAGCCGAGCACGGCGACCGTGGTGCCGGCCTCGAGCGCGCCGCGGTGGGCGCAGGCGTCGATGCCGAAGGCGAGCCCGCTGACGACGATCAGCCCGGCCGCGGTCAGCTCGCGCCCCAGCTCGCGGGCGATCTCGCGACCGTACGCGCTGGCCCGCCTCGCCCCGACCACGGTCACGGCTCCCTCCGGCTCCAATTGCTCCAGCAGCGCCGGGTCGCCGCGGCCGATCAGGGCCCAGGGCGCGTCGGGGGCGTCGTGCAGGCCGGCCGGGAAGCGCCGGTCGTGCCGGCAGCACGCCCAGCACTGCGCGGCCGCGAGGTCGGCGAGCAGGCGGCTCTCGGGTACCGCGCCGACCTCGGCCAGAACCTGCGCAGCCACCTTCGGCGCCGCCGCCGCGGCGAGGTCCTCGTTGGAGAGGCGCAGCAGTTCGGGCGAGCGCGCACCCGCCTTCCCGCAGGCGATCTTCTCGATGTACGGGGCCAGGTGGGCGAGCAGCCGCGAGCGGCGCAGGCAATCAGGGCAGGCGCGCGGCTCGCTCACTCCGCATCCCTCCGGCGCAGCTGCAGCGCCTGGGCCATCTGCTCGCGTCCGATCGTCTCGGCAGCGGCGAGGTCGGCGACGGTGCGGGCCAGCCTCAGCACCCGGTCGTGGGCGCGGGCGCTGAGCCGCTGCCGCGAGTAGGCGTCGGCGAGCAGCGCCGCAGCGGGCCCGTCGAGAGCGCACTCGCGCACCTCCCCGGGGGTCATCTCGGCGTTGCTGCGCCCGGAGCCGAGGCGGCGTTCCTGGCGCTCCCGCGCCGCGGCCACCCGCTCGCGCACCTCGGCAGAGCTCTCGCCCTGCGGGCCGGCGAGCTCCTCGGCGCTGGGCTGGCGGATCGCGGTGAGGAGGTCGATCCGGTCGGCGAGCGCTCCGCTGAGCCGCGCCTGGTAGCGGCGCACGGCCAGCGGTGCACAGCTGCACTCGGGGTCGGCCTCGCCGCGGCCGCACGGGCAGGGGTTGGCGGCCGCGACGAGCATGAAGCGGCATGGCAGGTAACGCCAGGAGCCGGCGCGGGCGATCGAGACCCAGCCTGTCTCCAGCGGCGCCCGCAGCGCCTCCAGCGTGTCGCGGCGGAACTCGCAGAGCTCGTCGAGGAAGAGGACGCCGCGGTGGGCGAGCGTCGCCTCGCCCGGCGAGGGAGGGTTGCCGCCGCCGACCAGGCCCGCCGGGCTGACGGTGTGGTGGGGCGCGCGGAACGGCCTCCCGCCGGCCTCGCCGGCGCCCAGGCGCCCGCAGGCGCTGGCGATCCGCGCCACCTCCAGGGCCTCCTCCTGGGCGAGCGGCGGCAGGATCGAGGGCAGGCGGCTGGCGGCAAGCGACTTGCCGGCGCCGGGAGGGCCGACCATCAGCAGGCTGTGACCGCCCGCCGCTGAGACCTCGAGCGCATGGCGGAGGTGGCGCTGGCCGCGCAGGTCGGCTAGGTCGGGGACGCCTGAGCTGGAACCGAGTCGCAGCGGCATCGGCTCGGGCCGGTCGGGCATCCACTCCCCGCTCGCCAGCGCCGGAAGCTGAGTGAGGCTCTCCAGGCAGATCACACCGACGTCCCCGGCCAGCGCCGCCTCGGCCCCGTTCTCGGCCGGGACCACGAGCGCCTCGATGCCCTGCTCCCGCGCCGTCTCGGCGATCGCCAGCACCCCCGGCACGGCACGGACGGCGCCGTCGAGCGCCAGCTCACCGATCAGCGCCAGCTTCGGCAGCCGCCCCAGGTCGAGCTGGCCCGAGGCGACGAGCAGCGCCGCGGCGATCGCCAGGTCCATCCCGGGCCCCGCCTTGCGCAGGCTCGCCGGTGCGAGGTTGGCGACGATCCGCCGCAGCGGGAAGTCGAAGTCGCAGTTGACCATCGCCGCCCGCACGCGCTCCCGCGCCTCGCGCACCGCGGTATCGGGCAGCCCGACCACGCAGAAAGCCGGCAGGCCGCGGTGCACGTCGACCTCGACCTGGACGGAGCGGGCGGTAATGCCGTCGAGGGTGAAGGTCTGAACCGTGGCCAGCACGGAAGCCACGCTATGGAGCCAAATCCGACGCGTGGGCACCACACTCGCGCGGTTGTGCCAATCCTTTTCAAACGAAGACGCGCAACGGCTGTCGCGGCCGCCCCGCGCCTCTATGTTCGCTCTCGATGACCGCCCAGAGACAGCGGATCGGCAGGGCCGCCGAGGACCTCGTCGCCGCCCGCCTCGTCGCCTCGAGCTGGGAGATCGTCGAGCGCAACGCCCGTACCCGCTTCGGCGAGCTCGACATCGTCGCCCTCGACGGCCGCACGCTCGTCTTCGTCGAGGTCAAGGCCGGCCGCGCCGACTCGTCCTTCGGCCCCGAGCGCCCCGTCCTCGGCGTCGATTGGCGCAAGCAGCTGAAGGTGAGGCGCCTGGCGACCGCCTGGATGGGCGAGCGCCGCGGGCTCCCCCGCTACAGCGAGATCCGCTTCGACGCCGTCGGCGTCACCTTCGATCGACGTGGCGACGTCACCGACGTCGAGCACATCGAGGGCGCCTTTTAGCCCGCCAGCTCCAGTTGCGAATACGCAACGGACTGAAAGGAGCGCCGGTGCAGTGGCGAGATGCCGATCCGCTCGATCGCCTCGCGGTGCTCGGGGGTCGAGTAGCCGACGTGCTCCTCGAAGCCCCAGCCGGGGTGTTCGGCGGCGGCGCCTTGCATGTAGCGGTCGCGGGTGACCTTGGCGATCACCGAGGCGGCGGCGATCGCGGCGCTGGTGCCGTCGCCTTCGACCACGGCACGGTGGGGAACGGCGCAGTCGCGCAGGGAGAAGCCGTCGACCAGGCAGGTCGCCTCCTCGGCCGGGCGCAGCCGTTCCAGCGCCGCCGAGAGCGCTTCGATGTTGGTCACGTGCAGACCGCGGTCGTCGATGCCGCGCGCGCAGCGAACCACGACGCTGACCCGCTCGGCCGCGCGCAGCACGCAGGGGAACAGCTCAGCGCGCCTCTCCGCCTTCATCTGCTTGGAGTCGTGCAGGCCGGCGAGGGCACGGCGGTCGGCGTGGGAGAGCGACTCGTAGTCGATCAGCACCGCGGCGGCGACCAGGGGGCCGGCGAGGCACCCGCGCCCGGCCTCGTCGGCGCCGGCGACCATGCGGCTGCCGAGGCCGCGGTCGAAGGCGAAGAGCTTCCGCGTCCGCGCCAGCCGGCGCTGGTGGGCCCTGCCACCCGGCGGGGGCTTAGAAGACGCCGACGCGGTCGGGGGGCCAGTAGGTGGCGAAGGCCTTGCCGATGATCCAGTCGCGGGGTATGGGCCCCCAGTAGCGGCTGTCGTCGCTTTCGCCACGGTTGTCGCCCATCATGAAGTAATGATCGGGTGGGATCTTGATCGTTTTCGGCAAATTGCAGACTGCGGCGCTGCCGCAGGGCCTGGTGAAGGATTCTTCGCTCTTTTCGCGGCCGTTGACGACCGGGAACCCGTTGCGAACGGAGAGCGTGTCGCCGGGACCGGCGACGATCCGCTTGATGAAGTTCTGGTCTGACCGGCCGAGGGTGGGACGCGGGCAGGCTTCCTGCGGCCCGTGGGGGACGCCGCACTGGGCGCCGGAGTCGACTCCGGCCGGGGGGTGGAAGACGACGATGTCGCCGATGCCGGGATCGGTGAAGTGGTAGAGGAAGCGGTTGACGAGGACCCGCTGGCCGACGTCGAGCGTCGGTTCCATCGACTGCGAGGGGATCTGGTAGGGCTTGATCAGCCAGGCCTGGATGGCGAGGGCCAGGGCAAGGGCCAGCACGACGATCGCGGCCAGCTCGAGCAGCCCTCCAGCTCGGGTCTTCGGCTTGGGGAACCTCGGGGTCAGGCCGAGTCCTCGCCGGAGTCGCCGGACTTCTCGCCCGGCTCCTCTTTCTCGGCATCATCCGCCGCGGCGTCGTCCTCGGTCTCCCCCGCCTCGGCCGCCTCGGCGTCCGTGCCCTGCTCAGTCTCGCTTGCGGCCTCCGCCTCAGGCGCCTCCGAAGCCTCTGCTCCCGCCTCAGGCTCACCCTCCGCCGCCGGCTCCTCACCAGCTTCATCAGACGCCTCTTCCGCGGGTGGCGTGGAGGTGGGCTCCTCGCCCGCAGCGTGCGAGGACGAGGAGTCCTCCTCCGCGACAGGACCCGCGGACCCGGCGGCCTCGTCACCCTCGGCGACAGGACCCGCGGCCCCATCCGCCTCAGCCTGAGCAGCGTCTTCCTCAGCTTGGGTCAAGCCCTCGGCATCGGCCGCCGCAGTAGGAGTAGAGATCAACTCCTCGTCGATCCCCCACCTCCGCTCGGCGACCCGAGCAGCCTTGCCGATGCGGCCGCGCAGGTAGTAGAGCTTGGCCCGGCGCACGTCGCCGCGGGCGGCGATCTCCAGCTTCTCGATCTTGGGCGAATGCAGCGGAAAGGTCCGCTCGACGCCGACGCCGAAGGACTGCTTGCGCACGGTGAAGGTCTCGCGCACCCCCGAGCCCTGTCGCCGCAGGACGATTCCCTCGAAGACCTGGGTGCGGCGGCGGTTGCCCTCGACGACCTGGAAGTGGACGCGCACGCGGTCGCCGGGGTCGAAGGAAGGGAGTCCCTTCCTCAGCTGACCGCGCTCGATGTCTTGGATGACGCCGCTCATATCGATTCCCTCGCGCTTCGCTCGCGAAAAAAGACCGCCGGGCCCGGGCCGGGCGCCGCGCGGTGGCGGAATGGTAGCTACTCAGGGCCTCAGGGGCCTTTTTCGAGCCGCTCCGCCCGCGCCCTGCTCTGCTCCGCCCGCCAGAGCCGCACCCGCTCGTGGTCGCCGGAGAGCAGCACGTCGGGCACGTCCCAGCCCCGGTAGACCGGCGGGCGCGTGTAATGCGGGTACTCGGGAGCCCCCTCCAGGACCTGGCTGAAGGACTCCTCGACCGCGCTGCGCTCGTGCCCGAGGGCGCCGGGCAGCTTGCGCATCACGACGTCGGCGAGGACCATCGCCGGCAGCTCGCCGCCCGCCAGCACGTAGCGGCCGATCGAGACCTCGTCGTCGGCGAAGTGCTCGTGCACGCGCTCGTCGAACCCCTCGTAGCGCCCGCAGAGAAGCGCCACGTGCGGCTCCCGCGTCAGCTCGTCGGCCAGCTCGTCGTCGAGCAGCCGCCCGGTCGGGGACAGCAGCACCACCCGCGGCCTCTCCCCGTTCGGGTAGGCGGCCTGCAGCGCCGCGTCGACGACGTCGACCCGCAGCACCATCCCAGCCCCTCCTCCGTACGGCGCGTCGTCGACCTGCCCCGCCCCGAGCGGCGTCGTGTCGCGGTAGTTGAACAACCGCAGCTCGTTGCCTTCGGCGATCGCGTTCTGCACCGACCGTTGCGACCGGAACCAGTCGAACGCCTCGGGAAAGAGGGAGAAGATGTCGAGCTTCATGGGCACCGCCCGGAGGGCTCTCAGTCCAGGATGTCGACTATGACACGACGGTCGAGCCGGACCGCGGCGGCCTTGGCGATCGTCCGGATCGCGTTGGCGACGCGGCCGCCCTTGCCGATCACACGACCGAGGTCCTCCTCGGCCACCGTGATCTCGTAGACCAGGTCGCCGTCCTCTTCCAGCTCCTCGACCACGACAGCGGCGGGGTCCTCGACGAGCGACTTGACGAGGAACTCCAGGAGCTCGGTCACGACTAGGAGCCCGAGGCGGCGATGCCCTTGGTCCGCAGCAGCGTGGCGACGGTCTCCGACGGCTGGGCACCGTGCTCGAGCCAGTGCTTGGCGCGCTCCTCGTCGAGCTCGATCGTCGAGGGCTCGGTCTGCGGGTTGTACTGGCCGATCGTCTCGATCGTGCGACCGTCGCGCGGGGAGCGCTTGTCGGCGACGACGATCCGCCAGATCGGGTTCTTCTTCGACCCGACGCGTCTTAGTCTGATTCGGACTGCCATGAGCCGCGAGAGGTTAGCGCCTACGGACCTTGGGGCGCGGCGCTCCTCCCGTCATCTGGGCGAGCTGCTGCGCGTCGGGCATCTTGCCGGAAGCCATGTGGCGCATCATCTTGCGCATCTGGTCGAACTGCTTGACCAGCTGGTTGACGTTCTGGACTTTGGTCCCGGAGCCGTTGGCGATGCGCTTGCGGCGCGAGCCCTTGATCAGCGCCGGGTTGGCCCGCTCTTCGGGGGTCATCGAGAGGATGATCGCCTCGACCCGGTCGAGCTCGCGCTCGTCGATGTCGGCGTTCTTCAGCTGCTTCATCGCCCCCATGCCGGGGAGCATCCCGATCAGGCCGCTGAGCGGGCCCATCTTCCGCACCTGGCGCATCTGCTGCAGCATGTCCTCGAGCGTGAACTGGTTGCTCTTCAGCTTCGCTTCCAGGTCGAGGGCCTGCTTCTCGTCGATCTGCTGCTCGGCCTTCTCGATGAAGCTGAGGACGTCGCCCATGCCGAGGATGCGCGAGGCCATGCGGTCGGGGTGGAAGCGGTCGAAAGCCTCGAGCTTCTCGCCGGTGGAGGCGAAGAGGATCGGCTTGCCGGTCACCGCGTTGACCGATAGCGCGGCGCCGCCGCGGGCGTCTCCGTCGAGCTTGGTCATCACGACGCCGTCGAACTCGGCCGCCTCGGCGAAGGATTCGGCGACCCCGACCGCGTCCTGGCCGGTCATCGCGTCGACGACCAGCAGCACGTCGTGGGGCTTGACCCGCTTGCGGATCTTCGCCAGCTCCTCCATCAGGTCGCTGTCGATGTGGAGGCGGCCGGCGGTGTCGACGATCAGCACGTCGCGCCGCTCCGTCTTGGCCTGGTCGAGAGCCCAGCCGGCGATCTCGACCGGGTCGGCGTCGGTCCCTTTCTCGTAGACGTGGGCGCCGACCCGTCCGCCCACGGTGACCAGCTGGTCGACCGCGGCCGGGCGGTAGACGTCGCAGGCGGCGAGGGCGACGTCCCTTTTGCCGTTCTCGCGCAGGAAGCGGGCGAGCTTCGCGCAGGCGGTCGTCTTGCCCGATCCCTGCAGGCCGGCCATCAGAATCACCGTCGGCCCGCTGGAGGAGAAGGCCAGCTCGCGGCCGGTCCCGCCCATCAGCCCGGTCAGCTCCTCGTTGACGATCTTCACCACCTGCTGCCCCGGGTCGAGGCTCCCCAGCACGTCGGCACCCAGGCAGCGCTCCTTCAGCGTCGCGGTGAAGGACTTGACGACCTTGAAGTTGACGTCCGCCTCGAGCAGCGCCAGCCGGATCTCCCGCATCGCCGCGTCAACGTCGCCCTCGCCCAGCTTCCCCCGCGAGCGGACGTCGGACAGCGTCGCCTGCAGCCGGTCTGAGAGCTGGTCGAACACGTGGCCCAGCTTAAAGGGCCCGCCATCAAGCGACAATGGCGCTGGAGGCCCGGGGCTTAGGGTTCCGTAGTAAACGTTGTTGGGAGCACCCGCACCAGCCGATGCCGGCAAAACGGGATTTTGTTCCCATACGTTTTGGTGGCACCGTACTCGAAGTAGTAGGTAGTTTCCTAGCCTTCAGGATTGAGGGTGGCGGCAGGATGGCTTAAGTTGAGCCCGAGTGCGGAGGCCGCTTCGGTTGTGGCTTTGGGGAGCTACAACGTTTTGAGTGTTAGGTCTGTTCCTGTCGACGTACCCGCTTCGCTTTTGGCTACGACTCTAAAATGATATTTCGTGCCTTCGTTGAGGCCAGTAATGGGTTGTTCGACCAGCACGTTAGAGGTTCCCGAACCGATCGCTTCGGGGGTGATGGGAACTTTGGCCCCGTAGGATTCAGTCAGGCCGTATTCGAAGTAGTAGGTGGTGGCGAGGCCCTCTGGGTTGACCCTTGCATTCAGAATCGCCGAGGTGGCTGTGACATTTGACTCGTGATTGGTCGTGGCCGTCGGTGGCTCGGCTTTGACTGTCCAACTCTCCACTCGACTGTTGCCGGTGTCGAGGATCAGGATTTTTTGTGGAGCAGGCGCCGCGATCCCAGTAGGCCCGTTGAGCTGCCCAGCCCCGTTGCCTTCTTCGCCAATCTGATCCAGGTATTCGCCTTCGACATTGAACTTCTGTGCGCGGTCATTGCCAGAGTCGATGACCCAGAGCTTTTCCTGAAAGTCGCTAACAATCGCCGTCGGGCTTTTGAATTCGCCGTTGCCGGTTCCTTCTTTACCGAACTTGGAAATGAAGCCGAAGGTGGAGGGGTTGAAGCGCTGCACACGGTTGTTGCCAGTGTCGACCACCCAGAGACGGCCTTTGGCGTCGAACCCGACCCCCTGTGGGGCTTTCAACTGGCCGTCAGTACTGCCTTCTTCGCCGAACTGGGCCTGATATTCACCTTTGGGGTTGAATTTCTGAATGCGGTTGTTGCCGGTGTCAACGACAAAGGGCCTCCCGGGAGAGGAGATGTCGATGGCGATGCCGGTTGGGGCTTTGAATTCCCCGTTGCCAGATCCTTCTTTGCCGAATTGGAGGACATATTTGCCTTCGGAGTTGAATTTCTGCACGCGGTTGTTGCCGGAGTCAACGACGTAGATGTTGCCTTCTGAGTCGATCGCGAGTCCCTTGGGGGATTTGAATTCACCATTGCCAGCGCCTTCTTTGCCGAACTGGGCTAGATATTCGCCTTTGGAGTTGAACTTCTGCACCCGGTTGTTTTCGGTGTCGGCGACCCAGATGTTTCCTTCGGAGTCGGTCGCGATCCCCAGGTTCGGCTGTTTGAGCTGTCCGTTGCCGGAGCCTTCTTCTGAGAAGGCGAAGTTGAAGCCGGCCGTCGTGAAGGTGAGGTCTTCGCCTTTGGTCGTTTCTTCTCCTTCAGCCACGACCCTGAAGTGGTATTCCGTGCCTTCACTGAGGCCAGTTGGGGTTTGACTGACGGGGACGTTGGAAGTGCCCGAACCGACCGATGCCGGCGAAACTGGGATTTTGGTCCCATACGCTTCAGTGGTGCCGTACTCGAAGTAGTAGGTGGTCGCAGAGCCTTCCGGGTTGACCGTGCCTTTGAGGGTCGCCTGTTTGTAGCTCACGGCTATCGCTGCTTCGGTGGTGGCCGTTGGAGGCGCTGCAATTGCCGACGCCGGGAAACTTCCCATGACGCAAAGAGCCACTGCGAACGCGAGCGCTGCAAGGGAGATAAAGAGAGCACGAGCTGACTGGGGCATCTGGGGCTCCTCCGGTTGTCGCAGGCGCTCCCGGTAGTCGGGATCCTTGCCGCGAATGCGGGCAGCCTACATGATTAGTCAAGTGTCATTTGCTAATCGTGCTCGGCGAGCAGCGCGTTGGCGAAGTCGGTCGGGTCGAAGGGGCGGAGGTCCTCGAGGGTCTCGCCGGTGCCGATCAGCTTGACGGGGATGCCGAGCTCGTCGGCTATGGCCAGGACTATGCCCCCCTTGGCGGTGCCGTCGAGCTTGGTGAGGACGACGCCGTCGACCTCGGCGGCCTCGGCGAAGGTCTTGGCCTGGCGCAGGCCGTTCTGGCCGGTGGTGGCGTCGATCGAGAGCAGGGTCTCGTGGGGGGCGCCGGGGAGCTGCTTGGCGATCACGCGGCGGACCTTGGCCAGCTCGTCCATCAGGTTGGTCTGGGTGTGGAGGCGGCCGGCGGTGTCGACGATGACGACGTCGGCGCCGCGGGCGCGGGCCGCCTCGACCGCGTCGAAGGCGACCGAGCCCGGGTCTCCCCCCTCCTCCCCGCGGACGAGCTCGGCACCGGCCCGCTCGGCCCACTCGGCGAGCTGCTCGGCGGCGGCGGCGCGATAGGTGTCGGCGGCGCCCAAGATCACCGAGAGGCCGAGCTCCTGGGAGAGGTGCCAGGCGATCTTGCCGATCGTCGTCGTCTTGCCGGTGCCGTTGACGCCGACCATCAGCAGCACGGCCGGCTCGCCGCTGAGGTCGATCGGGGCGCGGCCCGTGGCGGCGACCTCGGCGAGGATCTCGATCAGGCGCGCCCGCACGGCCTCGCCGTCGGCGGCGACGCCGCCACCCTCTACTTCATGCTCCAGCCGCTCCACCACCTTGGCCGTCGTCGGCGCCCCGGCGTCGGCCAGGATCAGCGCCTCCTCGAGCCGCTCCCAGGTCTCCTCGTCGATGCGGTCGAAGAAGCTTGCCGAGACCTCCTCGGCAAGCGCCTTGCGGCTCTTGGAGAGGCTCTCGCGCAGGCGGCGGAAGACGCCGCGGCGCTGCTCGGGATCCTCAGCCGCCGAGGCGTTCGCGCTCTCGCGCGAACCTAGGTTGAGTATCTCCTGCCAGCTCGTCGCCATGGGGCTTGCCGTCGGAGGCTATCCGGGCGGCGCCGAGGAGCTCCTCCACGCTCTCGCGCAGGTAGGCGGAGATGCCTTCGAGCTCGGGCATCGAGTCGCGGTCGGCCAGCAGGCCGAAGTTGACCTGGCCGTTGTAGCTGATGATCGCGATCGCCAGGGCGTGGCGGCGAGCGAGGAAGCCGATCGGGAAGACGCCCTCGAGTTCCCGCCCGAGGATGTAGAAGGGGATCTGGGGGCCGGGGAAGTTGGTGACCAGCAGGTTGAAGAGCCGGGTGGAGAAGTTGACCGCCGCCGTCGGCAGCAGCAGAAGCGGCGGCGCGAAATCGCGGAACCAGTCGTTGAGGCCCCAGATCGCTTCTGCTCCCAGCGGCTGCTTGGAAGACTTCAGGGCCTCCATCTCCGCGTGGACGGCGCGAAGTCGCTCGACCGGATCGGCGACGCCGACCGGCAGCGGACCGCGCATCGCAGTCAGCCGGTTGCCCAGCTCGCCCTGCTCGTTTTCGGTGCGGATCGAGACCGGGACCAGCGCCTTCAGCTCCATGCCGTCGACCGGCACCTCGCGATCGTGCAGCCAGCTCCGCAACGCGCCGGCCGTGGCCGAGAGGATGACGTCGTTGACGGTGACGTCGTATGTGTTCTTGACCAGCTTGAAGTCGTCGAGCGTGAAGCCCGCCCAGGAGAAGCTCCTGGCGGGGCCGATCTCGACGTTGAGCGGCACCTTTGGCGCCCGTCTGATCAGGTTCCAGGTGACCTCCCAGAGGCCGATGACACCGTCCATTGCGCGTTTCCCCGCCCGCCCCGGCCGGCGCACGGCGCCGCCGAGCCAACGCGCCATCCGCCGCGCGGTTTCCCAGACGCCGCTGAAAGCGCGGGCGACTAGCGCGGCCGAGGAGGGCGGCTGGTGCGGGCTCCAGGGCTCCTCTGTCCGGGCCGGCTCCGCCCGCGGCTCGACGTCGAAGAGGAGGGTGCCGATGTCCACCGCCGAGAAGCCGTCGGCGAGCGCGTGATGGGTCTTGTAGACGATCGAGAAGCGGTCGTCCTCGAAGCCCTCCACCAGCACCAGCTCCCAGAGCGGGCGGGAGCGGTCGAGGGGCGGCGAGAGGACTTCACCGACGAGGTCGTGGAACTGGGTGTCGTCGCCGGGAGGCGGCAGGCTCACCCGGCGAAGGTGGTTGGCGAGGTCGAAGTCCGGGTCGTCGACCCAGAAGGGCGTGCCCAGGCTCAGAGGGGGAACGGCTAGCCGCTGGCGCAGCCGCGGCAGCAGGTGGACGCGGCTGCGGATATGGGTGACGAAGTCCTCATGGCTGGGCGGCCTCCCCCCGCACATCAGCACCGCGCCGATCGCCATGTGGCCGTTCGACCTCTCGTTGGCCAGGAACGACGCGTCGAACGAGGTCAGCCTGTCCATATGGCGTTGGGCCACCGGTTCTCCTTTCGTGCCGCAAAACGAGCGTAGCGCGGCCGGCTCGTCGGAAACTTTTTGTTTCTTTAAGAGCTGACCGGACTACGCTGCTTCGGCCGAGCCCGGACGAGGGGTCGCCGGCTGCTCGCCGATCAGGCCGGGGGACGCGGGCGCGTCGCTCTCGCCCTCCTCCTCCGCGAGGCCGGCGAAAGGCGGCGGGGCCGGTGCTTCGGACCGCGGCTCCTCGCCTCCCCCGTCCTCTCCCTCGGCGACTTCGCGCGGCAGCTTCCGCGAAACGACCTTGGTCACGCCGTCGCCGCCCATGCTGACCCCGTAGAGGACATCGGCGGCGTCCATCGTGCGTTTCTGGTGGGTGACGATGACGAACTGGGCGCGGTCGGAGAAGCGGCGGATCAGCTGCAGGAAGCGGTCGATGTTGGCGTCGTCGAGCGCCGCCTCGACCTCGTCGAGGATGTAGAAGGGGCAGGGACGGGCGAGGAAGACGGCGAAGACGAAGGCGATCGCGACCAGCGACTTCTCGCCGCCTGAGAGCAGCGAGAGCTTGCGGGTCGACTTGCCGGCGGGGGTGACCTCGATCTCGACGCCGAGCTCGTCACGTTCTTCCTCTGCCTCGTCCTCTTCCCCACCCTCCGATTCCGGCGCCTCCTCGTCCGCCGCGGCATCGCGCACCGGGCGCAGGCTGACCCGGCGCAGGGCGCCGCGACCGCCGGGGAAGAGGTGCTCGACCATCTCCTCGAAGTTCTTCGCCGTCGCCTCGAAGGTCTGCTCGAAGGCGCGCTCTATCTCACGGTCGATGTCGCGGATCAGCGTCTCCAGCTCGCGCATCCCGCGCTCGGTGTCCTCGCGCTGGGCCTGCAGCGACTCGACGTGCTCGCGCGCCTCCTCGTACTCGCGCTCGGCCAGCGGGTTGACCGGCCCGATCTGGGCGCGGCGGCGCTCCAGGCGCTCGAGCCGGCGGTCGATGTCCGCCCTCTCCTCCTCGCTCAGGGCCTGCTCCGCGGCCTCGACCTCCTCGCCCAGCCGCTCGGCGATCGAGGCCAGCTCCTTCGCCGCCTCAGCACGCCGGTCGCCGAGGTGCGCCGCCTCGACCTCGACCTCGGTGAGGCGGTCGGAGGCGGCGCTCATCTCGGCCTGCAGCTCGTACTCGCGCTGGGAGCAGGCGCGCATCTCCTCGGCGATCTCGTCGCCGTCGTCCTCGCCGCCGACGACCCGCTGCTCGATCCGCTCGACCCGGGCGCGGATCGCGGTCTCCGCGGCGGTCGCGGCGGCGGCCGCGGCGCGAACGTCCTCGAGCAGCTCCTCGCCCACCGCGAGCCGCTTGCGCAGCTGCTCGCGGTGGCGCTCACCGAGCAGGCCCTCCGCCCGCCGGGCGTGGCGCGAAGCGCGCTCGGCACCGTTGCGAACCGCACCGAGGGCCGCCTCGCGGGCGCTCTCGCCCGCCTCGGCGGAGCGGGCCCGCTGCAGCCCCTCGCCAGCGGCCGAGAGACCGGCCTCGATCTCCCCCAGCTCCTCCTCGAGCTTGCGCGCGCGCTCGCCCGGTGCGGCGCCGTCGCCGACGTCGAGGGTCAGGGGGCCGAGCTCGGTCCGCAGGGCCTCCAGCCCCGCTGCGAGCTCGCCCTCGCGGCCCGCCAGGCTCGCGGCGCGCACGGCGACCCGCTGCTGCTCGCCGCGCAGCTTGGTCAGCACCCCCCAGGCCTGGGTGCGCTCGCGGTCGCGGGCGGCGAAGCGCTCCTCGGCCGCCCGCCGCTTGCCGCTCACCTCGGTCAGCTGCGCCTCCAGCTTCGCCCGCTGCGCCCGAGCCTCCTGTGCCGCCTTTTCGGCGGCGGCGGCGCGGTCGGCGCCGAAGCGAAGCTCCTCGGCGACGAGCCGGCCGCGCAGGCCCAGCTCCTCGCGCTCGATCCGGGCCCCGAGCTCCGCCGCCTGCGCCTGGCGCTTCAGCGGCCGCAGGCGCGCCCGTGCCTCGCGCTCGAGGTCGAGCGCCCGGTCGAGGTTGTCGCGCGCGGCGCGCAGCTTCAGCTCGGCCCGGCGGCGGCGCTTGCGGTGCTTACCGAGGCCGGCCGCCTCCTCGATCAGCAGGCGCCGCTCGCGCGGCTTGGAGTGGACGATCGACTCGACCCGGCCCTGGCTGATCACCGAGTGCATCTCGCGACCGAGGTTGGCGTCGGAGAGCACCTCGGTGACGTCGACGAGGCGGCAGCGGGCGCCGTTGAGGCGGTAGCCACCGTCGCCCGAGCGGTCCAGCGTCCGCTTGATCGCGATCTCGGAGAGCTCGGTCGCGGCGCGCCCCTCGGAGTTATCGATCGTGACCTCGACTTCCGCCATGCGGCGCTGGCCGACCCCCTTGCCGCCGGCGGAGATCACGTCCTGCATCGAGGCGCCGCGGATTGCGCCCGGGCTCTGCTCGCCGAGCGCCCACAGCACGGCGTCGGTGATGTTCGACTTGCCCGAGCCGTTGGGGCCGACGATCACGCTGACGCCAGGGGAGAACTCGAGCTTCGCCCGCTCGGGGAACGACTTGAACCCCTTCATCTCTATCGATCTCAGATACATGTGCCCTGGTCCCTCGTCCCCGGAGCCCTAAGGCTCTCTTCTCGGTCGGACGCGATGCCCACCCTCAACCGCCGAGGCGCTTCAGCGCCTGCTCGGCCGCGGCCTGCTCGGCCACCTTCTTGCTCCGGCCGACCCCTTCGCCGACCCGCTCGGAGTCGACCACCGCCGCGACCTCGAACTTGCGGCGGTGCGGTGGGCCGGATTCGCCGGTCACCTCGTAGCTTACGTTCGCGCGCCGGCGGGCGAGCAGCTCCTGCAGGGCGGACTTGAAGTCGATCCTGTGCTCCGCCGCGTGCTCGATCCGCGGCTCGAAGGCGGCCGCGACCGCGTCGGCGACCGGCCCGAAGCCGAAGGCGAGGAAGCAGGCCCCGATCAGCGCCTCGGTCGCCTCGGGCAGCGGCCTCTCGCCGCTGAGCAGGACCTCGGCGGGGATCCCCACCTGAAGCTCCTCGGGCTCCACCTCGCGCAGCAGCTCGGGAACGCCCAGCTCGCGGCCCACCTCGGCGCAGGAGACGCCGCTCACCGCCTGGTTGTGGATCTTGGTCAGTTCCCCCGCGTCCTCCCCCGGGAAGCGCTCGACCAGGTCGCGGGCGACGGCGAGGGCGAGCACGCTGTCGCCGAGGTAGGCGAGGCGCTCGTAGGACTCGCTCCGCTCCAGGGTCCAGGAGGAGTGGGTCAGCGCCTGACGGCGCAGGTCCCCAGGCAGGTCGTGGATCAGTTCCGCGAGCGTACTCACGCCGGCGCGTGCTCGAGCACGAACTCGACCGCGTCGCCGACCGTGGCGATCCTGGCCGCCTGCTCCTCGGAAACGGAGATCCCGTAGGTGTCCTCGAGCTCCATCACCAGCTCGTAGAGGTCGAGCGAATCGGCGTCGAGGTCCTCCTTGAAGCGGGTCCCCTCGGCAATCCCGGCGGCGTCGACTTCGAGCTCCTCGGCGAGGTGCTCGCGCACCAGGGTGAGGACTTCCTCCCGGGTCATCTACACCTTCCTATCACGCGTCGCCCTCGGCATCGCGCTCGCCGGCGAGCGCGCCCCGGCCGCCGCCGCCCTCGCGCAGCAGCGCCGCGGTGCGGCCGACCGCGTCAACCTCGACGCAGCGGGCCGCGAGCCGGACCGCGTTGGCGATTCCCTCGGCCCCCGAGCTGCCGTGGCCGACCACGGCGACCCCCCTCAGCCCGAGCAGGATCGCGCCGCCGGTGGTGTCGGGGTGCAGCTCACGGCGCAGGCCGCCGAGAGCCGGGCGCATCAGCAGCCCCCCCAGCGCGGCGAGGGGGTTGGAGCGAGCCGCGTCGCGGATCGCCGCAGTGACGGTCTTCGCCGTCCCCTCCATCAGCTTCAGCGAGACGTTGCCGGTGAAGCCGTCGGTGACGACGACGTCCGCCCCCCCGGTCGGGAGGTCGCGCCCCTCGACGTTGCCGGCGAAGCGGATGCCCTCGACTCCGGTGAGGATCCGGTTGGCCTCGGCGACCTCCTCGCGGCCCTTGCCGGCCTCCTCGCCGACCGAGAGCAGGCCGACGCGCGGGCTCTCGACGCCGAGCACGGCCTCGCTGAAGGCGGCGCCGAGGAAAGCGAACTGGACCAGGTGCTGGGCGCGCACCTCGACGTTGGCGCCGACGTCGAGGAAGAGCACCGGCTTGCCGGGGACAGGGAGCCGCACGGCGAGCGCCGGCCGCTGCACGCCCTTCAGCCGCCGCAGGCCGAAGGTTGCTGCCGCCATGGTCGCGCCGGTGGAGCCGGGGCTGGCCATCGCCTCGGCCCGGCCCTCGGCGACGTCGGCGACCGCGCGCACGACCGAGGCCTCCTTCTTGGCGCGAACCGCGGCGACGGGGTCCTCGTTGCCGACCCATTCCGAGGTCGGGACGACCTCGACACCCTCGACGCCGTCGAGCCGGAGCTCCCCGGGTGGGCCGAAGACCCGCAGCCGGATGCCGTCGGCGGCGGCCAGGCGCGCGCCCTCGGCGAGCACGCCGAAGCCCTGCTCGGCCCCGAAGCCGTCGAGGGCCACGGTCACACCGCGCCCCAAGAGCGCTACTCCGAGTCGGTGGGCGTCGCCGAGGGCTCGGCGATCGGGTGCTTGATCACCTCACGCCCCGCGTAAGTCCCACAGGTGGGACAGACGCGATGCGGCAGCCGCGGGCTGTGGCAGCGGGGGCAGCGGCTGAGCGGGGCCTTGCCGGCCTTGTGGTTGGCGCGGCGCTTGTCGCGGCGGGTGCTCGAGGTTCTCTTCTTCGGGACTGCCATGAGCGGGGCATGGTAGCGGGTTGGCGCGCGGGTCCTGTCGCGGGGTGAGGGGGGCACTGCGGGCGGGCCACGGTCCGTCCTCGACCCCCCTCACCCCACGCCACCCGCGCGAGAAGCGCTACTCGTAAACCGCTCTGACCACGAAGAGACCATCAGCCTCCCAGGTGACCTCCCCACCCGACCAGGCCTGGAGCTTCTTGAGCTTCTCCTCCTCGAAGGCGTCGCCTATTACGAGGGCGCGGGAGTGCTCTTTTACCCGGCGGCAGAGGGCTTCTAGCTGGTCGTCGGTGAGGTCGCCGGTCGAGAGGACGGAGATGACGAGGTCCCAGGGGCCGTCGGGCAATGGGTCCTCCATGCGGGCGAGCTGGACGTCGTCGTAGGTCTGGCGGGCGCGGAAGACCATGTCGGGACTGGAGTCGAGGCCGACGACCCAGGCGTCGGGGTGGGCCTCGATCAGGCGGCGGGTCGTCTCTCCCGTGCCCATCCCGAGCTCGAGCACCCGCTCGGGCGGGAACGGGATCGCCGCGATCGCCTGTTCCTGCAGCTCGTCGTAGCGCGGCACCTGCGAGCGGATCCGCTCCAGGTAGACCTCGGGTGTCCAGTCGAATTCGCCCATTCCGTAATCTCGTCGGAACGCTGACTTCGTCGTTAGCCGTGTATATGCACCGGAAACGACGAAGTCACCGAGGCAGACTCTAAGCCCCAACGGAAGCGGAGGAGAGCCCATGGCGCAAGCGACGACGATCATCGACCTCGCACGGCTGTCCCTATCCCACGGCGAGGGTCGTCGGGTCGAGCTGCCGGTGCGCCTTGAGCCGCTGGAGCTCGGCGGCCAGACCTACGCCGTCGCGCCGGAATCGGTCCCGGTGCGGCTCGAGGTCTCCCGCCCCAGCGGCGGCTACGCCTTCCGCCTCCGGTTCCCGCTGCGGATCGAGGGCCCCTGCATGCGCTGCCTGGGAGATGCGGCGATGGAGATCGAGGTCGACGCGCGCGAGGTCGCCCACGAAGACACCGATGACGAGGAGCTGCGCAGCCCTTACGTAGAGGACGACGAGCTCGACCTGGGCCGCTGGGCCCACGACGCCGCCGTCCTCGCCATCCCCACCCAGTTCCTCTGCCGCGAAGAGTGCGCCGGCCTCTGCCCGGTCTGCGGCGAGTCGCTGAACGACGTCGACCCCGAAGACCACAGGCACGAGCAAGCCCCCGACCCTCGCTGGGCCAAGCTCCAAGAGCTAAAGCTGGACGACTAAGCCTGCTCGTCGAGCTCGGCTACGGGCTCCTCATCGCGCCCAGCCAAGCGGTCCCGCCCCCGCTGCACGGCGGCGAGGAACTTCTGCAGGTTGACCTCGAGCGTGTTGAGGATCTCGTCGGCGTAGTCCTCGGCGCCAAGCCGGATCTCGCGCTCGCGCGTGCGGGCGTCCTCGACGATCTCGTCGGCGGCCCGCTCGGCCTGCTTGGTGACCTCCTCGTCGGAGATCAGGCGGGCCTGCTGCTCGCGGGCCTCGCGCACGATGCGCTCGGCCTCTCGCTTGGCCTCGGCCAACATCTCCTGCCGCTCCTTGACGATCCAGCGCGCCTGCTTGATCTCCTCGGGAATCGTCGCCCGCATCTGATCGAGCAGGTCGTAGATCTCCTCACGGTCGACGCGCACCTGGTCCGTGAGGGGCACGGGCCGGGCGTTGTGCACGACATCGTCGAGCTTGTCTATGAGAACGAGAACGTCCATCAGCAGGTCGTAAGCCTACGTGTAAGCGGCAACTTCGGTGAAGAAGCGGTTATTTCCTCGGCTTTTTGCAAGCTCTCGCCCAACACCCCCCAACGCGGGAAAGCCTACCTGTCGCCCAGGCGCTGTGCCATCGCGCCCGCGACGGGGCCCGGGACGAGGTCGGAGACGTCGCCTCCGAAGGTCGCCATTTCCTTGACGCCGGTGGAGGAGAGGAAGCTGTACTGAGGCGAGGCGATCATGTAGATGCTCTCGATCCCGGGGTCGAGCTTGCGGTTGAGCTGTGCCATCTCGAACTCGTACTCGAAGTCGGAGATCGCGCGCAGGCCCTTGACGATCGCCTTGGCCTCCATTTCGCGCGCGAACTCGACCAACAGGTTGGAGAAGATCCGCACCTCGACGTTGGGGAGGGACGCCGTGGCCTCTTCGATGAAGGCCTGGCGCTCCTCGGCGGTGAAGAGCGTCTTCTCCTTGCGGATCGGGTTGTTGACGACCCCGACGACGACGCGCTCGAAGGCCGAGGCGCTGCGGGTGATGATGTCGAGGTGGCCGTTGGTCACCGGGTCATAGCTGCCGGGGCAGACCACCGTGCCGTCGCGCTGGGCCATCAGCCACCCTCTCCGTAGATCGAGACGTCGGCGGCGCCGTAACGGCGCTGGCGCAGGCGCGGCAGCGAGTCGATGCGCAGCGGACGCCGCGCGCCGCTCTCGACTATCGCCCGCCCGCCCGCTTGGAGGAGGCGCGGCAGATGGCTGTCCAGTTCCTGCCCCACGCGGTCGGCGAGTCTATAGGGGGCGTCGACGAAGACGAGGTCGAAGCGAGGGGCCTCCCCCTCCTCTGCTCGGCCGGCCAGCCAACGCGAGACGTCGGCGCGGACGAGCTCGACCCGGGCGGCAAGACCGAGCCGCTCGACGTTGCCGAGCGCGGCTCGGGTGTCGCGGTCGACCATGGTGGCGCGTGCGGCGCCCCGCGAGAGCGCCTCGATCGCCAGGGCGCCCGTGCCGCAGTAGAGGTCGAGGACGGTCGCACCCTCGACCAGGCCACCGAGGACGGAGAAGATCGCCTCCCGCGCCCGGTCGGAGGTCGGCCGCACCTTCCAGCCGCGCGGGGCGACCAGCCGCTGCCCCCCGAGCTCTCCGGCGATAACTCTCATGGTCAGAGTGGTATCGGGTCGGCGGCGCCGGCGCCGAAGCGGCGGCGGGCGGCCTCGAGCAGGGGACCGAGCTCGGGGGCGTCGAGGGAGCCGTGGCGGTGCATCAGGGCGAGCACCTCGCTGCGGGCGGCGACGAGGACCTCGCCGTCCTCGGGCAGCTCGGCGACGGCAAAGCGCGGCAGGCCGCTCTGGCGCGTCCCCAGCACCTCGCCCTCGCCGCGCAGCTGGAGGTCGACCTCGGCGAGCTTGAAGCCGTCGCGCTCGCGCTCGACCGCCTTCAGGCGACGGCGTGCCATCTCGCCCGCCTCTTCGGGAAAGAGGAGACAGATCGACTCGTGCTCGCCACGGCCGACCCGGCCGCGCAGCTGGTGCAGCTGGGAGACGCCGAAGCGCTCGGCGCCCTCGATCACGATCACGGTCGCGTTGGCGACGTCGATCCCGACCTCGATCACCGTGGTGGCGACGAGGACGTCGGTCTCGCCGGCGGCGAAAGCCTCCATCGCCGCGGCCTTGTCGGCCGAGCGCATCTGGCCGTGGATCACGCCGACCCTGAAGTCGCGCAGCTCGCCGGAGGCGAGTCGCTCGGCCTCGACCTCCGCCGCGCGCCCCTGCAATTTCTCGGACTCCTCGACCAGGGGGCAGACGACGTAGGCCTGCCGGCCCTCGCGCAGCTGCCCGCGGACGAACTCGTAGGCCCCGGCGCGATCGCCCTCCTCGACGATCCGCGTCGCCACCGGCTTGCGGCCGGACGGCAGCTCGTGCAGCGCGGTCGTGTCCAGGTCGCCGTATGCGGTGAGCGACAGCGTCCGCGGGATCGGCGTCGCCGTCATGTGCAGGACGTGCGGCGCCATCCCCTCCACGCCCTTGGAGTCCAGCGCCTTGCGCTGCTGCACCCCGAACCGGTGCTGCTCGTCGACGACGCAGACCCCGAGCCGGGCGAACCCCACCGTCGGCTCGATCAGCGCGTGGGTGCCGACGATCAGCCCGAGCTCCCCGGTCGCCAGCCGGTCCAGCGCTTCCCTGCGCCTCGCCGCCGTGGTCGACCCGGTCAGCAGCGCAAACGGCGTCGCCTCTTCCGCCAGCAGCTTCCCCAGCGTCGCCGCGTGCTGCTCGGCCAAGGTCTCGGTCGGCGCCATCAGCACCGCCTGGAACCCGGCTTCCAGCGCCCGCAGCATCGAGTACACCGCCACCACGGTCTTCCCCGACCCCACCTCCCCCATCAGCAGCCGCTGCATCGGCTCGCCGGAGTCGAGGTCCCCGTCGATCTCGTCGAACGCCTTCAGCTGGTCCTTTGTCGGCTCGAACGGCAGAGACTCGATCCAGCGCCCGACCTGCTCCCCGGGCTTCCCCAGCTTCGGCGCCGGTCTCGCAGTGCGGTGCGACCGCTTCCGCGTCGCCAAGATCGCCTGGTACAAAAACAGCTCTTCGAACCTAAGCCGCTCGCGGGCCTTCTCCACGTCCTCGGTCGTCCCGGGAAAATGCACCGCCTCCACCGCGTCGGCAACACCAGCCAATCCACGCCGCGCCCTCAACTCAGCCGGCAACGGCTCCAGCAAGTTCCCCACCCATCGCATCCCCTGCTCCAACCACTCCCGCACCTGCTTCGCCCGCAACCCCTCGGCCAGTGGATGAACGGGCACGAGCCCCGCCTCTCCCGCGGGTGGCGGAGGGTGAGGGGGGTCGAGGACGGACCGTGGCCCGCCCGCAGTGCCCCCCTCACCCTCCGACAGGACCCGCGGGCCAGCGCCGCCGGTGAACTCGTATTCGGAGACCGTGAAGCCCCGTTTGCCCACCGAGCCGGTGAGCAAAAGCTGAGTGCCCAGTGTGAGCTTCTGGGCAACCCATGGCTGGTTGAACCAGGTGGCGCGAATGGTTCCGCTTTCGTCGCCGACTTTGACGCCGACGAAAGTCAGCCCACGGCGCCGGAACGGGCGAGAAGCGCTGCCCAAGACCTCGACGGAGATCGTCGCCTTTTGCCCTTGCTCCAAACTCGCCACCGGCACGACGGTCAGGTCGCGATGCCTGTGCGGAAAACGCAGCAGGAGGTCGCCGACGGTCCCGATCCCGGCCTGCGCGGCAGCTTCTGCGGTCTTCGGACCGACGCCCTCCAGAGCTTGGAGCGAAACGTCGAGCGCTCCGGGTCTCGGCCAATGCACCGGGGCGCTGCGGAGCTGGGCATCCGTTAGCTCAGAAGCCTCAGCGAACGCGCGCACTACTGGGCGGCGAGCAGCCACCACCAGCTCGGCTGGCCGCCTTCGTGGGTCTCGATCTCGACGCCGTCGGGCACGTGCGGGTCGAGGTCGTCGAGCGAGATCGGGGCTCCCTCTCCGGCGATCACGGTGACGATCTCGGCGCCCTCAGCCAGCTTGTCCACCGTGGCCGCGAAAGTGGTCCCGGCGCCGCCCCAGGCGACGATCTCTCCCTCGACGAAGCCGACGGCGTCGCCTTTGCGGAAGCGGCCCTGGGCATCGTCGCGGGCGGCCGGGGCGACGCCTCCGTCGGCAATCGTGCCGAGCGCCTCCTCCAAGCGCTCCGCGTTGTCCGCGACCGTCGCCTCCGGGTCGAGCTCGACCAGTGTCAGCAGGCTCTTCTGCAGGGAGGTCGCCGGGACGACGCGAGCCGGCTTCTCGGAGAGCTTGCACGCCTCCTCCGCCGCCATCACCACGTTCGAGGAGCTGGGGAAGACGAGCACCTCCTCGGCCGGGACCTCGTGGATGCCGGCCAGCAGCTCGTAGGTCGACGGGTTGAGCGTCTCGCCGCCGGGGACGACGTGGGCGCCGAGCTCGGCGAAGAGGCGCTCGAGCCCGTCGCCGGCCGCGACCGCGAGCGCGCCGGTCCGCCCCCCCTCCAGCCGCGCTCGCCGCTCGGCTATCTGCTCGCGCATGTCGGCGACGTCGAGATTGGTCACCGCGCCGGCGCCCTCGAAGAGCGCGACGGCGGCCTCGGGCTCGTCGGTGTGGACGTGGACCTTGAGCGTCGCCTCGTCGCCGACGACGAGCACCGAGTCGCCCAGGCCCTCCAGCCGGGGGAGGAACTGGCGGCTGCTCAGGCCCTCCCCCGAGACGATGAAGTTGGTGCAATAGCGGAAGCGGCTGTCCTCGTGGTGGGGCCGGCTCAGCCGCGGCGCCTCCTGGTGGGAGACCTCCGGCGCCGCGGCGGCGTCGCCGCGCAGGCCGGCGACCACGCCGGCGAGGATCAGGACCAAGCCGTAGCCGCCGGCGTCGACGACCCCGGACTCGCGCAGCACGTCGAGCTGCTCCGGGGTCCGCTCGACGGCGCGCTGGCCGTCGGCCATCGCCCGCTCCAGGACTTCGGCGAGGACCGCGTCCTGCTGCTCGTCGCTGACGCCGCGGTCGAGGCGCTGCCTGTCGGACTCCAGGCGGGAGAGCTGGCGGGCGGTCGAGTGCGCCATCTCGCGGAACACCGTCAGCATCGTCCCCTCGGCCGGCTCGCGCACCGAGTCGTAGGCGGCATCGGCGGCGCTGGCGAAGGCGGAGGCGATCAGGACCGGGTCGATCAGCTCGCCGGGACGGCTCGCCAGCTCCTCGGCGGCGCCGCGCACGATCTGGCTGAGGATGACGCCGGAGTTGCCGCGCGCGCCCATCAGCGCAGCCCGGGCCAGGGCCTGGACGAGGCGGGTGCGGCCGACCTCGTCGACCTCCAGCCCGTCGAGCCGGTCGAGCTCCTCCATCACGGCCCGCATCGTCATCGCCATGTTGTCGCCGGTGTCGCCGTCGGCGACGGGGAAGACGTTGAGGTCGTTGACCTCCTGGCGGCGCTCCTCGAGATGCGCGTAGGCGGAGCTGATGACGCGCCGGAAGCGCTCGATCGAGGGGTCGGGCATCGATTCGAAATCTAACCGCAGGGTGCGGATGGGCAGGCTCGGAGCCCGGCCGTCGAGTTCGCTACGGTGCGGCGCTCGATGAGACGCTTCGCCACCTGGTGCACCGGGCACCGAAAGACCGTCATCCTCGGCTGGATCGTCGCCCTGATCGGGGTCGGCATGGTCGCCGGCTCGGTCGGCTCCGATTTCAGCGAAGACTTCAAGCTGCCCTCCTCCGACTCGACCGACGCCTTCGACCTGCTCGAAAACAGGTTCCCGGCGCAGTCGGGCGACACGACGACGATCGTCTTCAAGGCCGAAGGCGGCATCGAGTCGCCGGCGGTGCGCAGGACCATGCGGAAGCTCTTCGCCGAAGCGGAAGACCTTCCCCACGTCAGCGAAGTCGCCAGCCCATACGCAGGCGGCGGCGCGGCAGCGATCGGCGAGGACGGCAAGATCGCCTACGCGACCGTCCAGTACGACACCTTCAGCGACGAGATCGAAAAAGAGGACACGGCGAAGCTGATCGACGAGGCGGAGGCGGCCAGCGGCGAGGGCCTTCAGGTCGACCTCGGCGGCCAGCCGGTCGAGGAAGCGCGGGCCGAAGAAGAAGGCGACGCCTCCTTCATGGTCGGCCTGCTGGCCGCGGTCGTCATCCTGCTGCTCACCTTCGGCTCGGTCGTGGCGATGGGGCTCCCCCTCGTCACAGCTCTGTTCGCCCTCGGCGTCGGGCTCAGCCTGGTGACGCTCGGCACCCACGTCTTCGACACGGCGGAGTTCGCCCCGCAGCTGGCGGCGATGATCGGTCTTGGCGTCGGCATCGACTACGCCCTCTTCATCCTCACCCGCTTCCGCAACGGCCTCGACGAGGGGATGGAGTCCCGCGACGCGGCGATCGCCGCGGTCGACACCGCCGGCCGCGCCGTCCTCTTCGCCGGGGTCACGGTGATCATCGCCCTGATGGGGATGCTCCTGCTCGGCCTCTCCTTCCTCTACGGCGTGGCGATGTCGGCGGCCCTCGCCGTGCTGATGACGATGATCGCGGCGCTGACCCTGCTGCCGGCGCTGCTGACGATCGCCGGGCGCCGGGTCGACAAGCTGCGCATTCCGGGCCTGAAGCGCGCGCCCTCCACCGCCGAAAACACGCGCTGGTTCCGCTGGAGCCGCGAGATCCAGCGCCGGCCGGTGGCCTCAGCGCTGCTCTCCGGCGGCCTGCTGCTGATCCTCTGCATCCCCACCCTCTCGCTGCGCCTCGGCTCCAACGACGCCGGCACCGACCCGGCCGGGACGACGACGCGCGAGGCCTACGACCTGCTCGCCGAAGGCTTCGGGCCGGGCTTCAACGGCCCCTTCTCGATCGTCGCGGCGCTGCCCGGCAAGGGCGAAGACGCGGCGCTCACCGAGCTGCGCAGCACGCTGGCCGGCGACGAAGGGGTCGCCGAGACGACCGAGGTGATGCTCAACCCGGCCGAGGACACCGGCGTCTTCCAGGTCTACCCGACGACCTCGCCGCAGAGCGAGCAGACGACCGAGCTGCTCGACCGCATCCGCGACGAGCTGATCCCGCCCGTGGAGCAGCGGACCGGCGCCCAGGTGCACGTCGGCGGCATCACCGCGATCTTCGAGGACTTCGGCACCGCGATCGCCGACAAGCTGCCGCTCTTCATCGGCGTCGTCGTGCTGCTCTCGGCGCTGCTGCTGATGGCCGTCTTCCGCTCGGTGCTGGTGCCGCTGAAGGCGATCGTGATGAACCTGCTCTCGATCGGCGCCGCCTTCGGCCTGATCGTCGCCGTTTTCCAGTGGGGCTGGGGAGCGAGCCTGATCGGCGTCGACGGCACCGGGCCGATCATCTCCTTCTTCCCGATCTTCCTCTTCGCGATCATCTTCGGGCTCTCGATGGACTACGAGGTCTTCCTGATGTCGCGCATCCACGAGGAGTGGGAGCGCGACCACGACGCCACCCTCGCCGTCACCCGCGGCCTCGCCCTCACCGGTCGCGTGATCACCGCGGCGGCGGCGATCATGGTCACCGTCTTCCTCTCCTTCATGATCGGAGAAGACCGCATCATCAAACTCTTCGGCCTCGGCCTCGCCGCCGCCGTCTTCATCGACGCCGTGATCATCCGCTCGGTCCTCGTCCCGGCGATCATGCAGCTCTTCGGCGAGCGCGCCTGGTGGCTGCCCGGCTGGCTGGACCGGATCCTGCCCCGGCTGCACGTGGAGCCAGCCGAGGGCGACCCGGCGCCAACGGGCGAGCATCCCGTCGTCACGCCAGCGGACTGACGCAGGATCACGAGGTATGGAGGGATGCCGGTGCCCCTCCCCAAAACGCGCGGCAGGAGCCGCGCTTGAGTGTTTTGGGGAGGGGCACCGGCATCCCTTCCGAACCCGCATCAGCTCTCAGGAAAGCAGCCCGAACCAGCCAGATATCCCCACGGCAAGGTCGACCGGCCCGAAGCACAACAGCTTCAAGCGAAGAGTCCAGCCGCGCGGGGCATCTTTGGGGAAGCTTTCGTCACCCGTTGCGTCGCCCTGGACGACTGTCGAGAGGGAGCCCGGTGGGTCTCTGGGTGAATGTCGCGAAGCGGCCGCTGCACTCGTGATTCTAGGCGCGGCGTAGCCGCGCTCACTGATTGTCGCTAAGCGCCGCAGGCGCGTGCGACATCAATTCACCCAGAGACCCACCGGGCTCCCCACCTTCAGGGGTCCGCGAGCTACGCGGCCTTGACGACCTTGTTTGCCTTGAGGCACCGCGTGCAGACGTAGGCGCGCAGCTTGCGGCCGTTCTCCTGGATCCGCACTTTCTGCAGGTTCGGGTCGAAGCGCCGCTTGGTGGCGACCATCGAGTGGCTGCGGGACTGGCCGAACGCAGGTCCCTTGCCGCAGCTGTGGCAAACCTTGGCCATCGGGCGCGCATGGTACATTGATCGCGAGTTAGCTAAGTGGACTAATGCTGAATTGAATTCAGCATCGCTCTCTGAAAGGGGGAGAGAAATGAGCCCCGAGGACTTGGACAGCGTGAACATGCACGAGGCCAAGACTCATCTCTCGAAGCTGGTCGCCCGTGTCGAGGGCGGTGAGCAGATCGTCATCACGCGGGCTGGCAAGCCGGCGGCGAAGCTGGTGCCGGTGCTCCACGCGAAGACCGGCAAGCGCAAGCTCGGCGGCTGGGAGGGGAAGATGCAGGTGCCGAGCGTGGCGGAGATGCGGGCTGTAAGGGACGAGATCAACGAGGCGATCGAAGAAGGCGAGATCTTTCCCAGTGGCGACAACTTGTGGACGGGCGATTGAAGCTGCTGCTCGACACCCATGCGCTCCTTTGGACGCTTATCGATCCAGGTCAGATGTCCGCACGCGCAACCGAAGCAATCGAGGCGGAAGACAGCGAGGTCTACGTCAGCATCGTCAGCCCATGGGAGATGTCCATCGCCAAGGCACGGGGGCGCATGGACCCGCCGGAGGACTTGGAGGAGCAGCTTGCGCGAAGGCGCTTCATGCTGCTTCCGATCACGCTTTCCCATGCTCGGATGACCGAGTCACTGCCGCACCACCATCGCGACCCGTTTGACCGAATGCTCGTCGCGCAAGCGCAGGCGGAGGGGCTCACCATCGTCACGGTCGACCGATTGCTGCGCAGATATCCCGTCTCGCTGCTATCCGCTGTCTAGCCGTCCCGCACCTGCCAGCGGTACGGGTTGACCTCTTGTTTCAGCAGGGCCATGCGGGCGACTGTGAGGGCGGCGTTGCGGCCCTGGTCGCGCTTGCCGCCACCGGCGCGGGCGAGGGCCTGCTCCATCGTGTCGCAGGTGATCACGCCGAAGGCGCAGGGGACGCCTGTGGCCAGCTGCACGTCCTGGATGCCGCGGGCGGCCTCGGCGCAGACGAAGTCGTAGTGGTCGGTCTCGCCGCGGATCACCACGCCGAGGCAGGCGATGCCGGCGAAGCGCTCGGTGGTGGCGTGGAGCTTGGCCGCGAAGGGCAGCTCGTAGGCGCCGGGGACCGAGACCTCGCTGACAGAGGAGGCCGGCACGCCCGCCATCTCGAAGCCTTCGCGGGCGCCGCTCAGCAGCCGTTCGGCGAGGTCCTCGTAGAAGCGACCGACGCAGACGGCGAACTTGCGCTCGGCAAGCGCCTCCCGCTCCTCCTCGCCGAAGGCCTCGAGGAAGGCCCCGGACTCAGCCATCCGCCCGCCTGTCTTCCCCGGCGGCGTCGCGCTCGTCCTCGTCGTGGATCATCTCCTCGTCGAGGGCGAGGCCCTGGTGGTGCAACGAGTGGCCCATCTTGTCGCGCTTGGCCCGCAGGTAGGCCTCGTTGTGGGCATTGGGCGAGGACTCGATCGGCACCTGCTCGGTGACCGAGAGGCCATAGCCCTCGAGGCCGACGATCTTCTTCGGGTTGTTGGTGAGGATGCGGATGCTGGTCAGGCCGAGGTCGCCGAGGATCTGGGCGCCGATCCCGTAGTCGCGCAGGTCGGCGGGCAGGCCGAGCTTGAGGTTTGCCTCGACCGTGTCGGCGCCCTCCTCCTGCAGCTTGTAGGCCTTGAGCTTGTTGAGCAGGCCGATCCCACGGCCCTCCTGGGAGAGGTAGAGCAGGACGCCGCGCCCCTCCTTCTCGATCTGGGTCAGCGCCGCGACCAGCTGCTCGCCGCAGTCGCAGCGCATGCTGTGGAAGACGTCGCCGGTGAGGCACTCGCTGTGGACGCGGACGAGCACGTCCTCGGCGCCGTCGACGTCGCCCTTGACCATCGCCACGTGGTGCTTGTCGTCGACCAGGGAGCGGTAGCCGACCGCGGTGAAGTCGCCGAACTCGGTCGGCAGGGCGGTGTCGACGACCCGTTCCACCAGCTTCTCGGTGCGGCGGCGGTAGGCGATCAGGTCGGCGACGGTGACCATCTTCAGGCCGTGGCGCTCGCAGTAGGGGCCGAGGTCGGGGACGCGGGCCATCGTGCCGTCGTCGTTCATCACCTCGCAGATCACCCCGGCGGGTATCAGGCCGGCGAGGCGGGCGAGGTCGACGCTGGCCTCGGTGTGCCCGGTGCGCTCCAGCACGCCGCCGTCCTTGGCCCGCAGGGGGAACATGTGACCCGGGACGACGATGTCGCGAGGCCCGGAGTTGGGGTCGATCGCGACCTGGATCGTGTGGGCGCGGTCGTGGGCGGAGATGCCGGTGCTGACGCCGCCCGCGGCCTCGATCGTGACCGTGAAGGCGGTCTGCAGGGGAGCCTCGTTCTTGGCCGCCATCAGGTTGAGGCCGAGCTTCTCGCAGCGCTCCGCGGTCAGCGCCAGGCAGATCAGGCCCCGCGCCTCCTTGGCCATGAAGTTGACCGCCTCCGGCGTGGCGAACTGCGCCGCCATCACCAGGTCGCCCTCGTTCTCGCGGTCCTCGCCGTCGCAGACGACCACCATGCGGCCGGCGCGGATCTCCTCGATCGCCTCCTCGATGGTCGAGAACGGGCTCTCGGCGTCCCGATCCCTCTGCTCTGTCTCCTGCGGCTCTGTCATCTGGCTCACAAACCCTCCTCACGCTTCGCTCGCTGCACGAAGAACCAGATATGCACGTTTGCTCGCTCCGCGTTCATGGCTCCTCTCCAGGGAATGGTGTCATCAATCGCTCCACGTACTTCGCCACCACGTCGCACTCGACGTTCAGCCTCTCGCCGGGGGCGAGCGTTCCAAGGTTCGTGCGCTCCAGGGTCTCGGGGATGAGGGAGACCTCGGCCCAGGAGTCGCCCAGCGTCGCGACCGTGAGGCTGACGCCGTTGAGCGCGATCGAGCCCTTGGCGACGACGTAGCGGAGGAGCTCCGGACCAAGGCCGACACGCAACCGCCGGGAAAAACCGTCCTCCTCGATCGACAGCACCTCCCCCACTCCATCGGCGTGCCCCTGCACGATGTGGCCGCCGAGCCGATCCGAAGCCTTCATCGCCAACTCCAGGTTGACCTTGTCCCCCGCTGCGACCGCGCCGAGGGCGGTGACGCTCAAGGTCTGGTTCATCGCCTCGGTCTCGAAGCCGTTCGCGTCGATGCTCGTGGCGGTGAGGCAGACACCGTTGACGGAGACCGAGTCTCCGGTCGCGATTTCGGCGGCCAGTGGCGTGGAGATCTTCAGGCGCACCCCATCCACGCCGGCCTGGACCGACTCGACGCTGCCGACGTCTTCGATCAGCCCGGTGAACATCACCACTCCTTGAAACGGGTCTGGATCAGGGTGTCCTCGGCTCCAGGGTCCACGACCTCGGTGCGCTTGGAGCCGGCGAGCAGGACGGGGGCGACGAAGACGCGCGCCTCGTCGACCTCGCCGGCCTCGGCGAAAGCCGCAGCGAGGGTCGGGCCGCCCTCGAGGAAGAGGCTGGTGACGTTGCGATTGCCGAGCTCGGCGAGGACCGGGCGGATGCCGGTCGCGACGATGATCTCGGCGCCCGCGTCTCTGAGGGCGGAGGCGTCGGCTTCGGGGGAGACGACCACGACGACCGGCGACTGGTCGAGTGTCCGAAGCAGCTGCGAATCGAGCGGCAACTGGGCCTGACGGTCGAAAACCACCCGAGTCGGCTGCCGGACCTCGCTTCCGGTGCGCTTTTCCCCCGATATAGGGGGAAAAGGCGCACCGGAAGGGGTTGGGCGGGCGGTGAGGAGGGGGTCGTCGGCAAGGACGGTGCCGATGCCGGCGGCGATCGCGTCGGATTCGGCGCGCCAGCGGTGGACGAGCTCGCGGGACCGCTCGCCGGAGATCCAGGGCGAGTCGCCGGGGGGCGTGGACGTTCGGCCGTCGAGCGACATCGCCAGCTTCAGGGTCACCAGCGGCAGCCCGGTCCTCGCATGCTTGCGAAACGGCTGGTTGAGCAACCGCGCCGCCGTCGCCTCCTCGCCCGCGGCTAGCTCGACCTCCACCCCGCCGTCGCGCAGGATGCCCGGCCCCCGCCCAGCAGCCTTCTCGCTCGGGTCGTCGGACCCGATCACGACGCGGGAGACCCCCGCCTCCAGGATCGCCTCCACGCAAGGCGGCTGCCGCCCCGTATGCGCGCAGGGCTCCAAAGTCACGTACATGGTCGCCCCGCGCGGATCCTCCCCCCGCTTGCGACAGTCCTCCAGCGCCGCCCGCTCAGCATGCAACCCCCCCAGCTCGGCATGAAACCCCTCGCCAATCACGTCCCCGCCACGAACAACAACAGCTCCGACAAGAGGATTGGGACTGACCCGCCCCCGCCCGCCCGCAGCAAGCTCGAGCGCCCTCGAGAGATGCCCTCGATCCGTGCCTGTGAGCTGGGAATTCATAGAACCGATTGACGAGTCAATCAACACAAGCTTACTCTCCCAGCGTTAGGGCTCAGAGAGCCTCGTCACACCGTCTCTCGCGTGGGTGGCGTGGGGTGAGGGGGGTCGAGGACGGACCGTGGCCCGCCCGCAGTGCCCCCTCACCCCGCGACAGGACCCGCGCGCCAGCCACGTTGGAGCCGAGCCCCTGGATACCCTGAGCCCGCCGAATGAAGCTAATTGTCCAGATCCCCTGCCTCAACGAGGAGGCAACTCTCCCCGCAACGATCGCCGACATCCCACGCGATATCCCGGGCATCGAGAAGGTCGAGCTCCTGGTCGTCGACGACGGCTCGACCGACCGCACGGTCGAGGTCGCCCGCGAGCAGGGGGCCGAGCACATCGTCCGCCTGACCAACAACAAGGGCCTGGCGGCGGCATTCCAGGCCGGGCTCGACGCCTGCCTCAAGCTCGGCGCCGACGTCGTCGTCAACACCGACGCCGACAACCAGTACCGCGGCGCCGACATCCCGAAGCTGGTGGCGCCGATCCTCGCCGGCGAGGCCGACATGGTCGTCGGCGACCGCCGCACCTCCCAGATCGAGCACTTCTCGGGCTCCAAGAAAGCCCTGCAGAAGCTGGGCAGCTGGGTCGTCAGCCGGCTAGCCGGCACCGCGATCGCCGACACCACCTCGGGCTTCCGCGCCTACAACCGCGAGGCCGCCCTGGGGCTGCTCGTGGTCGACAACTTCACCTACACGCTGGAGAGCCTGATCCAGGCGGGCAAGATGCTGGTCGCGGTCGACCAGGTGGAGATCGGCACCAACCCGCAGACGCGCGAGTCGCGCCTGTTCGGGTCGACCGGCGCGTACGTGCGGCGCAACGCGCTCTCGATCCTCCGCATCTACGCCCGCTACGAGCCGCTGCGGGCCTTTGCCACCGCCGGCCTCCTCGTCGCGGTCCTCGCGGTCGCGGCCTGGACGCCCTTCCTGCTCGACTGGGTCCTCAACGGCGACAGCTCCGGCCACGTCCAGTCGCTGATCCTCGGCGCGGTGCTCTTCATCGCGGCGATCCAGCTGCTCGCGCTCGGCGTGATCGGGGATCTGCTGGCCGGGCAGAGGGTGATGACGCAGCGCGTCTTCGAGCGCGTGCGCCGAGTCGAGCTGGCGCTCGACGTCGAGCCGTCGCATTACGAGCGGCGCTGATGCAGCGTTCGGCCACGGCGGACTACGGCAAAACCGCAAGCTTCCTCGCGATCGGCGTCGGCCTCACCGGCGTCATCACCTACGTCTACTTCTTCATCGCCTCGCACGTCCTCTCCAAGCCGGACTACGGCGAGATCACGGTCGTCTGGTCGGCCGTCTTCATCACCATCTCCACCCTCTACCGTCCGGTCGAACAGCTGCTCTCCCGCCATATCTCCGAACACCTGGTCAAGGGCGAGCCGATCGGCGGCACCACGCGCAACGCAGCGACGATCCAGCTCGGCCTGGCGATGCTCTTCGCGGTCCTGGCGCTGGCCTTCCGCGGGCCGCTGCAGGACGGCCTGCTCGAGGGCAACGAAACGCTCTACTGGGTCTACTTCTCGGCCGTCCTCTTCTACGCCGCCAGCTACTTCGCCCGCGGCTACCTGGCCGGGGTGAAGCGGTTCGGCCTCTTCACCGCGCTGATCCTCTCGGAGTCCTGCTTCCGCACCCTGTTCGCGGTGCTGGTCGCGGTCAGCCTGCTCAGCGGCCAGTCGTGGGTGGCGATCGGCATCGTCGCCGCTCCCGCTCTGTCGTTGATGGTTGTGCCGCTGGTCTTCGCCCGGCGCGCCCGGGCGGCGCCCGCGCCTCAGGCGACGCAAGGAGAGGCCTCCGTCTCGGTCGCCCACGGCACCGGCTTCGCCGCGGCGGTGCTGGTGATCATGTTCAGCGAACAGGCTTTTCTCAACGCCGGGCCGCTGGTCGTGCGCAGCCTCGAGGGCGCCGCCGCCGCCGGCTTCATCTTCAACGTGCTGATGCTGGCCCGGGCACCGCTGCAGCTCTTCCAGGCGGTCTCGACCAGCATCCTCCCCCACCTCACCGGCCTGCACACCAGCACGGATCCCGGCAGCGAGGACGAGTTCCACCGCTCGGTGCGGGCGGTGCTGCTCGGCATCGCCGCCTTCACCGGCCTGATGGCGCTGGCGATCCTGGTTGCCGGGCCGCAGCTGATGCAGCTCGCCTTCAGCGACAAGTTCAGCTACGAGCGCGGCGAACTGCTGCTGGTCGCCCTCGGAACCGGGCTCTATCTCTCGTCGGTGACGGTCAACCAGGCCTGCGTCGCCCAGGGCCAGGTCCGCCGCGCCGCCGCCCGCTGGATCCTCTGCGCCGCCCTCTTCGTCGGCTGGAACTTCGTGCCTCTGGTCAGCGACGAGTTCCTCCGCGTCGAGGTCGGCTTCACCCTCGCCGCGGGCGTGCTGCTCGGGCTCCTCTACCTGATCTACCGCCGCCCCCACGAACGTGCCGAGGACGTGCCGGCCCCGGGCTCCCCCGAGGAGCTCGAGCTGCGCCTCGCCGCCGTCGACGAGAACACGTAGGTTCAACCCGTGAGCGGAAACGATGCCGAGCTGATCCTCGTCGCCGGCGCCCTGCTCGCTGCCGGCATCCTCGGCGCACTGCTTGCCGACCGCATCCGCATCCCGGGCCTGCTGCTCTTCCTCGGGCTGGGCATGCTCGCCGGCTCGGAGGGAATCGGCGGGATCGAGTTCGACAACGCCGAGCTGGCACGCACCCTCGGCACGATCGCGCTCGTCCTTATCCTCTTCGAGGGCGGGCTGACCGCGGGCTGGTCGGAGATCCGGCCGGTGCTGGGCACGGCGGCCTCGCTGGCGAGCGTCGGCACCGTGGTGACGGCCTGCACGGCGGGCCTCGCCGCCCACTGGATCTTCGGCATCAGCGTGCTCGAAGGGATGATCGTCGGCGCCGCGATCGCCGCCACCGACTCGGCGGCGATCTTCGCCGTGCTGCGCCGCTCGACGCTGAAGAAGCGACTCGCCCGCTCGCTGGAGGGCGAGTCGGGAATGAACGACCCGGTCGCGCTGCTGCTCGTGATCGGCTTCATCGAATGGATCCAGGAGCCCGGCTACGGCCTCGCCGACATGGCCGCCCTGCTCGCGATGAAACTGGCGATCGGCGCCGTGGTCGGTCTTGCCCTGGGCCGGGTCTCCACGATCGCCCTCGACCGGGCGCAACTGCCGACGGACGGGATCTACCCGGTGGCGACGATCGCGATCGCCGGGCTCGCCTTCGGCTTGGCAGAGATCGCCCACGGCTCTGGATTCCTCGCCGTCTACCTCACAGCCCTCGCCCTCGGCTCGACCCGCATCCCCGCCCGGCGCACGATCGTCGCCTTTCACGAGGGCGTCGGCTGGGTAGCCCAGATCGGCCTCTTCATCCTGCTCGGCCTGCTCGTCTTCCCCAGCACGCTCAACGACGTCGTCTGGGAGAGCCTGGCCCTCTCGGCTGTGCTGATCCTCCTCGCCCGCCCCGTCGCCGCGGTCATCGCCACCCTCTTCTCCCCGTTCGACTTCCGCGAGCGGGCGATGCTCGGCTGGGCCGGGCTGCGCGGCGCGACGCCGATCTGGCTGGCGACCTTCCCCGTCGTCGCCGGGGTGGGGAGCGGCGAAGAGCTGTTCGCGATCGTCTTCTTCGTCGTCGTCACCTCAACCCTGGTCCAGGGGGCGAGCTTCGAGCCGCTGGCGCAGCGGCTCGGGCTGACCACCGACGAGCCGGCGCTGCCGCGAAGGCTGCTCGAGTCGGGGCGGATACGCCGCATGGGCGGCGACGTCGTCTCCTACCGGCTCAAGCCCGGCGCCGCGGCGGCCGGCCACCTGGTGCGGGAACTGGGCCTGCCGCGCGACGCGCTGGTCAACGTGATCGTCCGCGACGGGCACGCGATCCCGCCGCGCGGCTCGACCGTCGTGCGCGAGGGGGACGAGCTGCACATCCTCGTCCGCGGCGAGCTGCGCGAGCAGGTAGAGGAGCTGACCAGGCACTGGCACGAGGGGCCCGTGGGCACCCCCGCACCGGCCCGGCTGCCGCAGCGCGGCGCCCCGCAGATCTTCTCGGTCGGGCCGGGGGGCGACATCGAGGACCCGTCGGCGCCGAGCTCGGTGAACGGCATCGCGGTCGTCGCGATCCTGCGCAGCCGCCGCGACCGGCTGAGCGCGCTCGTCGCCCTCGCCGACGGTCGCTACGCGCTCACCACAGAAGCGGTCGTCGCCGTCGGCGACCGCCGCTCGCTGGCCAGCTGGTGCGAACGCCGCGCCCAGCGGGTCGGCCCCGACGATCCGGCAGAGCGGGCGTGGTGGCAGGAGACGATCGGTGCTTTGATCGCGCGCGGCTAGGCGGCACCGGCGGCGGCGGCGATCTCCTCGTAGGCGGCAGCTGGGTCATTCGATTTGAAGACAGCTGAACCGGCGACGAAGAGGGAGGCGCCGGCTGCGGCGATCGGCCCGGCGGTCGATGCGTCGATTCCGCCGTCGACCTCGATGTGCGCATGGCCGGCCAGCGACCTAAGGCGGGAGACCTTGTCGGGAGAGGTCTCGATGAAGGCCTGGCCGCCCCAGCCTGGGTTGACGGTCATGCAGAGGACGATGTCGGCGAGGCCGCGGAGCTCGGCGATCGCCTCGGCAGGGGTGCCGGGGTTGATCGCGATGCCAGCGAGGCAGCCGAGCTCGCGGATCGCGGCGAGGGTCCGGTGGGCGTGGGGGGTCGCCTCCTCGTGGAAGGTGATCGAGTCCGCCCCGGCCTTGGCGAACTCCTCGATCTGGCGCTCCGGACTCTCGATCATCAGGTGGACGTCGACGGCGCCCCCGGCGGCGTGGACCCGGTCGGCGATCGAGGACGAGACCAGCGGCCCGATCGTGATCGGGGGGACGAAGTGCCCGTCCATCACGTCGAAGTGGATCACCCGCGCGCCCGCGTCCATCACCTCGTCCAGCTGGCTGCCCAGCTGCGCGAAATCGGCCGAGAGGATCGAGGGCGCGACCCTCGGCGAGGCGATCAGCTCTCCCATCCGCTCGCTCATACCAGCCTCAGCATCGAGTCTCCGCAGGTTTGACAGGTCATGTCCTCGGTGGTGCTCATCCGGGCGATCGTCTGGTGCTCGCCGCAGTTGGGGCACTGCGAAACGAGCTCGAAGCGGCGCAGACAGTACACGCAGCGGAAGCGGCCGGGAAGCTGCGTCGGGCGCAGCCACGGCTCGCCGCAACCAGGGCAGGCAGCCCGTCGCATGATCCCCTCTGCCTCGGCAGGCTCAGTCATCGGGACCATCATCGCGCCTCAGGCGGCAGATGAAGAATCCGGTGGTGCGATCGCGGTCCGGGCGCAGCTGCAGGCACTCCCCGCCGCCGACGATGCCCTCGTTCTCACGGCGCGAGATCGTGCAGGTCGAGTAGACGAGCGTTCCACCGGGACGGAGGGCTTCTCGCGCACGTTCGAACAGTCGCGCTTGCACCTCTACGAGCCGCTCGACCGTCGCCGGCGACTTGCGCCAGCGGGCATCCGGGCGCGAAGCCAGAGCGCCGAGGTCCGAGCAGGGAGCGTCGAGCAGGACGCGGTCGAAGCCCGGCCCCATGCCGGGGCCTGTCGCGTCGGCCTCCAACACGGTGACGCTGCGCAGGCCCAGCCGCCGCGCCTGCTCCGCCACCTCGGCGGCGCGGGCGGGATCGCTCTCGACCGAGATCACCTCTCCGCGGTCGCCCATCCGCTCGGCGATCTGGCCCGTCTTGATCCCCGGGCCGGCGCAGAGGTCGAGGACGTGCTCCCCGGGCCGGGGGTCGAGCGTCTCCACCACGGCAGCAGAGCCGCGACTCTGCGGGGTCAGCTGGCCGGCGGCGACCAGCTCCGGTACGAGATCGCCGGTAGGCCCTTCGATCACGATCATCTCAGGCAGCGCCAGGACCCCACCATCGCTTCCGGTGCGCCTTATGTGCCCATGGGTGGCATAAAGCGCACCGGAAGCGGCTGGGTGGGCGTCGGCTCCCGCGTCGTGGAGCTTGGCTAGGACCTTGCCGGCGTCGGTGCGGAGGGTGTTTACCCGGAAGGCGTGCTCGGGGGGCTCGTTGCAGGCCGCGAGCAGCGAGCGGGCGTCTTCGGCCCCGAGCTCGCGCCACCACATCTGCGCCAGCCAGAGCGGGGCCGAGTGCGCGACTGAGGCCGCCTCCGGGGTCGAGTCGTCGCCGAGCAGGGACGACACGAGAGCGTCGCGCTCGCGGGCGGCGCGGCGCAGGACCGCATTGACGAACCCCGAGGCGTGGGCGGCGCCGGCCCGCTTGACCAGCTCGACCGCCTGGTCGACGGCGGCGTGATCGGGCGTCCCGTCGGCGAAGAGCAGCTCGTAGGCGCCCAGCCGCAGGCCGGCGAGGACGGGTGGGTCGAGTCGGCGCAGGGGCCGGTCCGTGAGACGGTCGAGGGCGGCGTCGATCGTCCCTCGCCGCTGCACGGCGCCGAAGGCGAGCCGCTGGGCCTGGCCTCGCTCGCGACCGTCGAGCTCGCGCCGGCCGGCAGCCTCGCGAAACGCCCGCTCGGTGTGGACGCCCTCCTCGAAGGTCGCCCTGATCGTCTCGAAGGCGAGCAGGCGCGCGGGCGCGATCACAGCTTCGGCAGCGGGTGGCCGCGGAGGAAGGCGTCCGCCGCCATCGGTCTGCCCCCAGCCGGCTGCACGACCTCCAGGCGCAGCGCCCCCTGGCCGCAACCGAGCAGCAGGGCTCCCCACTCGGCGCGCAGCTCGCCGACCTTGACCGGGACGTCGACCGGGCGGGCGCGGCGCACCCCGAGCCGCTCCCCGCCGCCGGTCTCGAGATAGGCGCCGACGTGCGGGGTGAGGGCGCGGACGACGCGGGCGAGCTCAGCTGCCGAGCGCGAGGGATCGAGGCGGCGCTCCCCGGCGTCGATCTTCTCCGCGTAGGTGATCCCCTCCTCGTCCTGCTCGGCGAACTCGAGCGCCCCCCCGGCCAGCAGGTCGAGCGCCCCGACCAGGAGGTCGCCGCCGAGCGCGGCGAGCTTCGCCGAGAGCGCCTCGAAGTCTTCCTCGGGGCCGACGGGGACCTCCTCTCGCAGGGCGACCGGGCCGGAGTCGAGCCCCTCCGTCACCTGCATCACGCACGTCCCGGTGCGCTCGTCCCCGGCCATGATCGTGCGCTCGATCGGCGCGGCGCCGCGCCAGCGGGGCAGGAGCGAAGGGTGCACGTTGAGCACCGGCCACTCCGAGAGCAGCGGCTCGCGGACGATCTGGCCGAAAGCGCAGACCGCGAGCGCCTGCGGGCGCACGGCGCGGATCCGCTCCAGCGCCGCCTCCTCGTTGACGTCGGCGGTCTGGAGCAGCTCGATCCCCAGCTCGCGCGCGGCCTCGGCGGCGGGGGGCGACTGGGTGCGCCGGCCACGGCCCTTCGGCCGGTCGGGCGGGGTGACGACGAGCAGGGGGCGATGGGTGGACTCGGCGAGGCGGCGCAGCACCACCGCCGCGAACTCCGAGGTGCCGAGGTAGACCGTTCTCACGCGTCAGTGCGAGGCTCGCGGTGCTCGCCGCCATCGCCCGCCCCGTCCTCGTCGGGCAGCGGCGGGCTGTAGCTGCCGCCCTCGCGCAGGGCGCGGAGGGCGCCCTTGCGCTGCTGGCGGGGGGCACGGTCGAGGATCAGCACGCCGTCGAGATGGTCGATCTCGTGCTGGAGCACGCGCGCCTCGAGGCCCGAGGCCTCGATCCGGATCTCAGCGCCCTCGACGTCGCGCCCGCCGATCCGCGCGTGCAGCGAGCGCTCGACGTCCATCGAAACGCGGGGGAGGCTGAGGCAGCCCTCCTCGGCGACCACGACCTCGTCGGAGAGCCACTCGATCTCGGGATTGACCAGCGCCGTCGGCTCGCTGTCGGGGGCCGCCTGGAAGACGAGCAGGCGGCGCAGCAAGCCGAGCTGGGTGGCGGCCAGCCCCACCCCCATCCCGTCGCGCATGATCCCGATCATCCGCTCGACATCGGCTCTGAGCTCGGGCCCGAACTCGCGCACCGGCGAAGCCACGCTCTTCAGCACCGGATCGCCGAACTTGACCACGTGGGCCAGCGCAGCCTCTCGCCGCTCCAGCAGCTCGGCTTCGAGCTCTTCGCGCTCGGCGTCGTCGATATCGGTCTCGGCCCGATCGCTCACGGTTCAATTCTATGGAGGGCCTACTGCGGATCGACGTCGACCGAGATCGCGACGTCGCGCAGGGTGCGCTCGGCGGCCAGGGAGTCGACCGTGTCGCGGACCGCGGCGATCGTCGCCTCGCGGTCGGCGGCCTTGAGCAGGAGGCGGCGGCGGTGCCGGTTGCGGACGCGGAACATCGGCGCCGGGCCGAGCAGGTCGGTGTCGCCGGGGAGGACGGGCGAGAGGGCGTCCGCCAGCTCGGCGGCGGCCCGGTCGAGCCGTCCCTCAGCCTCCGCCTTGAGCACGATCCGGGTCAGGTGGGAGAAGGGCGGGTAGCGCAGCGCCCTGCGCCGCTCGACCTCCTCGGCGAGGAAGGCGGTGGCGTCGTGGCCGGCGGCGTGGGCGATGCTGGGCGCGGTCGGGGCCAGGGTCTGGACGATCACCTCGCCGCCCGCCGCCCCCCTGCCGCTGCGGCCGGCGAGCTGGGCGACCATGGCGAAGGTCCGCTCGGCGGCACGGAAGTCGGGGAACCTCAGGGTCGCGTCGGCGTCGAGGATCGCGCTCAGGGTGACCTCGGGGAAGTCGTGCCCCTTGGCAACCATCTGGGTGCCGACGAGGACGGCGGACTCCGCCTCGCCGAAGGCGGCGAGGATGCGGGCGTGGGCGCCGCGGACGGCGGCGGTGTCGGCGTCGAGGCGGAAGACCGGCATCGGCGCCAGCCGCTCGGCCAGCAGGGCCTCGACCTGCTCCGTCCCCACCCCCGCCTGGGAGAGGGTGGTCGAGTCGCACTCGCCGCAGGCGCGCGGCAGCGGCTCGGCGTGGGCACAGTGGTGACAGACGAGGCGGCCGCTGTGGCGGTGGACGATCAGCGAGACGTCGCAGTTGGGGCAATCCCAGTGCCTGCCGCAGGAGCGGCAGGTGAGCCAGGGGGCGAAGCCGCGGCGGTTGACCATCACGATCGCCTTCGCGCCAGCCTCGCGCACGGCCTCCAGCGCCTCCCAGGTCTGCGGGTGAAGCGGGCCGGAGCGGGGATCGGCCTCGCGCATGTCGAGCACCCGCACCGGCGGCATCGGGCGGCCGTCGACGCGCCGCGGCAGCTCCAGGCGCGGCATCTGGAGCCAGGTCTCCGGCCGCGGCGTCGCGGTGCCGGCGACCAGCACGGCGCCGCAGTCCGCGGCCCGCCTGCGGGCGACGGCCCGGGCGTCGTAGCAGGGATCGCCCTCCTGCTTGTAGGAGGCGTCGTGCTCCTCGTCGATCACGACCAGCCCGAGGTCGGCGAGCGGGGCGAAGACGGCCGAGCGGGGGCCGACGCAGACACTCGCCTCGCCGCTGCGCAGGCGGCGCCACTCGTCGTAGCGCTCGCCGCCGGAGAGGGCCGAGTGCAGGACGGCGAAGCGGTCGCCCAGCCGCGCCCGGAAGCGCGCCACCGCCTGCGGGGCGAGGCCGATCTCGGGGACGAGGACGATCGCGCCGCGGCCGCGGGCCAGGGCCGCCTCGACCGCCGCCAGGTAGACCTCGGTCTTGCCCGAGCCGGTGACGCCGTGCAGGAGGACCTCGCGCGATGCGCCGGCCTCGCCGTCGAGCGCGGAGACGATCCCCTCCACCGCCGCCACCTGCTCGGGGAGCAGCTCGGGCCGTCCGCCGGCCGCCCCGACGTCGGGCTGGGCGGAGCGGCGCCGCACCCGCGAGCTGCGGGTGGCGATCAGGCCGCGCTCCTCGAGGCGGCGCAGGACGGCACGGTCGGAGCCGACCGCGCCGGCCAGCTCCGCCGCCGACATCTCCCCCGCCCGCAGCGCCTCGAGCACGGCCCGCTGCTTCACCCCCAGCCGCTCGCCGCCGCTGAGGGCTTCCTCCCCCGCGGCGGCGATCTCCGCCCGCAGCTCCAGCCGCGAACGCACCCGCTGCCCCGCAGCGCCGGTTCCCGGCGGCAGCACCAGCTGCAGGCCGCGCGAGGCGGTCGAGCAGTACTCGCGGGCGATCCAGAGCCCGAGCCGGACGAGCTCCGATGGGGCACCGGCCTCGAGCGCCTCGATCGGCTCCGCCAGCCGCTCGGGAGGCAGCTCGGAGGACTCGGCGAGCCCGACCACGACGCCGAGGATCCGCTGCGGGCCGAACGGCACCCGGACCACGCTGCCGACCCCGACGCCGGCCATCGCCTCGGGCAGCCGGTAGTCGAAGGGCCCGCGCAGGGCGCGTGCGGTGGTGAGTGGCTCGACCTTGGCGATGGGCATCGGGGTCACGGTATGGAGGGTGGCGGACACCGCGGGTATGCTGCCGCTCGATGGCGCTGAACCTCAGCCCGGGAGAGCGGGTGATCTTCCAGGGCCACCCCTCGTGGCGGGCGATCCTCGGCTTCTACCTGAAGGGAATCCTCGTCGCGGCGCTCGCCGGCGTGATCTTCAAGCTCTTCGGCGCCGGCAGCGGAACGGTCTTCCTCGTCGTCCTAGTCATCGTCGGCGTGACGGTCCTCGCCGGCTTCGTCAAGCGGGTCGCGACGACGTACACGATCACCGACCGCCGCCTCAACATCCGCCGCGGCATCGTCTCCCGCGAGGTCCAGGAGACGCGGCTGGAGCGGGTGCAGAACGTCAACTACCAGCAGTCCGTCTACCAGCGCATCATGCAAATCGGCGACGTCGACTTCGACACCGCGGCCGGCGACGACTACAACTTCGTCTTCGCCGGCGTCGCCGACCCCCAGGACGTAGTCCACAGCGTTGACCAGGCGACGGGCGCGAATGCCGCCGGTGCGCATGGCCTGGGAGAAGCCCAGCCGCCTGCTTAGGTGGGTGTAGTAGAGGACGCCGGCGCCCCTTTCCAAAACGCTCGGCAGGAGCCTCGCTGGAGTGTTTTGGAAA
>CAMLQY010000013.1 GCA_946482365.1 uncultured Actinomycetes bacterium
AGCAGATGCAGCGGGCGATGGCGCGCCAGGCCGAGGCCGAGCGCGAGCGGCGGGCCAAGATCATCAACTCCGAGGGCGAGTACCAGGCGGCGCAGAAGCTCACCGACGCCGCCGACATCATCAGCACCAACCCGGCCTCGCTGCAGCTGCGCTACCTGCAGACCCTGCTGGAGATCGGCAGCAACCAGAACACGACGGTCGTCTTCCCGCTGCCGATGGACGTGCTGGAGCCGTTCCTGAAGCACAAAGAGTGAGCGCACCCGAGCTCCGCATCGACCAGCTCACCGGGTTGCCGGCGATCCTGGCTCCGGGCCGGGCGGGCCGGCCCGACAACTTCAGCCTGCCGAAGAGCGAGCCGAGAGGCTCGGAGGGCTGCCCCTTCTGCGAGGGGCGGGAGGACCGCACTCCGCCAGAGGCCTACGCGACCCGGCCCGGCGGCGGCGAGCCCGACACGCCGGGCTGGACGACGCGGGTGGTGCCGAACCTCTACCCGGCGCTGGGCGAGGGAGCTGAGGCGGAGGTGGGCTCGACCAGCGGCGAGGCCGGCGCCTTCGCCAGCGCCGGCGACCCGCTGCTGGCCTCGCGCCGCGCCGGCGAGGCCGACCTCTTCGCCTCGCGGCCGGCCATCGGCACCCACGAGGTGATCGTCAACGCGCCCCAGCACGCCACCGCGATGGCGGAGCTGGACGAGACCCAGGTCGAGGCCGCGGTGGAGACCTGGCGCGAGCGAATGCGCGCCCACGGCGAGGCTGCCTACGTGCAGCTGATCGTCAACGAGGGCGGCGGCGCCGGGGCGTCGCTGGAGCACACCCACGCCCAGCTCTACGCGCTCGACTTCGTCCCCGCCGCCGTCGCGCGGGAGCGGGAGCGGGCGGGCGCCTACGCGGAACGGACCGCGGGCGGCAGCCTGCTCAGCGACATCCTGGTCGAGGAGGTGCGCCGCCGCGAGCGGCTGGTGGCGATCGACGAGGAGGCGGCGCTGATCTGCCCCTGGGCCTCGCGCTCCCCCTTCGAGCTGCGCGTGGTGCCGCGCACCGCGGCGGCGAGCTTCGCCGGGGACACCGTGGGGGCGGCGATGGTCCACACCGCCCTGCGCCTGCTGGCGAAGCGCTTCGACGGCTCGCCCGAGCTCAACCTCTGGGTCCGCACGGCGCCGCGGGGAACCGAGCACTTCCACTGGCACGTGGACATCGCACCGCGGCTCAGCGTCAAGGCGGCCTTCGAGTTCGCCACCGGGGTGGACATCGACACCTACCCGCCGGAGTGCGCCGCGGCGGACCTGAGAGAGTGCCTCTGATGCCGCCCAACCCGAGGCCGATCCCCCGCTTCATCGCCGACTCGACCCAGGAGGGGATCCCGCACGGGCGCTTCGCCGAGCGGCTCGCCGAGGCCTTCCGCGAGGCATGCGCGGAGATCGAGGACCTGCCGCAGGAAGTCGAGCCGCCGAGCGAGCTCGACTGGTTTCCCGAGCGCGCCTGGGGCGGACGGGTGTGGGTTCCCTGCACGGCCCGGGTCGACGGGCCCGAGGGAGCGCTGGAGCTCTTCGGTCACGTCTCCTACGTCCAAGCCGCGGAGGGCGAGCCGTCCGACTTCCGGGCCGAGGCCGACTTCACCGACGTCCTCGCCGAGGACAACCCGGGCTGGAGGATCGACCTCAACGACGAGGTGATCGGCCGCTGGCGGGGCGAGAACGGACGTGCAGGCGCCGTCACCCTCGTCTGGGGCCGCCCCCTGGTCCAGGGTGCGGTCGCGGCCACAGCGGAACTCGAGCTGGAGACCGTCGACCAGGAGCTCGTCTCCAACGACCGCTTCACCCTCCTGGCCCTCGACGCCCTCGAGGGCTACGGCGACGAGATCTACCTCGAGGTCAAGCTCTGGAGCCGCCGCGCGGTAGAGCTGGCCTCGGAGAGCCTCTACGCCTGACCGTCCCTACCTCGATCCGACCCCCACTCGCTCCGCTACGGTGTGCCCATGGAATCGGGCATCCCGCAAAGCCAATCGACAAAAGAGGCCGCCGCCGAGGCGGAGGCAGTCCGACTGGACCGGCTGCGTAAGGACGCGCAACGCCCAATGAGCGTGAACCTGGCCGAGGGCATCGCCCTCAGCCACCAGTTGATGCGTTTCACCGGCGCCGCCCGCTCTAGTTGACCGAACCAGCCTTCGATCAGCTTTTGCGCCGACTCTCCGAGGCTGGTGTCGAGTTCGTTCTAATCGGCGGCCTCGCGGTCAACGCCTGGGGAGTGGTCCGAGGAACGAAGGACGTGGACATCGTGGTCGCGCCGGATCCCGAGAACCTCGAGCGGATTGCAGGGGTCGTCGTTGAGGCACATGGTCACATCCAGACAGGAGAGTCCTTCCTTAGCACTCCTTTCTCGATAGCAACGCAGCTTGCGAGCGGAGATCGGGTTGCGATCGAGACAGAGCTGGGCCTGCTGGATGTAGTCCAGGGACTCGAGGGGGTTCCCACCTATGAAGAGCTGAAGGGACGCTCCACCGAGACGGAGATCCTCGGAATCAAAGTCGCCGTCTGCTCGATCGAAGACCTGAAGGCCATGAAGCGCACTGCCGGCAGGACCCGCGACCTCGCGGACCTTGAGGACCTCGATTCAGCCGGCCAATAGCTCTACGATTTCCTCCCCGCCCCGATAGCTCAGCTGGATAGAGCGACTCCCTCCTAAGCGACTGGGAGGAACCGGGATTATTGGCTCTGTGGAGCTGAACATGCTGCGAGGTCGCTGATCGCAGATTCGGTTTGATGACCCGCGATTGGCGTCGATTTGGGCAGCTAGAGCCGTCCGCTGCCCAATGAAAGCTGGCCTTCTTATCCGTCCGACCCAACGGTTGATATGCCCGAGCGGGATACTGAGCCTATGAACGATCGACGTGGCGCCTATACAGCCGAGCGAGCCGCGGGGCTCTCTGGAGTTCCCAAGTCGACAGTCCATCATTGGGCGCGAAAGGAATGGCTGATACCCAGCGTCTCTCCGATAAAGATCAAGCTTTGGTCCTACACGGATCTCATGGGCCTGCGAGCGATGTACTGGCTTCGCCATCCAAAGCCAACCCCCGATGGCGATGAGATTCCTCCTACCCCCATGTCCGTAGTGCGAGAAGCACTTGCTGTACTTGACGAGATCGACTTGGACCTGTGGGAGGAGGACCGTGGCTTCATGGTTCGCGTTGACCGTTCTGGGGCCGTCCACGTCGGGCCGGTCGACGACAGCATGCCGATAGGGCAGCAGCTTCCTCTTGAGAACCTGGACCTGATCGAGCCCTTCGAATCTGAGAGCGGAATTCGGGGGCCAGACCTAGTCGCCCCACGCCCGCAGCTCCGAATCGTGCCTGGAAAGCTGGCGGGGGCTCCGCATCTACTGAGAACACGGCTAGAGACGGAGGCGCTTGCCTCAATAGCCCGCAGAGGCATTGAGAAAGAGAACGTCTACCAGCTCTACCCGAGCTTCGACCGGGAAGCAATTGACCAAGCGCTCGACCTAGAGACACAGCTCGCCAAAAATCTGGACCCGCTAGGCGCTGCGGCGTAAGCGGAGTGAAGGCAGCGACGTGGCCCTGTTTGCGCTCGACCACAACTATCCCGCGCCGATCATTGAGCAGGCAAAACCGTATCTCTCCGATGTCGACCTTGTCTATATCGGAGAAATCGATCCTCGACTTCCGGTATTCGAAGACTGGGAGCTACTACTAGCTCTGCACCACCACTCACGAGAGTGGGACGGGATGATCAGCAACGACACAAGCATGCTCGACCAGGAGCGTGAGCTTGCTGTGCTCGGTTACACCCATCTCACCCTTATAGCTCCAGCTGCCGCAGGACACGACCCGATCCGTTCCACTGGCTTGGTCCTTGCCCACATCGAGAACATCGCTTCTCAGACCACCCCTAGAAGACCGCAGATCTGGCGGCTTTCTGGGCGAACTGGGCGAGGCGGCCATCCCGACCAGTTCATTGAGAAGCTCGCGAAGAAGGTGCAGCTCGATCCCATGGATCTCCGCAAGGAAGCGACGCCTTCAAGATCAACTCTCGAAAGGGATCCGCTTGCTCAATAGCTGCTTTACTCGAATCCCGGCCCCGATAGCTCAGCTGGATAGAGCGACTCCCTCCTAAGGAGTAGGCCGCAGGTTCGAATCCTGCTCGGGGCACTGATCCGACGGTGGTCGAGCCGCCGGTAAGGGAGAAGACGGGAAGATCTCCGCACGGCTGACGACCGGACGGTCTCCTCGACCCCCGTGTCTGCCGGGGCTTGGAGAGATAGTGGCGTCGCGAGCACGATCGGGAAAAACCCACCAAAAATGCTGTCGGTCTATATAGAGTCGCTTCATGCTCCTCGTCGATGACATCCTCATCATGGGCTTTGTGTTGCCGTTTGCTAAGGGTTTCAGCGAGCAGGCGGTCAAGGGCGCATACGAATGGCTCGAAGCCCAAGGTGTTGATCTCGGACGCACTCTCTGGCAAAGGATCACGGGACGGAGAGGCGACGCGGAGGAGCTGGTCAGCAGACTTGGCGACTATGTTGAAGCGGAACCGGATGCAGCCTCACGCTTGGCCGCAGCGGCTATCGCGGACGCAGGGCAGCGCGCCCGGACCGATGAGGAGTTTCTCGAGGTTCTTGTGAATTTCCTGATGGCCGTCTTCAGGCTTGTTGACCAGCTCCAACGCCCGGCGGTCCTACCCGGATTCCTCACCGGCGCTGACGACCTGGCCATAGTTGACGTACGAACCCGCAAAGCCGGCGAAGAGCCGGAAAAGCCAGAGATCCACTCGCCTGCGGCCGATTCTCCGAGGATCGAAATGGCCGTCAGAGGTGTGCCCTACCACCCGCCCCCCATTCCCCGGATATGGATCGTTACGGAGGGTCGTGAGGAGATTGAGCAGCGCGCCAAAAGCTCGACGCCGTTTTTCGACTATCCCAATGACTTTGGGAACTTCATGGAAGGTCGGCCACTCGTGAGCGCTATTACCCGCGAAAAGGTCTGGCTTGAGGACTCTCGGACCGGGCCACAGGGCGTATATGTCCCTGAGCAACGGAATATCCACCAAGTCCCATGGGCGCAGACCCCTGACGGGGTGATCTCGATGCACGGGGCGTTGCTCAAGCAAGTAGGGGAGAGGGAAGCGAAGCGGGACGTTTGGGTTGCTGCCTGGAAGGAAGCTCTCGGCCGCGGACCCGACGACAGGTGAAGTAGGTCCGAGGCCGGCATGCGCTACGTTTCATCGACCTTCGTGCATCGCGCACGATTGACGACATAGCCCCCGAGCCGCATCGCGCGGCTCATGAAAGGAGTGGCAAATGGCAGCACGCACGATGGGTTGGCGTACCTGGAAGGCCGCCGGTCCGCAAGGCAAGGTCGGGACTCGCTTGATGCCCGACGGCAACGACGAGACGCACACCCTCCAGGTGCGAGAAGGCTATTCGGGCTGGAAGACCGGGATGCGCTTCCTGCGTCTCTGGAACGAGGACACCCATAGCTACACGCTGTTCGTCCTCGACGAGGACGACAGCTTGGTCGTCATGGCGACTGGCAAGAAAGACCACCAGGTCTGGTCGAATGCCTACGCGGCCCTGAGAAACAAGGGCTACCCGGCGACGGAGCAGTAGGTGCGGTGGCGGCTCCAGGTTAGCTGGAGCCGCCATCTTGCCCTGACTCGCGTGCCGCGGGCAAGCAGGCTTCCTTCGTCTTGTGTTCTCCTGGGGGCATCGCTTCAGCGGTAGAGGGCGATGTAGAAGGGCTTGTCGGCGAGGGTGAAGATCCCGGCTTTGTAGTCATAGGTCAGCACTTCGACCTGCGGGGCGACGCAGCTGCCGCCGCTCGGATTGACCTTTCCCTCGGCCACGACGACGTCGCTGACGTTGATCTCGGCGGTCACCTGGGCGCCGCGGGGGCTGAAGCCCGAGCTGACGCAGTAAACGCCGGCCGCTTTTCGGGTCACGTCGGCAGCGCCGATCCCCTTCGAGAAGGCGGCGTCGACTTTGCCTTCTCCCGTGATCCGCGCGAAGGCAACGGGATTCGCGGACTCGGCATCGGTGGCGAAGTCGGCTTTCGCCGCGCTCGGGACCTTGCTCAGGCTCGACTCGTCGACCTTCTCGCCGGTGACGGCGCCGTTCGCCAGCTTGCTCGTGGTAACCGCTCCTTCGGCCAGCTTCCCGCCGCCGACCGCACCGTCTGCCAGCTTGGCGCCGCTCACCGCACCGTTTGCGATCTTGCCCTGCTTCACGGCAAGGGCCTTGATCTTCGTCGCGATCACGGCGTTCTTGCGCAGCTTTTCGGCGGTGACGGCACCGGGCCGCAGCTCGGGCTCCCCCACCGACCTCGGCGGAAGCTGTGTGGCGGCGTAGGCGCCGGCCCCGCTGAGCGCCACGAACAACGCCAGGGTGGAGACGACGTTCGAGTAGGTCAGGTTCGGCCGGCGGCGCATCGCTGCCTCACCCGCCCACCTTGCAGACGCGGTTGACGGTGCTCGTCACCTTGACCCCCCCCTCGAAGCCGAAGCTGGTGCGCATCAGCGGAAAGTTGGCGAGGGCGAACCCGTCCGGTGCCGGGCAGCCCGCGCGGATGAAGCTGCGCTGCTTGCCGCCGACGGTGAAGCGGCGGTCGAGCGTCATCGAGATCCCGGTTACGAAGCCCCATTCGCCGGTTACCTGGGGCAGGGACGTTTCGAGGACGGTGCCGAAGGTGCCCCTGGAGCTCTTGATGAAGAAGGGCAGCACGTATGAGGTCGGCACCGGATCGGTTCCGTAGATGTGGGCGAAGATCGCAGGGTGGCCGTTCAGCTTTCCGTTGAAGGCGAGCACCTTTCCGTTGGACGGGAAGGGCGACTGCTCCGGCAGCCTCACGTTTGCCGAGAAGGTGCCGTCACCCACGAGCGCCGGGGCGCAGGCCGCCATCGCTTCCCTGGTCGTCGAGGGGTCGATGTGGCCGATCCGGCAGCGCGGCAGGCCGCGCGAGGAGAGGTGCCCGTGACGGTTGATCGCGATCGTCAGCTTCTCCAGCTGCGGCGGCGGGCTCGAGGCCTTCGAGCCGATCCGGCCCGAGACGCTGACCGAGACCGGGGCGGTGCCATGACGGGGCAGCTTCTTCGGCAGGAGCCTGCCGTCGACCGAGACGCGGACCCCGTGTTCTTCCTTGGTCTCGGCCGAGGCGAGGGGCGAGAGCAAGGCGGCCGAGCCGACCAGGGCGGCAACGATTACGCCACGTAGTGTCCCCATCCGCTCGTCCCTTTCCTGATCCCTGCTTGCGTCGGGTCGATTGCGGGCGCTTTCCGACCCCCGCAACGTTCCAGTTTCACTCTACTCAACAGTTGCGGACCTGGGTTGTTCCGCTCGCGTACCCGGAAGCCGGGCTCGGTCAGCCGCCGAGCTGGGAGCGAAAAGCGGCCAGCTCGGAGCGGAGCTCGGCGACCTCGCGCTCGAGGCGGGTGAGCCGGTCCTCGGCGGGCGGCAGCTGCGCGGGCTCGGCGGCGGCGTCCCCGGACGCTGCGGTCGGCTCGCCTCCGAGCAGCTGCTCGTAGCGGTCCTCCTTCTGCCCCGGACGGCGCTCGTGGCGGGCCACGTGGCCGTGCTCGACGAGGCGGTCGAGGGTCTCCTGGACCGCGGCCAGGCCGGCGAAGTCGTACAGGCGCTGGCCCCGCTGCTTCAGCTCGCCCGGCGTCTGCGGGCCGCGCAGCATGAGGACGGCGAGCAGGGAGACCTCGGCGTCTCCGAAGCCGAAGGCATCGCCGAGCAGGTGGCGGTACTTGCGGGCACGGCTGCCGGCGCCGCTGGCGAGGCGGGTCCAGCCGCGCAGGGCGAGCCGGCGCAGGGCCTCGACCACGGTCTCCTCGTCGTAGTCGACCACCGGGTCGCGGTTGGTCGACTGGTTGCAGGCGAGCCGCAGGGCGTTGAGCGAGAGCGGGTACGCATCGGGCGTTGTGTGCTGCTTCTCGACCAGGCAGCCGAGCACCCGGATCTCTACGGCGTCGGGCTCCACCGCGTCAACCTCGGTCGGGGCGGTCGGGATAGACCTCGTCGATGGTGACGAGGGCGCGGTAGGGGGCGGCCGCGGCCGCTTCGATCTTCTCGCCCCCTCCTGCCAGCCGGTCGACGACGCCGACGACGCCGACCACCTCGAGGTCCTGCTCGGCGATCCGCTCTATCGCGGCGGCAGTCGAGCCGCCTGTCGTCACCGTGTCCTCGACCACGAGGCAGCGGGCGCCCGGCTCGACGGGGCCCTCGACCCAGCGCTGCAGGCCGTGCTGCTTGCGCTCGCCGCGGACGAAGAAGCCGACCAGGCCCGACCCGGCGGGGACCGCCAGCGCCGCGCACGAAGGCGGGATCGCCGCCGTCGCCGGCCCTCCGACCGCCGTCGCCCCCACCTCGATCGCGGCGGCGGCGATCAGCTCGCCCACGGCGAGGAACCCGGCCGGGCGCAGCAGCGCCCTGCGCGCGTCGACGTAGTACTGCGCGGTCGCCCCGCTGGAGAGCGTCACCTCGCCGATCACCAGGGAGTGCTCGCGAAGCTCAGCGAGGAGCGTCTGCTTGGCGGCGTCGAGGTCGGGCATCCGGCGGGATCCTATGGAGTTCGGGAAGGGATGTGACAACAGTGAGACGAGACTGTGAAATGAGCGAAACACAGCCTGCAATGCAGGAATCCAGGGCTATGGTCACGGCTGGCGGAGGGGGAAGTCACGAGGTGTGGCTACCCGGCTGACACCCGGGAGTCCGGGTTTCAAGCCCGGATAGGGTTCGAGTCCCTCCCCCTCCGCAAGCAACTCCGCGTGCTAGCTTCTATGTCGGGTGTCAGCCGGTTAGGGAAAGTTCCCTGTCCTTTTGAAACGGTCCGCTTCAGGGCGGGCCGTTTCTGTGTAAGAAGTCGCTCGCTGCTACCCGCGCGCCTCGGGGTCGCGGAAGCCTTCCCGCCAGCTGGAGTAGCGGGGCTGCCAGTCGAGCTCGCGCTTGGCCTTGGCGTTGGAGGCCCCCCGCAGCCTCGTCGCCATCGAGGCCGCGCCGGCGCCGGCGACGAGGCGTGCGAGCCAGACCGGGACCCGGAGGGGCTTCTTCGCACCGACCACCTCGGCGAACGCCGGCGCCCATTCGCGCATCGGGGCCGGGTCGTCGTCGACGACGTTGTAGGCGCCGGAAGAGCCGCGGTCGAGCGCCGCCACCGTCGCCGAGGCGGCGTCCTCGACGTGGACGAAGGAGAAGGTGCCGGTGCCCTTGCCGACGATCGGGGCGCGGCGCTTCAGCGCGTCCTCGGTCAGCGAGCCGTCGTGGGCGTAGTAGGTGCCGGGGCCGTAGAGCCATCCGTAGCGCAGGACGATGCCCTCGACCCCCTCGGCCCCGAGCACCTGCTGCTCGAGGTCGGCCAGGGCGGCGGCGGCATTCCCGAAGGGCGCAGGCGCGTCGAGGAAGAGCGGCTCTCCCTCGTCCTTCACCCAATCGCCTTCGGGGGCGTAGAAGAAGGCGACGCTCTCGGCGATCAGGCGGCGCGCGCCTGCCGCCTTCGCCGCCGCGACGAGGTTGCGGGTGCCTTCGCGGCGCAGGCGGTTGGTCGCCTCGAGCGGATCGTCCTTGGCTTTGTAGTCGAGGCGCGGCGGCAGCGCCGTCAGCTCGTGGACGACGACCTCGGGGGCCGCACCGCGCACGGCGATCTCCAGCGAAGTCGCGTCGAGTGCGTCGCAGACGACAGCCGTGGCGCCGGCCGCACGGATCTCCTCCGCGCGCTCCTCGCGCCGGGTCATCCCCGTCACCTCGTGCCCGGCGGCGATCAGCTGGCGCACCAGCGGCCTGCCGATCGCTCCACTCGCTCCTGCTACGAAAACCCTCATCGCTGCGCCTCCCGGTCGAGGCCTTTAGCGTAAAGCCGTTCCGACACTCGTGCCAACCAGGCCGAGGCCAGGGCCCCGAAGGCGATCAGCAGCGTGTCGCCCCAGCCCCGCGCCTCGCTCTTCGCTTCGCCCGTGTCGAAAGCGTGGTTAAGCGCGTGAAAGCCGTACCAGAGCGCCCCCAGCCAGAGCAGGGGCGCCCGCCATGCCGGTCGCACGACCGCGATCGCGAGGGCGACGCCGAAAGCAAGCGTGAACGAGCCCACGTCCCCCACGTAGTGGAGGTTCTCGACCCCGTAGTTGCCGATCTCCTCGAAGAAGGTGCCGGGAGCGAACAGCTGCATCGCTCCGAGCGCGACGTGGTAAGTCGCGACGAATGCAAGAACCGTTTTGAAGGTTCTCTCGCCGATCATCCCCCTGCTTCCCTAGAAAACGTAAATGCTTTCGCCGAAGCTGATGCGGTCGTAGATCTCGGGCTGGTCGGCGATGAAGGTGCGGATGCAGCCGTGGCTGGCCGGGTAGTCGGGCACCGATTCGTAGCCGTGCACCGCGTAGCCGCCGTAGAAGTAGAAGGAGTAGTACATGCCGTGCGAGTTGTAGCCCGGTTCGGTGCGGATGAAGCTGAAGTGACCGGTCACGGTCGGGGTCGAGGACTTGCCGGAGGAGATCGGGTAGACGGCGACCGGCTCGTCGCCCTCGGCGAAGACCAGGACCTGCTTGGAGAGCGGCGCCTCGACATGCGTCCCCGCGCCTGGGTGGCGCACCTCGTATTCGCCGCGGCCGGCGAACACGCGCTTGACCAGCCCCGCCCCGGCGCGGAAGCTGCGCGTCATCCCGTTCACTTTGCGGTAGGCGAGCACGCCGCGGGCCGTCTTGCCGCCGAAGCAGCGGCCGTCGTTGGCGATGTACCCCATCTTCCGCATCGCCTTCTTGAAGCCGACGACGACGTCGCCGCACTGGCCTTCGTGCAGGGCCGGGAAGCTGACCCGCCAGCTCTTGCGCACGGTGCTGTCGCCGCCCAGCGCCGCGGTCGCGACGTGGCGTGCGCTGACCGCGTACTTGCCCGCCTGCTCGATGCGGATCTTCGCCCGGAAGCTGCCGGCGCCGCCCTTGCCCTTCTGCAGGGCAACGGACTTGCGCTCGATCCGCTTCCCGTTGAGGAAGAACTCGACCTCGACCCGCTGGCCGGCGACGTAAGGCGTCACCGTCCCGATCGCCGGCACCGTGCTCATGACCTGCGCCTTCCCCCCCTGCAGGTGCCCGATATGAACGATCTTCACCGTCGCATCCGGCGCCCCGGAGGGCTTACCGCTCGGCGCGGCAGCACCAGCGGCTGCAGGCAATACAAGCCCCACAGCGAGAGCGGTACCGAGGATCAGCCGTCTCATCGCCGAGCATTCTTTCGCACCCGTCGGCCAACACGGTTTCTCGGGCGGGTGGCGCAGTGGCGGGGGTCCCCCATAGCGGAGGGTGCGCGCAGCGCGCCCGAGCACATGGGGGAGGGCCACTGCGACAGGACCCGCCCGCCAACCCCTACTGCGCGACCAAAGCAACCGAGTTGTTCAGCATGTGCAAGACGATCCCCGGCACGATCGAGCCGGTCCTCTCGTAGAGCAGGCAGAGCACAAACCCAAACGCGACCAGCGGGGGGACGGCGCTGAGCCCGGTGAGAGCGTGAAGGGCGCCGAAGACGAGGCCGGCGAGGAGGGCGGCGGCGACCCTCGGCCAGCGCTCGCGCAGGCCGCCGTAGAGCATCCCGCGGAAGCAGATCTCCTCGCTGATCGGGGCGGCGATGACGATCAGGAGGACCTGCACCGGCAGCGAGCCGAAGCTCTCGGCGATGTCCTCCTGTTCGGGGGCGCCGAAGACCGCCGTGTAGACGATCGCGAAGAGGAGGTAGGCGCCGACCGCGGCGAACATCCACTTCACCGCCGAGACGACGCGGAACGCGCGCGCGCCGAGCCGTCGCAGCGCCTCGCGGAAGCCGGCGCCGCGCCGGGCGGCGATCGCCAGCGGCACCATCGCGAAGCCCAGCGCCGTCGCCAGCTGGACGATCGCCAGCGCCGTGGTGCCGAGATCCTCCCCTTCCTCCGGGCGATCGACGATGATCGCCGGAACGCCGAGCAGGATCCCGGCCCCGATGGCCAGGACCACTCCCAGGACCGCGGCCCCCGGGCCCCAGTTGGAGTAGGGGAAGGATTCCTCCGGAACCGCTGGCTTTGTGGATACCGTGGCATCCATGACGCCGGCAGTCTCACAGGTCTCGCGGTCCACCAAGACCCGCCTGCGCTTCCTCCGCCGCCTGCTGATCCTGATCGCCTTCCTCGTCCTGATCGCGCTGGCGCTCGCCCAGTTCACCGAGCTGAAGCGGCTGGCGACCGGGATCCTCGCCTCGACCGCGGTGCTGGCGGCGATCGTCGGCTTCGCCGCCCAGCACACGATCGGCAACATGGTCGCCGGCGTCCAGCTCGCCGTCTCCCAGCCGATCAAGATCGGCGACCGCATCTCCTTCGAGGAGGTGAACGGCCGCGTCACCGACATCACCCTCTCCTACACCTACGTCGACCCCGGTGACGGCACATCGGTCGTGATCCCGAACCAGCTGCTGGTCGAGGGGGTCGTCCACAACCTCTCGACCGAAGACACGCAGGCCTGAGCGGGGCCGGGGCCGAAGTACCCTCTGTTCGATGAGCCAGCGCAACCGGCGACGTCAGCGGCGCCGCGGCGGCGCCGGCAGCAAGGTGCTCTTCCTCGCCGCCGGGATCGCCGTCGCGGTCGGCCTGGGCGCGGTGGCGGTGGCCTCCTGGGTGCTCGACGTCGCCGCCGAGGCGCCCTCGCTCGCCGCCTGCGAGAAGGTCGACCGCGGCGGCAACACGGTCCTCTACGCCGGGGACGGCAGCAGGCTGGGCCTGGTCGACTCCGACGAAGCCCGCCAGCCGGTCGCGATCGGCCGCGTGCCCAAGCGCCTGCAGCTGGCCACCGTGGCGATCGAGGACGAGCGCTTCTACGAGCACGGCGGGATCGACTACGAGAGCATCGGCCGGGCGGCGCTGAAGAACCTGGAGGCGGGAGAGGTGGTCGAGGGAGGGTCGACGATCACCCAGCAGCTCGTGCGCAACCTCTGCATCCGCAACCCCGAGCGGGATCTCGAGCGCAAGATCATCGAGGCGAAGCTGGCCGACGAGTACGCCAAGCGCCACTCGCGGCGGGAGATCCTCGGTCAGTACCTCAACACCGCCTCCTACGGGACGGTGGATGGGGCGACGGCGGTCGGGGTCCAGGCCGCCTCGAAGATCTACTTCTCCAAGCCGGTCTGGGAGCTGAGCCTGGAGCAGGCCGCGCTGCTCGCCGGCCTGCCGCAGGCGCCCACCAACTACAACCCCATCCTGCACCCTGGCCAGGCCCGGCAGCGGCGCAACGCCGTGCTGACCAAGATGGCCGAGCTGGGCTACGTCGCCCCGGCGCGCGCCCGCGCGGCGGGGCGGCGCGGACTCGGCCTCGACGTCTCCGGCTCCTACTTCGAGCACCGCGAGCCCTTCTTCTTCGACTACGTCGAAGACCAGCTGCTCGACCGCTACAGGGTCGACACGGTGCGAAACGGCGGCCTGCGGGTCTACACGACGATCGACCCGAAGCTCCAAGAGGTCGGCCTCGAGGCGATGCGCTCGGCTCTCCCCTACTCGACCGACCCGTCCTCGGCGCTGGTCTCGATCGACCCGCGCGACGGCGAGGTCGAGGCGATGGCCTCCAGCTCCGACTACGGCGCCAGCCAGTTCAACCTCGCCGCCCAGGGCCGTCGCCAGCCGGGCTCCACCTTCAAGACCTTCGTCTTGGCGACCGCGATCAGGCAGGGGGTCGACCCCTACTCGACCTACTACACCTCCAAGCCGCTGGCCCTGGACCTGCCGAAGTGGGGGCACTGGGAGGTGCACACCGCCGACGAGGGCTACCAGGGCACGATCAACCTCCAACAGGCGACGGTCGCCTCCGACAACACGGTCTTCGCCCAGCTCGACCTCGACGTCGGCCCGGCTCGGGTTGCGGAGACCGCGCGCGCGCTGGGGATCGTCAGCCCCCTCGACGGGATACCCGCCGAGGGGATCGGCGGCCTGCGGGTAGGCGTCTCGCCGCTGGAGATGGCAAGCGCCTACGCCACGCTGGCGGCCGGCGGCGTCCGCCGCGACCCGGTGGCGATCCGGCGCGTCGTCTTCCCCGGCGGCCGGGTAGAGCGACCGCGGCGCGAGAAGCCGCGTCGCGTCGTCTCCGAAGCCGTCGCCTACGAGGTGACGCGGCTGCTGCACGACAACATCACAGGCGGCACCGGCACCGCCGCCTACACCGGTTGCGCCGGGCAGGCCGGCAAGACGGGGACGACCGACCGCACGACCGACGCCTGGTTCGCCGGCTACCAGCCGAACCTGGCCACGGTCGTCTGGGTCGGCTACCCGCAGTCCAACGCGATCGAGATGACCAGCGTCCACGGGATCACCGTCTACGGCGGCACCTTCCCCGCCGAGATCTGGCACGCGCTCTACGAAGGCGGCGAAGTCCCCTGCGAGGAATTCGAGGAGCCGAGGGCGCCGATCAGCTGGGCGCCCTACTTCGGCCGGTTCACGGCGTCCGCACCGCGCAGCGGTGACTCCGCCGCGCGCGGGGAGGACGATGAGCTCGATCCCGAAGCGAAGCGGCTCGGCGAAGAAGCGACCGGCGGCTATGACCCGGGCGAGTACGACCCCGATGCCTACGCTCCCGGGGCGGGACAGGAACCGACGCCCGTGCCCCCTCCGCCGGCGGCCGGCGTGGGCGGCGGTGGCGCCGCGGGCGAAGCGGGGAGCGAGTAGCTGAGCCTCGCGCCGGGTGTCGCCTTCGGCCTGATCTGGGCCGGCTTCGCCGCCTATGCCGGCGGGCTCGTCTGGGCGCCACGGCTCGGGCGGCGGTTCGTCTGGGCGGCGATCGTCGCCCTCCTTCTCGCCTTTGCCTGCCTGCCGCCGCTGCTCTCCCACGACGTCTACAGCTACGTCGACTACGCCCGCCTGGGCGTGCTGCACGGGCTCGACCCCTACGCCCACCCACCGGCCGCCGCCCCCACCGACCCTGCCTTCGCCGAGGTCGAGTGGACCGACACGACCAGCGCCTACGGCCCGCTCTTCACCCTCGCCACCTACCCCCTCGCGAAGCTACCGGTCGACGCTGCCGTCTACGCCCTGAAGGCGGCCTCGGCCGCCGCGGTTCTCGCGATCGCGGTCCTCGTCGCCCGGCTCGCCCCCAGCCGAGGCATCGACCCCCTACGCGCAGCCGCCTTCGTCGCCCTCAACCCACTAGTCCTCGTCCACGTGGTGGGCGGCGGGCACAACGACTCGCTCGCGGTCCTGTTGATGACCCTAGGAGTCGCCGGCGTCCTGAGCGCCCGCGAGACCTCAGCCGGCACCGCCTTCGTGGCCGCGATCGCCGTCAAGGCCTCAGCCGCCGTCGTCCTCCCCTTCGCCGCTCTCGCAACATGGTCGCCGACGGGCCGAAATGTCAACCCTGGTTTGACATTTCGGCCCGTCGGCAGGCTTTTGGTGGGGATGGGGGCGGCGGCGGGGGCGATTTGCGCTGGTGCCTGGCTCGCCTTCGGCTGGGACTGGCTCGACGCTTTCGCCCTTGCCGGCGAGAACCAGGGGCGGACGAGCTACATGAGCATCCCGATCACCACGGCCCGGCTCACCGGCCTCGACCCCGACGCCGTCCGCATAGCCGCCCTGGCCCTCTACGCCGCCCTCGTCGCCTACCTCCTCATCTGGACCTACCGGGGGAACGACTGGGTCCGCGCCGCCGCCTGGGCCACCGCCGGTCTCCTCCTGGCCACCTCCTGGCTCCTTCCCTGGTACCTCCTCTGGCCATTGCCGCTGGCAGCCCTATCCCGTGACCGGCTGCTCCAAGCTCTCCTCCTGGCCCTGACGGCGTACCAGCTCGGCGCCCGCATCCCCCTTTGAGCTGGACCGCGTCCGCCTACCCCTCCCGCGCGGCCGCTTCTTCCTCCTCGGGACTCGCATGCAGCACACCGGTGTGGATAGACCACCCCTCGCGCCTACCCATCGCCGTCACGACCGCCACAAAGCCGATCTCGACCACGGTCATCGCCCCACGCACTGCGATAGCGATCAGGGAAGCGACCGCGAAGCTGTCGCCGGGGGTTGCCGGCTTTGCCGCCCAGGCGAACGCCGCGTCGCGGATACCGAGGCCGGCGGGGGCGACCAAGGTGGCCAGCGCCGCCACGTAGCCGAAGGCCTGCGCCGAGCCGAGGACGAGGATGTCGCTCGCCGAGATCGTGGTGACGGAACGGGCGACGCAGTAGATGCCGACGGCGACAACGCCCCAGTTGAGCGTGTAGAAGGCGAGCACCGAGGCGACTCCGCGCAGTGACATCACCTCCGGCAGCGGCTCGCGGCCGAAGGCACGCAGGATCCGGTTGGCAAGCGGCCCAAACACACGCGGATGCAGGAGGGTGACGAGCAGCGGAATCAGCAACAGCACCGCCCAGCGCAGAGGTTGATCCTGCAGGTTTGGGTGAACGATCAGGAAGTAAGCGGCGACGACGATCGCCGAAGTCGCTTGCAGCGCCTGTTCGTAGACGATGCTGGCGACGGTCAGCCGGCGTGGCACACCGCCCCGTTCGGAGAGCAGCACCCGACCCAGCACGTAGAGAACGCTGCCGGGCACGTAGCGAGCCAGCAGCGGCTGCCCCCAGGCGACCTGCGCCCGCCTGACTCCAAGCCGGTAGCCGAGGAAGCGCAGGATCAGGTCCCAGCCGAGCGCGTTGAGCGCGTAGAAGGTCGGCAGGACTACGAAAGCCGGGATCAGCCAAAGGACGTGGAAATGGACGCCCTCGTCCTTGATTTCGGCCCACTGATTGACGACGGTGAGGACGAGAAAGCCGAAGACGAGGACGGCGATACCGAGCTGGATCGCGAGCCGGACCCGTTTGCTGCGAGGCGGGCGCGTGCCGATCTTGGCCCCGGCCTCGCCGATGCGGTGTAGAAGGGGCTGGCGGCGCTCCACGTCCCCTCGCACCTTAGTGGCGGCGTAAACGGGACAATGGCTCGATGGGCGAGTTCGAGTTGCTCGCACGAATCAGGGAGCGGCTTCCGGCCGCGGGGCCCCGCGTCCACCTCGCCAGCGGCGATGACAGCGCGGTCACCCTTCCCGGTGGCGCCACCGCGACCTCGGTCGACGCCCTCGTCGAGGGCGTCCACTTCCGCCGCGAGCACGCGACCCTCGCCCAGATCGGCCACAAGGCGCTCGCCACCGCGCTCTCGGACCTGGCGGCGATGGGGGGTGAGCCGGGCGAGGCCTACGTCGTGCTCGGCCTTCCCCCCGACCTCGGCGAGGACGGCTGCATCGAGCTCCTCGACGGCATCCTCGCTCTCGCCACCGCCACCGGGACGAGCCTCGCCGGTGGCGACGTCACCCGCGCCGGGGAGCTCTTCCTGGCGGTCACCGTCGTCGGTCACGCCAAAGCCCCGGCCTCGTTCGTCAGCCGAGCCGGTGCAAGGCCCGGCGACGCTCTCGTCCTGACCGGCGAGATCGGAGGCGCGGCCGGCGGTCTGGCACTGCTCGAGAACCCGGGCATGGAGGCACAAGTCCCCGCTGCGGCGACTCTCGAGGCGCGTCAGCTCGAACCCCGACCGCGCCTCGGCGCCGGCCGCGCGCTCGCCCAGGCGGGCGCGACGGCAATGATCGACCTCAGCGACGGGCTCGGCGGCGACGCCCGGCACCTCGCCGAGAGCAGCGGCGTCGGCCTCCGCATCGACGCCGGGACGATCCCGTTCGCGCCGGGGAGCAAGGATTCGGCGGTGGCCGCGGGACGGGACCCGTGGGAGCTGCTCGGCGACGGCGAGGACTACGAGCTGCTGGCCTGCCTTCCGCCCGAGCAGCTCGGAGCGGCAACCGAAGCGGTTCGCGCCGGGGAAGGGATTGCGCTGACGAAGATCGGCGACGTCATCGCCGGGGCCGGGGTCGAGATCAGGCTGCCCGACGGCCGGCATGTGGAGCCGGGCGGATTCGACCAGCTCGCATGAAGCTATCGCTCGTGAGCAGCTCTCGCACACCACGGCGCTGCAGCATCGCGTCGGCGATCAGCGCCGGCTCGGGCTTGTAGTGGCCGGTCTCGACCAGGCTCTTGAGCTGTCGGGGTTGCATCCTGCGCTTCATATCGGCTTTCCAACCGGCAACCTTAGTACTTGGTACTCACACATCTGTCCAACCGAGCCGGAGATACGCTTTGTCCATGCCCAACGGATCGACGCGCATCCTCCTCGTCGACGACGAGCAGTCGATCCAGACCCTGCTCAGCTACCCGCTGCGCAAGGACGGCTACCACGTCACCTCCGCCCAGGACGGCCGCGAAGCGCTGCAGCGGTTCGAGGAGGGGCGTTTCGACCTGGTCATCCTCGACCTGATGCTGCCCAAGCTCGACGGCGTCGAAGTCTGCCGCGAACTGCGCTCCAAGAGCCAGGTGCCGATCATCATGCTGACCGCGAAGGGAAGCGAGACCGACAAGGTCGCCGGCCTGGAGGTCGGCGCCGACGACTACATCACCAAGCCGTTCTCGATGCGCGAGTTCCGCAGCCGGGTCAAGGCCGCGCTGCGCCGCTCCCGGATGGCGAGCAAGCCGGCCGAGGAAGAGGCGATCGATCACGGTGAGCTGAAGATCGACTTCGGGCGCCGCATGGTCACCCTGCGCGAGGAGGAGGTCCGCGTCACCTACGTCGAGTTCGAGATCCTCGGCGCGCTGGCTCGCTCGCCGGGCAGGGTGCTCAGCCGCGAGACGCTGCTGGAGCATGTCTGGGGCGACTCCGAGTACCGCGACCCGCGCACCGTCGACGTCCACATCCGCCACCTGCGCGAGAAGCTCGAGAGCGACCCCAAGGAGCCCGAGTTCCTCTTCACGGTGCGCGGCGTCGGCTACCGGTTCAAGGAGTAGACGCCATGCCGCGGTTCAGGCCGTCCAGCCTCGGCAACCGGATCACCGTGACCGCGGTGGCGATCTCGGTGGGCACGGTCCTCGTCGTCTACGTCTACACCGTCGCCGTCGGCGGCGCCGCCAGCGGCCTGGGTTCCGTCAAAGCCCAGATCCTCGTCGGCGGGCTGATCGCGATCGTCGCCACGCTGGGCGTCGGGATCTACTTCGCCCGGGTGGCGGCCGGCAGCATCCGCAACCTCCAGGAGGCTGCGCGCAAGGTCGCCGACGGCAACTTCGAGACGCCGATCCCGATCTCCTCGGCCGGGCAGCTCGGCCAGCTCGCCCGCACCTTCAACGAGATGCAGCGCCGGCTCGCCGAGCTCGACAGCGCCCGCAAGCAGTTCATCGCCAACGCCTCGCACGAGCTGCGCACCCCGATCTTCAGCCTCGGCGGCTTCGTCGAGCTGCTCGAGGAAGAGGACCCGAGCCCCGAGGAGCAGGCCGAGTTCGTGCGGACGATGCGCCAGCAGATCGAGCGACTGACCAAGCTGACCGCCGACCTGCTCGACCTCTCCCAGCTCGACGCCGGCGCCGTCGCGATCGAGAGCAGCGACGTGGACCTCGGCACGATCGCCCGTGAAGTGGCGCGCGAGATCGGCCCGCGTGCCGACCGCCACGGATCCCGGCTGGAGCTGCGCACCCCCGCCATCCCGGTCATCGCCAGCGCCGACCCCGACCGGGTGAGACAGGTGATCCGTATCCTCCTCGACAACGCCCTCACCCACACGCCCGAGGGCACGAAGGTGACCGTTACCACCTACTCCGCCAATCGCCGAGCCGAGCTGACCGTCTCCGACGACGGCCCGGGCATTCCACGCAGCGTGCAGAGCCGGATCTTCGAGCGCTTCTACACCGCGGACTCGGCCGGCGGATCGGGCCTGGGCCTGGCGATCGCCCGCGAGCTGGCGCAGCGCATGCATGGTCGGGTCGGGATCGCCTCTAGCAAGCGCTTCACCGCCTTCACGCTCGACCTGCCCCACTCGCGCACGGCGGCGGTCCCGCCCACCCCCAGCGCCACCACCAAGGCAGCCGCGTGAGCGGCGCCTCCAGGCTCGCGGCGCCGCTCGTGCTGGCGCTGATGCTCTCGGGGTGCGGCGGCTCGGATGGTGGCGGCGGCGCATACCGGCAGGACACGGTTGCGACTCCTCAGGTGGTCGTGCAGGCGGCGGGGCGGGGCTTCGACGCCGTCGAGGTCTTCCGCGAGGCGTCCCCCGGAGTGGTCACGATCCGCTCAGTCTTCGGCGAAGGCAGGGAAGCGGCGGAGGGCTCGGGCTTCGTCCTCGACGAGAGCGGCCGGATCGTCACCAACGCCCATGTCGTCACCGACGAATCCGGTGAGGAGCGCGAGCCTGCCGAGGCCGTCTACGTCGAGTTCCCGGATCGCAACGTCTTGCCGGCGGAGATCGTCGGCTTCGACCCCTTCGCCGACGTCGCCCTGCTCTCGGTCGAGCCCGACGGCTTCGCCCTGCATCCGCTCGAGCTCGGCGACGACGCGAGCCTCGTCGTCGGGCAGCCGGTTGCGGCCATCGGCAGCCCCTTCGGCGAGCGGCAGTCGCTCTCGGTCGGGGTCGTCTCGGCGACCGACCGCTCGGTCGAATCCCTGACCAGGTTCCAGATCGAGGGGGCGATCCAGACCGACGCCTCGATCAACCCCGGCAACTCGGGCGGGCCGCTGCTCGACGCCGGCGCCCGGGTGATCGGCGTCAACCAGCAAATCGAGACCGAATCCGGCGCCAACGACGGGGTCGGGTTCGCCGTGCCGGTCTCGACCGTCAAGCGCTCGATCGCCCAGCTCGAAGAGGACGGTGAGGTCGAGTACGCCTACCTCGGCGTCTCCAGCCAAGCGCTCTACCCGCAGCTGGCGCACAAGCTCGACCTCGACACCGAGTACGGAGGGCTGCTCGACGAAGTCGTTGCCGGGGGCCCCGCCGACGACGCGGGCCTGGAGGGGGGCGAGGACCGCGTCCGCTTCCAGGCGGCCGCCTACCGTGCCGGCGGCGACGTGATCCTCTCCTTCGAGGGTCACCGGGTCACCGGTCCCGAAGACCTCGCGCGCCTCGTCTCCGCTTTCGAGCCCGGCGACGAAGTGGAGCTCCTCGTGCTCCATGACGGCGAGCGGGAAACGATCGCCGTCACGCTCGGCAGCCGCCCGGGCGGCTGAGAGACACCGTCGCCCTGCTGCTGTAGAACTCGCGGATGCTTCAGGAAGTCTCCCTCGGCAGCAAGTCCCTCGCCGACTACACCCATATCGCCGGCAAGGAGACGATCGAACGCATCCGCGAGCTGGCTGAGCCGATGAAGGGCCATCGCGTGCTGCACGTCAGCGCCACCGCCTTCGGCGGGGGCGTCTCGGAGATCCTCTACACGATCGTTCCGCTGATGCGCGACGTCGGCATCGACGCCCACTGGCACGTGATCTTCGGCAAGGAAGAGTTCTTCAACGCGACCAAGCTCCTGCACAACTCGCTCCAGGGCGCCGAGGAGACCCTGAGCGCCGAGCAGTGGCAAGTCTTCGACGAGATCAACGCGATCAACGCCGAGGGCCTGCAGGGGGAGTGGGACACGATCATCGTCCACGACCCGCAGCCGATCGGCCTGAGGCGCGGCGCCGGGGAGAAGAGCCGCAACTGGATCTGGCGCTGCCACATCGACCTCTCCGAGCCCAACCCGGAGCCGATCGCCCGCCTGCTGCCGATGATCGAGGAATACGACGCCACGGTCTGGCACCTTCCCGCCTACGTGCCCAAGGGGGTCAACGGCCACAACGGGGTGAAGATCATCCCGCCGGCGATCGACCCGCTCTCACCGAAGAACATGGCGTTCTCCCCCGACGACGCCGCCTTCGTCTGTCGCCAGTTCGGCATCGACGTCGACCGGCCGCTGCTGACCCAGGTCTCCCGCTTCGACCCCTGGAAGGACCCGATGGGGGTGATCGACGCCTACCGCATCGTCCACGAGCAGATGCCCGAGGTTCAGCTCGCGCTGGTCGGCTCGATGGCGACCGACGACCCCGAGGGCTGGGAGTTCTTCCAGCACACCTTCGAGTACGCCGACGGCGACGACGACATCAAGATCCTCAACAACCTCAACAACGTCGGCGCGATCGAGGTCAACGCCTTCCAGTCCCAGTCCGACGTCTGCCTGCAGAAGTCGATCCGCGAGGGCTTCGGCCTGACGGTCACCGAGGCGCTCTGGAAGGGCCGCCCCACCGTCGCCGGAAACGTCGGCGGCATCCCGCTGCAGATCACCGACGGCGAGAGCGGCTTCCTCGTCGACACTCCCGAAGAGTGCGCGCAGCGCTGCCTGGAGATCCTCGCCGACCCGGAGCTGGGCAAGCGTCTCGGCCGCGCCGGCAAGGAACACGCCCGGCAAGAGTTCCTCTCGCCGCGGCTGCTGCGCGACTGGATGGAACTGCTGTCGGAGCTGGGCACCTAGGACCGCCGGTTGGGGTGGGGGTGGTGGGTGCCCCTCCCCAAAACGCTCGGCAGGAGCCTCGCTGGAGTGTTTTGGGGAGGGGCACCCACCACCCGTTTCGAGAGCACACAAGGTTCAGAAGCTCCACGACTCGAGGCGGCGTTTCGGCAGTCCCAAGCTCACTAAAAAAGCTTGTGGACCCTGGCGCCGACTTCGCAGACTGGGCGTGACTCGGTGACGTGTGGAGAGGAGCCTGGGCGGCCCTCCCCCCTACCCACCCCACCGAACGACCGACCTCAAGAAGCAGGTGCCTCTACCGAGCGCTCGCGCAGCTCGGCGATGTCGGCTAGCTGGTCGTCGACCCAGTCGCCCGGATTCCTGGAGAAGACGAGCTCCTTGAGGTGCTGTGCACGGAGGCGGCGCTCCTCCGGGTCCATCGTCAGCGCCCGGTAGATCGCGTCGGCTTGCTCCTGGATGTCGAAGGGGTTGACCGAGAGCACGCAGTCGGCGAGCTCCTCGTGGGAACCGGTGTTCTCGGAGAGCATCAGCACCCCGTCGCGGGTGTTGACCGCGGGCGCCTCCTTGGCGACCAGGTTCATCCCGTCGAAGAGCGAGTTGACCATCAGCAGGTCGAAGTGCTTGTAGCGGGCGACCGCGTCGGGGAAGTTCTCGTAGATCTTGAGGTCGATCGGCATCCAGTCGGTGGTGCCGTGGCGGTGGTTGACGACCGCGACCAGGGCCTCGATTCGCTCCAGGTACTCGGCGTACTCGGGCACGTCCTGGCGGGAGGGCTGCAGGTGGGCGATGAAGGTCACCTGTTCGCGGAACTCGGGGTGCTGGCTGAGAAAGGTGTCGAAGGCGGTGAAGCCGCGCAGCACGTTCTTGGAGAGGTCGGCCCGGTCGACCCGGATGATCAGGTGCTTGCGGCGACGTTCCAGTACCTCGCGCTCGGCGGTGGCGACCTCTGACGACTCGGACACACGGCGCAACCGCTCGGCGTCGATCGAGAGTGGGTAGGCGCGGGCGGCGGTCTGACCGCCGGCATGGCGGACGAGCCCGAGGTCGTAGTCGACGTCGGCCTCGAGCAGTTCGTCACAGCAGCGCAGGAAGTTGATGCAGTAGTGGCCGGTGTGGAAGCCGATGATGTCGTTGGCGAGCATGCCGCGGAAGATCGCCTCGCGGATCCGGCCCGGCAGGATCCGCCAGCTGTCGGGCTGGGACCAGGGGATGTGGACGAAGTGGTGGAGAAAGGCGTCGGGGCGCTCGGCGCGGATCATCGCCGGTGCCGTGTAGAGGTGGTAGTCGTGCAGCATCACCAGCGGCCGTTCGCGACCCTCGATCTGGCCCAGCACGGCGGTCGCGATGTCCCGGTTGACCGCCTGGTAGCCGAAGTCCCAGGCGTCGAGCTCCTCCTGGCGGATGTCCGGCGCGTTGGAGAGGTCCCAGAGGTAATGCTGGATGAACCAGAGGATCGGGTTGGCGATCACGTTGTAGAAGCGGTCGTACGCCTCGGCGTCGCTGCCGACCAGCAGCACGCGGTAGTCGATGCCGTCGATAGAGAGCTCGACCGGGCCGCCGCGTTCCTCGGAAACGGCCACGTCCTCGTCGGTCATCGCGGAGGCAATCCAGAGCGCGTCGCGGTGGGAGACCAGGCCGGACAGCGCCGTGACCAGCCCGCCGCCGCCCCGGCGCACGGTGCGCTCCCCCTGCTCGTCGAGCTCGAACTGGGCCGGGCCCCGGTTGGAGACGATTATCAGCGGGTCGCTGTCGGCCACAGTTTCACCCTACCCCGCGGCAAGGCCACTCAGTCAATGCGGCGCAAACTCTTGCGAGCCGTCGTCGGGCGGGGCGGGGCGTGATGTTGAGACTTCGGGCGGTATTGGCGCAGCCGGCAAAGGCTCGGCGGCGTTGACGGACGGGTCCTGTCGCGGGGTGGGGGTGTCCGGCTTGCGCTTCGCGCTGCTTCGGGCAGAGTGATGATGCACACCCTGTTTCGAAGACCCGCCCTCAGCAGCCTTCGCGCGGCGCCGGACACCCCCACCCCGCGCCACCCGCCCGAGATGCGGTCGAGCCTGGTTGGGCTCCGGAAGCATCGGCGCTGTCTTCGCCACACCCGACAGGCCGACGTCCGGGGGGAGCTTGGGTGGGTCGGAAGGCCTCAATAGCTCGGGACCGACTCGAATGACCACAAGCAGGAGAGCAAAAGCAAGCACGCCTGCCCCGGCCTGCGACCAGCGGATCCGAAGCTTCATGGCTTCCTAAGGCTGGAACCGGTGGGGTTCTCCCCCTGGGACGTCGATGGTGCGGGTCGGGTGCCCCTCCCCGCGGCTTGTACTTTTCCGCCCTCGATCCCTCCTGGCTAGGACCCTGCCTGCATGCGGAAAAGTTGAGCGGGGTGGGGCACCCGACCCGCACCCCCGCCCGCAGCCACCCCGCTATAGTCCCTCGCCGTTTTGGCTTCCCCACGCGAATACGAGTTGGTCCTGATGCTCGACCCCGGGCAGGACGAGCCTGCGCGCGAGGCGCTGGCCCAGGACGCCCGTGGGCGAATCGAGGCCGCGGGGACGCTCAAGCACGAGAACAAGTGGGGCCTGCGCAAGATGGCCTACGAGATCGAGCAGCGCAACGAGGCCGACTATCGCTGGTTCCGCTTCGAGGGGCCGTCGGAGCTGCTCGACGACCTCAACCACAACCTGAAGATCGCCGACGGCGTGCTGCGCTTCCGCATCTTCAAAGTAGACGCCAGCTCCCCCGTGATGGTGCCGCCCGCCGTCGGCGCACCCGGCCCAGGAGCGTCGCGGGACCGGGGTGCCCCGAGCGGCCCACGGGGTGACGAGGACACCGCTCCCGACTCGCCCGCCGACGACGAGATCGAGGTCGCCGCCGCGGCTTCCGACGAGCCCGCAGCGCCCGCCGAGTAAACCGTCGCGGACCGCAAATACGCCCATACGGCGTGAAATCGGCCCATCGGCCTCGATTTGTGCGGAGATTGCGGGGCCAGGGGGGAGAGACGCGCCGCCTGCGCTCTTAGACTGGAGTTCAGGCAAGCGATTAGAGGAGTTGAGAGCCGTGGCGGCTTCGAACATCAACGTGGTGGTCATAACCGGGAACTTGACCAAGGACCCCGAGCTGCGCAGCACCGGTGGCGGGACTCCGGTCTGCGAGCTGCGGGTGGCGGTGAACAGCAGCCGCAAGAACGGGCAGACCGGCCAGTGGGAGGACAAGGCGAACTACTTCGACGTGGTCGTCTGGGGAGCGCAGGGCGAGAACTGCGCCAACTACCTCTCCAAGGGCCGCCCGGTTGCGGTCGAGGGCCGGCTCGACTGGAGCGAGTGGGAGGCCAAAGACGGCAGCGGCAAACGGCAGAAGGTCCAGATCGTCGCCAAATCGGTCCAGTTCCTCGGTTCGCGCGACGGAGCTGGGGGCGGCAACGGCAGCTTCACCCCGAGCAGCGACGTGCCGGCCGACTCCTCCGACTTCGCCGGCGCGCCTGCCGGAGGAGGCGGCGGAGACGACGACATCCCGTTCTGACGGCCTCTCGCTACGCCAGGCTACGTCCTCGGTCGCTCGCGTGCGGACGCACGCCACGCTCCCTGTGTCCTCGCCTGGCGTAGCGAGAGCCTCGTCAGCATCGCCCGGTCTGTAGGATCACCGACCGTATATGGCCAGGATGGACTCAGGAGCAGCACCGCCCCGCCGGGGAAGGCGAGCGCCGGACCGCGCACGTCCCCGCAAGTACACACGGATCAACTCCGAGGCGGTCGACTACAAGGACCTCAACCTCCTGCGCCGCTTCCTCTCCGACAAGGGGAAGACGCGGGGGCGGCGGGTTACCGGCCTCTCGCGCAAGCACCAGCGACAGCTCTCCGTGGCAGTGAAGCGGGCACGCGAGATCGCGCTCCTGCCCTACGTCGGAGAGCGCTGATGACCCAGGCCATCCTGCTCGAGGACGTCGACGACCTCGGCCACCGCGGCGACCCGGTGGACGTCTCCCCCGGCTACCTGCGCAACTACCTGATCCCGCGCAAGCTGGCCGCGCCGGCTACCCCGGGTGCGCTGGAGCAGGCCCAGCGGCGGCGGGTCGAGACTGAAAAAGCTGAAAAGGCGCGCGCCGAGCGCGAAGAGCAGGCGGCTTCCCTGCTCTCCAAGACCGTGCTCACGATCCACCAACGGGCGGGCGAGGACGGCAAGCTCTTCGGCTCGGTCGGGGCCAAGGAGATCGTCGAGGCCATCCGTGACGCACGCGACCTGCGCATCGACCGCCGCAACGTCCGCCTCGAGCAGCCGATCCGCGAGATCGGCACCCACATGGTCGAGATCGAGGTCGCCGACGGCGCGATCGCGACGGTGAAGACGATCGTCACCGAGGAGCGGTAACCGGTCCCGCACCCCGGGGGCGGCTAACCTGCGGCCATGGGGTCGCGGAGGCTGCCAACTCGCCTGACGCGCCGCGCCAAGGCGAGGGCCCGCTTCGGCTGGGCCCGCTCCGAGCGCGCCACCGTGGCGCTGGCCACCGTGGCGCTGGCAGGCGTCGGCGCGGTGCTCGCCGGCCAATACGGCCGCATGCTGCAGCGACGCGCTCATCAGAGCGATGGCGACGGCCTGGTCGAAGCGGCGCCGGTCGCCGCCCGCGACACGGTCGGGGTCGCAGTCAGCGGCTACGCTGACGCTCCCCGCAGCGAAACGGTCCTCTTCAACCTCCTGGCCGGCTTCCTTGGCTCCTTTGCGCTGGTGCGGCTCTCCACCTGGGGCATCCGCGACGAATGGTGGCCGTTCCGCAACGTCAGCCTCGGAGGCCGCCACATCCACCATTTCGTTCCCGGCATCGTGATCGGGTTCGCCTCCGGGACGACGGCGCTCCTGACCGACGACGAGACCCTGGAAGAGCGCCTCGCGGTCACGACGGGAGTCGGCATGGGACTCACCTTCGACGAGGCCGCTCTGCTGCTCGACCTGCGTGACGTCTACTGGACGCGCCAGGGCCTGCTCAGCGTCCAGCTCAGCCTCGGCGCAACCGCGATCCTCAGCATCGCGATCCTCACGCAGCGCATCCTGCGGCGGGGCGAGCGCCACCAGGAGGCGGAGGGGCTGATACCGCCGGCTTCGGCCGACCGGATCGATCCGCGGGACTGACCACGGGAAAGAGAAAGGGCGGCCGGCCGGCCGCCCTTTCTTTCCCCTATTCGTCCTGAGTCGAAAGCGTTCGCTAGCCCTTCGGGGTGCAGGAGCGGACCACGCTGCCGGTCAGCCGGGTGCCGTCGCTGAAGACGCCGGTCCCTTTTGCATTGAGGTGGCCGTCAGGGCACTTGGCGAGCAGGTAGCTCTGTTTCTTGCCCTTGTAGGTGAATTTGCGGTCGATGTTGAGTTCGAAGAACACCGGCGAGCCCGCGCCGCCGGCGATCACGGGGATCTTGCCTACGGATTTCGTGCCGTAGCGACCGTTCTTGACTTTCGAGACCTTGACCGTGGTGACGACCGCTGCCGGCACCGGAACCGTGAGGAAGGCGTGGATGTAGACAGTCGTCACGCCGCCTTTGACGCCGCCGTTGAAGGCGAGCAACTTACTGTGGGCGATGATCGGCGCCTGTTCGGCGAATTCGATCTCGACGTCGGTTTTGCCTTCGCCGACGATCGCGTTGGGGCACGCTTTTTCGGCGTTCTTGGTGTCCTGCGAGTTGAGCTTGGCCGCGCTGCAAGCCGGCAGGCCCTTGGCGTTGATCGCGCCGTTCTTGTCGGTTTCGACGATGAATTCCCTCAGGGCCGGCGGGTGGCTGCCGTCAGTGGTCTCGACTTTGCCGCTGACGTTGAGCTTGATCCCGGCCATTTTGCTCTTGGGCAGCTTCTTGGGGCTGAAGCCGCCGTTGATGGTGATCTTCAGGTTCCCCTGCTGGACGACGACGGGTTTCTCTGCCGTCGCGATGCCCGCCAGCGCGACGGCGAGGGCCGCTCCCACGGCGAGTGTCCAAATCAAGCGCTTGCGCATTCGTCTACCTCTCCTTTGCGGCCTGGCTGCTTCAGCCTCGGCCATAGAAAGCCTGGTCTATCCCTCCAGCAGCCCAAATTACCAACATCCCAAAGTAGATAAACCCCGGCATTCACAGAAAAGAGCGTCTTAACACAGAGGTTTTCAATCTTCGATCATCGAGAGGCGCGTGCGCTCGCGCTCCTCCGCCGCTCCTTCCGGGCCCAGGAACGGCAGCGTGATCCAGAACATCAGGTCCGGCAAGCGGCTTGGGAGGCGGGAAACGGCGCCGTGGAGGATCTCGCTGTAGAGCAGCTCGTTGATGCCCCCGGCAAGCGAGAGCGACGTGATCCCGGGAAGCTCGACCGAGGTCTCGGCACGGCCGGCATCGAGAAAACCGGTGAACTGGCGCAGCGCCGCGTCGCGGCGAGCCAGGGCCTTTGGGCCCGCCGCAAGCACCTCGACGATCGCGAAGCGCGCCTCGTCGGGGTGCTCGGCGAGGTCTTTCAGCAGCTCGCCGAGGCCGGCGGCGACGCGCTCGGCCCAGGGGGCGCCGGGCCTGGATTCGAATCCCTTCGCGGTGTCGCCGAGCAGATTGGCAAGCAGGACGTCATAGGCAGCCAGGAAGCAGTCCTCCTTGCTGGCGAAGAGCTCGTAGAACGTCTTCCTCGAGACCCCGGCCACGCCGATCACGTCGACCACCCGCGTCTCGGGGTAGCCCCGCTCCGAGACGACCTCGATCATCGCCTGCAGGATTCGGTTGCGCTGGGATTCCGTCACGGCCTCCCGCGGCAACCCGTGCCGCCCCCTCGGCAGGCGCTCGCTCAACCTAGCTGTGCGTCTACCGGAGGCCACCCCGAAACTGTAGAACAGAAGAGGTCCGATCGCGACTTTCTGTACTCGCGCGTCTACTCTGCGATTCGCTTGCAGAGGGCAGTCCAGTCAATACAATCGCTGCCGGTGACCAGGGAGGGGATACGCCACATCGCAGCGCTTTGCGCCGGAGTCTTCGTGGCGGCCGCCCTCGTGGCATTCGTGGGATGCGGAGATTCCGATTCCGGCTCGACCACGGCAGCCTCACCGACGAAGGAAGCGAAGCCAGGCCCGGGCGAGGAGAGCGAGTCGCGCTCGCAGGCTTCGCAAGACGGTGGATCGCAGCCGCAACGGCAGGGCGACGAGTCGAGCAGTTCGCCGTCGAGCGTCGACGCTGCTCCCCTGAAGGTCTCGGGTGGCGGCTCGGGCCAGTACCGCACCGTGGGTGGCGACAACAGCATCCAGAACTATGGCGAGGAGAGCGACGAGGCGGAGCTGGAGGAAGCCGCCAAAGCACTGCACGCCTATCTGGTCGCACGCGCTGACGAAGACTGGGAAGCCGCCTGCGCCAACCTTGCGAGGACCGTCACCGACCAGCTCGACGCGCTCGCGTCTCAATCCGAAAACCTCGAGGGCGAGGACTGCGCCGGGATCCTCGAAACGCTGACGCCACCTCTGCCCGTGGCGGCGCGGCGCGAATCCACAGCCGTCGACGCGGGCAGCCTGCGCCTCGGAGACGAACGGGCCTTCCTCATCTACCGCGGCGCAAAAGGCACCGGGTACGCGATCTTGATGGTGGAGGAAGACGGCGCCTGGAAGGTCGGCGCGCTCACGGGCACACCGATCTCCTGAGACCGCCGAGACCTGCCTTGCCGGCGGACATCCCAATGGCGTATTAGTCGATACTATTTTTCCGATGCTGGGAAAAGGGTACGGAGCAACCATCGCACTCGCGGCGCTCCTGATTGCGCTGCTGCTCAGCGCCTGTGGCGGCGACTCGGGCACAGCCGGAACGACGGCCGCCGAGACGACGCCGGCCGGAGGCGACGGGGGCCCGCCTGCATCGGGCGCAGCGCCAAACGCCTGGAACGCGGTCAACAAGCCGCTCCGCGCAGACATCATCTCCTATGCCGATAAGGGCAGCGAGGCTCAGGTCGAAGCGGCGGCCGCGGTCGTGAGCGACTACCTCGTCGCACGTTCAAACGAAGACTACGCCGCCGCCTGCTCCTACATGTCGCCGCGCTTGATCGACATGATCTCGGTGGAAGCCAAGCAGCCCGGCGAAAGTGACTGCGTCGCCGGGGTCGAGAACCTGTCGGCGCTGAGCTCTCTCGACGAAGTCGAGAACGCGGGGGAAATCGACCCGAAAAGCGTTCGCATCAGCCGGAACGGCAAGCGGGCCTTCCTCATCTACGACGACGGCTACGGAGACATCTACGCGATGCTGATGCGGCCGGAAGGCGACGTCTGGAACGTCCACGGGTTCGAAGCCACGCGTCTTTACTGAACCTGCTCGTCCAGCCAGACGACCTGCTCGCGACCGGGGCCGACGCCGACGAGGCGGACCGGGACGCCGACGAAATCGGCGATGTAATCGAGGTACGCGCGGGCCTCTGCCGGTAGGTCGGCCTCGCTGCGACACCCCTCGATCGCCTCGTCGAAGCCCGGCAGCTCCTCGTACTCGGGCTCGGCGCCGTGCAGGATCGACTGATGGTAGGGGAAGCGGTCCAGCAGAGCGCCCTCGCGCGAGCGGTAGCGCACCGCTACCTTGAGAGGGCCTATACCGCTGAGCACGTCGAGCTTGGTGATCGCCAGCGCGCTCATCCCGTTCAGCCGCACGGCGTAGCGCAGGGCGACCAGGTCCATCCAGCCGCAGCGTCGCTCGCGACCCGTAGTCGTGCCGTACTCGTGACCCCGCTCCAGCATGTGGCGCCCTTGGTCGTCGGAGAGCTCGGTCGGGAACGGGCCAGCCCCGACCCGGGTCGCGTAGGCCTTCGCCACCCCCCAGACCTCGTCGATGTCGGCCGGGGCGATGCCGGCCCCGATCGTCGCCGCGCCGGCGATCGGGTTGGAGGAGGTGACGAAGGGGTAGGTGCCGTGGTCGAGGTCGAGCAGGGTCGCCTGGGCCCCCTCGAAGATCACCGTGCGGCCGGCGTCGAGAGCGTCCCAGCAAAGACGGGAGGTGTCGGCGATGTGGGGCTCGAGCCGGTGGCCGTAGCTGACGTGCTCCTCGGTCATCGTGTGCAGGTCGAGGCGTGGGTCCGGCGCGTCCTCGATCGCCTGCCCGGCGGCCTCGCGGTCGCCCTCGCCGGCCTCCTTGCGCAGCTTGCGGCGCTGCACCCCGAGCTCGCGCAGGGCCTGCTGCTTGGGCTCCAGCGCCACCCGGATCTTGGTGCGGAGGATCTTCTCGTCGAGCAGGTCCTGGACGCGGATGCCGAGGCGCAGGGCCTTGTCGGCGTAGCAGGGGCCGATGCCGCGCCGAGTGGTGCCGAGCGAGAGCTTGCCCAGCTTCACCTCCCCCGCGGTGTCGAGCAGCACGTGGTAGGGCATGATCAGGTGGGCGTTGGCTGAGATCTTCAGGTTGCTGACGTCGACGCCGCGGCGGCGCAGGCCGTCGATCTCGCCGAGCAGGATGCGCGGGTCGAGGACGACGCCGTTGCCGATCACGCATGCCTTGTCGGGGTAGAGGATCCCCGAGGGGATCAGGTGGAACTTGAACTCCTCGCCGTCGCGGACGATCGTGTGGCCGGCGTTGTTGCCGCCCTGGAAGCGCACGATCGCGTCGGCGCGCTCGGCAAGCAGGTCCGTGACCTTGCCCTTGCCCTCGTCGCCCCACTGGGCCCCGACTATCACCAGCCCTGGCATAGCGAGAGGATTGTGACTTGTCCGGCGGCTAGGCGACCTTGCCGAAGCGGCGGTCGGCGCCGAAGAAGGCGACCTCGTCGCACATCTCGTTGAGGCGCGAGACCGTGCGGGCGCCGATCTGCTCTTCCAGGGCCTCGTGCGGAAGGTTGGTCGTCACCAGGACCGAGCGCTGGGCCTCGTAGCGCTCGTTGATCAGGGCGTAGAGCTGCTCCAGCACCCAGTCGCTGCGCTTCTCGGCACCGAGGTCGTCGATGTGCAGGAGGTCGACCGAGGTGAGGCGCTCGAAGAAGGCGAGGTAGGAATCGCCGCCCGGCTCGGAGTCGTAGGTGCGACGGATCCGGGCGAGCAGCTTCGGCAGCGAGTAGATCGCGACCGAGCGGCCTGCCGCGAGGGCGGCTTTGGAGACCAGCATCGCCAGCGTCGTCTTGCCGGTGCCTGTGTCTCCGAAGAGCCAGAGGCCGCGGCCGGCGTCGAGATGGGCGTCGAGCTCCTCGACGTAGCGGCGGACCTCGGTAACCGCGGCTTTGGTCTCGAGGTCGCGCGCCATGTCGGAGACCGGCGGCCGGTCGAAGGAGACGCCGCGGTAGCGGGGGGGTATGACCGAGGCCACCCCCTTGCTCCGCCCCCGCTTCAGCCGCTGGGCCCTGCACTCGCATTCGCGGGCGACGTCTTCGGGGCCGAGGATCCAGCCGGAGCCGTCACAGACCCCGGCGGCGCAGGCCTGTTCGCGGAACGGCACGCTGCGGGCGATCGCCGGCATCAGAACTCAGGCCCCGGCGCGGCGAGGTCCTCCAGCGGCGGGCCCTCACCGGCCGGCTGCTCGATCGGCTGCTCCTGGCCGGCGAAGTCGGCGAACTTCGGGAAGCGGTCGAGGAAGACGAGCTTGGGCGTGCCGATCGGACCGTTCCTGTGCTTGGCGATGATCAGGTCGGCGAGGCCGTCCGGCTCCTCATCGGGATCGCGGTAGTAGTCCTCTCGGAAGAGGAAGGCGACGACGTCGGCGTCCTGCTCGAGGTTGCCGGATTCGCGCAGGTCGGAGAGCATCGGCTTGGGCGGGTGGCGCTGCTCGGGGGCGCGCGAGAGCTGGGAGATCGCCAGCACCGGGACCTCCAGCTCGCGGGCGAGGATCTTCAGCCCACGGCTCATCTGCCCCACCTGCTCGACGCGATTGGCGCGGGGGTCGTCGGAGCGCATCAGCTGCAGGTAGTCGACGATGATCAGGCCCAGCCCCCCCCTGTCCTGCTCCTGGGCGTGCAGCCGCCGCGCCTTCGCCCGCAGGTCGAGGACGCCGAGGTCGGAGGAGTCGTCGAACCACAGCGGGGCCTGCTCGAGCTCGTTGCATGCGCGAACCACCTTTGGCCAGTCCTTCTGGGAGACCTGGCCCTTGCGCAGCTTGTCGCCCGAGATCCGCGCCCGGCAGGCAATGAAGCGCTGGGCGAGCTCGACCTCGGACATCTCCAGCGAGAAGAAGGCGACCGGCAGGTTGCGCTTGACCGCCACGTTTTCGGCGATGTTGGCGACGATCGCGCTCTTCCCCATGGCCGGCCGTGCGGCCACGATGATCAAGTTCCCCGGCTGGAACCCGCCTGTGATCGCGTCGATGTCGCGGAAGCCGGAGGGCGTGCCGGTCAGCTCGGTCTCGCCGGTGGAGAGCTTCTCGAGACGGTCGACCTCGTCGTGGAGGATCTCCGAGAGCAGCTTGAAGTCGCTCGCCTGCTCTTTGTGGGCGACGTCGAAGAGCAGCTTCTCGGCCCGCTCGGAGAGCTCGCGCGGTTCGCCGTCGCGCTCGTGGACCCAGCCCTGGATCTGCTGGCCGGCGCCGAGCAGGCGGCGCAGCAGCGAGTTCTGCTGGACGATCTCCGCGTAGTGCTTGGCGTTGCCGGCAGCCGGGACCTTGGCCGCCAGCTCCGAGACGTAGTGCTTGCCCCCGGACTCCTCGATCTGGTTGCGTTGGGTCAGCGCCTCGGCGACGCTCAGCTCGTCGACCGGCTTGGAGGCCGCGTAGAGATCGTGGATCGCGGTGAAGATCGCCGCGTGCTTCTCCAGGTAGAAGTCGCCGGCGTTCAGCTTCACCTCGTCGATCACCCGCGTCAGCGTCGGCTCGGCGACCAGCATCGCCCCCAGGACCGATTCCTCCGCCTCGATGTTCTGCGGCGGGACGTGAGCTGTAGGAGCGGATGCCATTCGATCTAGTTAAGGACTCGAAGCGGCGGAACCGCCCGAAGCTCGATCAAACCAGACGATCAGCCAGCCCATGTGCGCCTCCCGTGCAAATACGGGGGGAAAGATTTGACATTTCTCGCGGGGGGTGGCGTCGTAGGGGGGACCGCCCCTGAGGACGCTTTAGCGACCGGAAGGGGCGGTGGGTCCCCTACGGCGACAGGACCCGCCGCGCCAATGCGCCGAGCTATTCGCTCTCCGAACTATTCGCTCTGTTCGTAAGTCTGCTGGTAAATCGTCGCCGGCCCCGCTTTGCCGATCGGCTCGAACGGCCCCTGCTGGACGCAGGTGGGGGTCGGGACCGCTGTGGAGTCGGTCTGCCCGCCGAAGGCGTATTTCTTCAGCCGTTCGAAGAAGCTTTCCGCAGATTTGAGGATCTGTTCTTCCGTTTCCGGAGTCGCCCTGTTCCTTTTCACCCGTTCTTGGAAGACCGGGTCTTTGGGCGTTTCGGGGTCGAGCGTCGCGGTCACGCCCGAGCTGCACTGGCGGGTCTCGAAGCTGGGCAGGCCCGCGGCCAGCCCTTTCATCCACAGCGGCTGGCTGTAGGCGCTTGCGCGGTTGCTCGTCAGGCGGCCCGGGAACGTCGCCAGCGACTCCGGGCTGAACGGGCCCATCGCGCGGATGTAGTGGACCTTGACTCCCTCTGCATTGCTGGGAAGCACAGCATTTGTCATCGCCGCGACGTTGCCCATCGTCGCCGCCAGCTCGCGCTTGTAGAGGCCGAGGCCAGTGAGGACCGGGTTGAGGTTGCGCAGGAACGGGTCGACCGCGCGCAGCAGCGGCGGGAACTCGTCGCGGAAGAGCTTGCGCGCCGCCGGGAAGCCGCTGGGGGCGCGTTTGATCACCGGTCGCAGGCCTTCGAAGAAGCCCTGCGCCTCCGGCGCCAGCTTGGAGAAGGCGACCAGGGTCGGCGAGAGCTCTTCGGCGACGGGGACGAGCTGGCGCATCACCGGGTCGGCCTTCACCGCGAACGATTCGAACCGCTCCAGGGTAAGCCGCGACTCGTCCTGGAAGGTCGGGAAGGCGCGGAAGAGCGCTTCGATGTCCCGGTCGCGCTCGGCGGCGGTGCTGAAGACGGCGTTGGAGCTGCGGATCAGATCCGCCAGCTCGCCCTGGCGCCCGCGCAGCGCCTCGAGCGAGATCGCGCCGTTGCGGAAGAGGCGGTTGACGGCGACCCGCTGGCTGTCGAGGATGCGGAAGAGGCGGTCGACCTGGGTGAAGGTCGGTTCGAGCTCGCCGAAGGCGTAGGAGAGGTCTTGGCCGCGGCCCTCGATCGCGACCGCAGCTTCCTGTTGCCAGCTCTGGAAGGCGGCCCGCGTCCGCGGGTCGAAGGTGCGGAAGATCTCGTCGAGCTGGACCGATTCGGCTACCTGGGCCGGCGCCAGCGTGCCGCCGTCCGGCAGCGGCGGGGCCTCGCGCTCACCGGGGGTGAGCTCGATATAGGTCTCGGCGAGCAGCGTCTTGGTTCGCAGGATCGCCCGCGTGTTGCGCGGAATCGGGCCGTACTTGTCCTGGATCGCTACCTTGGCCAGCGCCTTCTCGCCGTCCGGGGCGAGGACGATGTCCTGGACCTTGCCGACCGAGACCCCGGAGATCCGCACGTCGGACTGCTGGGCGAGCTGGGTCGCCTCCTTGAAGGGGATCCTGATCTCGTAGGTCTTGGCCTTGAACGGGGTCGGCCCGCCGAAGGTGATCCAGAGGAAGAGCAGGATGCCGAAGCACGACAGCGCGAAGCCGGCGATGACGAGGAGCTGGGCTGTGCTGGGGGCGCGCTTACTCATTCTGTTCCAGGACCGCAGGTTCGGTCGGGTTCGGCCGGGTCGGCGGCAATCGGCGGCAGTTCGCCCTGGCGCGGGACCCTTGTGCCCTGGAGGAGGGTCTGCAGATAGGGCTCTTGAGCGGTCAGGCCGTAGGCGAGATAGCTTCCGTTGCAGGAGATCAGCACCAGGCTGCGCTGGATCGGCCCGGCGGGGTCGTCGAGGTTGAAGGTGGCGTTGAAGTTGTGGTTGAGCCAGGGCAGGTAGAAGAGGTAGCTCTGTCGCGAGCCCTTCGGCTTGAAGGCGAGTTCGTTGAGGAACCCGTTGAAGCCTTCGAGCGAGCGCCCGAAGCCGCGCACGGACTTGGCGAAGTCGGCGGCGCCCTGCTTGGCGTGGGTGAGCACGGGGCGGACTTCGCGGGTGAAGGGGCGGATCTGGTCGCGGATCGGCACGGTCGTCTGCTCGAAGAGCCGCTCGTTGGCCCTCAGCGCCGGCCCCAGCGCCTGCGCCTGCGGGATCAGGTCGATCAGCGCCGGGCGGGCGGTGTTGGAGAACCGGTTGACGCTGGCGAACGTGGCCTCGGCGGTGGCCAGGGTGGAGGGGAGCTCCGTCAGCGTCTCCTGGATCGCCTGCTGCTGGTTGGCGAAGTCGCCGAGGGCGGCCTTGGAGGAGCTGACGAAGCGTTCCAGCTCCCTGTCGTGGCGGCCGAGCTCGGTCGTCAGCAGGCTGAAGCCGTGGATCGCCCTGGCGATCGCGACGCGGCGCCGGGCGACCGCGCGGTTGAGGTCGGCGGTGTAGTGGACGAAGGGCTGGAATCGCCGCAGGGCGCCGGAGAGCTGGCGACCGCGGCCGCCGATCCCCTGCGCGCCGCCGGCGACGAGGAGCTGGATGTACTGGCGGGTGTCGGCGTCGAGGGTTGCGAGGAAGGCGTCGAGGTTGACGTTGGGTTCGGTCCGCGAGAGGGGGAAGTTGTGGCCGTCCTCGATGTGACCGGCAGCCCGTCCGGGGTCGATCTCGACGGTCATGTCGTTGAGGTTGGTTTTCGGCCGCAGCAGCAGGGTCGCGTCGGGGTGGATCAGCTCCATGTACTGGGGCTCGATGTCCATGCCGACGACGGCGTGACCGTCCTCGAGCTCGACCGAGGACACCTTGCCGATCTGGATGCCGGCGATTACGACGGCCTGGCCCTGGCCGGGGGTCACGGCCTGGGCCGTGGTGAACTCCCCGGTCACCTGGGAGAACTCTTCGCCGACGGCGGGGATCCAGGAAGGCAGCGAGGCTTTCTGCTGGGTGAAGATCCACAGCGTCATCACGATTGCGACCGCGGCGAGGACGGCGATCGCGATCGTGTCCTTGCTGCGCCCGCGGGCCTGGCGCGAGAGGGCTGAGCGGAAGTGCGACCAGCGGCTCATGGGCTCACCGCCGCCGGCGACGGAGCGCCGACCTGCCCGAGCGGGCCGTTGACGTCAGGGACGGGGTTGGAGTCGCAGCGCACGCCGGGCTTCTTCGGCGGCCTCGCCGCCAGCTGGGGCTGGGTGCCGGCAGGCGCCGCGATCGTGCGGGTGAAGAGCTGTTTGTCGGTGGCCAGGTTCCCCGTCGGGTTCGGGGTTTCGGCGAGCACGTCTCCCCCACCCGGCTGGATGCGCACGAACGGCCCGTTGCCGTCGAAGGTCTGGCCCCAGCCGGAGAAGTTGGTGAGGGCGTAGAGGAACTCGCGGTAGTTGGGGCCGCCGGTGCTGAACTGGTCGTTGATCGTCTGGTTGCCGGTCGGGACCAGGACCTGGGACGTGCAGAGGCTGATCCGGTTGAGCTGGGGCAGGGCGATCGCCTTGCCCGCCTGGGCCGCCCCGGCAAAGCCGGGGGTGGCTTCGGCCAGGAGCTTGGCGGTGCCGCCGCCCTCCTTGCCCGAGAGCAGCGGCCGGGCCTGCTTCAGCCAGGGCTTGCCGGCGGCGATCCAGCCGGGCAGCTCTTCGACCGCCGGGGTCAGCTCGATCGCCCAGGCACGCAACGGCGGCAGGGTCTTGTTGAGGCTGACCAGCGAGCCGTGGAACTCGTCGAGGAAGGGAGCCAGGCGCCGGACCGTCGCGGTGAGGTTGGTCGACTGCGCGGCGAGGGCGCCGGTGAAGACGTCGAAGTTGACGATCAGCCCTTTGAGGTCCTCCTCGTTGCGGGCGAGGGCGCCGAAGGCGCGGCCGGCACCGGCGACCAGGCGGGAGAGGTCGCCCGGCTGGGTGCCGAGCAGCGCATTGGTGACCTGGGCGCTGTAGCGACCGGCGTCGCCGCCGTAGCGGAGGACGCCGTTGAGGGCCTCGGCGCCGCTCTTGCCCTGCACCTCGGGAAGCTGGGTCTCGTCTTCCGCCGCGGTCGGCTCGTGCGTGAGCGCCGTGCCGTAGCTCTGCAGCAGGCGGCTGAGGTCGGCCCTGACGGGTGCCTGCAGCGCGGTCAGCACCTCGTCGATCTGGACCCAGGTGGAGGTGTGGCTGACCCCGATCGTGTCGCCGCTGTCGAGCTCCGGCGCACTCGGGCTGCCGGGGGCGAGGTCGACGAAGAAGTTGCCCTCGAGGAAGATCCGCGGGCGGATCGCGGCGAAGGCGTCGTCGTGGATCGGCCGGCCCTCGTCTTCGACGGTGAAGGTGACCCTGGTCGCGTCGCCGTCGCGCTCGACCCCGATCACGCGGCCGACGTCCACTCCGGCGATCCGCACCGGCGAGTTGGTCGAGATGTTGACGCCGTTGGAGAAGGTCGCCTCGAGCTGGTACCCGTAGCTGGTGAAGGGAACGTGCCCGGTGAACGCCAGGTAAGGGCCGATCGTGAAGATGAGCAGGAAGATCACCGCGATCAGGGCGTTGCTGGGCCGCCACCTGAAGCGGCTGTTGGTCGCCCCGGCCCTGGTGTCGCGCTCCGGCAGGCGTCCCATCAGCCTTCACCCAGCTGCTTCTCGGACTGACCCGAGGTTTTGATCCCGTCGTTTCGCGGGGTGTTGCCGATCCTCGTCACACCCGCTTCGTAGCGCTCGTTGCCCGCCTCGCACTCCCTGGGCTGGCCGGGAGAGGCGGTGTTCGGGTAGGGATTGGAGTGGAGGTGGTTGGCTTTCCCGCCGCTGGAGATGAGGAACCGTTCGTCCGCCGGTTCGGGGCTGTTGGCGGGAGCCGATGCGGCGCCCCCCTCCGAGTTCGGCCCGCTCGGCGCCTGGAAGGCGATCGCGTTGATCCAGTTGCCCAGCGGATTGCCCTCGCTGGAGGCGCTGGCCAGGTTGCGGAAGGCGATCGTCAGGTAGTTGCAGGTGGTCTGCGCAGGGCCGATGAACCGGATCGCCGGCCCGAGCAGGTCGTTGGTGTCGATCAGCAGGTCGAGGCCGTTGAAGACTCCCGGGGCTTCCTGGAAGGCGAGCAGGGCGTCGGCCGTCGGTGGCAGCTGGGCGTTCAGCTTCGGCGATTCGTTCAGCGCGGGGATGCCGGCGCGCAGCGCCGCGGCGATCGTCGGCGAGGTCTCGGCGAGCGCCCTGGCACCCGGCCTGAGGGCGGCGAAGAAGCGCTCGGAGTCGCGCAGGAAGGGGCGCAGGGCGGGGAGCGTCTCGGTCGCGACGTCGAGCGTCTCGGGGCCCTTGGAGATCGTTTCCTGGATGTAGGGGCGGGAGACGCGGGCGAAGGCGGCGAAGGCGCGGTCGAGGGCGACGAACATGCTCGCCTGCTCGGCCGCCACTGGCGCCAGGGTGGCCGAGAAGCTCTCCAGCGCCCGCCAGAAGCCGCCGAAGTCGGTGCTGGGGGCGACCAGGGTGGCGAGGGCCGGCTGGCCGGACTCGAGGGCTTCGCGCAGCACGGCGAAGAAGGCGTTGAGCTGGGGGCCGCGGCCGGCGAAGGCGTTGCCGTATCCGGCCAGGCCGCGCTGGATCGAGGTCCTGGTCTCCTCGTCGAACATGTCGAAGAACTGGTCGATGTCGACCGGTTCGGGTCGCGCGGCGGAGAGCGGGATCGTGTCGCCGGCGGCGAGCCCTTCGTCGGAATCGCCGGGCACGATTTGCAGGTACTTGAGGCCGAGCGGCGATTTGGGCCGGATGATCATCGTCGAGTTGGCCGGCAGCGGCTGCACGCTCTTGTCGAGGCTGAGGCTGAGCTCGGCCGCGATCCCGCCGTCGCCCGTCTGCACGGGGACCACCTTCTTGACGACGCCGACGCGGGCGCCGCCGATCCGCACCTCGTTGCCCTTGACCAGGGCGTTGGCGTTGGGCACGCGGGCGGTGAGGTTGTAGGTGGAGACGAAGGGAAGGCCGTTGTTGGCGTTGTAGGCGAGGAAGACGGCGACGATCACGACCAGCACGGTCACGGCGCCGACGATCACCGGGCTGCTCGCCACCCCCTGTATGCCGCTGCGGTTCCTCATCGAGCAAGCCGTCCTTCGCCGAGGTCGAGGCCGCCGGGGCCGAGCGGGGTCAAGGGAGCGAGGCTGGGGCCGGGCGTGCCCGGGCGGGCGAGGGTCCCGCCGGCCCGGCTGGCCTGAGCTTCTTCGAGCCGTTCGACCAGGCTGGCGACGCCGATCGAGGAGATGCCGGCGTTGGTGCCGGTGAAGTCGGCCACGCAGCCGCTCTTGGGGGCGATTTCGTATTCGATGCAGTCGACGAGCGTGACCGCGCTGCGCAGGAAGTGCCCGTACTCGTCGAAGCCGTTGGTCGTCGCGGCGCCGTTGTAGATCAGGTCGACGAGGTTGCCCCAGCCGCCCGTTTCCCGCACGCTGCCGAAGAACTCGGCGAGCTTCGTGGTCGGGTTTGCGCCCGACTTCGCCAGGTTGCGCGTCTTGCGCACGACCGGGTCGGCGGCACGCAGGGTCGGCCCGGCCTCTTCGCCCGTCGCCCCGAGCGACTTCAGCGCCACCGTCGAGGCGGCCGAGAAGGGAGTCAGCAGGCGGGTGGCTTCGGCAAACGAGGGAGCGGCTTCGCCCAGGTCGGCGAAGACCGGCGTGGCGGTGTCGGAGAAGCCGCCGAGGCTGGCCATGGTGGCGCGGAACTCGCGCAGGAAGGCGGGGAGCTTGCGCAGCGAGGCTTCCAGGTCCTCGCCGCGTTCGGAGCTGGCCTGGGCGGCCGCGCCGGAGTTGGCGAAGAAGCCGGCGACGCTGGCGCGCTCGCGCGAGAGCGGCTCGAGGATCTGTTCGGAGTCGGCGGCCAGCTGGGTGAGCCGCTCGCGTTGGTCGTTCAGCGTCCCGATCAGGCGGTCGACGTCGCGCAGGACCGGGTTGGCGCGCTTCACGGCGGCCTCGATGTCGGGCCCGCGCGAGGCCAGGCCCGCTCCGAGTTCGTTGAAGATCAGGCGGAAGCGCTGGGCGTATGGCAGTTTGTTGATGTTGTTGATCAGGTCGGGGTCGACGCTGGTGCTGTTGTTCTCCAGCGGCAGCAGGTACTGGCCGGCGCCGGGCTGGCCGTCGGGGATCTCCTTCAGCGGAGGCGGGAGCGGAGCGCCCGGGGCACGCGGCCGGGTCGGGCGGCAGTCGACGAACTTCTCGCCGATCAGCGACTGGGGGCGGATGTGGCAGCTGGCGTCGCTGCGGAAGTCCTGGAAGCCGGGATCGTCGATCCTCAGCACGATCACGGCCTTGCCCGGCACCGCCCGCGGCTCGCCGCCTTCGTAGCTGTCGATCTCGCCCGGCCGGGTGACGTCCACGGACTCGATCTCGCCGACGTTGGCGCCGGCGACGCGGACCTGCTCGCCCTTCACCAGGAAGGCGCCGTTGTCGAAGATCGCCCGCACCACGTAGCCGCCGTCGCCGCTGCCCCCGGAGGCGAGCAGGACGACCGCTGCGACGATCGCCGCCACCACCGCGCCTATGGCAAGCGGTCGTCTCACGGTCCCGGGGGCGCGTCGTCGGGGTTGCACTCGGAGGTCGTCACGCCCGAGCCCGAGAAGGGGGGTTCGACGAAGGGGCTGGAGCCGTCGGCGGCGGGCTGGCTGGCCCCGCCCGGGCAGCGGCGGGTGACCCCTGCCGCGCTGCCGAAGACGTCGTACTGTTCGCTCGGCGAGATCGGTTCAAGCGCGGCGCCGCTGCCGGCGAACTCGAAGATGTTGAGGTCGGAGAAGCTGGCCCGGGCGTAGTGGCCGTTGCCGTCGAAAGGCGCCGAAACCTGGCCCAGCTTGGCGAACCCGTTGAAGAGGTCGGGTGCGTAGGCGCGGAAGAAGTCGAGGTTCGGCTGGAAGTCGGAGATCGCGCCTTCGGCGTGGGGGAAGGTCCTCGAGGCCCGCCGCTGGACCGTCGGCAGCGCCGCCAGCAGTTCGTTGGCGTCGTTGGCGAAGCCCGGGCGGGCCACGGTGAGGCGGAGGTTCTTGAAGACCGGCACCGCTTTCGAGAGCACCGGGCGCAGTTCGCCCAGGAACGGGGCGAGGCCCTTGGTGGCGGTCGCCGAGGCTTCGATCAGCGGTTCGAGGTCGTCGAGGGCGGCTCGCAGGTTGACGAAGGTCGTGTTCGCCTGGCGGAAGGTGGGGGGCAGGAGCGCCAGGCTGCGGCCGAGGGCGACGTTCTCCTCGGCGATCGCGCCGAACGCCGTGCTGGCATTGGAGATCGCGCTGGAGAGCTCCTCGCTGCGTTCGGATACTGCCGTGCCCAGGCGGCTGGAGCTGACCAGGAACCGCGCGAAGAGCCGTTCGTCGGCGGTCAGTTCGCGGAAGAGCGCCCCGGCCCGGTTGAGGCCGACGCCGAAGTACTTGATCGCGTCGTTGCCGTCCTCCCCGCGCCCGGCGTACCAGGTCGCGTTGCCGCGGATGAACTCGCCGAGGGCGCGGCGGACGGGCGTCGGGAACGTGTTGAAGAGCTGGTCGATGTCGACCGGGGTGGTGGTCGAGGCGAGGCCCAGCGTCGCGTCCTCGCCCAGCGACGGGTTGCTGTTGGGGCCCGGGCTGATCGAGACGTAGTGGTTGGCCACGCCCGAGAGCGAGGTCGCGCGGATGGTCGCCGTGGTGCCCTCGTGCAGCTCCTGTTCGACGCTGACCTCGACCTCGGCGAGGTTGTCGTCGGTGAGGTCGATGCTCTCGACCGAGCCGACCGGCTGGCCGCCGATCAGGACCTGGTTGTCGGGGACGAGCTGGCTGGCGTTCTGGAAGAGCAGCCGGTAGCGGTGCCCGCCGTCGCCGCCGAAGATGACGGCGCCGAGTGCGATCACCGCAACCGCCAGCACCGCGATCGCCGCGATCCGCGCGGGGGTCACCCCCCGGCTTTGCGCCGCGCTCTTGTCCTCGCCTGAGGGTTTGGCAGCCACGGATCGTCGCTTGCGGTTCCCCGGCCTCCGATCCGGGGGAAACGGCTGCAGAATCGTATCCGAGCCGCCCGCTGCCAAGCGAGGCGCGTGCAGGTACTTAACTGGAATTCAACGCGCTACTCTGGAACTGCAGCGGGTTAAGGGTAATGGGGGCGCGGGGGCCAAACCGAAAAGGAGCGAGAAAGCCAATGCGCAAACGTCTGACCATTGCCGTTGCCATGGCGGTAGGTGTAGCCGTCACGGTCGCCGGCGCAGCCTCGGCCGTCCAGTCCCCGACGCTCGTCGGCGCCGACGGCAACACCCAGAGCATCAACGTGAAGTACTCGCCGCAGAAGGTGTCGAAGAAAACGGCGGAACCCGTCACCCTGGAGGTGAAAACCGCCACCGACAACGCGACGACGGCCAACGGCGTCCCGATACCGGCGACGCGCGCGGTGGTCGACTTCCCCAAAGGGCTGAAGATCTTCAGCAAGGGCTACCCGACCTGCAACCCGGCGGTCCTGCAGAACACCTCGACCGAAAAAGCGCTCGAAGAATGCAAACGGGCGAAGCTCGGCACCGGCCAGGGGAGTGCCGACCTCGTGGTCGGCGAAAAAGTCTTCCCCGTCGTCACCGGGATCGTGGCTTTCAACGGCATCCCCCAGGGCGGCAAGCCGGTGATCCTCCTGCACAACTACGCCGCCACTCCGATCCAGACCACGCTCGTCCTCACCGGCGTGGTGAAGAACCTCAACCAGGGAGCCTTCGGCTCGCGGCTCGACGTTGAAATCCCGCTGATCGCGGGGGGTCAGGGCGCGCTCACCAGCTTCGGCATGAAGATCTTCAAAACCTTCTCCTACAAAGGCAAGAAGCGCAGCTACGTGAGCATCTCCTGCCCGAGCAAGAAGTGGAAGACGCGCGGGGAATTCGTCTTCAGGGACGGCGAAGCGCTGACCCCGTCGGTGACCCAGAAGTGCACCCAGAAGCCGGAAAAGAAGAAATAGGAGGACGGCCGGTCAGACGTTGAGGCGTGGCAGCGCCCGCTCCAGCGGGCGCGGCAGCCACCAGACCCGATCGCCGATCAGCAGCATCAGCGCCGGCAGCAGGACGATGCGGACGACGGTGGCGTCGAGGAGCACCGCGACGGTCAGCCCGATCCCGAGCTGGCTGACCGTCTGCACCGGCGCCCCCGCGAAGGCGATGAAGACGGCCATCATGATCACCGCCGCGCCGGTGATCACGCGGGCCGTCCGCTCCAGGCCGAAGTGGATCGCCGCCGCGTTGTCGCCGTGCTCGTCGTAGTGCTCGCGCATCCGCACCAGGAGGAAGACCGCGTAGTCGATCGAGAGGCCGAAGACGACGCCGAAGATCATCGTCGCGCCGACCGCGTTGATGTAGGTGTTGCCGCCGAGGGGCCAGCCCTCGGGCACGTTGGTGAGCAGGGTGAGGATGCCGAAGGCGACGGCGACGGTGAGCAGGTTGAGCCCGACGGCGATCGCCGCCAGGGGAAGCGAGCGCAGGACGAGGACGAGGACGAGGAAGGTGGCGAGCGTGATCGCCGCGATCACCCAGGGCATCCGCTCCCTGGTCACGCGGCTGTAGGTGTTGAGGGTGGCGGTGCCGCCGGCGACCCCGGCCTCGACGTTCGCTTTCTCGCTCAGCTCCGCAGCGTCCTCTTCCAGGCGCTCGTTGAACTCGACCGACCCGTCGGTGGCGAAGTCGTAGCGGGTGGTGACGAGGTACCGCGCCGCCTGGCCCCCGCGTTCCAGGTCGACGGCTCCGGTGGCGGCCTCGCGCAGCTGCCCGCGCGTCCCGTCGAGGGCGGTGAGGACGAAGTAGCCCGAGTCGAAGATCCCGGGCGTGGTGCGGCGCAGGTTGTCGACCTGGCGGTTGAGCCTGGCGTTCTGGGAGACGATGCGGACCGTGGCGCTGCGCAGGCCCGACTGCAGGGGATAGGAGCGCGTGTACGCTTCGCCGAGCCTTCGTTCGAGCTCGGAAGTGCCGTCGGCGAGCCGGGTCAGCCCGCCGGCCAGCAGGGACATGGCGGAGTCGGCTTCGCCGAGCCCGCCGGCCAGCTGCTGCGCTTCCCGGTCGAGGATCTCCGCGCCGTCGGCGAGCTTGTCGCCGCCGCGGGCGATTTTGAAGAGGCCGTCCGACAGTCGCGTCGCGCCCCTGTTGAGCCCTCTGAGATTGCTCAGCGTGCTCTGCAGCCAGAACTTGATCGACTTCGCGTCGTCGACGTTTTGGTCGAGCCGTTCGGCGAGGGCGCCGAGCTCTGCCGGCAGCGTGCTGGAGATCGCCGCCGCCTGGCGAACCGCCGCCAGGGCGGCGTCGTAGTTCGGGTCGGTCTTGCCCACGGTCATGCCTTCGAGCTGCTGCAGGGCCGTCTTCAGCTGGTCGTCAGCCGCCTGCGCCGAGGCCTGCAGTTGCGGCACCGTGCTCTGCGAGTCCTGCTGGAGCGAGCGGGTGAGGCGGCGCGAGTCCGGCAGCACGTTGACGTTGAGGTTGGGGATGAGATCGTGGGTGCCGAACTTGAGCGCGAGGCTTGCCGTCGCCGCTTCCTGCTGCGCTTCCGCCAGTTTCCGCGAGCCCTCCGCGAACTGCTCGATCGCGTCGACCGCTTCTTCGCCGCCGGTCGCAGCTTCGCCGAGGCCCTCCGCAAGCGCCACCGCCCCCTCCTCCGCCCGGCTCGAGCCCTGGGCGAGGAGGCCCGCGCCGAAGGTGGCTTGCGAAAGCCCTTTGCGCAGAGCCGAGACTCCATCTGCGGCCCGGTCGAGGTTCTTCCCCAGCCGGTCGAGGTTCGCCAGCGGCCCGGTCCCGTCGTCGGAGGAGAGCAGGGCGTCGCCACGGCGGCGCAGCGGTTCGACCGCCTTTGCCACCTCGCCAGGGCCGATCACGCTCTGCACGCCGGGCAGAGCGGCGACCTGGCGCTGCCAGCGGCTCAGGGTCGAGAGCCGGTCCGGTTCGGTGATCGGGCCGTCCTTGGCGACCGCGATCACCACGAAGGGGGCGTCGAAGCCGGCACCCACCGAGTCCTGGACCCTTTCGGCGTCGAGGCGGGCCGGCGAGTCGTGCGGGAGTTCGCCGACCGTGAAGGGGCCGGTCTTCAGCGCGATCGCCGGCGCGGCGAGGATCAGCACGACGGCGCCGATCGCGAGCGAGACCGGAACCGGGCGGCTGAGGGCGGCGCCGACGACGGTCATCAGGCGCGAGCGCTCCCCGTTGGGCGCGGCGCCGATCCGCCAGCGGTCTACGTTGGGCCCGAGCAGGACCAGGATCGGCGGGCCGACGAGCGTGGCGACGAGGACCGTGAGCAGGACGACCAGGGCCAGGGCGCCGGCGAGCGAGGCGAGCAGGGCGCCGGGCACGACGAACATCGCCACGACCATCGAGAGGATCAGGGTGCTGCCGGCAAAGATCGTCGTCCGCCCGGCCGTGCGCCGGGTCGTCCAGGCGGCGTCGAGGGGGTCGGCCCCTTCGGCCAGCTCTTCGCGGAAGCGCGAGACCAGCAGCAGCGCGTAGTCGACGCCGAGGGCGAGGCCCATCATCGAGCAGACGACCAAGGCCAGGGCTTCGATGCCGAAGAAGTTGGTCAGCAGCGCGAGCAGCCCGCGCGAGGTGAGGACGGCGATCGCACCGAAGGCGAGTGGGATCGCCGCGGCCACGGGGGAGCGGAAGACCAGCAGGAGGACGATCAGGAGGATCGGCATCGCGATCAGCTCGCCCTGCTCCGCCGCGTCGATCGAGTCGTCCTGGATCGTCTTCGTCAGGGTGGCCTGGCCGGTCTGCGTGGCCTCGACCGGCGCATGGACCTCCTCGGCGAGGATGTCTTCGACCAGCGGCACCTTGTCCTGGGCCGCCTCCTCGATGTCGACGTGGAAGTCGGCGATGATCAGGGCCCGGTCGGGCCTGGGGCGCAGCTGCTCGACCGAGCCGCGGTCCCAGGGGGAGACCGTCGTCACCTTCGGGTCCTCGCGCAGGGCCCGGACAAGGTCGGGGCCCTGGCGGTCGATCGCGCGCGGCGGCCCTTCCAGGAGGATCGCGAAGATCGCCGTGTCGCCGAAGTGGTCGCGCAGCAGCTCGTTGGACCTTTCCGTCTCGGTCCCGGGGATGTCCAGCGAGCTGGGGCTGAGCTTCTCCTCGAGGCTGAAGCCGAAGGCGGAGAGGGCCGCGATCAGGATCAGGGCAACCGCCAGCGCGCGGCGCGGATGCCGCAGCGACACCGGGGGGCGGGCTTTGCCCTCGCGACTTCCGCGATCGCCGTCGCTCCGCCCCCTGCTCCTCCTCACGGGCACGCCTGTAGTTTGCCGGTCCAGGCGACGGAGCGGGGAGAAAGATGCGGAAGAGTCTGTTAAGGAACGGGTGCAGATCCCCGCACAGCCGACCCGCTAGCCTGACCCCCAGGGCGTTTTGAAGCGACTACTGGGAATCGGGATGCTCGCGCTCTGTGTCCTCTGCACAGGTGCCGCTGACGCTGCCCTGGTCAGGTTCGAAAACCTGATCCTCACAGCCGACGGCGGCTTCACCCCCCGCAACCTTCCTCGGCACTCCTACGCCCCGATCTCGTTCGAGGGCCACGCGAACCTGAGAGCGGTCGACGGCGGGCGGCCCCAGGCCGTGCGGCAGATCGTGCTCGACTTCGACCGCGACGGTCGCCTCAGCACCGCCGGGCTGCCCGTCTGCGACCCGGCTGCGCTGGTGGAAGCGACACCGGACGAAGCGCGCGCCAGGTGCCCGCGGGCGATCGTGGGCGACGGCCGGGTCGACGCCATGATCGCGCTGAGCGGGGGCGCGGTCATGGCCGGCTCCCCGCTGACGATCTTCAACGGCCCGCGCCAGGAAGGCCACCCCACGGCGGTCCTTCACGCCCGTACCACGGTGCCTTCGATCCAGACGTTCGTGATCACGGTCCCGATCGAAAGGCGGCCGGGAGAATTCCGCTACCGCGTCACCGTCGACGTCCCCCCGATCGCCGCCGGCATGGGCTCGCTCACGCACATCGACGCAACGGTCGGCCGCCGCTATCGCTTCGGCGGCGCCAGGCGCAGCTACGTCTCCGCGCGCTGCAGCGACAACGTACTGCGCACGCACGGTCGGCTGACCTTCGCCGAGGGCCTCCTGATCGACGGCAGCATCGACAAGGGTTGCACCTTCCGCTAGATAGAGGTGCCGGCCTTCCTATACTTCGCCGCCCGGGCCGTTAGCTCAGTTGGTAGAGCAGGAGACTCTTAATCTCAAGGTCGAAGGTTCGAGCCCTTCACGGCCCATCCCCTCGTCCTATTCGCCCAGGCCGCCCGTGCTGCCGCCGAGCCCGCCGAAGGGGTTCTGCAGGGCTTCTTTGCCCTGTTCTTTTTCCGTTTTGGCGAAGCGCTTCTTTTCGGCTTGCCACTGCTTGCCGCGTTTGCGGGATTCGGCGAGCTGTTCTTCGACCTGTTTCTTTTCCGGGCCGGTGGCATTGTCTTTGGCTTTCTCACCGGCCGCGTCGCCGGCCTCGAAGTCGCCGGCCAGGTACTCGTAGGACGCGAGGGTGGTGAGGAAGCCGGTGGCAGGACGGGCTTCGGCGGCAAGGCGCTGGGCGGTCGCCGCTTCCTCGACGTTGGTGACGATTTCTTCGACGCTGAACGCCGATTCGGCAAGCGTGAAGAAAGTGTTTGCCATCAGCAGCGCCCCGGACGGGTTCGGCTCGTCGGTCTCTTCGAGGTAGCGGCTCCAGAACAGGGCCGCCTGTTCGAAGTCCTGCCGGCTCTCGGCGTCGACCACCGGCGCGCCGGTCTGGGGGTCGACTTCGGTCTCGGCGTTGCCGGCCCCGACCCGGGCGCGGGTGGCAGCGAGCAGCAAGTTCGGGTTGTCCTGGTCGCGGCTCAGCCTCTCTTCCGCCTCTTCCGCCTGTTCGGTCAGGATCTTGCTCGCTTCGGTGCTGCCGCCGCTGCCCACGAGGCTGCCGAGGTTGACCGGGCCGACGACGAGGAAGAGGCTGGCGCCCATCAGCAGGGCGAGAACCGCGTAGACGACCCGGATGACGTTCTTCCGCCGTCCCCGGATGTCGAAGAGCATCCTCCGCTCGCCGTCTGCCACTCGATTCAGCGCTCCTGTGTTGAGGGCCTTGCCATTCCTCCCGCCGCCTTCGGCGTGCCAAAGGCGCGAGCGATCAAGATACTCAACTCGTAGAGAAGTAGGAGCGGAACCATCTCGATCAGCATCGAGACCGGGTCGACGCCCGGCAGTGCGGCGGCAAGCAGGGCGATCGCGAGATAGGCGTAGCGACGGTTGCCGGAGAGCTGGTCGACGCTGACGATTCCGAGCCTGGTCACCGCGAGGATGCCCAGGGGCAGCTGGAAGACGAAGCCGCCGACGAGCATCGTGGTGGAGAAGAAGCTGTAGTAGTCGCGGGCGCGCACCTGGACGTTGAACTGGGTGTCGTTGAAGCCGAGCAGGAACTTGACCGCGGCCGGCATGACCACGAAGTAGGCGAAGAGGACTCCGATCGCAAAGAGGATCGGGACGAAGATCAGAAACGGCATGACGACGCGGCGCTCGCGATCGCTGAACGCCGGCAGCACGTAGGCGTATGCCTGGTAGAGCAGGATCGGGAGTGAGAGGATCAGGGCGCCGTAGGTGGCAACCGTGAGGGTCGTCGTGAACGGCTCGGCGACGCCGAAGGTGAGCAGCTTCTCGTGGTCGCTGGGGAGCGGCCCGGAGGCGATTTCCAGCAACGTCTCGTTTTGCCAGAAGCAGAGCCCCAGGGCGACGCCGAAGACGAGCAGGCAGACGATCACGCGGGTGCGCAGCTCGTCCAGATGCTCGACCAGCGTCAGCCGGTCCTCGTGGGAAACCGGCCTCATCCGGGCCATCGCGGGGCCTCAGCGACGGTCGTGCGCGACCGTCTCGTCCTCGGCGGGCGCCTCGGCGGCCTGCTGGGGCGGCTCGATCGCCTCGCGACTCTCTGGCTCGTCGCGACCGTCTCCGCTGACCGAGCCGCGGAACTCGCGGATCCCGCGGCCCAGGGACCGGCCAAGCTCCGGCAGGCGCTTGGGGCCGAAGACGACGAGGGCGATGATCAGGACGATCGCAAGCTCGAGGGGTCCGACGTTTGGCATGGACCCATGGTAACGGTCGCCCTGCGCAATTGGATCACGGTGAATTGGGGGGATTGCCTACTCATAAATGGGGTTTTTTCCGGTCCCCGCGGGTAAGTGCGGATTGACTCGGCCGCTCGAGGGTTCGATAAGGCAGAGATGAGACACGCGGGCACCGGACAGACCAAAACCGCACTGGGGCTTCACATCTGCCCGCGTTGCTCCTCGCCACTGGTGCAGCCGACCTGCTGGGAGCAGGCGGGGGACCGCGGACACTGGCGGCTCTGGCGTCGCTGTCCCGAGTGCGAGTGGCAGCGGGACGAGGTCCACGGAGAAGCGGAGATCGACGCCTTCGACGAAGAGCTCGACAACGGCACCCGCGACCTGACCAAGGTCTTGAAGGCGCTGGAGCACGAGAACATGCAGTACGTCGCCGACACCTTTGCGGCCGCGCTCGACGCCGACCTGATCACGGCCGACGACTTCAGTTAGGGCGGCCGGCTCACGAGTAACGCTGGACTACACCGTCGGCGACTAGCTCGAGCAGGTGCTTCTGTTCGGCGTCGAACTGGGTTTCGTTGAGCTTTCGTTTGGCGGTCGTGACCATTTGCAGAGCTCGGGTGCGGACCTGGTCCAGAGCGCCGGTCGTGGCGATCCGGTCGCAGAGCTGCTCGGAGCTGCTTGCGTCGAGCTGGCGTAGGTCGACAGTGCGGATTGCCGGATCCACCTCGGCGGCGACGATCAAGGGCAGCGTGACCGTGCCGTCGAGCAGGTCGGTTCCGCGAGCCTTGCCGGTGCGCTCGGGGGGGCCAGACACGTCGAGCACGTCGTCGAGGAGCTGGAAGGCGAGGCCGATGTCGGCCCCGAAGGCGCCCAGTGCTTCGGCGTCGCGGCCGAGCAGGCAGGCACACTCGAACAGTGCGCCGGTCTTCAGCCTGCAGCGGTCGAGGTAGCGCTGCTCCGAGACACCGGTGTCGAACGCGTCCTGGCGCTGGGCGAGCTCCCCCCGGGCGAGGGCGACGGAAGCCCCTGCCAGCAGGGCGATCGCACGAGCGTCGCCGTGGCCGGCGAGGAGGGCGAAGGCGCGGGAAAAGAGCAGGTCCCCGACCGCCACGGCACGGTCGCGCCCCGAGGTCGCGGCGACGGTCGGCAGGCCGCGGCGCAGCGGCGCGTCGTCGAGGACGTCGTCGTGGACGAGGGTCGCCATGTGGACGAGCTCGATCGCCGCAGCGGCACGCACGGCGGCCTCTCCCCCGTCGGCCCCGGCGCAGAGCAGGACGAGGAGCGGCCGCAGGCGCTTGCCCCCCGCCGCGAGCGTCGCGGCGGCCTCGGTCCCCAAGCGCTCGCCGTGATCGCGGCCCTGCTCGCGCAGCAGGTCCTCCACCTGGCCGAGGCGGGACGGCAGCCAGCGGCTCGACGCGTCGAGGACCGCCGTGACCGGAGGCGGGACGGCGGAGGGACGAGTCACCCGCGGATGCCGCTGTGGATCGCGATGATCCCCCCGGCGAGAACGGTCCAGCGGATGCGCTCCAGCCCGGCGGCGTCCATCATCTCCGCCAAGCGGAGGGGCGGCGGAAAGCTGCAGACCGATTCGGGCAGGTAGGAGTAGGCCTCCGCATCGCCGGAGAAAGCGCCGAGCAACGGCACGACCCGGTCGAACCAGAGCGAGTAGAAGGTCGAGAGCGGCGGCCGGGTCGGCTGGGTGATCTCGAGCACCACCAGGCGCCCCCCGGGCGCCAGCACGCGCGTCATCTCGCGCAGGCCGCGCTCGAGGTCGGCGAGGTTGCGAACCCCGAAGCCAACCGTGACGGCATCGAAGCGGCCTGCGTCGTAGGGGAGGCTGAGCGCGTCCGCCCACTCGAAGCGAACGCCGGAGGCTTCACGCGCCCTCGCCTTCTCCCGCGCCAGGTCGAGCATCGGCTCGGAGAAGTCACAACCGATGACGTGGCCCTCGGGTGCGACCCGGCCGGCCAGCTCGAGGGCGAGATCCCCGGTGCCGCAGCAGACGTCAAGCGCGGCGTCGCCGGGACCCAGCCCGGCGCGATCTGCTGCTCGCTCACGCCATGAATGGTGAAGTCCAGCGGTCATCACCGAGTTCAGCAGGTCATACCTGCTTGCGACCCGACCGAACATGTTTTGGACCTGCTCGCTGAACTGGGCAGATTCCCGCGAAGGCTGAGGTCGGGTGTCAGGATTCACCCTGACGCCTCTCAGTCGAGCGAGGAGAGGAAGTCGGCGAGTTGGTTGAGCTTCTTCGGCGGCAGGTCACGATAGGACGGCATGATGTCGGGGCCGATTTCCACCGAACGAATGATCGCCGCGCGTGGCACCCGCTGGGCGATGTGGGTGAGTTCGGGGCCGATGGTGCCACCGTTCTCGCCGATCTTGTGGCAGGCAAGGCAACCGGCGCCGGCGACGACCTCCTTGCCGGCCTCGTAGCGCGGCGCGACCTCCATCTCGATCTCGGTCGGCGAGCCGCCGGTGGCGCCGAGAAAGGTCAGGTAGGCCATCGCGATGATCGTCATCACACCGGCCGTCGTCGCGATCGGACGGCGGATGGGGTTTCGCTCCGGGCCCCGGTCGTAGAACGGCAGCAGGAGCAGCAAGACCATGCAGATCGTCGGAATCCCGATCGTCGCGATCGGGACCAGCTCCGGCGGCTTGATCACGCGCAGGAGCTCGAAGAGGAAGAAGAAGTACCACTCGGGCCGCGGCACGTAGGTGGTGCTCGTCGGGTCCGCCTTCGGCCCCTGCTCGGCGCCGAGCACGATCGACATCGCGATCACGACGACGGCGACGAGCAGCATCATCGCCGAGTCCTTCAGCACCGCGTAGGGGAAGAAGGGCTTGCCCTTCTTCTTCAGGAGCTCGTACTCCTCGAGGTATGCCTGCTTGTCGCTGGGCTTCACGCCTGATCCCCCTGGCCGGCGTCCCCGTTGGAACTGGCGTTCAATTGGGAAACGGGTGCTGCGGCCTTCGGCTTCTCAGCCTCGAGCCAGGGCGGCGCGGTGGTGCCGAGCTTGACGACGAGGTACAGGTGGGCGCCGATCAGGGCGATGATCGCGCCAGGGATCAGCAGCATGTGGATCGCGTAGAAGCGCGAGAGCGTCGTCGCCCCGAGCTCGGGCCCGGCGCGCAGGAAGTCGCTCAGGTAAGGGCCGACCACCGGCCCGGTCCCGTTGATGTTGATGCCGACGACCGAGGCCCAGAAGGAGCGCTGGTCGAAGGGCAGCAGGTAACCGGTGAAGGCCATCGTCATCGTCAGGATCAGCAGCACGACGCCGATCACCCAGT
>CAMLQY010000014.1 GCA_946482365.1 uncultured Actinomycetes bacterium
ACCTGATGCCGCGCAACCTCGACAGCCGCGTCGAGCTGGTGACGCCGGTCGAGGAGCCGGCCCTGAAAGCCGAGCTGCTCGACGTGCTGGAGCGCTGCTTTGCCGAGAACGCCAACGCCTGGGAGCTGGACGGCGACGGCTCCTGGACCCGGCTCGGGCCCGAAAACGGGCAGCGGCGCAGCGTCCAGGAGGAGCTGCGCGAGCGCCACGCCGTGCGCGCCGCCGAGCAGCTCGCCGCCAGCGCCGGCTGAGCCAACCGCGGCCGGTCCGATCAATAGGATTGCGAGGAGTGCGCCTCTCCCTCCTGCCCCGCGACCGCACCTTCTTCGACCTCTTCATCGAAGCGGGTCAGAACACCCTCCACGCTTCGCGACTGCTCGACGAGATGATGGGCGCCTGGCCCGACGACCGCGATCTCGCGCGCGAGATCTTCAAGGCCGAGCACGAGGGAGACCGGATCACCCACGACATCGTCAAACGCCTCAACTCGACCTTCGTCACGCCGATCGACCGCGAGGACATCTACGCGCTCGCCACGCAGATGGACGACGTCGTCGACTACACCGAGGAGGCGGCGGACCTGCTCGGCCTCTACAAGATCGAGGCGCCGATGTCGCAGGCGCAGGCACTGACCAAAGTCCTGGTCGGGGCTTGCGAGCAGCTGGCCGAGGGCCTCGAGCACCTGCCGGAGTTCAAGGACCTCGACAAGTACTGGATCGAAATCCACCGCCTGGAGAACGAGGGCGACCGGATCTCCCGCGACGCGGTCGCCTCGCTCTTCTCCAACGGCATCGACCCGATGGTCGTGATCCGCTGGAAGGACATGTTCGCCGTGCTCGAGAACGCGATCGACGCGACGGAGACCGCGGCTCAAATAATCGAGGGAATAGTCATCAAGAACTCGTGACGGGCCCCGGCGTCACCACATGAGCTCCGACGTAATCCTCGTCATCGTCGTCTGCACGGCGCTCGCCTTCGACTTCACCAACGGCTTCCACGACACCGCCAACGTCGTCGCGACCTCGATCTCGACCGGGGCGGCGAGGCCCCAGGTGGCGATCGGGATGGCGGCCCTGCTCAACTTCGCCGGCGCCTTCATCTCGATCTCGGTCGCAGCGACGGTCGCCCAGGACGTGGTCGACGCCGGCGCGGTCACGCCCACCGTGGTCTTCGCCGGGCTGATCGGAGCGATCGCCTGGAACCTGATCACCTGGTACTTCGGCCTTCCGTCGAGCTCATCGCACGCGCTGATCGGCGGCGTCGTCGGCTCCTCCGTCGCCGCCGTCGGCTTCGACGCGGTGATCGCGGACGGCCTCCTCGGCAAGGTGCTGGTCCCGGCGCTGGTCGCGCCGATCCTCGCCTTCACCGTCGCCGGCGTGGCGATCGGGCTCGTCTACAGGGTCGTCGGCCGCCAGCGCCCGGGCCTGGTGACGCGGGGCTTCCGCTTCGGCCAGCTGATCTCCGGCGGCCTGCTGGCCCTGGCCCACGGCACCAACGACGCGCAGAAGACGATGGGCATCATCACCCTGGCCCTGGTCGCCAACGGCACTCTGGCCGCCGGCGCCGACCCGCCCCTCTGGGTGATCGTCTCGGCGGCGGCGGCGATCGCCCTCGGCACCTACAGCGGCGGCTGGCGGATCATCCGCACGACCGGCACCCGCATCATCAAGATGGACGCGGCGCAGGGATTCTCGGCCCAGGGAGCGGGCTCGGCGGTGATCCTCGCCTCGACCCACTTCGGCTTCCCGCTCTCGACCACCCACGTGATCAACGGCGGTGTGATGGGCGCGGGCGCGGGCAAGCGCGTCTCGGCGGTGCGCTGGGGGGTCGCCGGCAGCATCGTCACGGCATGGATCCTCACCCTGCCGGCAGCGGCGGCGATCGGCGCCCTCGCCTACGGGGTAACCGCGATCTTCGGCGGCGGCGCGCTTGGGCCGGTCCTGGTGACGCTGGTGTCCCTCTCGCTTATCGCCGCCGCCTTCGCCCGTCGCCTGCGCCGCGGCGCCCCGGTCCCGGCCGGCTGAGCATGGCGGTCGTGATCGAGACAAAGGAGCTCCTGCAGACGGTCCTCGCCTCGGTGGTCGCGGGCGTGGGGATCACCGTCGTCTTCTCGGTCGCGATATGGGGAGCCGCCCGCTTCACCGATCTGCGGCGCAACGACCGGCCAATCGCGGCGGGGGCCGCTGCAGCGCTCTCCGGCCTCGCCCTCGGGGTGACGCTGGGCGCGGTCGCCTTCGGCATCGTCGTCATGAGCTCCTAGAGAGACGCCTAGAATCTGCTCATGCGTACCGTGCGCAACGTCGCGATCGTCGCGCTGCTGGCGCTGGTGGTCGCCTTCGCGCCCGCCGGCGGCAATGCCGCCGAAGCGATCCTCACCGCGATCACGATGGGCTTCCTGGCGGGGATCGCCTGGACGCTGTTCGTGCTCAGCCGCCAGAACCAGCTGACGCTGGCGGCGCTGAGCGACGGTCGCCGGGCGCTGCTGTACGGGGCACTGGGGATGATCGCCCTGCTGGTCGCCGGCAGCGACGAGCTCTTCTCCAGCGGCGCCGGCACGCTCGTCTGGATCCTCCTGCTCGGCGCCTCCGTTGCGGCGATCTGGCGGGTCTGGATCGACGCGAGCTCCTACTGAGCGTTCCGAACGCGAGAGAAGTCACTGATCCGCGCGGTTGAGCGCGCCACGCGCGCGGCCGGGGTTGGGACGGTGACGGCGTGCCGCCACGTACCGCCAGCAGCGCAGGCCACAGGGAGGAGGGGACCGCCTCGGTCGAGCTGATCGCGGCGGTCCCGCTCCTGCTGCTGGCGGTCCTCGTGGCGGCGCAGCTCGGCCTCGTCGGCCACTCGCTCTGGGCGGCGGGCGTGGCCGCGCGTGCGGGGGCGCGCGCCGCGCTGGTCGGGGGCGATGCGAGGGCCGCGGCCCGGAGCGCCCTGCCGCCGTCCCTGCGGCCCGGCGCCCGCGTCGAGGACTCGGGGACGGTCGCGGTGCGCGTGCCGGTTCCGCTTCTGCTGCCCGGTATGCCGCGGCTGACGGTGGCGGCGAAGAGCGGGCTGGACGATGGGTAGTGGGGACCGCGGGCAGGCGACGGTGGAAGCGCTCGCCGCGATTCCCCTCCTCCTGCTGGTGGGGACGGTCGTCCTGCAGCTCTTCCTCGCCGGCTTCGCCCTGACCCTGGCCGACGGCGCCGCCGAGGCGGGGGCGCTGGCGCTGGCAGCCGGGCGGCCGGCCGAGACCGCGGCCAGGGATTCCCTCCCGGGCTGGGCCGAGGATGACGTGGAGGTGACGGTGCGCGGGGGAGAGGTGGAGGTCCGGGTGCGACCGCCGTCGCCGTTGCCGTGGCTCGGGGACCTGCTGGCGGTGACGAGCTCCGCCTTCGCGAGGCCGGTGGGGCGATGAGCGAGCGCGTGGTCCTGGTCACGGCCGTCGGCGGCGCAAGCGGCTCGAAGGCCGCTGCGGCCGCGCTTGCCTGCGCCGGATCGGACCCCGACCGGCCGGCCCTGCTGATCGACCTCGACGGACGCCCGCCCCGCCCGACCCTGATCGCATCGGCCGGCGCGCGCGAGCTGGAGGAGCGGCTCGCGGCCCACCTGCCGCAACTGCGGGCCGCCTCGCGCGGGCAAGCCTGCCACCTCGCCGTCCCCGGCGAAGAGGGGGCGCTCGAGCTGGTGCGCGCGGCGCTGCCCCTGGTCCGCGACTCCGTTGCCGCCGTCCATCTTCCGTCCGCCTGGTTGCAGCCGCTACTGGCCGCGGAGGGCATCAGGCCGACCGGGGCGCTCCTCTGTGCCGACCTCGCTTCCGACCGGGCTTTGACGGCACTTGCCGTCAGCGACCTGCTCGCCCGCGGCGTGCGGGTCAAGGCCCTGAAGCGGCCGCTCGCCTGGGTGCCCGCACGCCGGGCCCTGTTCGGTGTCCTGCCGGCGGACACTCCCGGGGGGTTGCCTTCGTCCCTGGTCAAATTCCTTTTGGAAAGCGAAATTTCACCGGCGCACGCGTGCTACAGTGAAGTCGATGACGAGGAAATTGACCCAGAGGGAGTTGCGCAACAACAGCGGCGAGGTGATGAGGGCGCTGGACAGCGGCGAGGACTTCGTCGTCACCAGGAACGGGGAGCCGGTTGGTGAGCTGCGTCCATACAAGCGGCGTCAGTTCGTGCGGGCCGACAAGCTCATCGCGGCCTTCAAGAACGTTCCAAGCATCGACTACGAGGAGCTTCGCGCGGACATCGACCGTTACGTCGATCAAGACCCTACGCCTCGCTACTGAGTTGCCGGGCGATCGAGCACTGATCGACACGTCCGTGGCGGTGGGGCTTGGCGATCTCGACCCGGCGTCGCTTTCAACTGAGCTCGCAATATCGGCACTGACGCTTGCCGAGCTGGCGACGGGCCCGCACGCGACAGGGGACGACTCAATGCGTGCCCTGCGCCAGCTCCAGATCCAGGCAGTGGAGGCGAACGTCGAAACACTTCCCTTCGATCCCTCCTGTGCGCGTGCGTACGGGCCCGTCTATGCAGCTGCGATGAGTGTCGGTCGTAAGCCCCGTGGCGCCCGCGCGATCGACCTGATGATCGCCGCCACGGCCCTGGCCCACGACCTGCCGCTCTGGACCCGCAATGCCAAGGACCTGCACGGCCTCGAGGGCCTGGTCGAGATCGTCGACGTCAGCGCCTGAAAGGCGCATCGCAAGCCGGACTGCGGCGTTCGACGAGCGCTACTTCTGTAATAAGCTCGGGTTGTGTTCGGCATGGGAGGGAGCGCACGAGCATCGTCTGGCGGGCTGCGCCTGGCCCTGCTTGCCTTCTGCTCCGCGGGCCTGCTGCTGATCCCGGCGGCCGGGGCTTCCGCCGCCGACTTCAGCCTCACGATCAACCTTGCCGGCACGGGCGAAGGCACGGTCGAATGCGAAGTGGAATTCGGGCCCGCCGAACCCTGCGAAGACGAATACCCCGAAGAAACCGAAGTCTCGCTTGTCCCCGAACCCGAAGTCGGCTCCGAATTCATCGAATTCTTCGGTGACTGCGGTCCGGGCGAATGCACGTTGGTCATGGATCAGAACCACGTCGTCACCGCGGTCTTCGACCTCGAACCGGTTGAAGAATTCGAACTCACGATCGAAATGCCTGGCACCGGCTCGGGCACGGTCGAATGCGAAGCCGAAGAAGGGCCCGAAGCCTGCGTCGACTTCTACCCCGAAGGCACTGAACTGAGGTTGATCGCGAAAGCCAGCCTCGGCTCGGAATTCGTCGAATGGTCGGGTGACTGCTCTTCTGTCCCGTGCGATCTGACCATGGACGAAGACCACACGGTCGCCGCAACCTTCGACCTCGTAGGCCCTGCGCTCACGATCCTCACGGCGGGCACCGGTTCGGGCACGGTCGAATGCGAAGTCGAATCGGGCCCCCTTGAAGCCTGCGATCCCGCCTATCCGGAAGGGACCACACTCGTGCTGGTCGCGGCTCCGAACGCGGGGTCTCAGTTTGCCGGCTGGTCCGGGGACTGCTCTGGGGACCCGTGCGAACTGGTCATGGACGTAGACCGGACCGCCACCGCGACCTTCAATCTCGAACCGACCTCAGGCGGGGGCGGGTCAAGCGGGGGCGGGTCGGGTGGCACGGTCACCAAACCATCCGCACCGGTCCCCGGCAAGCTGAGCGTCTCCGGGGCCGCGCTCTACCAGGGCGGCAAGGCCGTGCTGAAGCTGACCTGTAAAGGGCAGGGCCGCTGCAAGGGCAGCCTGAAGCTGGTCGCAAGGCTCAAGGTGAAGGGCAAGCTCAAGAACGTCGAGATCGGCAAGGCCTCCTTCAGCCTCGCCGCCCGAGCGACGAAGACGCTCAAGGTCACGCTCTCGGGCGCCGCCAAGAAGGTGCTCGGCAGGGCGAAGGCCGTGAAGGCGACGGTCAGCGGCTCCGGGGTCACCAAGTCCACGGTGACGATCAAGCCCACGGCGCGCTAGGCGCGCGCGCCGCCGCGTTCCTCGTTTCGGCAGAATCGCCGCATGCTGACCGTCGCAGTGACCGGCCCCACTGGGGAGATCGGCCGCCCTCTCATCGCCGCCCTCGAGCGAGCGCCGGAGGTCGACCGCGTGATCGGGATGGCGCGGCGGCCCTTCGACCTCGCCGGCCACGGCTGGGAGAAGACCGAGTACCGGCGCGGGGACGTGCTCGACCGGGAGGCGGTGGAGAACCTGGTCGAGGGTGCCGACGTCGTCGTCCACCTCGCCTTCGCGATCATGGCCGGGGACCGCGACAGCCGCGAGGTCAACCTGACCGGCTCGCGCAACGTCTTCGAGGCCACGGCGGCCGCCGGTGCCAGCCGCCTCGTCTACACCTCCTCGGTCGCGGCCTACGGCTTCCGCCGCGGCATGCCCGAGCTGCTCAGCGAGGACGACCCCGTCAAGGGGACCTCGCGCCATCCCTACTCGGCCCACAAGGCCGAGGTCGAGGCGGTGCTGGAGGAGGCGCTGGGGGAGTCGGCCACGGATGCCTACGTGTTCCGGCCCTGCATAGTCGCCGGGCCGGAAGCGACGCTGCTGCTGGACATGATCCCCCTGCTGGCGATCGGGCAGCGGATCCCTGGGCCCCTGCGCTGGGCGCTCGGCAGGGTCCCCGAGCTGCGGCCGGTGCTGCCCGACCCGGGCGTGCCGTTCCAGCTCGTCCATCACGACGACGTCGCGGCCGCCCTTTGCGCCGCGGTGATCGGCCATGGGCAGCCGGGCGTCTACAACCTCGCCGGACCGGGGGAGATGACGATCACCGCCCTGGCCCATGCGCTCGGCTGGCACGCGGTGCCGGCGCCGCACCTCGCCGTCGGCGCCGCCGCCGAGGTCGTGGCCCTGATGCCCTTCCTGCCCGACGAGGCGGCCTGGATCGAGGCGGTCCGCCGGCCGGTGCTGATGGACACCGCACGCGCCCGCCGCCGGCTGCACTGGATGCCTCACTACGACGCGCGCGAGACGCTGAAGCAGACGATCGCCGCCGTCCGCTCCCGCTAGCCCGCTTTTGGGCGCTGGGAGGCTAGGGCGAGGCGGCGTGCCAGGTGCCGACGTCTTTGAAGCCCTCGCCGTTCACGTCGCCCGACTTTTCGTCGCCGTCGAACGTGTAGAGCGGCCGGCCGCGGAAGGTCACCTGGCGCCGTCCGTTGTCGGGTCGCTTGATCGCCCCGAGCTTCACCGGGCCGGTCGGCTTGACCCCGGCCGCCACGTAGAGCGGATGCCAGGCGGCGAGGCAGCCGCGCTTGCAGATGAAGGTGCCGCCGGTCTCGGCGCTGAGGGTGTAGAGCGTGCGGCCCGAGAGGGTGGTGAGGATCGTCTTGCCCAGCGTCGCGCTCTGCGCCTGCTTGGCGACGCGCTTGCTGGACGCGGCGGCCTGGGCGGGCATGGCGATGGCCAGGGCCGCGATCGCCGCGATCGCGAGCGTCGCGACACGAGTCCCCGGGTGAGGGAAGCGGGTTCGGAGCTGTTGCGGCATCGGTCCTCCGTCACGTTACCGACTCGGTTTCGCTCGACCTTGCGCACCACGCGTGCGCCGGGCTGCGGCAGGGTCGGGCCATGGGCTGGAGGGACGAGGACGGGCAGGCTCTGCCGCTGGCGCTGGGCGGCTCGCTTGCCCTGATCGCGGCGGCCCTGGCGCTGGTGGCTATCGCGGGGGCGGTGACGGGCAAGGGGCGGGCGCAGCGGGCGGCGGACCTGGCGGCGATCTCGGCCGCGCGGTCGATGCGCGACGACCTCCCGCGCCTGCTCTCGCCGCCGCGCCTGCCCGACGACCGGCCCGATCCTCGTCACCTGGGCAAGGCCGTGTACCTGGGGCGTGCCCGGGCGGCCGCGCTGGCGGCGGGGAGGGCGAACGGCGTGGACGCGGCTCACCTGCGGGTCTCGTTTCCCGACGGCGACTCCTTCGCGCCGGTACAGGCCCGGGCCGTCGTCCTTGCCGAGGTCGGCGTGGGCGGCCGCCCGCTGCGCACCGAGGCGTCCGCGGTGGCCGAAGCCGGCGCGCCCTCCTCGGGTTCCGGCGGGATGCGGAGAACGGCGAGCGGCGGCGGCTACAGCGGTCCGCTCGTCGTCAGGCAGGGGGAGGGGATGAGGCCCGACGTCGCCGCCGCCTTCGACCGGATGGCAGCCGCCGCGGCGGCTGCCGGCATCGCGCTGGTTGTCAACTCCGGCTTTCGCTCCGACGCCGAGCAGGCGGCGCTCTTCGCCGCCCACCCGGACCCGCGCTGGGTCGCGCCGCCGGGGCAGTCGCTGCACCGCTGCGCCACCGAGCTCGACCTCGGGCCCGAAACCGCATACGGATGGCTGGCATCCAACGCGAGCCGCTTCGGCTTCGTCCAGCGCTACTCCTGGGAATTATCGGGTTAGGTATTAATCCCGTTCAGCGCCTCGGAGGCGTCGAACAGCGGCACGTAGCCCGCGGCCTCGGCGGCGGCGGTCAGGGTCATCATCTCCTCCCGCGCCTGCATCACCGGGCGGACGGTGAGCGCCCCGTCCTCGTCAATGTCGGGGTAGAAGGCGACGAACGTTTCGCGCAGCTTCTCGTTGACGGTCTGCACCGATTCCGACTCCTTCGCGCCGTCGATGGCGGCGGCTATGTCGATGTAGAAGTCGAGCGCCGCGTCGGTCGGTGCCACCTCCTCGTCCAGGGCGTCTAGGCGCTCCTGCGCCGTGGCCGCTCGGTCGCGGGCGCCCTCGATCTCGGCCTCTAGCTCGGCCATGAGGTCTTCCGCCCGCTTCGGGTCGGCGTCCTCTGCGAGCAGCTTCCGGTACCGGGCCTGCGCCTTCTCGTGGAGCCGTTCGGCCTTGGCGGCCTCGGCGACCTCATGGGCGACGGCCGACTCCAGCGCCGTCCGCTTCTCGTCAAGCCCGCGCTGAAGCTCCTGCGCCCACGACGCCACGTCCACGAAGGCGTGGTTGAGGTAGACCCAGACCGCCGCATCGGCCCGCACCGCGTCGATCCTCGGCATGTCGCAGACGCCCGTGCTGCCGAGCTTGTTCGGGCAGACGTAGTTCCGCTTCCGCGTCCCGTCCTTGCGGACGTAGGGGTCGGTGACGCACAGCATTCGCTCGTCGCAGCGTGGGCAGTAGGCGAGCTTGGTGAGCAGGTAGCGCGAGGTCGGAGCGCCGCCCAGCTTGGCCTTGTCCCGCTGCGTCTTCGCCCTCTCGCGGCCCGCACGGCTGCGGTCGCGCTCGGCGCGTTTCGCGTTGATCCGGTCCCAGCGCTCCGGGTCGATGATCGCCTCGTGCCGACCATCGTAGACCTCGGGAACGTCCAGCCTCCGGTACGTGCCGCCCTTGTGCGACCCCTCACCGACGCGGACGATGCGGCCCGCGTAGACGGGATGGGTGACGATGTACTGGACGAGCCGCCGGGTCCACGCCTTGCCCTTCCGCGTCCGGTGCCCGGCTTCGTTGAGGCGGCGGGCGATGGTGGCGTCACCGATGCCCTCCTCGGAAAGCTCGTAGATCACGTCGATGATCGGGCGGCGCTCGGCGTCGATTTCGAGCAGGGTTTCGGGGGCGTTGTTGACGACCACCTTCCGCAGCCAGTAGCCGTCCGGCGCGGGACCGCCCGTCCACTTGCCGACCTTGACGGCCGCCCGCTTGCCCCGCGATACGTGGTCGCTGATGTCCTGAGCGGCCTTGTGGTTCTGGCTGCTGGCGATGCCGACGAGCATCGGGTTCAGCATGAACTCGTCGTCGCTGGGGCTGGCGCTCCTGACCTGCACGTAGTCGTACTTGAGGTCGGTCCAGACCTTCATCAGCGACTGCTTGCCTCGCTCGCCGCTGCCGCGAGCGAGTCGGCTGCTGTGGAAGGCCCATAGCTCGGCCTCAACCTCGGCGGTCGCCGCCGCCTTGGCCGCGCTGATCGCCGCGACGAGTTCCGGACCGCGCTCGGCGTGGAACCCGCTGTGGCCCGACTCCTCGAACTCGCCGACGACCCGGCGACCGCCGAGCGCTTGGATCGCCGCCCGGACCTCCTCGGTCTGGCTGGTGGTGGACTTCTCCTCGTCCGAGCGGTCGTCCTCCCGCGACCGAGCCGCGTAGATGATGCAGGGGATTGGGGTGCTGGTCTGCGTTGGCATGAGAACCCATAGTAACGGGTTTCAAGGGCCGTGAAACCGCTCTGGAATGCGGGTTTGCGGGGGTGCCCGGTTCTACGTCGTGGGTCGCCACAGACGGCGAGAGGCCGCCCCGGTCCAGGCGACCTCTCAAGCACCCCTCCCCAAAGCTGTGTCCGGGTCGAAGCGGGGAAGATCAGTATGTGGCTGTCGCGACGTAGGAGCGCCCGGTGCCGGGCTGTCGCGTCAGTTGTCTTTTTGCTTGCGGCTCTTGCGCGGCTTCTTCTTCGCCTTCGGCGGCTGTTTGCTTCCCGACCCCTTTTCCCTCTCGGCCTGCGCCGAGGGGAAGACGAGCAGGACGGCGCTGACGCCGATCGGTTTCGGGTTGTCGCTTTCGCCCAGTCGGGTTGCGGCTTCGCCTGCGATTTTCAACATGTCATCGATGTAGTCGTCGCCACGTACATGCCCGTCTTCGCAAGCCTGCTCGTCAAAGATCATCGGGATACGGGCGACGTGGTAGTGGTTTCGCGAGTCGTAGAGCCCCGTCTCGTATGACTCGTTCACGTCCTCATTGACTTCGTCAAGGACGCCGCCGATCAGCTCGCGCCGGCTGTCCCTCGGTATTTCACTCGCCACTTTCATGCCGATGATGGTTCGCGTGGTCGCCTTGTAGAAATGCTGGGTGGCGCCGCGAGCGGGCTCGGTCCTCGTCAGTTCGATGAGCCCGTAGTCCTTGAGCACTTTGACGTGGTAGCTGACCTGGCTCAGGCCCTCGGCGAGGTAATCGGAGAGTTCCCTCGGGCTCCACTCGCGGTCATTCAGGTGAGTCAGGAGTTTGTAACGCAGGGGATGGCTCATCCCCCTCATCAGCCGTTCGCGCAGCGGTAGCGCGAGCTTTTCTGCCGCGATCCGTTCCGCGTCCTCTTTGGTGCGCTTTTTCTTAGCCGCCATCAGTCCTCCTCTCTGGCCCGCTGACGGGTACTGCGCAGGGCTAACAGCGGTACGGGCCGTTCTTTTAAAACGGGAAAGTATCCGCAAACGGCCGAGAACTGAAATCACCTCCCTGATTGCTTTAATCTTTCCGAGTGATCTAAAAAATTAGATCAAAGGCAAAGGGGAGGTGAGCCGGATGAAAATGCAGCCATGCGGAGCTGTCGCGCCGTTGCTTTCGACGATCAAGTCGCGGTGAGCGCCGTGAAGACTGTCGAGACAGTCGTGCCCATGCTGAGCGTCGTGAAGAACCGCTAGCAACGCCTCAGAGGGCCGGTCCTGATCGTCCTTGCGGAGGGTCGGACCGGCCCATAGGTCCTTCTCGATCACCTAAACTTCATGGCACATCGGGGGTCCTGACAGACAGGGCAGTTCGAGACCGGCCGCAACAGGCGGCAGGCTCATCGAGAAAGGACCCCGCATGTGCAAATCAGCAGCGACCCCTGACCTCATCCAGATCCGAGACGCCCTCGGCCTGGCGCTTGTCGATGCGCTCGGCAGTCTGGACGACTGCGAGATGTACCTCAGCGACGATGTGGCTGACGGCCTGATCGACAACGTCGATGAGGCCCAGACGTTCGTGCACGACGCCCTGTTCGAGGCGCTGCACGCCTTCGGCGCTCCCACCCGCGAGGGTGACGGACTGGTGTGGCTGACGGGCGACGACCGGACCGTCGTCTTCCAGGCGTCGCAGCGCGACGTGGCGGAATTCATCGCCCGCCGCGAGGCGGCGACCATCGCCGTCTAGCGACGGAACGGGCGGGGGCCGTTTTCGGGCGGTCCCCGCGCCTCTCAAACGTCGCCCCCGACCGAGATACCAAACGTAAGATCAAACTGATACCGCATGCCTCAGAAGAACGTCACAGCCCGCATGGCCCGCCTCTGCCCCGAGCAGTGGGCGGCGCTCGACGCCCTCGGGGACAGCACCGGCGACTCCACCGCCTACCACCTTCGGAAAGCGGTCGAGGCGTACACCCACGTCCCTGACTCTGCGACCAGCCACCGACGCCGGACGAAGCGGAGCAAGACCTAGAACACAAGAAGGGCGCCCCCTACGGACGCCCTTCGGAAAGCCTCATCCCCATGAAGCAACGAGAAGATCCTACCCCGAAGCCGAACCCCCGCCCAGAGCCTCTGAGCGTCGCCGACCTCTATGCGATCTACGAGCGCGACCGGGCCGAAGGGTTCCCGATGCGTCGTCCGGCAGGACCGACCGACGAGGAGCGCTGGCTGTCGGAGGACGACCTGGCGCGGCCGGACGATCTGTCGAGCCGGGAGGGCACGGCCGCCGAGACCACGGGGCTGATCGACCGGCTCCGAGGCGGTCGCCTCCCCTGGGCACACTTCATCCGTCGATTCCGCGACGGCACCTCAGAGGGTCGGCGGATCAGCGCCGACGACCCGAACCTGGGCCGCGTCCTCGCCGCTGGGTGGGTGGGCGACTGATGGCCAAGCGTCGATCCATCTCCGTGGGCGGCGGCGATCTGCACGTCTGGGCCGACGAAGCCTGGGGGGCGGTGGTCGAGCGCAACGACCCGACGCACCCGGAGGTCGTCCTGCACGGCACCGACCTGGCGCGCATGGCGGACGGTGAACTCAAGCCGTTCAACGTCGCGTCGTTCCGCGAGCGCCTGTCGCGCGTCGCCGTCTTCTACACCGTCAACAAGGAGGAGGAGAAGCAGCCGAAACCACCGCCCCGCGACGTGGCCGAGGCGCTTCTGTCGCGGGCACCGTCCGAGTACGAGGGCGCGGCCCGGATCGAGCGGATCACGGACGTCCCGGTGGTCACCGAGGCCGGGAACGTCCTGAGCGCGCCCGGCTACCACGCCGCCGAGCGCGTCTACCACCGGCCCGCCGAGGGCCTTGAGGGGCTGTCGATCCCCGGACCCGGAGAGGTCACGACCGTCGAGGAGGTCGAGGCGGCGCGGGACTTCCTGCTGGACGACTGGCTCGGCGAGTTCGGCTTCTACGACGAGGCGAGCAGGGCGAACGCCCTCGCCGAGCTGCTGACCCCGTTCGTGCGCGACCTCATCCGTGGCGGGACGCCGCTGTTCCCGGTGATCGCGCCGCAGTTCGGGTGGGGGAAGGGCCTGCTGACCGACGCCTGCCTGATGCCCGGCTGCGGGCTGGTCGCCAAGGAGCCGGCCACCGACAGCGAGGAGGAGATGCGGAAGCGCGTCACCTCGGCGCTCCGTGCGCTGCCGTCCGCGATCGTCTTCGACAACCTGACCGGGCGGCTGGACTCACAGATCCTCGCCAACGTCCTGACGACCGGGAAGTGGAAGGACCGGCTGCTCGGCGAATCCCGCGACCTAGAGGTCGAGCCGCGCAACGTCTGGACGGCCAACGGCAACAACTTCACCCTCAGCGGCGAGCTTGTCGAGCGGTGCCCCGCCCCGATCCTGCTCGGTCGCGGCCCGTACTGGCAGGCGCTGTGCGAGCGGAAGGGCTGGGACGCGGAGGTTCGACCCCGCGAGCGACCCCGCAGCCAGTTCGCCCACGCCGACTACCTGACCTGGGCCTGCGAGAACAGGGCGCGGGCGGTCGAGGCCGCGTTCGTCCTGATCCGCCACTGGCTCGACGGGCCGGTGATGGTCGTCCGAGGCTCGGAGTTCCAGCGGCTCGCGGACCCGTCCCTGCCGGAGGACTACCGCCGCGTCGAGCCGGAGCTACCCGACCGCGACACCGGCGAGTTTCAGGAATGGCAGCGCGTCGTAGGCGGCATCCTCAAGGCGTCCGGCGTGACCGGCTTCGCCGCGAACTACGACGCTTGGTCGAGGTCCACGGACGAGGAAAGCGAGGAGAGCGACGACTTCTTCGAGGCTTGGCGAGCGCTGGACCTCCCGCCCATCGAGTTCAAGGAGGTCGTGGCGCTCTGCGGGTTCGGCGGGGCGCTGCACGACCACCTCCCGGTCGAGCTGGCGTCGGTGCGGTCGCAGGACCTGCACGGCAAGCTGAAGGCGTGGCTGCGGGACCACAAGGACCAGCGGACCCGGGGTGGTCGCCGCCTCGTCCGCGAGGACGGACGGCCGAAGCGGTGGAAGGTCCTCGCGCCGTCCGACTCCTGAAGTTCGAGCGCGTCGAACTTACCGGGCCGCTTCGACCCCGCCCGGACGCACAGTCAACGCACAGTCCGGTCCTTGACTGTGCAGCGCTCTAGGCCAGGTCTCATCACGCCCTGAGCGCTTCCGATGTGCAGTGCACAGTCAAGCGGGGCCGATAGAGGTAGATGGGGAGGGGGGACTTTCTCCTACGCGTAACCCAACTTGACTGTGCACTGTGCGTCGAACCGCCAGATTCGGCTCTGCCATTGGTCTAGCGCTTCGCACAGTACCCACGCACAGTCAAGCGGTGACTGTGCGTGCCTCGGTCGTCGGCAGGGCGACGAGAACCGGCCACATGACGGGCGGGCGACGGGGCGTAGCGCGTGCGCGTAGGGCCGGTCGTGTTCCGCCAGCCTCGGCCACGGCCGCCGTCCCTTGTCCTCGGAAACAGTGATCGAGGACACCAAACGCCCCCTGACGCCGCCGCTGGTGTCGGACCGGTGTGGTGGTGAAGCCTGATCCAGTGTTGCTTTCCCAGGTTCGGCCTGTACGTGGATGCTGCTGCTTGTTACTGGTGTTGGTAAGGCAATTTGCAACACCAAAGAGGAGGCAGCATGACGTTCGAGGAAGCGAAGCAGGAGTGGCCGGAGGCGGCGGAAACCTGCCTGGTGGATTTCCACACGCTGGACCCAATCCCCGGCACCCGGAAGCTGGTGCTGCCCGGAGAGGCGGCTGACGGCGGCGCTGTCGTCGTGTGGGAGGAGGAGGGCCAGTGAGCACCAAGGGCAGGAGGTTCCCCCCGGAGGTGCTGACCGAGGCCGAGGTACGCGCCCTGATGGCTGGCTGCTCCAAGCGCGCACCCACTGGCGTCAGGAACAGGGCGCTGATCGCGCTGCTGTGGAGGTCGGGGCTGAGGATCAGCGAGGCGTTGGCGTTGAAGCCCTCCGACTTCGACGGCAGCGCCGTGAGGGTCGCCAACGGCAAGGGCGGCAAGTACCGCACGGTGGGCATCAACGAGGAAGCGTCGGCCCTCGTGGCGCGCTGGATGGGGGTCAGGGCATCCAGGGGCATCACTGGGCGCCAGACCGTGTTCTGCACCCTGTCGGGCGGGCCTGTGGCTCCGCGATACGTCCGCAACCTGCTGCGCCGCCTCGCCCGGAAGGCGGGGATCGAGCGCCGCGTCAACCCCCACGCCTTCCGGCACACCCTGGCGTCCGAGTTGGTGGCCGAGGGCGTCAACGTCGTCCAGATCCAGCACGTCCTCGGCCACGCCAGCCTCGACGGCACCGCGCACTACCTGCGCCGGATCGCCCCCGCCGAACTGGTGGACTTGATGAGCCAGCGCGGCTGAGGGTCCGCTACCGAGCCAAAGACCGAGCCGGACCCCGCGGTTCGGCCCGTCGCCGCCAAGCGAGTGCCGCCTCTCTTCTAGATAGAGAAAATCGCCCACCGACCGACCCGATTGCCATCTGCGCCGTGTGCTTCCCTGAGTGGTGGGTCGAACCCGGCCCAAGAGGGGGCCAGCGAACCCCGGAGAGGAGTGAGCCAGATGGCAGGCAAGAAGAAGAAATCCAGCGGGACCACCAGCAGGTCGTCCAAGACCGGCCGCTACGTCACGAAGAAATACGCGGACAGTCACAAGAGCACGACCCAGACCTCGCGCAGGAAGAAGAAAAGGTAGGTCGCCGCGTCGCCTAAGCGGAGATCGCCGCCCAGGCAGCGAGGACGATCAGGCCCGCGATTACGGCCCCGATGATCGTTAGGACCCACGGGTTCGGTTCGCGCCACCACGACGCCGTTTCGAGCCGAGGCTCGGCCGGAGCGGGAGCGGGAACCGGAGCCGGGGGTGCCTCGGCGTCCCAGTCCTTGAGGCCCATGTCGGGCGCCCTGCGCAGCTTCCCCTTCAGCGCCCCGATGTTGGTCGGCAGCCCTTCGAGTATCCGCCACTGCGCGGCGTCGTCGATCCCGTCGCCCGCGTCCACGAACCGGAGTATCCGCGCCGGGAGGTCGATCCGCACCGGGCCTTCGTCCCACCGCCTCTCGCCAGCGGCGCTCATCGCCGCCTCGGCCTGCGGGGCGAGTTCCTTCAACTCGCGTTCGCGCCGCGCCCACTCCTCGCCGGACCAGTCCCGTTCCCGGTTGCGCCGCTCGACCAGGAACTCGCCGTACAGCGTCTCGAACTCTTCGAGCGTCTTGATGTGGTCTTCCAGGTCGGACCTGCGCGCGGCCATCGCCGCAGATCATCGCGGACCGCCGAGTGACGCGTCCACCTTCGACCGCCACTTGCTCCGGGCGTCCAAAGCGGGCAGCGCCCTCTCGGACAAGAGATTTCGGCCTCGGCCTGTACGAACCTCCCGATACCTGCCACAAGATCGGGGATGGGGGCCGCAAAGGTGCCCCCCGGATCACAGGAGACCCAGGAAAAATGGCAGCAGACAAGAAGGCAGCCGTCCACCCCGATTTCGCCCTCAAGGTCATGGGCGCGCTCCCCGACGACCTGCGCAAGAGCGCGGAACTGAAGAAGGGCGGGGGCGAGTACACCATCCTCAAGGTCAGGGGGAGGTCCGTCGCCTCGATTCGCGACAGGAGCGTGCGGGTCGTCCACCCGCACGGCGGCACGGCGGCCGAGGCGACCGCGCTGGGCAAGCTGATCGCCAAGGCGGCACCCGCCGAGGCCCCGAAGCCCGAGGCGGGGAAGAAGGCCGCCAAGGCGAAGGCCGAGGGCGGCAAGTGAGCCGCGAGGAGAAGCGCCTGCGGCGGGCGTTGGAGGAGTGCGACCAGCTTGTCGAGGCCGCGCTGCACGACCTCCTGCTGATGCGGATCGGGCTGGAATGCGTGCGCTGCGAGGTCCGCGACGCGCTCAGGCCGCCCGACCGGAGCGGGTCGTCGCTCTCCCTCGTCTGTGTCAGGCGGGCGGGACCGTGACGGCCTGGAAGTCGGCGGGCGAGCCGGACCACCCGGTGCGGGTGGCCGTCCTCGCGGCGCTGGACTGGATCGGTGAGCCCTGCTCGGCGGTCCAGCTCGCGCCGTGCCTGGGCGAGAGTCCCGCGAAGGTCAACTACCACGTCCTCGTGCTGGAGCGCGAGGGGGCGGTCGAGGTCGCCAGCACCCACCAGCGCCGGAACGCGCAGGAACGGCGGTATCGGCTGGCGGTCGGGTCGTGACGTTCCCGCCGCCCCCCGACCCGCCGCCGAGCGGCGTCGTCACCGCTCGTCGGGTCGCGGATCGGCTCTGCTGGGGCGACCCTCACACCCTGGACGGCTACACGGTCCACACCGGCCACGTCACCATCGGCGACGGGCCGGAATTCGTCCACGCCCTCGGTGCCTTCCGGCACCGGGAGCCGCTGCGCCTGCTCTCGGACGGCGGCAACTGGCCGTACACGCTGGCGGTTGCCGCCGACGACGAGCGGGCGCTGATCTACTACGTCGAAGGCGACGTGACGGTGAGGTTCTACGACGAGGAGGACCGCTACCGAGCGGCCGTCCGCGAGTGGGAATCGTCGTGAAGCTCCTCGGCCTGCTCGCCGCCGTCCTCTACATCTCCTTCGGCGTCGGCTGCATCCTGGCGTCGTGGGGCTGGTCGGCGGCGTGGACGGTCGTGGGCCTGCTGCTGTTCGGGGCCTGGCTGCTCGTCCGGTGGAGGTCACACCGGACGTAGGATCGCCCCCACGGGCGCTGCACACAACAGAGGGCCGGTCGGTTGCTCACACATCAGACCGGCCCTCGTCGCGTCTGAGGCCGTGGACCCGCCGCCCTTGTGACCCGCCGCGACTCGGCCGGATCGACCCGACGCCCGCCCCCACGGCTTGGCGGCGGCGGGGCACGATCAACCGTGGCGGTCTACGAGACGGACGAGTTCAGGGTCGGCAAGCAGACCCGCAGGGGCAGGCCGACGCCGACCGAGCCGTTCCACGCCACCATCGTCACCGCCGACCAGATCGACTCCTTCCTCGGCACCGGCTCCGTCGAGGAGCGGGTCGCCCACCTTCGCGGGCTGCGCGACCTCGGGCTGCTCGTCCACAGCCGGGGGAGGCTGACGCAGAAGGTCAGGACGCGGGACGGCCGCCGCGAGCGCGGCTACGTCTTCCGGTGCCGCCCCGACGAGGTGCCGAGGAAGCGCCGACGCGAGCGGCGACCGCGCGAGCGGGTCCTGCGCTGGTGAGGAACTGGAAGGGGCCGACGTCTGCCGTGGCGAGTTCGCCGCCACCGTCGCCTGCCGCCCCTCCCTCCGGGGCCTTCGGCTCCCCGGGGTGCTGAACATACGCGCGGCGCGTTCCCCCGAGAGGGCATCGCGAGGCAAGTTTTAAACATGCCTCACAACCGATACCGGGGCCTCTTCAAGGCGGCCCCCACACCAAACGTCATCGCCCCCAAGTTCTCGATCACGGACGGACAGTCGTTCCTCCACGCCCTCGCCGAGGCGTCGGGCCGGCACAGGGTCAGCCGCACCGACACCGGCGACGCCCTGAGCTCCACCGAGGAGGGCGGCAGCTACCTGTCCGTGACGCCAGCGGGCAGCGAACAGGAACTGCGCGACCAGATCGCCCGCCTCAGCATCGCCTTCGAGCGGGCCGAAGGCCGCCCCCCGAGCGACCGGGACGATCAGTTCTGGATCGCCGTCAACGACCTCCTCGAAGCGTACGAGGGACCGACGCTCGGCAGCCTCGAGGACGTGATGGGGGGCCTGTCGTGAGCAAGACCACGACCCTCACCGACCAGCGCGCCGCCCTCGCCGCCGCCGACTCCGAGGCGCAGGACGCCCTGTCGGCCGCCACTCACCGCCTCCGCACCGGGCGCTCCGACGCAGGGCGCGAGGTCGTCGCGCCGCTGATCGAGTTCACCGAGGCGATCCGCAACAACCGCCCCGACGCGACCCCGGAGGCCGAGCGCGCCGACCGGAAGCGCGAGCTGATCCGCGAGTTCTTCGACGCCATCGAGGAGCGCGGGCTGACGCTCGATCCGGTGCGCAGCAACGAGGGCTTCGCCCTGGCGGTCACGGACCCGAGCGTCGACGCCGAGTACGACGCCGCGCTCAAGGCCAAGAATGAGGCCGCCGCCGCCCTCCGCGAGTTCGACCGCGACCACGGCGACGAGCTACAGGCCGAGCGGGACAAGGCCGACGCCGACGCGATCCGCGAGGCGCTGGCGGGCGACGACCCCGAGGCGATCCGCGCGGCCCTTGAGCGCCGCGAGGAGTCCGAGCGGTCGGCGCGACAGGCCACCGCCGACAGGCTGGTGAGCGGCGCGTACGAGGGCTGGGAGGACGACGCGAACCGCACCGCCCCGGCACCCGCCAGCCCCGCCGCCCTGACGACCGCGGACTAGCGCATGGCAGCCAAGGACGGCGACAAACTCGTCGGTGCCTACGTGCCAACCCCCTTCGCCAAGGCGCTCGCCAGCGCCGCGAACGTCCAGGGCACGTCGAAGTCCTCGATGATCCGGCGCGCGCTGATCGCCTACCTCCTGCCGAGGTCGGCCGATGACTGAGTTGGACCGCAGGGCGGTCCGCTGGGCCGCGCACCAGCGCGCGAGGTCAGAGTGCTTCCGCCCGATGCGGGTCGGCGTGGACGAACTCGCCAAGGCGCTCACCGCCGACGACGCGGACGCGCTGTCTGCGGATGAGCCGAAGCCGAGCCACCCGCCCGTCATCTGTCCGACCTGCGGCTTCATCGGACCGCCCGTCGCCGTCGAGCGCCACATGCGGCGGCGCGGACACGGCGGGCACCCCGAACCGGAGCGGACGCCGAACGAGCAGGTCGCCGCCAACCCCGGCTACGACGCGGAGATGGCGCTGACGAAGGCCGCGCCCGAGAAGCGCTACACGTTCGGCCCGCTCTACCTCCCCAACACGCTCGACGCCCACCGCGAGTTCGCCACCGCCGACGACCTACAGGAGGCCGCCTGGAACTACTTCCGTGGCGGCAACCGCGAGCTTCGCAAGCAGCACGGGTCGAAGGTGATCGGAGAGGTCGTGGAAATGGTGAGTTGGCCCCTCGACCACGACGCCGACCTGATCCAGGCGGACGGCTCCCTGCGCAAGCGGAAGCTGCCCGCCGGGACGGTGTACTGCGGGGTCAGGTGGACGCCGGAGGCGTGGGCGGACGTCAAGGCGGGCAGGATCACCGGGCTGTCGATGGGCGGCTCGACCGTACGGGTGAAGGGGGCGCGGCTGTCGTGACCCCGAAGCCGCTCACTCCCGCTCAGCACCAGGCCGCCGCCCTTCTCGGCGCTGGGTACGACCAGGGGCAGGCCGCCGCCGAGGTCGGCACGACGACGACCTCGATCCGCCGTTGGCTCAAGCGCGACGACTTCGAGGCGCTCGTCAAGGAGGCCCGCGAGAAGGTGCTGGACGAGAACCCGACCGCCCGCTCCGTCTGCGAACAGGCGCTGACGGCGACGATGAAGGACGGGCGCCCCGCGTGGAACACCCGGCTCGCCGCCGCGAAACTGCTCATGCAGGAATCGGGCGCGGTGCCCGCCGACACGTCGCCACGCGCCGAGCGCATCTTCATGGACCCCGAGGACTGAGCGTGTCGGTGACGCTGCAAGAGGTCGAAGACGCCCTCGCCTCCGTCCGCGAGGTCGAAGGGGTGCTGGTCGTGCAGGTGCAGGAGGACGGGGGCATCAAGCGGCTCGCCCAGCGCGACCCGGTCACCGGCTACCCCGCTCAGATCATCGCCCTCAACAGCAGGGAGGACGCCGCCGCCAAGCTCAAGGCCGCCTCTGGGCATGTGTCCAGGCCGTCACGACCCGATCCGCCCGCCGAGCCGGGGGACGCCCCCGACGACGCGGCGCGGCCGTGAGCGCGCCGTGCTCGCCCTCGGGATCGCCCTCGCAGCGGTCGCCGGCCTGCTCGGGTTCGTCATCGGTCGGCGCACCGCCCCGCGACCCGAGCCGGAGGTGAGGGTCGTCCACCGGCCGCCCGTCACCAGGCTCAACGAGCGGCGCAGGGAGATCAGCCGCGAGGCGGTCAAGAAGACCAACTCGCAGCGGTACCGCTGCGGGGAGTGCGAGATGGAGACGACACCGGGTCCGCTCGCCCGCCACCAGCGACGGACCGGGCACGAAGGCAGGTTCAACGCCTGATGCGTCCGCAGGGCGAACACCCGTCACGGATCAAGCCGATGAGCCGCGCCGAAACGGAGGCGTCGGTGCGCGCCGAGCGGGTGCGGGCGCTCGTCGTCAAGGGCCTGCCCGCGACCAGGGCGGCGGAAGCCGTCCGCGACCCCCGCCGAGCATGAGCGTCGGCCTGGCGATCATCGCCAAGGACGAGGCCGACAGCCTCCCGCGCCTCCTGGCGTCGGTGGTCGGTGCGTTCGATCAGGTCGCCCTCGCGGACACCGGCTCGACCGACCGGACGGTGGAGGTCTTCACCACCTGGGCCGAGGCCCAAGACCTCCCGCTCGGCCACCGGGTCGGGCGCTTCGCCTGGCGGGACGACTTCGCCGCCGCCCGGACCTTCGCGGACTCGCTCCTGACGACCGACTGGCTGACCTTCGCGGACGCCGACGATACGTTGGTCGGTGCCGACGAACTCAGGCCGTTGGTCGAGGAAGCGACCCCGGACGTGGGCTGTTTCGCCTTCGACTACGGGGACGACCGCAACCCCGGCCCGAGGGTCAGGCTGTGCCGTCGCGGCTGGACGTGCTGGTACGGACCCGCCCACGCCATCCCGGTCCTTATCCGACCGGCTCAGATCGGCATCGTGCCGCCCGAGGTCGCCGTGTGGCAGCACCACCGCACCGACCGCACCGCCTCCGACGAGCGGGACCGCCGTATCCTCGACGCATGGCTTGAGCGGGAACCGTTCAACTTCCGTGCCCGTGCCCTCCGTGCCGCCGACGAGGCCCACCAATGAGCGCCGCCGAGCTTCGCCCCGAGTGGGTCTGCGGCGGGTGTGGGGTCCGCTGCTACAAGGCGACGGGCGAGCCGTTCCCACGCCCTGAGGGCTGGGCCGGTGACCTCTGCACCGCGTGCGCGCGCAAGGTCGAGGAGCCAGAGGAGCGCGCCCGCCGACTCCTGCTCGACGGCGCGATTGCGAACAGGGTCCACAAGCTCTGCCGCCCCATGAGCATGAGGGAGGTCAGCGCCCTCCGCGACGAGCTGATCGAGTCGGGCGAGCTGTCCCTGGACGAGCCGACCGCCCCGAAGGGGCCGAAGCCCAGCCCGAAGCCAAAGCCGCCGCCACGGCAGGGACCGACCGAGAAGCAGCAGCGGGCCGAAGCCGTCCTCCGTGAGGACCCGGAACTCAGCAACAAGGAAGTCGGAGCCCGCGTCGGGGTCCACAAGGGCACCGTCGCCAAGGTGCGGAAGCGGCTTGGGATCGGGGACTCCCGCGCCCTGCGCCGCGCCGCCGTCAAGCGCCTCCTTGATGCCGAGCCGACCCTGACGGACCCCGAGGTCAAGGCCCGCTTGAAGCATCCCGTCACCGGCCCGGTGATCCGCGAGGTCCGCGCTGAACTGGTCGAGTAACCGACCGTAGGATCAAACCGATGAGCGCGACCGCCCTGACAGTCATCTCCGCCGTCAGCCCGTACGGCCCGGGCCCCGGCCCCGGCGTGGCCGAGGCCGCGGCCGATGTGGCAGAAGGCAACTCCTTCGCCAACACGGGCCGCGAGTACCTCGTCGCCCGCAACGCCGACGCGGACGAAGAAGTCGGGGAAGAACTGGTGGAAGCGGAAGACCACGTGGTGACGATCAGGGGCAAGGAATTCACGGTCCCGGTCGGAGAAAGTCTCATCATCGGGCCATTCCCGGTCTACGGCGAGTACGGCACATCGGTCACGGTGACCGCCGACGACGCGACCGTCATGCTGGCCGCGTACTCGGTGCCCGCCCGCAACACCGCGCTGCGCTAACCCGCCTTCCTGTCACTTAATAGGAACCCGAAAACTTTTGGGAGGCCTGGCACTACGGCTTCGACGCCGGCCCGCCGCCCTGCTCGGCAGCCGGGAACGCCGTCGGGGCAACCGTGTCGCCGGCGGCCGGGCACGGGCCGGACGGAGCGCTTGCCAGCGGCGGCGGCCTCCCGTCTTTCGTCCCGCCCGAGTTCCGGGCCCCGCTCCTGCGGTCCGCCGCCCGCTGGAACGTCTCCGCGGCCCTGCTCGCGGCGCAGCTGATGGCCGAGTCGAATTTCGACCCCTACGCGGGGTCCCCCGCCGGCGCTCAAGGCATAGCCCAGTTCATGCCGTCCACGGCGGCGGCCTACGGCCTGCGCGACCCCTACGACCCCGAGGAAGCGATCGACGCCCAGGCCCACCTGATGTCGGACCTGCTGCACCAATTCGGCTCCCCCCAGCTCGCTCTCGCCGCCTACAACGCCGGCCCCGCCCCGGTCGAAGCCTGCGATTGCATCCCCGCCTACCCCGAGACCCAGGCCTACGTGACCCGGATCCTGGGGCTGCTCGGTGGCTCCGGCACCCTGCCCGTGCCGACCTTCGAAGTGAGGCTCGTCGCATGACCGCCATGACCGGGCAAAGATCTATACACCTCAAGGTGTACGATGGTGCAATGACGCGGACGAACATCGAGATCGACGACGTGCTGATCGATCGCGCGATGCGCCTCTATCGCCTTCGCAGCAAACGAGAGGCTGTCGATCTGGCCCTGCGCAAGCTCGTTGGTGAGCCGATGGGCCGCGAGGAGATGCTCGCGGCCGAGGGCATGGGCTGGGGGGGCGACCTCGCTGAGATCCGTTCGCCAGAAGAGATTCCTGAGCTGTGATCCTGGTCGACAGCTCCGCCTGGATCGAGTTTCTCCGCGCCACCGGGAGCGGGCCGCATCTGCGGCTTCGCTTGGCGCTGCAGAAGGGCGAGGCGCTGGCCTGCACCGACCCGATCCTGATGGAGATCCTTGCCGGCGCTCGCGACGATGCCGACCGCGACCGCCTGCGCCGTCTGCTGCTGGGACTCGAGTTCCTTGCGGTCGACGGGCCTGCCGATTATGAGAGCGCCGCCGAGCTTTACCGGCTTTGTCGCAGCGGGGGCGAGACCCCGCGCAAGCTGGCCGACTGCCTGATCGCTGTTGTCGCGATTCGCAATGACGCCGAGCTGCTCTGCGAAGACGCCGACTTCGAGGCAATCGCGCGGCATGCACCTCTGCGGCTTGCGATCGGATAGCGCGGAGCGTGATGCATGTGAATGCTAGAATGCATATCGAGATGCGCACGACGATCGAGCTCAGCGATCGAACCTACGCCCGTCTCAGGTCGAAGGCCGCCGAACGGGGCATGCGCGGCTTCTCGGCGATCGTCGAGGAGGCGCTGGAGCGCTTCCTCGCGCAGGGGGGCGAGGACGACCTCGCATCTGCCCTGGCGGCAGCCGAGGGAGCGTGGAGCGAGAGCGACGTCGAGGAGTGGGAGCGGGAGCGCGAGGAGGCGTGGGCGACTTGGCCGGCGGACCGGTACTCGACTCCGACGTCTTGATCGACTACCTGCGCGGTGCCGGGCCGGGGCGCGACTTGGTCCGGGCTTTGAGCCGAGGGCCCGGGTACCGCGTGACGGCGGTGACCGCCTTCGAGCTGGCGCTTGGGCGGTCTTATCGTGAGAACCCGCGGCCGGTACACGCCCTCCTTGCGGCACCCCTGCTGATGCTGACGCGCAAAGCCGGGCTGCGAGGCGGAGCCCTACTCGGCGAGCTACGACGAGGGGGAACGGCAATCGACGTCCGCGACGCGATGCAGGCCGGCATCTGCCTCGAGACCGCCTCGATCCTGGTCACCCGGAACGTCTCTCATTTCGAGCGCATCCCCGGCTTGCTGATCGCCCATCCGACCGAGTTGGCCTGACGACGGATCGGCATGTCACCAGTCAGCGCCGGGCGGCTAGACTGCGCCGCGATGGCCACGGTTGAGGTCAACGGGGTAGAGGGGATGCAGTCCCTGATCGGGCAGGAGATCGGCCCGAGCGATTGGCGCACCGTCACCCAGGAGGACATCGACACCTTCGCCGCCCTCTCCGGCGACGACCAGTGGATCCACGTCGACGTCGAGCGCGCCAAGGCCGAGAGCCCCTTCGGCACGACGATCGCCCACGGCAACCTGACCCTCTCCCTGGTCGACGGCTTCCGCCAGCAGCTGATCTCCTCGAGCGGCTTCACCCTCGGCGTCAACTACGGCTGGAATCGGATCAGGTTCCCTGCTCCGGTGCCGGTAGACAGCCAAGTCCGAGGTCGGGCAGAGGTTGTCTCGGTAGGTGAGAAAGGCGGCGGCTGGTATGAGGTCATCACCCGCTTCACGCTAGAGGTGGAGGGCAGCGAGAAGCCGTGCTTCGTGGGTGACAGCGTCACCCGCGTGATGGCGTCATCTGACTAGGACCCAGCTGGTGGATCGCCTGTCAACGCAATGGAAGGGGCCGGAAGCGATTCCGGCACGGGGCATGACCTGTGGCCATTGCGATCACTACATGTCGAGCAGTTCTGGCTTTCAGCTTTCCAACCAGGGGCAGCTTTCTAAAAAGGCATTCATATACATCTGCGCGCATTGCCGGGGGCCCAATTTTCTGATTATCGACAACGGGGATGTCACTACCCACAGTCCTGGGACTGCGTTTGGCAATCCGGTTGAGAATGTGCCGGAGCAAGTTGCCTCCCTCTATGACGAGGCTCGAAGGTGCATGAAGGTTTCGGCCTTTACGTCCGCTGTCTTGGCCTGTCGCAAGCTATTGATGAATATCGCTGTTGCCGAGGGTGCCGACGAGGGCAAGCGGTTCATCGAGTACGTGGAATACCTTGCGGATAATGGCTACGTTCCGCCAGGGGGCAAGGGATGGGTCGATCACATCCGGACGCAGGGCAATGAGGCAACCCATGAGATCGCGATGAAGACGGAAGATGAGGCGAAGGATCTGATCTCTTTTGTCGAGATGCTCCTGAAGTTCATCTATGAGTTTCCAGCGCGCGTGCCTTCTGGGGCGGCAGGCTCTGAAGACAATTGATCGACGCCCCGAGCGCTATTGGCCCGAACAATTCATACAACGCCAAACAAGATCCGCTTCCCCGCCCCGGTGCCGGTGGACTCAAAGGTCCGCGCCAAAGTCGAGATCGTCTCGATCGAGGACAAGGGCGGCGGCTGGTACGAGGCAGTGACCCGCTTCACCCTCGAGGTCGAGGGCACCGAGAAGCCGTGCTTCGTGGGCGACTCGGTGACGCGGGTGATGGCACCGGCTGGTTGACGTTACGAGTCACCCCGTCACTCGTCGACAACGTCCAGATCAGGGGCGGCCTGGGTTGCTCCGTAGGTCTGGTTTACGCGGGCTCCGTCGATCAGGGCTTTGGTCCGAGCTGATTTCCTCTCCGGATCGCGTTCGAGCTGACGAGCAAGCGGAAAAGCGTCTCGCGCCCGCTTCGGAAAGTCATTGATCACCTTCGTATTGGGCACGCGGACGATGAACTCGGCGAGCACGCGGGAAAGCTCATTGTGAAGACGGCCGTATTTCCACCCTCTCAGCTGCTCCGCGATTGATCGCTCACGGGTGATGTGCATCATTTCTTTGTCCGTACGCCTCTTGACTTCTTTCAGGAAATCGCTGATCGGAGGTCGCAGGTCGGACCAGTCAGGGAGAAAGTCGGTGGCAACCACATCGTCAGGTCGCGGATGATCGGAGTATGCAAACTCGATCAGGCCTCGTGCGTGCAGGACGACGCTCTCCAGCAGCGCGTTTTCATCGATCTCTGGACCGGTTTGACCGGCTGCACGAAGGCCAGCGAGGCGCCTGACCGCACCTGCCATTTGCTCCATCTCGTAGAGAACGTGGTGCGAATCCTCACGCAGTTCTCTGTCACTCGGCTGTTTGCGTCGCATTGAGTTGAGCTTAGGGCGTTGCCGGTGTTCCACATGCCGATCGAAGGGCGGCCGGTTCTGCTCCTACCCGAGAACTATGCGCACCGCCTCCAGCGGAACCATCAGAGTCAGCGGCTCGGTGGTCGCTGGTCTAAACCCGAAGTGCGCATTGAAGGCGGCGACTTCCTCGTCAAGGGCATGGACGAGGACGGCGCGCAGGGCGACCGAGCGGGAAGCGCGCTCGGTGCGTTGGAGGGCGTCGAGCAGGAGGCTGCGGCCCAGGCCGGCGCCTTGCGAGGAGCGGTCGACGGCGAGGCGGGCGATCAGGCAGACGGGGATCGGGAAGTGCTTGGATGTGCCGCTCTGCACTTCGCTCGTCGCCTCGCTCTGCTCGACCTGTGAGGCGACCAGCGTGTAATAGCCGGCCACGGTTGTCTCTCCTTGTCGGCAGACCACGAAGGTGCGGGCGGTGTCGCGGCGTTGTCCCTGTCCGGCGTAAGCGCGCAGCCATCGGTCGAGCTGGTCGCGACCACACTCAAAGCGATCGACGTCGTGGTGGGCTGCGAGCGGCTCGACTGTTCCGAAGCGAGCGCTCAACCGCCGAGAACGCTGGGACGCTCGGTCAAGGCGCCCAGGCCGGCCTCAAAGGAAGAGGGATCGTCCAGCGCCGCGAGAAAGCGGTCGGCCTCTTCAGGGTTGAGCGCAATGCTCGTTCGCTCAGCCAGAACCTGCTCCGCCTCGCGACGCGCCGCCTGCCGGACGAACTCGCTGAGCGTCTGGCCGCGGGCGGCGGCGGCGGCCTGCTCCAAGTCACGCTCCTCGTCCGTCATCCGGATCTCGATCCGGCGGGTTTTGGCACTTGTCGGCTCCATCGCGCACAGAGTGTACGGCACTTGTACGGAAGTACAACGATGCGATGGCGCCCGCCGGCTGACGGGCGCCGCGACTACGCCGCCTATTCGACCGTCAGCGTGCCTTCCATGCCCGCTTCGCGGTGGCCGGGGACCGAGCAGAAGAAGGTGTAGGTGCCGGGTTTGAGGTTGACCGTGGTCGAGTCGGAGGCGTCGGCGATCAGTTCGGTGGCGCCGACCTCCTTGCCGCTGGAGTCTTCGATCGCGACGTCGTGGGTCAGCGACTGCGGGTTGTCGAGCTCGAGCGTCACTTTGCCGGCTTTGGTCGTGGCTTCGGTGGTCGTGTAGGCGAGGGCGCCGTCGGGGTCGGCTTCGAAGCTCAGGGTCGCACCGCCACCGCCGCCGGCTTCATTGGAGCCGCCGCCGGCGTTTTCCTGCCCTCCACCGGTTTCGGCTTCCTGGGTGGTTTCGCCGCCGCCGGTTGCCGTCGTGTCGGAGTCGTCGCCGCCGCAGGCGACGAGGGCGAACGCTGCGAGGGCGAGTGCTAGAAGTGCCGCGACCTTCTTCATGACCGGGGATCCTTTCCGTCGGAGGACGAACTACGTGGGACTGTAGCTGGACGCGGGGGCGTACTTCCGCCGTTCAGCGGCCCTTGAACTCCGGGGTCCCGCCGCCGAAGAAGGCCTCGACCCCGTTGCGCAGGTCCTCGGTGGCCATGCTGTCGGCGATCCCGTGGCGCTCCAGCTGCAGGTGCTCGGTGAGGTTGTTCTCGATGCTCTGGCCGGCGAGGATTTTCGCCATCCGCACGTAGTGGGGCGCCTTCGCCGCCAGCTTCTCGGCCTTGGCCCGTGCCCGGTCCATCAGCTCCTCGGGGGCGACGACCTCGGAGACGATCTTCTCGGCCAGCGCGTCCTGGGCGGTCATGTTGGGGTCGTTGAGGAGGATTTCCAGCGCCCGGCTCGGCCCGACGACGCGCGGCAGGAAGTAGGTCATGCCGCCGTCGGGGGAGGCGCCGATGCGGCCGTAGGCGCAGGCGAAGAAGGCGTTCTCCGAGGAGATCCGGATGTCGCAGGCGAGCGCCAGCGAGAAGCCCGCCCCGGCTGCCGGGCCGTTGACGGCGCAGATCACCGGGTAAGGGATGCGGCGGAGGTCGACGATCGCCGTGTGCAGCGCGTCGGCGCCGCGACGCACCTGCGCGGGCAGGTCGATCTCCTCGGAGGAGACGCCCTCTTTGAACCAGTTGACGTCGCCGCCCGAGCAGAAGGCTTTGCCGGAGCCGGTCACGATCAGGGCCCGCAGCGGCGCCTGGTCCGCGAGCCAGGCGAAGGCGACGGTCATCTCGCCGATCATCTCCGGGCTCATCGCGTTGAAGGCGTCGGGCCGGTCCAGGGTGAGCGTGCCGATCTCCCCGTCGATCTCGAGCTTCATCGTGTTCAGCTCGGGTGTGCTCAGCGTCTCCGTGGTCATCTCGCTCTCTCCCTCTGGGGTGAAGTTTTGCCTCGTGGCTTTGGCCGGCTGGCCAGGAGCCTACCCTTTGGCCTGTGGAGAAAGCCGGCGACAGGACGGATACGACGCGGGCGGAACGGGTCGCCCAGCAGCGCCGCGAGCTGCCCGACTCGCCCGGGGTCTACCTCTTCCACGACGGCGCGGGCGAGATCCTCTACGTCGGCAAGGCCCGCTCGATCCGCAAGCGGGTCGCCTCGCACTTCTCCGGCGGGGAGACCCGGCTCACCTCGCGCGTGGACCGGATCGAGTGCCTCGTCACCTCGACCGAGGCCGAGGCGCTGCTCGCCGAGCAGAGCTTCATCAAGCGCCACCGCCCCCGCTTCAACATCCGCCTGCGCGACGACAAGTCCTACCCCTACGTCTGCGTCAGCCTCGACGAGGACTACCCCCGCGTCTACTTCACCCGGGAGAAGCACCGGCCCGGACGCGCCTACTTCGGGCCCTTCTCCAGCGCCAAGCGCGTGCGCGAGACCCTCGACCTGCTCGGCAAGCTCTTTCAGTTCCGCACCTGCGAGGGGGCCGAGCCCGGCCGCCGCTCCGGCAGCCCCTGCCTCGACTACTACATCAAGCGCTGCGGGGCGCCCTGCGTGGGCTACGTCAGCCAGGACGAGTACCGCCGCAACGTCGAGGCCATCGTCGACTTCCTCTCCGGGCGCTACCGCCAGGTCGAGGCGGACGAGCAGGCGAAGATGGACGCGGCGGCGGCAGAGCGCGAGTTCGAGCGCGCCGCCCTGCACCGCGACCGCCTGAGGGCGATCCAGTCACTGTTCGAGCGCCAGCGCGTCGCCGGCGGATCGGTCGGCACGGCGGACCTGATCGGGGTCGCGGCCGAGGGGGCCGACGCCAACGCCCAGGTCTTCCAGGTCCGCGACGGCATCCTCGCCGAGCGCCAGAGCTTCTACCTCGACAACCAGGCCGAGCGCGAGCTGGCCGAGGTGGCGGAGGAGTTCGTCGGCCAGTACTACTCGGCCTCGCCGGCGGTTCCCCGGACGATCGTCGTCGGCCCCTACCTGCGCGACCGCGTCGAGCTGCTGGAGGCGGCGCTGAGCGAGCGGCGCGGCGGGGCGGTCGAGGTGCGGGTCGCCGAGCGCGGCGACAAGCGGCGCCTGCGCGAGCTGGCCGAGCGCAACGCCCGCCTCGCGCTCGACCAGGACCGGCTGCGCCGCGAGCACCGCCGGCAGCGGCGGGTCGAGTCGCTGGCCAGCCTGCGCGAGGCGCTCGGCATGCAGGAGCTGCCGGTGCGGATCGAGGGCTTCGACATCTCCAACCTCGGCGGCGAGCACACCGTTGCCTCGATGGTGGTGTTCGAGGGGGGTGCGACGAAGAAGGCCGACTACAGGCGGTTCCGGGTGCGGGGCGATGGGGACGGCGGCCGCTCCGGTCCCGACGACTTCGCCTCGATGGAAGAGGTGCTCCGCAGGCGGATGAACCGCTATCTCGAGCAGGTGGACATCTCCCCGCACGACGCCAGGCGCGACGACAGCTTCGGCTCTCTGCCCTCGCTGGTCGTGATCGACGGCGGCAAGGGCCAGCTCTCTGCCGGGATGCGCGTGCTGCGCCCGTTCGTCGAGCGCGGCGTCACCGTGATCGGGCTCGCCAAGCGCCTCGAGGAGGTTTACGTGCCCGGCCGTGCGGCACCGGTCGACCTGCCGGCCTCCTCGGAGGCCTCGAAGCTGCTGCAGCGGGTGCGCGACGAGGCCCACCGCTTCGCGATCGACCACCATCGCGGCCGCCGCGACCGGGCGATGACCGGCTCGGTGCTCGACGAGCTGAAGGGCGTGGGCCCGGTGCGCAAGCGGTCGCTGCTCCAGCATTTCGGCTCTCCAGAGCGGTTCGTCGCGGCCACCCGCGAGGAGCTCGAAATGGTGCCCGGCCTGCCTGGCAAGGTAGCCCGTGAGATCCACGAGCAGCTGAACAGGACACGTTGATGGCGAGGAGTCCTTCCAAGGCAGGGGAAGCGGCCGTAGGCAGCCGCGACACCGGGGGCCGCGAGGTCACCCTGGTCGTCATCACCGGGCATTCCGGCGCCGGCAAGTCGGAGGCGATCGCCGCCTTCGAGGACGGCGGCTACTTCTGCGTCGACAACCTGCCGCCGCGGATGATCGGCAGCCTCGGCGAGCTCTTCCGCCACGACGGCAGCGGCGTGGAGCGAGCCGCCGTCGTCTCCGACGTGCGCGGCGGCGACTACTTCGACGACCTGCTGCAGGTGCTGGACGACCTCCAGGCCGACGGGCTGAAGCCGACCGTGCTCTTCCTGGAGGCGGATGAGGAGACGCTGGTCGACCGCTACAAGGAGACGCGACGCCGGCATCCCCTGGCGCCCGAAGGCCACATCGTCGACGGCATCCGGGCCGAGCGCGAGATGCTGGCGCCGCTGCGCGAGCGCGCCGACCTGGTGATGGACACCAGCGACCTCAGCGGCGGGACCCTGCGCCGTCGCATCGCCGAGGAGATGCTCGGCCGGCACGAGAGCGGCAAGATGGCGCTGACCCTGCTCACCTTCGGCTTCAAGAACGGGCCGCCGCACGACGCCGACCTCACCCTCGACGTCCGCTTCCTGCCCAACCCGCACTACGTCGACGACCTGCGCCCGCTGACCGGCCTCGACCCCCGAGTGCGCGACTACGTCGAGGCGGGGACGCAGGCGGGCGAGTTCTACGGCCGCCTGCTGCCGCTGCTCGAGTTCCTCGTCCCTGCCTACGTCACCGAGGGCAAGAGCCACCTGACGATCGCGATCGGCTGCACCGGTGGCCGCCACCGCTCGATCACGGTCGCCGACCGGATCCGTCGGGAGTTGATCGACCGCAATGACGTAGTCGTCCACATGAAGCACCGCGACGCTGACGGGGTCTAGATGCCGCCATGCGGCGTCCTCGCTCGCTCACGTGCAGAGCACGCTTCGCTCACTGCGTCCTGGCCTGGCGACATCTAGCCCCCGTCAGGTCCATAAACTCGCCCCGACGTTGGGGGATCCGGTCATATCCGTTCGCGGCCTGCGCAAGAGCTATGGCGACTTCGAGGCCGTGCGCGGCATCGACCTCGACGTCCAGGCCGGTGAGGTCTTCGCCTTCCTCGGCCCCAACGGCGCCGGCAAGACGACGACAGTGGAGATCCTCGAGGGGTACCGGGAGCGCAGCGGGGGAGAGGTCGCCGTGCTGGGGGAGGACCCCGAGCGTGCCGGCCGCGCCTGGCGCGAGCGAATCGGGATCGTCCTGCAGGACTGCCGCCTCGATCCCTATCTGACCGTGCGCGAGTCGCTCGGGCTCTACGCGGGCTACTACAGCGCACCGCGGCCGGTCGGAGAGACGATCGAGCTGGTTGGCCTCGGCGAGAAGGCGGACGCCCGCACCGGCAGCCTCTCCGGCGGCCAGCAGCGCCGCCTCGACGTCGGCATGGCCCTGGTCGGCGACCCGGAGCTGCTCTTCCTCGACGAGCCGACGACCGGCTTCGACCCCTCGGCGCGCCGCCAGGCCTGGGACGTGATCGAGGGCCTGCGCGACCTCGGCAAGACCGTCTTCCTCACCACCCACTACATGGACGAGGCGCAGCGGCTCGCCGACCGGGTGGCGATCATCGCCGCCGGCAGGATCGTCGCCAGCGGCGCCCCCGCGGACCTCGGGGACCGCGAGAGCCTGCCGGCGAGGATCAGCTACCGCCTCGGCGGCGAGGCGGTCTCGGTCGAGACGAAGACGCCGGTCGCCGACCTGCACGAGCTGACCGGCCGCGCGGTCGCAGAGGGCCTCGACCTGGAGGGCCTGGAAGTGACGCGCCCGAGCCTCGAGGACGTCTATCTCTCCCTGACCTCCGAGGGCGAGGAGGCCGGCCGGTGAGCGGCCCGGCGCTCGTCGCCCACCAGCTCCGCTACGACCAGAAGGCCTTCTGGCGCAACCCGGCGGCCGTTTTCTTCACTGTCGGCTTCCCGGTGATCCTGCTGCTGATCTTCGCCACCGTGTTCGGCGACCAGACGATCGACGTGCGCGGCGGGATAGACACCACCGCCTACTACGTGCCGGCGATCATCACGCTCGCGGTGATCTCGGCGACGATGCAGAACCTCGCGATGACGCTGGTCATCGCCCGCGAGGACGGGCGCCTCAAGCGGGGGCGCGGCACGCCGATGCCGGCTTGGGTGTTCGTCGCAGGCCGGGTCGGCAACTCGATCGTCCTCGCCCTGATCATGCTCGTCCTCGTCGCCGGGCTGGGGCGCGTCCTCTACGGCGTCGCGATCCCCTGGGACGGGTTGCCGGAGATCGTCCTCGTCCTCGTCGTCGGCGCCGCGGCCTTCTGCTGCCTCGGGATAGCGCTCACCGCGGCGATTCCCTCCCAGGACGCCGCGGCGCCGATCGTCAACGCGGTGCTCCTGCCGCTCTATTTCCTCTCCGGCGTCTTCATCCCCGAAGACGAGCTGCCACAGGGCGTCACCGACTTCGCCAATCACTTCCCCGTCCGCGACTTCTTCCAGGCCTTCTTCGACGCCTACGCCCCCGGCGGTGCCGCCGGCCTGGACTGGGGCAACCTCGCCATGCTCGTCGCCTGGGGCCTCGCCGGGCTGCTGCTCGCGATCCGCTATTTCCGCTGGACCCCGCGCGGCGGTTAGTCAGGTTGGCGACTCGGCACTTGATCCGGCTGCCCGTATAGCCTCCAAGGCCTAATGCTGCATCACGTTCTACTGGAGGTGTCCGACCTCGAGCGGAGCGCGTCGTTCTACGACTCGCTGCTCGCGCCCCTTGGCTGGCGGCGCCACTTCGAGGAGGACGAGACGGTCGGCTGGGGCATCGCCAAGCCCGTCTTCTTCATCTCGGCCCACCACGAGCCGCAGGCGGGCTTCGGCCTGCTCAGCTTCTCCGGGCTCGGCATCGTCGCCGTCAAGGCGGCCTGGGAAGGCGGCATGAACGCGGGCGGCGTCAGCGTTGCGGACCCCGGGGAGCGCCGCTCCTACGGCTCCGGCTCCTACTCGGCGTTCCTCAAGGACCCCGACGGGTACGAGATAGAGATCACCATCGGGTCCGACTAGGGCCCCCAACTCCCAGGAGGGTTGACTGAATGGCTGTGAAGGTCGGCATCAACGGTTTCGGACGGATCGGGCGCAACGTCTTCAGGGCGGCATACGCGGCCGGGGCCGACCTCGAGTTCGTCGCCGTCAACGACCTCACCGACCCGGCGACCCTCGCCCACCTGCTCAAGTACGACTCGATTCTCGGGCGCTTCCCGGGGGAGGTAGCTGTCTCCGGCGACGAGATCTCGGTCGACGGGTCGGCGATCAAGGTCCTCTCCGAGCGCGACCCGGCGGCGCTGCCCTGGGGCGACCTCGGGGTCGACGTGGTGATCGAGTCGACCGGCTTCTTCACCGGCCGCGACGACGCCGCCAAGCACCTCACGGCGGGCGCCAGGAAGGTGATCATCTCGGCACCGGCCAAGGAGCCCGACGTGACCGTCGCCCTCGGCGTCAACTTCGAGACCGACTACGACCGCGAGAAGCACGACATCGTCTCCAACGCCTCCTGCACGACCAACTGCCTGGCGCCGCTGGCCAAGGTGCTGAACGACGAGTTCGGGATCGAGCAGGGCCTGATGACGACGATCCACGCCTACACGGCCGACCAGCGCCTGCAGGACATGCCGCACTCCGACCTGCGCCGGGCGCGGGCCGCGGCGCTCAACCTGATCCCGACGACGACCGGCGCGGCGAAGGCCGTCGGTCTCGTCCTGCCGGAGCTGAACGGCAAGCTGAACGGTTTCGCGATGCGGGCGCCGGTGGCGACCGGCTCGGTCGTCGACCTCGTCTTCTCGACCCCCGACCCGGTCGAGGTCGACCAGGTCAACGCGGCGGTCAAGGCGGCCGCCGAGGGGCCGATGAAGGGCATCCTCTCCTACACCGAGGACCCGATCGTCTCCACCGACATCGTCAGCGACCCGCACTCCTCGATCTTCGACGCCGGCCAGACGATGACGATCGGCGACGGGCGCATGGTCAAGGCGGTCTCCTGGTACGACAACGAGTGGGGCTACTCCAATCGTTGCGTGGAGCTCGCCGGCAAGGTCCTCTAGCGCCGCGAGGGCCGGCGATGAGCTTTTCCAAGGCCAGCGTCCGCGACGCAGACGTCGCCGGCAAGCGCGTCCTCGTCCGGGTCGACTTCAACGTGCCGCTGGACGGCGGCCGCGTGGCCGACGACACGAGGATCCGGGCGGCGCTGCCGACGATCGAGCTGTTGCGGGAAAGGGGCGCTTCCGTGGTCCTCGTCTCCCACCTCGGCCGGCCCAAGGGAGAGGTCGTCGCCGAGCTCTCGATGCGGCCCGTGGGAGAGCACCTGGCCGGCTTGCTCGGCGCCCCGGTTCGCCAGGCGGCCACGGCGGTCGGCGAGGACGTCGAGACGATGGCCCGGGGCCTCGGCCCCGGGGGCGTGCTGCTGCTGGAGAACGTTCGCTTCGAGCCCGGGGAGACGGAGAACGACCCGGCGCTCGCCGAGTCGCTGGCGGGGCTCGCCGACGTCTACGTCAACGACGCCTTCGGCGCCGCCCACCGCGCCCACGCCAGCACCGAGGGCGTGGCGCATCGCCTGCCCGGCTATGCGGGGCTGCTGCTGGAGCGGGAGGTGACGGAGCTGACCCGGGTGGTCGAGTCGCCGCAGCGGCCGCTTCTCGTCGTGCTCGGCGGCGCCAAGGTGAGCGACAAGGTCGGCGTCATCGACCGCTTCCTCGAGGTCGCCGACCAGGTGCTGATCGGCGGCGCGATGTGCTTCAGCTTCTTTCGCGCCCAGGGCATCGCCACCGGCGACTCGCTGGTCGAGGAGGAGGGGGTGGGGCTGGCGGCCGAGGCGCTGGCCCGGGCCGCCGGCTCCAGCTGCGAGCTGCGTCTTCCCGTCGACCTCGTCCTGGGCGAGAGCTTCGACGCCGGCACCGAGGTGCGCGAGAGCGACGGCGTCGAGGTTCCCGACGGCTGGATGGGGCTCGACATCGGGCCGCGCAGCGCAGCCGCCTACGCCGAGGCGATCGGCGCTGCCGGCACCGTGCTCTGGAACGGGCCGATGGGGGCCTTCGAGCTGCTCCCGTTCGCGGCCGGCACCCGCGCGGTCGCCGAGGCCGTGGCCGTCGCGCCGGGGACGACCGTGGTCGGCGGCGGCGACTCCGTCGCCGCGCTGCAGGAGTTCGGGCTCGCTGACAAAGTGGACTGGCTGTCGACCGGAGGAGGAGCGTCGTTGGAGCTGCTGGAGGGAAAGAAGCTGCCGGGCGTGGAGGCTTTGAGAGATGCCTGAGCGCACGCCGTACATCGCCGCCAACTGGAAGATGCACAAGACGGTCGCCGAGGCGGGCGAGTTCGTCGACGCGCTGCTGCCGCAGATCGCGGCGACGCAGAGCGACGTCGTGATCTGCCCGCCGTTCACGGCTTTGAGCGCGGTGGTCGAGCGCCGCTACGGCACCGCGGTGAAGGTCGCTGCGCAGAACATGCACGAGGAGGCGGCGGGTGCCTTCACCGGCGAGGTGTCGGCGCCGATGCTGGCCGAGCTCGACGTCGAGGCCGTCGTCCTCGGCCACTCCGAGCGCCGCCAGCTCTTCGGCGAGACCGACGAGGCGCTTGCGCGCAAGGTCCCCGCCGCTCTCGCCGCCGGGCTGGAGCCGATCCTCTGCGTCGGCGAGACCGAGGATGCGCGCGACGGCGGCCAGACCGAGGCCGTGCTGGAGCGCCAGCTGCAGGCGGACCTGGCGAACGTCGAGGGGCCGCAGCTGAGCGAGGTGGTGATCGCCTACGAGCCGATCTGGGCGATCGGCACCGGCCGCACGGCGACCCCCGAGCAGGCCCAGGAGGCCTGCGCCTACATCCGCGACCTGCTGCGCGAGCGCGGTGCCGTCGCGGACGCCGTCCGCATCCTCTACGGCGGCTCGGTCAAGCCCGGCAACGCCGCCGAGATGCTGTCCCAGCCCGACATCGACGGCGCCCTGGTCGGCGGTGCGAGCCTCGACGCCGCCGACTTCGCGGCGATAGTGAAGGCGGCTGGTTGACCCTTACGCTCCCTTCGCTCTCACTGGTCATCCTCGACGGCTGGGGGCTGGCCGAGCCCGGCCCCGGCAACGCGATCTCGCTCGCCGAGACGCCCGTCTTCGACCGGCTCTGGGCGGGCTTCCCCCACACGCAGCTCTCGGCGCAGGGGCGCGACGTCGGCCTCCCGGACGGCCAGATGGGCAACTCCGAGGTCGGCCACCTCAACCTCGGCGCCGGCGCGATCGTCAAGCAGGACCTGGCGCGGATCGACGACGCGATCGCCGACGGCAGCTTCTTCGAAGACGAGGTGCTGCTCGCCGCCTGCGACCGTGCCCGTCGCAGCCCGCGCGGGCGCCTGCACCTGCTCGGGCTCGTCTCCGACGGCGGCGTGCACTCCGGCTGGGAGCACATCGAGGCGACGATAGAGCTCGCTTCCCAGGAGGGCGTCCCGGACGTCGTCTTCCACGCCTTCACCGACGGCCGCGACACCCTGCCCCACGGCGGTCGCGGCTACGTGCACGAGCTGGAGCGCTGGCTGCGCCGCGCCGGCCGCGTCGCCACGGTCAGCGGCCGCTACTACGCGATGGACCGCGACACCCGCTGGGAGCGGACGAAGCTCGCCTACGACGCGATCGTCCACGCCCAGGGGCTTCGCGCAGCGGGTGCCGAGGAGGCGGTCGAGGCCTCCTACGAGCGCGGCGAGACCGACGAGTTCGTCAAGCCGACGGTGATCGGCGACTACGACGGAGTCGAGCCCGGCGACGTCGGCGTCTTCGTCAACTTCCGCCCCGACCGGGCGCGGCAGATGACCCGTGCCCTGGCCGAGCCCGGCTTCGACGAGTTCTCCCGCGCGGGCGGCCCGGTGCTCGACCTGACCACGATGACCGAGTACCGCAAGGGCTGGCCCTACCCAGTCGCGTTTCCCGAGGCGAGGCCGGAGACGACGCTGGCGGAGACGATCTCCGAGGCGGGGGGGCGGCAACTGCACGTGGCGGAGACCGAGAAGTACGCGCACGTCACCTACTTCTTCAACGGCGGTCGCGAGCAGGAGTGGGAGGGGGAGGAGCGGCACCTGGTCGAGTCGCCCCGCGACGTGCCCACCTACGACCACAAGCCCGAGATGAGCGCCCGCGCCGCCGCCGCGACGTTCGTCGGCCACTGGCGCGCCGGCGACTACCGCTTCGGCATCGTCAACTTCGCCAACCCCGACATGGTCGGGCACACGGGGGTGATCCCGGCGGCGGTGAAGGCGGTCGAGGAGGTCGACGGCTGCCTCGGAGACGTGGTCGAGGCGGTGACCGCCAAGGGCGGCGCTTGCATCGTCACCGCGGACCATGGGAACTGCGACCACATGCTCGAGCCCGACGGCTCGCCCAACACCGCGCACTCCCTGAATCCGGTGCCGCTGATCGTGACGGCGGAGGGGTTGACCCTGCGGGAGCACGGCATCCTCGCCGACGTGGCGCCCACGGCCCTCGAGCTGCTCGGGATACCTCAGCCGGCGGCCATGACCGGGCGGTCCCTGATCGCCGAGTGAACGATTGACCCACCAATAGGGTGGTCAATCGTTCAGGGAGCCCATGCGCGTCGAGGCGAACAGACTCAGGTTCGAGATCGAGGCCCGGGACGGGGCGGCTCGGACGGGGGTGCTGCACACTGCCCACGGGTCGGTTCAGACGCCGGCCTTCATTCCGCTGGCGACCAAAGGCACCGTGCACGGCCTGGAGGCTCGCGAGGTAGCTGATCTCGGCTACGAGATGGTGCTGGGGAATACGTACCACCTCTTCGTTTCGCCGGGGCCGGAGCGCATTGCCAAGGCCGGGGGGCTGCATGGTTTCATGGGGTGGGAGCGGGCGCTGATCACGGACTCGGGCGGGTTCCAGGTGTTCTCGCTGGCCCATGGCGGGGTGGCCGACGAGGTGAAGGGGAGCGGCAAGCCGGAGGGAGGCCACGGGTCGGTCGTCTCGATCGAGGAGGAGGGGGTGCGGTTCCGCTCCCCCCGCGACGGGAGGGAGCTGTTCATCTCGCCCGAGGTCTCGATGCGGGTGCAGGCGGCACTGGGCTCCGACATCGCCCTCGTCTTCGACGAGTGCACCCCCTTCCACGCCGACCGCGAGTACACGGCGCGCTCGACCGAGCGCACGCACCGCTGGCTCGATCGCTGCCTCGAGTGGCACGGGCGCGAAGGGCCCGAGCGCCAGGCCGTGTTCGGCATCGTCCAGGGCGGCGTCCACGAGGACCTGCGGCGCGAATCGGCCGCGTGCGTCTCGGCGGCCGGCGTCGACGGCCTGGCGATCGGCGGCACCCTCGGCCGCGACAAGGACGAGATGCGCGAGGTCCTGGCGATGACCACGCCGCTGCTGCCCGCCGAGGCGCCCAAGCACCTGCTCGGCATCGGCGAGATCGACGACCTCCTCGCCGGCATCGCCCTGGGGCTCGACCTCTTCGACTGCGCCGTCCCCACCCGCCTCGCCCGCCACGGCGTCGCCCTGGTGCCGGACCCCGGCAACCGCTTCCGCCTGCGCCTGCGCAGGGCCGGCCACGAGGGCGACCGCAGCCCGATCGTCGACGGCTGTCCCTGCCCCGCCTGCCGGAACCACGACCGCGACTACCTCAGCTATCTCTCCCGAGCGGAGGAGATGACCGCGGTCCGCCTCCTCTGCCTGCACAACCTCACCTACCTGCAGGAGCTGATGACGCATGCCCGTACCGCTATCGGCGACGGCACCTTCGACAGCTACTCCGCCGCGATTCTGCAAGGTGCTGTGCCCTGGTCAGACGTCTAGGCTTGGCAGGAGGCGCCTATTCGGTGTTCTTCTTGACCAGGTCCTTGAATTCTTCGACGACGCGATCGACGGTGTTACCGGCGACTTCGGTGGCCTTTACGCCTGTGGCCTTGTCGGTGGTGTAGATGACCGCCGCAGCGACGGCGGCCGCTATCAGTACGAGAGCTACAAGCGCCATCACGAACCTGGCGAAGCGCGAGAACGCTCCTCGCCTCTGTTGGGCTGGCGCTTGTGGTCGCACCGGCGGCGGTGGAGGTTGCGGCGCACGCGGTGCCGGTCGCCGCGTCGGCGACGGGGCGGGGCGGTACTCGGTCTGGGCGGTGCGGTCGAGGCGGCGGGTCGCGGTCTCCCCGCCGAGGACCTGGGTGGGGGTGGAGCCTTCGCCCAGGGGAAGGGTGACGTCCTCCCCCTGGAGGCCCAGCTGCAGGCCGCCGGCCAGCTCGCCGGCGCTGGCGTAACGGCGTGACGGGTCGCCCTCCATCGCTCGCAGCACCGCCGCCCCCAGCGTCTCGGAGACCTCTTCGTTGTAGGTGCTGGGCGGGAGGGGCTTCTCGTTCTGCTGGCGCACGGCCAGCTCGGCCAGGCTCGACCCCTCGTACGGCAGCCGCCCGGTGAGGAACTGGTAGAGGACGACGCCGAGCGCGTAGACGTCGGTCGCCGGCGTCGCCTCATCGCCGCGGACCTGCTCGGGCGAGAGGTAGGCGGCGGTCCCGACCACCGACCCGACCTGCGTGATCCGCGTCTGTTCCACCGCGCGGGCGATGCCGAAGTCGGTCAGCTTCACCGTCATCTCGCCGCCGCCGACCGGGCCGCCGAAGATCATCAGGTTCCCCGGCTTGACGTCGCGGTGGATGATCCCGCGCCGGTGCGCGTAGTCGAGCCCGGCGCAGGCCTGGGCACCGATCTCGGCCGTCGTCTCGGCGTCGAGCGGACCGTGCCTCTGGAGGATCTGGGCCCCCGACCGGCCTTCCACGTACTCCATCACGATGTAGTGGCGCCCCCGGTCGATGCCCGTGTCGTAGACCTGGACGATGTTGGGGTGGATCAGCTTCGCGACCGCGAGCGCCTCGCGGCGGAAGCGCGCGACGAAGCGCTCGTCGTCGGAGAGGTGCTCGGCGAGGATCTTGACCGCGACCGTGCGCTCGAGCGTCAGGTCGGTGGCCATGTGCACGCTCGACATCCCGCCCGAGCCCAGGCGGTCGCCGATCTCGTAGCGACCCGAGAGGGTGCCTCTCTCCGTCATTCGCCTTCGGGGGCCGGTTCGGCCGGGCTCACGCCGCCCGGCGCACCCGTGCCTCCGTCTTCGCTCGGCGCGGGAGAGCCGGCTGGGCTTTCTTCTTCCGGCCCGCGTTCTTCCTCTTCAGCTTCCTTCGCCTCCTCTTCGGCTTCCTTCTCAGCCTCCTTTTCTTCCTTTTCGCGCTCCTTTTCCTCCTTCTTTTCCTGGCCCGGAGAGATCTTCTCCGCTTCTTCCGTGTCTTCGGTGGAGGGCTCGAGCTCTTCGGTGGTGGTTTCTTCGCAGGTCGCGACGACTTCGCTCAGCCTGGCGGCGCCCCGTTCGAGCGCCTGCTTCAGCTCCGGGTCGACCCCCCTCAGCGCCTGCACCTGCGCGCTCACCTCTTCGGCCGCATCGGCCGCTCCGACGCATTCGCCTTCGTCCGCGAGTTGCTTGACCGTGTCGAGGTTTTCGCTGATCTCCGCCGCCGTGGCGCCGGGCAGCAGCTCCGCGTCTTCGCCGGCACCGCAGGAGGCGAGGGCGATCGCGGCGAAGACGCCGAGGGCGATGGCAAGCGGGAGGACGGCCGGCTGACGCATCGTTGCGAGTCTAGAGAACACCCTGTCGTGCAGGTTTTCCCTGCAAATCGTGGCTCACTGCCCGATGTGGAGGCGGTCGGCCAGCCGCTGGGGGAGGCCGGCGGCCGCGATCGGGTCCGCCGCCGTGGCGATTTCGTACGGGACCCGGTGGAAGCAGGCGGTCTCCGCTTCGGTGTCGAGCTCCAGCCAGGCGGCGCGCGGATCGCCGTCGCGGGGCTGGCCGACGCTGCCGGGGTTGACCAGCCAGCCGCCGCGGCTGAGGTCGAGGAGGGCGCCGTCGCCGGCCTGCCCGCCCCTGGTCTCGCCGGGCTTCCCGCCCTCGGGCCGGTTGAAGAAGAGGGCGACGTGGGAGTGGCCGATCAACCCGATCCGCAGCCGGTGGGAGTCCATCCCTGCGTCGGCCTGTTCGCGGGAGAGCACGTACTCCCAGACCGGGTCGCGGGGGGACGCGTGGAAGAGCCCGATCCCCTCTCGCTCGCCGCTCGGCTCCAGCGTGCGCAGGAACTCCAGCGTGCGCTCGTCGACGTTGTCGCGCGTCCACTCGACCGCCACGGCCGCCGCCTCGGAGAAGGAGGAGATGTCGAGTGCGCCGAGGACGGCCAGGTCGTGATTGCCGACCAGGCATACCCCGCAGCGCTCGCGCACCAGGTCGGCGCAGGCGTCGGGCTCGACCCCGTACCCGACCACGTCGCCGAGGCACCAGGCTTCCTCGACCCCCGCCGCCTCGGCCGCCCCGAGAACCGCTTCGAGCGCCGGCAGGTTGGCGTGGACGTCGGTGATCACGGCAACGCGCACGCGGCCAGCGTACTTGGGCACAGGGGCGCGACATACGATGGGCGCGATGACGGCAACCAGCGACCCGATCGCCGAGCTGCGCACAGCGGTGGACCGTGCCGCCCGCGCCCTGCGCGACGGCGAGCCGACCGGTCCCGAGCCGACGCTGGAGCGACCGCCCAAGCCCGAGCTGGGCGATTACAGCTCCAACGCGGCGATGCTGCTCGCCGCGCCCCTGGGCGAAAACCCGCGCGACGTCGCGGCCAGGCTCGCCGCCGAGCTCGGCGAGCAGCTCGATGAGGGGACGGTGGAGCGAATCGAGGTCGCCGGGCCGGGGTTCGTCAACCTCTTTCTCGCCGACGGGTGGTACCGCCGCGCGATGGCCAGCCTCGCCGCCGCCGGCGAGCGCGGGCTCGGCCCTGAGCCGACCGCCACGCCGGAGCGCGTCCTGGTCGAGTTCGTCTCCGCCAACCCGACCGGCCCCCTGCACATCGGCGGCGGTCGCCACGCGGCCTACGGCGACTCGCTCGTCCGCCTGCTCGAGGCTGTCGGCCACGAGGTCGAGCGCGAGTTCTACGTCAACGACGCCGGCGGGCAGATCGACCGGTTCGCTGCCTCGATCGCCGCCCGCATGCGCGGCGAGGAGCCGCCCGAGGACGGTTACGAGGGCGCCTACGTCGGCGACCTGGGGCAGCGGATCGCCGCGGAGGGAATCGAGCCCGGCGACCTCGAGGCGGTCGGCCGGCGCGGGGTGGAGCTGGTCCTGGAAATGGTGCAGGGGACCCTCGACCGCTTCGGCGTCAGCTTCGACAACTGGGTCTCCGAGCGCGACCTCTACAGCCGCGGCGAGGTCGACGCCGCCCTCGCCCAGCTGGAGCGGGAAGGCCACACCTACCGCAGCGAAGACGCGCTCTGGCTGCGCACGACGAGCTTCGAGGACGACAAGGACAGGGTGCTGATCCGCGCCAACGGCGAACCGACCTACCTGGCCGCCGACGTCGCCTACCACTGGGACAAGCTCGAGCGCGGCTTCGACCGCCTGGTCGACGTGTTCGGCGCCGACCATCACGGCTACGTTGCCCGTCTGCGCGCCTCGATCGCCGGCCTCGGCGCCGACACCGACCGTTTCGAGGCGCTGATCATGCGCCTCGTCCACATCCTCGAAAGCGGCGAGCGGGCGCAGATGTCCAAGCGCAGCGGCGAATTCGTCTCGCTCGACGAGCTGCTCGACGACATCGGCGCCGACGCGACGCGCTGGTTCATGCTCTGGCGCAGCCACGACACCACCGTCGACCTCGACCTCGAGCTGGCCCGGCGCCAGTCCAACGACAACCCCGTCTACTACGTCCAGTACGCCCACGCGAGGATCGCCAGCATCCTGCGCAAGGCCGAGCTCGAGCCCGAGCAGGTCGTGTCCGGCGCCGGCATCGAGACCCCGGGCGACTCGCTGGAGCCCACGGAGCGCGAGCTCGTCAAGCGCCTGCTCGAGTTCCCCGGCGAGGTGCGAGAGGCGGCCGCCCGCCGGGCGCCGCACCGCATCTGCGCCTACTCGACCGCGGTCGCCGCGGACTTCCACGGCTTCTACCGCGACTGCAAGGTGATCGGCGCGGAGGGCGAGGGCGTCGAGCGCTCGCGCCTGGCGCTCGCTCTGCTGGTCAAGCGCACGATCGCCGGCTCGCTCGGCCTGCTCGGCATCTCGGCCCCGGAGCGGATGTGATGCTCCGTCGCCGGCCCAAGCCTCCGCTGCTGGCGGAGATCCCCGTGCGGGAGGATTCCCCCTCGCGCCCGGCGGCGCTCGGCCGGGCCGAGCTGCAGGCGTTCTCGGGACTGGCGCTGGAGCTGGGCGGGTCGGGCGCCGTCCTGACCACGGGCCCGGCCCGCTCGGCCGTCGCGCTTGGCCTTGCCGCGGCTGCCGTGGCGCAGGGCCGGCGCGTCGCCCTGCTCGAGTGCGACCTGGCCGCTCCTGCGCTCGCCCTCACGCTCGGCCTCGACGCTGCCCCCGGCTTGCGCGAATACCTGCTGGGAGAGACCGGGGCGACCCAGCTCCTGCAGCCGCTGACACTGGCCGGTCCCGCCTCCGGCGGGGCATCCGAGCCCCTGGTCTGCATCGTGGCCGGTGCACCTGAGCCGGCGCCGGCGGCCCTGCTCGACTCAGACCGTTGCGACCAGGCGATTCAGAAGCTGCGCCGCGCCTATGACCTGCTTGCGATCGTCGGTCCGTCGCTGGAGGGCGGGGATGCGCTGCTGGCGCTGTCCGAACACGCCGGCGTCACCCTGGCCTGCGGTGAGAAGGCGAATATCCCGAGGCGCCTGCCGCCCCCCGTTACGGGCCGCGTCGTCGTCGGCTGAAATTCAGAGGTCGTAGCGCCGCAGGTCGGCCTCGAGCCGCTCTGCCTCCTCGCCCTGCGGAGCGGCCGAGGCTCCCGTCGGTGGCGGGCGGTTGCCGTCGCGCCGCCAGCGGGCGAGGCCGACGGCGAGCGCGCCGACGGCGAGCAGCAGCGCGACGATCGGGACGAGATAGGCGGAGAGGTCGAACCCCTTCGCCTCCGGAAGCGCCAGGACGGCCGGTCCGTACTGGTCGACCAGCGCGTCCTTGATCTCGGCCTTGCTCCTGCCTGCGGCGACCAGCCTCGCGACGTAGACCTTCTCGCGGCGGGCCTGCGGCGAGTCGGAGAGCTCGAGCAGGGTGCCGCAGATCGGGCACATCACCTCGTCTTCGACGTCCTGGACGGTGGTCTTCGCGATCGCCGTGGCCCCCGGCAGCGCCAGGAGGGCGAGGGCGAGGGCGACGATCAATCGGCCGTTCATGTGCCGCCCCCCTCGATCAGGGGATCGACGCGCTCGCGCAAGAACCTGTCGTCGACCGGGCCCCTCCAGATCAGCGCCAAGCGGCCCCGGGGGTCGACGAGGAAGTTCTCGGGCACTCCGGTCGAGCCGAAAGCGGCGCTGCGCTCGTCGCCGACCGAGCGAAGCTGTGGATACGTGGTCGGGTAGTCGCGCAGGAAGGCGAGCGCGTCGTCGCGGTTGTCCTGCACGTTGATCCCGACCACGGTCGTGTCGCCGTCCCGGTGGCGCCGCTGGAAGCGCTCCAGCGCCGGCGCCTCCTCGCGGCAGGGGATGCACCAGGAGGCCCAGAGGTTGACCAGGACCCACCGGCCGCGGTGCTCGCCGATCGAGCCCTGGCCCGGGCCCGGCAGCGCCGGCAGCTCCCGGTCGGGCACCGGCTCGCCCACCTCGATCGTCGCGTTCCCCTTGCTGAGCAGGCCGAAGCTGAGCAGGCCGATCACGGCCAGCACGGCGAGGAAGGCGAGGAACGAGCGCGCGCTCACGGCGGCGAAGACTAGCCAGGGCACACCGGCGGCAACCGCGCTGCGGCCCTAGAATCACCACCTGGTGCGGACGTAGCTCAGTTGGTAGAGCGCGAGCTTCCCAAGCTCGAGGTCGCGGGTTCGA
>CAMLQY010000015.1 GCA_946482365.1 uncultured Actinomycetes bacterium
TGGGGATCAAGCCCGAGCACGAGTGCTTCGACGCCGGCCACGTCGCCAACCTCGATCCGCTGATCGACATGGGCCTGCTCGAGCGGACCCCGCTGCAGATCTCGCTGGTGATGGGGGTCAACGGCGGCATCCGGCCGACGCCTCGCAACGTCGGCTTCATGGCGGACCAGATCCCCGGCGGCGCCGAGGGCGAGAACCAGTGGCAGGTGATCGGAATCTCGCGCGACCAGTGGAAGCTGCTCGGTTCCTCGCTGGTGCTGGGCGGCAACGTCCGCGCCGGGGTCGAGGACAACCTCTACCTGCCGAACGGCGAGATGGCGCGCTCCAACGGCGACCTGATCGCCAAGGCCCGCCAGATGGCCGAGGACGTGGGGCGCAGGGCCGCCAGCGTAGCCGAGGCCCGCGAGCTCCTGGGAGTGCCGAAGCGTGAGCGCGCTGCCGCTTAGCGACGTCAAGGTCCTCGACCTCTCCCGCCTGCTGCCCGGGGGCTTCTGCTCGCTGCTGCTCGCCGACCTCGGCGCCGAGGTGCTCAAGGTGGAGGACACCGGCATGGGCGACTACATCCGCTGGGCTCCTCCCTACTACGGGACCGACGAACAGCAGGAGCTGGGCACGCGCTCGGCCCTCTACCTCTCGCTCAACCGCGGCAAGCGTTCGGTGCGGCTCGACCTCAAGAGCGAGAAGGGGAAGGAGGCCCTGCTGCGGCTGGTCGAAAGCCACGACGTCGTCATCGACGGCTTCCGGCCGGGAGTGCTGGACCGGCTCGGCGTCGGCTACGAGCGCATGCGCGAGGCCAACCCAGGCATCGTCTTCTGCGCGATCACCGGCTACGGCCAGGACGGCCCCTACACGCAGCGAGCCGGCCACGACATGAACTACCTCGGCCTGGTCGGGGTGCTCGGGCTGACCGGGGCCAAGGACGGGCCGCCGGTGCAGTCAGGCGGCCAGATCGCCGACCTCGGCGGCGGCGCCCTGATGGCGGCCTTCGGCGTGATGGCGGCCCTGCACGAGCGGCGCCGCTCCGGCGAGGGCCAGATGGTCGACGTCTCGATGGCCGACGGCGCCCTCTCCTGGCTGGCGATGGTCGCGGGCAGCTACTTCTGCGATGGCAGGATTCCGCAGCGCGGTGCCGAGCAGCTGATCGGCGGCGTCGTCTGCTACCTGCCCTACGAGGCGAGCGACGGCTGGATCACCTGCGGCGCCCTGGAGCCGAAGTTCTGGGCCGCCTTCTGCAACGGCGTCGACCGGCCCGAGCTGATCGAGTCGCAGTTCGCGGCTCCCGGCTCGGAGGCCTGGGAGGAGGTCGCCGGGGTGTTCCGCTCCCGCACCCGGGCGGAATGGAAGGCCTTCAACGACGAGCACGACTGCTGCATCGAGCCGGTGCTCGACCTCGACGAAGCGCTCGACTCCGAGCTGGTCCGCGGGCGCGAGATGGTGGTCGAGATGGAGCAACCCGAGCTGGGGACGATCCGCCAGCTCGGCGCTCCCGTGAAGATGAGCCGCACCCCCGCCGACCCGACGCGGCCGGCGCCGGCCTTCGGCGAGCACACCGAGGAGGTGCTGAGCGAGGTCGGCTACTCGGCCGAGGAGATCGCCGCGATGAAGGAGTCGGGAGCCGCAGCCGGCCCGTCCGCCGACGCCGCCACAACCTTCCGGGCATGACCGGCGACGCCGCCAACGGCGACCTTCTGCGCATGGGGGAGCTGGCCGAGGCCTCGGGGGTGCCGGCGCCGACGATCAAGCACTACCTGCGCGAGGGGCTGCTGCCCGAGCCGGTCAAGACCAGCCGCAACATGGCCTACTACCCGCCGGAGTTCGTCGACCGCATCCGGCTGATCAAGCAGCTGCAGGAGGAGCGCTTCATGCCTTTGCGGGCGATCAAGTCGGTGCTCGACGAGGACCCCGAGCGGGCCCGCGCCCTGGTCGAGCTGGAGGACCGCATCCTCGACCGCGCCCTGGCCGGCGAGCGGACCCGCACCAGCGCCGCCGAGGTGCGCGAGCGCTACGGCGTGCCCAAGGACGTCCTCGACCGGCTCGAGGAGCTGGAGGTCCTCAGCCCCAACAGCCGCGGCTACTCGCCTTCCGACATCAAGATCATCGAGGCGATCAGCCGCTTCCGAGCCGGCGGCTACGACGAGGAGATCGGCTTCACCGTCTACGACACCCTGCGCTACAAGACCGCCCTCGAAGACCTCGTCCGCCAGGAGGTCGCGGTCGTCATGGACCGCCTCGCCGGCGAGGTCCCGCCCGAGCGAGTGGTGGAGATGCTGGAGAGCGGCGCTCAGCCCCTACAGGACCTGATCGCCGCCCTCCACACCAAGCTGATGGTGGCCGAGCTGGAGCGCCACCGGGCAAGCCGGGGTTAGTACTGGGCGTAGAGACCCGGATGCCGGGTCTCTAGTCGCCCCATGACTTGTCGATGAGCTTATTCGAGGACGTAAATTTTTTCTGTTACCGATCCATACGATGCAGACCAAGTTATTGATTGAGGACATCCTCCGGTTTTATCTTGTATGGAAATCCCTCCCTCTTTAGTAGTAACTATTTTACCATTTTCCGCTCCCGTTGCCCCAAAGATATTCATAATTTTAGGCCTGAATTTGCAAGCAATTTTTTTACCTTTACAAATGATTTCGACATCCGATCCGGGAGTTACAATTCCGGTGTTTAATCCCTGCTGAACTACCCGCCAGACGCCGCTCGTTAGCGTCATTACGGAGCAATTTTCTTCCCCTCCTTTGAACGTTAGTTTGCAATTCACCCATTTCAGTTCATCAATTGTAATTTCCTGCCCGATTTTTAATGCTTTCACGGTTCCTTTAAGTATGGATTCTTCGCATTCCACTGTTTCTTTACCTTTTTCAAGGTTCCATTTGGGGGCTTTAGCAACAAAATGTACACTCCCTACCAGTTGCCCTTTGCACGCTTTTTCTGTATGAGTTTTGCACAAAGCCGTCTCTCCTCCGGGCACTTGGACGTAGGCGCTTTCTGTCGTCACCAGTAACCCGTCGAGGAGCGATTCATCCGGGCAGAGACCTCCACCTGAGATGAAATCAACCTGCGTTTCATTCGCGGTCAGGTGCTGGGCGCCGACGGGGAATTCGAGAGCCGTGGAGTCGTACACGCAGTGGATATCAGTCGAGAAGATCACATCTTCGCATTCGACTAAGGTCAGGCCGCTCGCGCCCGTGAGAGTGCCTTCGTCTAACCCCGTCGATAAGAGGCTGGCTAAGGGCTGTTCGAGTACCGAGACTTCGCAGCCGTCGCCTCCGTTGGTTTCACAGCTTTCGAAATCGAGTTCTGCAACGTGAATCGACTGCGGCGCGCCTGCCGCTAACGGTGTGCCCGTCGCATTGATCGAATCGCATATGACGTCGACGAGGTCGGTTAAGAGGCGGCCGGGGCCTTCATTCACCATGCTCACGGTGGTCGCTGCTTGACCTTCTTCGCAGACTATGGTTTCGTGCGTTTTGCAGAGCTGGGTGCTGACCGCCGACGCCGAAGTGGCACCGACGAAGGCCATCGCGACGATGGCCGCTGCGGCCGCAAGGCCGAGCATCTTGACGAGTCTCACTTTGATTCTCCCTTCCCGGCGGTCTGCCGCCGAGCTGGTTTTTGGACAGGGTTAGACAAGCGGTGGTGCCGAGCCCAGTCAAGAACTCCCGGTCGAGCTGCGTACGACCCCCTTTGCGAGGAGGCCGATTCCCCTCAGCGGCGGGAATGACGGTTGTGCGCGTGTGCCGATCCCGCGCTTGCGCGGATTCGTGCGCTGGGAGCTCAAACGGTGCACTGGAGGCGCCTGTAGCCTGAGCGCGTGAAGTCGGCTCTCGTCAGCGGCGCTTCCACCGGCATCGGCCGGGCGGCGGCTCTGGAGATGGACGCCCAGGGCTGGCGGGTGTTCGCCACCGTGCGCCGCGAGGAGGACGGCGCTGCTCTTCGGGAGGCCGCGTCCGAGCGACTGGAGCCGGTGATCCTCGACGTGACCGACGCCGGTCAGATCGCCGCGGTCGCGGAGCAAGTCGCCCGTGAGGTGGGGGAGGCCGGGCTCGACGGCCTCGTCAACAACGCCGGCATCGCGGTGCTGAGCCCGCTGGAGACGATCCCGGTCGACGACTTCCGCAATCAGATCGAGGTCAACCTGACCGCCCAGGTCGCGGTCACGCAGGCGTTCCTGCCGCTGATCCGCCGCGCGAGGGGGAGGATCGTCTTCGTCAGCTCGATCGGCGGTCGCATGGCGCTGCCCTTCGGCGGGCCTTACCACGCCTCCAAGTACGGCATCGAGGCGGTCGCCGACTGCCTGCGCCAGGAGCTGCGGCCGTGGAAGATCGGCGTCGCGGTGATCGAGCCGGGCTCGATCGACACGCCGATCTGGGAGCGCGGCGAGCGCATCGCCGACGAGGTATCCGAGCGCGCTCACGACTCCCAGGATGAGCTCTACGGCAAGGCGATCGAGCGCTTCCGCGCCGCCGTGAAGCGAACCGCCGAGCGCGGCATCCCGCCCGAGAAGGTCGCGAAGCCGATCTTCCACGCCCTCACCGCCCGCCGCCCGCGCACCCGTTACGTCGTCGGCACCGACGCCCGCAGCCAGGCCCTGGCACGCCGCCTCCTCCCCGACCGAGCCTTCGACGCGCTGGTCGCGCGCGTCATGCGGATCTAGCTCTCAGGCTCGACGCGACATCGCCCGCTAGCAGGTTTCGAGTCGTTGGGCTGGTTAGCTGGCCGGATGTTCGGGTAGGCCTATCCCAATGCCTCGGGGCTCTCTCACTCGCCCTGTCCGATGCCGGGCGACCGGCCCCGACCAGTCCCGGAGGTGAATCATGCGTAAGCGCATCTCTAAGGTCGCGGCGCTCACGGCTGCGATGGCACTGATGGTGGCCGGCCCGGCCTATGGCGTGGGCGGACCCAATGAGGCCGGTAACTCCGGCAAGTTCCAGCCGAAGACCGCGCCGTGCCAGGGCGACAACAACCACCCTCATTGCCCGGGTCCGCACTAGCCTGAGCGATGGCTGCAAGGGGACGGCCCCCGTTTGCCGGGGCGACGTCCCTCCGCGCCGGGGGCCGCTAACCGGCCCCGATCAGCTCTATGCGATACCCGTCGGGGTCGCGCAGGAAGCAGATGAAGTGACCCTCGGTGCGGCCGCCGGGGCGGTAGGGAGGCTTTTCGGGCTCGATCCCTTCGGCGGCCAGGGCCTCGAGGGTGGCGTCGAGGTCGTCGACGATGAGGGCGATGTGGTTGTAGCCGGTGCCGAGGTCGTAGGAGTCGACGCCGTGGTTGTAGGTCAGCTCCAGGCAGGGGTTCTCTTCCCCGGGGAGAGCCATGAAGACGTTTATCGCCTCGCTGCCGATCGGCATCTGCGCCACCTCCTCGAAGCCGAGCTTCTCGTAGAAGGCGACCGAGCGGTCGATATCGCCGATCCGGTAGCAGGTGTGCAGGAAGGCGGGCATCGGGTCCAAGGCTATCGGCCTCCCTACAATTTGCGGCCGAATGGCCCGCCGGACGCGACGGCAACGACGGTCGCACACCTCTAGCTGGAAGAAGAAGCTGCTGATCCCCTTGGGGGTCCTCGCCGCCGCAGGCGCAATCGCGGGCGGGGTCGGTGCCAGCTGGGCGATCGACGTCTATGAATCGGCGCCGCCGATCTCCAGCCTGAAGCCGGTGCAGAAGGGCCGCTCCTCCGCGATCTACGCGGCCGACGGCAGCCTGATCGGCTTCATCCAGTCGGAAAACATCCGCCAGCCGATCCCCGGCCGGGCGATTCCGCAGACCCTCAAGGACGCCACGGTGGCGATCGAGGACAAGAACTTCTTCGAGCACGGGGCGATCGACCCGCCGGCGATCGTGCGCGCCGCCTGGAAGAACCTGATGGCCGGCAAGCCGGTGCAGGGGGCCTCGACGATCACCCAGCAGCTGGTGCGCAACCTCTACATCCAGAATCCGGAAGAGACGATCGAGCGCAAGATACGCGAAGCGCGCCTCGCCTACGAACAGGAGGAGCAGCACAGCAAGGAGGAGATCCTCAACCAGTACCTCAACACGGCGCCCTACGGGACGGTCGAAGGGGAGACCGCAGTCGGCGTCGAGGCGGCGGCCCAGACCTACTTCGCCAAGCCCGCCAAGGAGCTCGGCCTGAACGAATCGGCGCTGATCGCCGGCCTGCCCCAGGCGCCCTCCGAATACAACCCCTTCCTCAACCCCCGAGCGGCGATCGACCGTCGCAACGAGGTGCTCGAGGCGATGGAGGAAGAGGGCTACATCACTTCGTCCGAATACACCGAGACGGTCAACAGCGGCCTCGGCCTCAATCCGGGTCACAAGTACCAGACGATCAAGGACCAGTTCCTCTTCGACCTCGTCCAGCAGGAGCTGATCGACGAGTACGGCATCAACACGGTGCGCAACGGCGGCCTCAAGGCCTACACCACGATCGACCCCGAGCTGCAGGAACGGGCGCAGGAAGCGGTCGACTCCTGCGGGGTCTGCTACCCCGAAGGCGGCCCCGCGGCCGGACTGGCCTCGGTCGACCCGGCCACCGGTGAGATCGTCGCCCTGGCCTCGACCGAAGGCTATGACTCGGAAAGCCAGTTCAACTACGCCTGGCAGGCGCAGCGCCAGCCCGGCTCCTCGTTCAAGACCTTTGTCCTGGCGACGGCGATCAAGCAGGGGGTCGACCCCGACAGCACCTACTACGACGGGAGTTCGCCGAAGACGCTCGAGATTCCCGGCGGTGGCCCGGACTGGGTCGTCAACAACGCCGAGGGAGAGGGTGGAGGCACCCAGTCCCTCGCCTCGGCCACCTGGCACTCGACCAACGTCGTCTTCGCCCAGCTCGACCTCGACGTCGGCCCTGAGGAAGTGACGAAGACGGCTGAAGAGATGGGCATCACCTCGCCGCTCGAATCGGTGCCCGCCGAGGGGATCGGCGGTCTCGCCGTCGGCGTCACGCCGCTGGAGATGGCCGACGCCTACGCGACTCTCGCCAACGGCGGCGTCCACCACGACGCCACCGCGATCGACAGGGTCGAGTTCCCCAACGGCAAGGTCGACGAAACCGACCCCGACGACGGCGAGCGCGTCCTCACCGAAGGTGAGGCCTACGAAGTGACGCGCCTGTTGGAAGGCGTGATCACCCAGGGCACCGGCGCCGGCTACACCTACATGGGCTGCTCTGCCGCAGCGGGCAAGACCGGCACCTCGGAGGAGCTCTCCGACGCCTGGTTCGTCGGCTACACGCCGCTCTACTCGACCGCGGTCTGGGTCGGGCACCCGCAGTCGCGGGAAGCAACCGGTTACGGCGGGCCCACTGCGGGCCCGATCTGGCGCTACTACATGGAATCGGCCGTGGCCGGCGAGTGCCCCGAGTTCCCGCAGCCCGCCAGCCTGCCCGAGCTCTCCACCCTCGACAGCGAACACACCTCGTCCTCCGGCTACTCGGACGAATACGACTACGGCGAAGAGGCGCCTGAGGAGTCGTCGAAGAAGAAGAACGGCGATGAGGGGCAGGAGCCGGATGCCGAGCCGGAGGCCGCCCCGGAACCGGCACCCGAACCCGCGCCGGCGCCGGCCCCGGAACCGGCTCCCGTGCCACCGCCCTCGGTGGGCGGGGGCATTGCCAGCCCACGCTGAGCGGCGATGCCTAGGAGGCGCCGGATTCCGCTTCCTTGCGACCCACGACCGCCTCCTTGACCTCGCGCACGTCGCGCCCGATCGCATCCAGCCGCTCGAGGACCGCCTGCTCGAAGGACTCGCCGCCGCCGACCCTTCCGGCGGCATGCAGCAGCTCGGCGGTCTCGACCCCGAGGGCCTTGGCGATGCGTTCGATGACCTCGTCCGGGGGAGGGCCCTGACTGCCCAGCTCCACGCGGGAGAGGTTGGATGCTGACATCGGGATGCGCTTGGCGAGCTGGTCCAGGGTGTAGCCGCGGTCGCGGCGCAGCTTACGCAGCAACGCACCGAGGGCAAGTGCCCGCTTGGCCTCGCTCTTTCCTCTCGGGTTGGCCATGGGCCAACCTCCTTCGAGCATAAACACGCGGTCCCCTTGCCGTTCCCGCAAACCAGTAGATAGCCCGTAGGTCCGGTATCTTGCCGCCGGCCTGGTCAGGACGGGAACCGTTGTCAGCCTCGAACTGGCCAGGCCTCTCTCGACTATCCCTACGCCGTTTCGGATCGGCCCCTTCCGGGATGCGCGAAATGTCTCGGTGCCCGCCCCGGGAATTGACCCCGGGCGGTCTTTTCGACTTTGCCGATCAACATTGTGCTAGGGTGCCTGCCTCATTTAGAACTAAGTCAGTCAAAAAACTAAATCAGTCAACAAAGAAGGGATTCTGTTTCATGAGAGCAGCTCGCAAGTCGACCCGGCATAGAGTCAGCTTCGCCCTCCTCTTCGCACTGGCGGTCACCGCCATGGTCGTCGTCGCGGGCTGTGGGGGAGGAGACGGCTCGGCGACCGGATCGTCGAGTGACAAGCTCGCCGTGGTCGGCTACTCGACTCCCGAGGCCGTCTACGAGGAAGCGCTCGAGCCCGGGTTCGAGGCGACCTCGGAGGGTGGGGGCGTCAGCTTCAGCAACTCCTTCGGCGCCTCCGGCGACCAGAGCCGCGCGGTCGAGGCGGGCCAGCCCGCGTCGGTCGTCCACTTCGCGCAGGGCGGCGACATGATCCGCCTGGTCGAATCGGGCCAGGTCGCGCCCGACTGGGACAAGAACGAGCACAAGGGAATCGCCCAGGACTCGGTCGTCGTGATGACCGTCCGCAAGGGCAACCCCGAGGGCCTCGAGTCGCTAGACGACCTGCTGACCGAGGACGTCGAGATCATCACGCCCAATCCCTTCAGCTCCGGCGCCGCGCGCTGGAACATCATGGCGATCTACGGCTCGCAGCTGCACCAGGGCAAGTCCCCCGAGGAGGCGCTCGACGCGGTCAAGACCGTGCTGGAGAAGACGGCCGTGCAGCCAGGCAGCGCCCGTGACGCGCTCGCCGCCTTCACCCAGGGCGCGGGAGACGTGCTGCTCGGCTACGAGAACGAGGCGATCAAGGCCCAGGAAGAGGGCGAGGACGTCGACTACGTCATCCCGCCCTCGACGATCCTGATCGAGACCCCTATCGCTGTCACCAAGGAAGCCCCCGAGGCGGCTCAGGCCTTCCTCGACTTCATCTGGTCGAACGAGGGCCAGGAACTCTGGGCCGAGAACGGCTACCGGCCGGTCGACAAGAGTCTGGTCGACCCGAAGCAGTTCCCGACCCCCGAGGACCTCTTCACGATCGCCGAGTTCGGCGGCTGGGAAAAGGTCAATGACGAGTTCTTCGACGACGAAACCGGCTCCGTGGCCGAGATCGAGAAGGAACTCGGAGTCTCGACGAGCGGCTGAGCGCCGACGATGGAGGGGCACCCGGCAACTTTGACAACGGTTCCACCCCGGGCAGGCATCCGCCTGCCCGGGCTCGGCGCCGGGCTCGGCCGCGGCTTGGTCGTCCTATACCTGTCGCTGATGGTGATGCTGCCACTGGCGGCGGTGGTCGACGAGTCGCTGACCAACGGGCTCGACGCCTTCTGGAGCGCGGTCACCGGCGACCAGGCGATGGCGGCGCTGAAACTGACCGTCGTCTGCTCGCTGATCGTGGTGGCGATCAACGCCTTCTTCGGCACGGTCATCGCCTGGGTCCTTGTCCGCGACGAGTTCCCGGGCAAGGGAGCGGTCAACGCGCTGATCGACCTGCCCTTCGCCCTGCCCACGATCGTCGCCGGCCTCACCCTGCTGACCCTCTACGGGTCGGACAGCCCGATCGGGCTCAACGTCGCCTTCACCCGGGTGGCGGTGGTGATGGCGCTCTGCTTCATCACCCTTCCCTTCGTCGTCCGCTCGGTGCAGCCGCTGCTGATGGAGATGGACCGGGAGATGGAGGAGGCGTCGACCTCGCTCGGCGCCGGCGGCTTCACCACCTTCCGCCGCATCATCTTCCCCAACCTGATGCCCGGGATCATCGCCGGGGTCATGCTCGCCTTCGCGCGGGCGCTGGGCGAGTACGGCTCGCTGATCCTGATCTCGGGCAACATCCCCTTCGAGACCGAGGTCTCCTCGGTCTTCATCCGCAGCCAGATCGAGTCCGGCAACGTCCCCGGCGCCTCGGCCGTCTCGGTCGTCCTGCTGTCGCTCTCGGTGCTGATGCTGATTCTCGTCAGCCTCTTCGCCCGTTCCGGTGCCCACGGCGAGAAGCGGGGCATCCTGGTCCGTACGATCCACCGCGTCATCGGTCGCTCGCAGGGGGTGGGCGGAGGATGACTCCCACCGCTCCAGCCAAGTGGGGCCTGCGCACCCTCGCCTTCGGCTACCTCGGCCTGCTCCTGCTGGCCCCGGTCGCGATGATCTTCTACAAGACGTTCGAGCACGGGCTCGGGCCGCCGGTCGAGGCGATGACCTCGCCCGAGGCGCTGCACTCGATCCAGCTCACCCTGCTGATGGTCGCCGTGGCGGTGCCGCTGAACACGATCTTCGGCGTCGGCTGCGCGCTGCTGCTGGTCCGCCATCGCTGGTGGGGCAACGGCGTGGTCGACGCGATCATCAACCTGCCCTTCGCGATCTCGCCGATCGTGGTCGGCCTCTCGCTCTTCCTGCTCTACGGCAACGACGGCTGGTTCGGCCCGGCGCTCACGGAAGCGGGCTTCGAGGTCCTCTTCTCCTGGCCGGCGATGGTCCTCGCCAGCATCTTCGTCTCGCTGCCCTTCGTCGTCCGCGAGACGGTGCCGGTGCTGCAGGAGATCGGCACCGAGCAGGAGCAGGCCGCCTCGACCCTCGGCGCCAACGCCTGGCGGACCTTCTGGCGGGTGACCCTGCCGGCGATCCGCTGGGGCGTCGCCTACGGCGTCGTGCTGACCACCGCCCGCGTGCTGGGCGAGTTCGGAGCGGTGACGATCGTCTCCGGCAGGATCTCCGGCGAGACCGAGACCCTGCCGCTGTTCGTCGGCAGGGCCTTCGAGCAGTTCAACGAGGAAGCCGCCTACGCCGGGGCGATCGTGCTCGCCCTGCTCGCCCTGACCACGCTGTTGCTGATGAGCGTCGGCGGCCGCAAGGCAAAGGCGAGCGGCGGCTCGCTCCCCGCCGCCGAGCTGGCGGTCTCAACTCCCAACCAGAAGGAGGGTTCCTGATGGGAATCGCAGTCGAGGGAGCGTGCAAGCGCTTCGGTGACTTTCAGGCTCTGGACAACGTCTCGATCGACGTGCCGGAAGGCTCGCTGACCGCCCTGCTCGGGCCCAGCGGCAGCGGCAAGTCGACGCTGCTGCGGGCGATCGCCGGGCTGGAGACGCTCGACGCCGGCCGCGTGACGATCAACGGCGAGGACGCGACGGCGCTGCCGGCACAGAAGCGCGAGGTCGGCTTCGTCTTCCAGCACTACGCCGCCTTCAAGCACATGACGGTGTTCGGCAACGTCGCCTTCGGCCTCAAGATCCGCAAGTGGGACAAGCCCCAGATCGAGGCGCGGGTGCACGAGCTGCTGCGCCTCGTGCAGCTCGACGGGCTGGCGGAGCGCTATCCCGACCAGCTCTCCGGCGGGCAGCGTCAGCGCATGGCGCTGGCCCGGGCGCTGGCGGTCGAGCCTCAGGTCCTGCTGCTCGACGAGCCCTTCGGGGCGCTCGACGCGAAGGTGCGCAAGGACCTGCGCACTTGGCTGCGCCGCCTCCACGACGAGATGCACGTGACGACGATCTTCGTCACCCACGACCAGGAGGAGGCGATGGACGTCGCCGAGCAGCTGGTCGTGATGAACGAGGGGAGGGTGGAGCAGTCGGGCAGCGCCGACGAGCTCTACGACCACCCGGCCAACGAGTTCGTGATGAGCTTCGTCGGCGAGGTCAACCGGCTCGGCGAGGACTTCGTGCGCCCGCACGACATGGCCGTCGGGCTCGACCGCGACGACGGTGCCGAGGAGGCGATGGTGCAGCGCATCGTCGCCCTCGGTTTCGAGATCCGGGTCGAGTTCGTGCTCGGCGACGGCACCGAGGTCTGGGCCCAGCTGACCCGCGCCGAGCTCCAGAAGCTGGAGCTGCGCGAGGGCCAGATCGTCTACCTGCGGCCCGGGCAGGCCAAGAGCTTCAGCGGTGATGTCCCGCCGCCCGGGGGGGATGGGGCCTCGACTCCCCGTTCCCCAGACGGCGGCGGCGACGCAGAGGTATCTGCAGCCGCCTGAAGGGGCGACGGGACGGGGTGCCCTTTTTGCCGGGTGGCACCCCGTCCCATCTCGCCATCCATTTTGCGCTCCCTCGGGGATGCGCGCGTTTGCGCGAGCGAAAGGTCAGGTGCTATTCTTGAGTTAGATAATCAAGAAACACTAGAAAGGACTCCAATGAAATCGCCACCAGACCACACGACCTTCGTCTCGCGCGGCCGGCTGAACGGCGTCCTGCGCCAGCAGCCCAGCGGTGGCCCGACCGAACGGGGGACCACGCAGCCCGGGCGTGAGCACAGCGTCGACGAGCTGGACACCCAGACCTTCGAAGCTCTCTATTACCGCGCCCGCCTCATCCTCGGCGACTCGCTGCCGCGACCGGGTCGCTTTCAGATCCGCGGCTAGGCGATGCGGCGCTCGAAGGTCTTCTCGAGTGCCTGCTCCTCATCGTCGTCGGCGACGGTCTTGTCGAGGCGGGCGATCGCCTTGCGGCCGTCGAGGCGCAGGGTGGCGACCTGATTGTCGAAGTAGGGCCCCTCGAGCAAGCGCCAGCGGATGCCGGGGTCGGGGGAGCCGGCGAGGTGGGCCAGTCCGCGAGCCGCGGCGGCGAAGGGGCGGGAGAAGCCGGTCCGGATGACCTGGCGCTCTTTCGCGTCGAGGGGGTTGCGGTATGGGGAGCAGACGGCTTGGTATACGGCGCTCTGCACGCCTGCCTCGGGCCGGAAGGCGACGTCGCAGAGGTAGGCGTGGTGGACGTCGCCCGAGAGCAGCACGATCGATGCCGGCGGCTTGCCGCGCTTGCCGGAGCCGACCTCTTCGAGCAGTTTGCGCAGGCGCTGGAAGGAGAACTGGAATGCGGCCCAGTGGTCGAAGTCGAGGGCACGCCGCAGCCGCTCGCTGGCGCGCGCGACCGGCTTGCCCCAGGCGCCGTCGCAGAGTCGCTCGTTCCAGGCCTCGAGGTGGTGGAAGCCGGGCGAGAGCAGGTAGGGGACGGTCGTCGCCAGCAGCAGATGGTCGTAGTCGCCGCTGGCGTGGTCGACGATCCACTCCCAGACCTCGTCGTCGAAGATCGAGCGGCGCTCCTCGGAGAGCACCCGGGAGGCGCGCGAGTCGAGGAAGATCACCCGCACCCCGTCGAGGTCACGGCAGTAGCTCCAGCGCGTGCCGGCAGCGGTCGATTCGATCTCCCGTGCCCAGTCGCGCAGCACCTCGGTCGCGTCGGGGTTGCCCCGCACCTTGGCGTAGACGTCGTTGTCGTCGAGCTCGCGCGGCGAGAGGTTGCCGAGGTGCTGGTAGATCCAGTAGCTGGCTATGCCGTCGACGGCGCGCTCGTGCCACCACTCCTTGCGGTCCATCTCCTCATGCCAGGAGCGCGAGATGTTCCAGTCGTCGCTCATGTCGTGGTCGTCCCAGGCCATCGAGATCGAAACGGTCGAGAAGAGCCACCGAATCAGCGGATCGCTCCAGGACTCCTCGTAGAGCCAGGTGTACTCCTCGAAGTCGATCACCTCTTCGCCCGGGGGCTGGCTGACGTCGCGCTTGGCGCGGATCTTCTCGCGCGTGCGCGGCGAGGCCTCGTCGACGTAGACCTGGTCGCCGAGCAGGAAGAGCAGCTCGGGCCACTTGCTGCGCTCCTGGCGCGCCATCTGCGCGGCCAGCACACGCAGGGCGTCGAGCTCGTGGCCGTCGTCGTGCTCGTCCTGGGTCAGCGTGTACGGCTTCTCGTGAGGGAGGGCCACTCGGCAGGAGCCGAAGCAGACGTCGAGCGGCTTGCCGGCCTCGAGCGTGCGTATCGCGCTGGGCGGCAGATCGTGGTCCGTCGACGGCCAGGCGGGCTCGCCGTCGAGCGTCACCCCGTACTCGTAGAAACCGCCCGGCTCGAGCCCCTCGATCCGCACCAGCGTGTAGTGGTGTCCCGCGACCCCGAAGGTCCGCTCGCGACGCCCGAGCACCTCGACCTCGCACGCTTCGTCGGTCTCGACCCAGACCGTCGCCTCAGTTTCCGAGACGTAGCGAAGCAGCGGCCCGAGGATGAGATTCGGCATGGCACCCCTCTACCCGGATGCATCCCCACTCAGCCTCCTCGACGGAAGGTCAGTCCGCGCGGCCGCGCCTGCCTCACCCGCCAGGCACGCCTGGCGGGTGAGGAGTCGCTGGCGATGATCCGCGTCGGGCTGCGGGGCGCGCGTTTCGCCCGCGCCGTTGGCCGGGGCCGTCGACGCCGATCACGATCGGCTCCCTCCGTGCAGTCAGGTCCAGTGGGCCGGCTCTCTTCGCCATAGGCCGAATCTAAACCCCGCTCGCACCTTCGGATATCCGGGAAAAGCCGAACAGATGTGGGGCAATACCCCGATGATCCCGGCTCCGCGTCTCTGGACAATCGCCGAGGATGGCTTCGGCAAACGGGGATCTCCAGCCCACCCGGTTCCGCGACCGCCGCGATGCCGGGCGCCGGCTCGCCGCCCGGTTGCTGCCGCTGGCGGCGGAGCGGCCGGTCGTCGTCGGGCTGCCGCGCGGGGGCGTCCCGGTGGCCGACGAGGTGGCGACGGCGCTGCGGGCGCCGCTCGAGATCCTCGCCGTGCGCAAGCTCGGTGCTCCCCATAACCCCGAGTACGGGATCGGCGCGATCGCCGAGGACGGCACCCGCGTCTTCGATGCCGAGGCGCTGGCTGTGCTCGGTATCAACGGCGGCGTCCTCGATTCGATCGTCCTCCGCGAGACCGCGGAGCTGCGCCGCCGGGTCGCCGCATATCGCGGCGACCAACCGCCGATTGAGCTGCGGAATCGGACCGTGGTCGTCGTCGACGACGGTGTCGCCACCGGGGTCACCGACACCGCGGCGCTGCGAGCGATCCGTCGCCAGGGGCCGCGCCGCCTCGTCCTCGCTGTCCCAGTTTGCGCGCCGGACTCCGCGGCGCGGCTGCGAGGGGAGGCCGACGAGGTCGTCTGCCTGGTCGAACCGCCGCAGCTCTACGGCGTGGGTCAGTGGTACCGGGACTTCTCGCAGGTATCCGACCAAGAGGTGATCTCAGCTCTCGGCCAACCCAGGAACGCCGCGGCATGACGCGCGTCATCTGATCATCCGGCACGCTCTTTGCCAGTCCGGATCGGCCCCGCGGAAAATCCGTAGCCGAATCGGCGGGTTCCTGCGGATGGCCTCGGCTCCTCCCAGACGTAATGTCGTGTCATGGCGGGTCATGACGAGCACGAGGGGAATGGGCGTATAGATAGCGGGGGGGCGCGGGTCCTGATCGCCGGTGCCGGCATCGCTGGGATCGAGGCGGCGCTGGCCCTGCGCGATCTTGCCGGCGAGCTGGTCGAGGTCGAGATATGCGACCCGCGACGGGAGTTCGCCTTCCGCCCGTTCGCCGTCGGCGAGCCCTACGGGGCGGCGCGGATCTTCCGCTACGACATGGAGGCGCTGGCCTCACGCTGCGGGGCCTCCTTTCACCCCGATGGGATCGTCTCGGTCGAGCCCGGGCAGAAGCTTGCCACTACCCGCGACGGAGAGCAGCTCTCCTATGACTTTCTCCTCCTCGCAACCGGCGTGCGGATGCTCTGGGCGGTCCCGGGCGCCGTCACCTTCTGGGGGGCTGCCGACGAGGGCCAAGTGGGGGACGTCGTCGCCGCCCTGCGCGCGGGCCGGCTGCGCAGCCTCGTGTTCACGATGCCCGGCGGGCCCAGCTGGGCGCTGCCGCTCTACGAGCTCGCCCTGTTCGCCGCCACCGAGCTGGCGAGGGCGTGCCCCGGTCGCACCCGCCTGACGGTCGTCACTCCGGAGGACGCGCCGCTGGAGCTCTTCGGCCATCGCGTCGGCGAGCAGATGGGCGAGCTGCTCGAGGAGCGTGGGGTCGAGGTCGTCGCCGGCGCCCACCCGATCGCCTTCGAGGCCGGGCGGCTGCGGATCGCGCCGGGCGAAGACGTCGAGGCCGACGCCGTGGTCAGCCTGCCGCGCCTGGAGGGCCGGCAGGTCGTGGGCGCCCCTCACGGCCCCGAGGGCTTCGTCCGCGTCGACGAGCGCGGCAGGGCGATCGGCGCCGATCGCCTCTTCGCCGCCGGCGACGTAACCGCGTTCCCGGTCAAGCAGGGAGGGATCGCGACCCAGCAGGCCGACGTCGCAGCCGGCCTCATCGCCTACGAGTGCGGGGCGGGCGTCGAGCCCGAGGCCTTCGACCCGGTTCTGCGCGGAGTCCTCTGGACCGGCCGTGAGCCGCGATACCTCTACGGGCGGCCGACGGGGGGCCACGGGGAGACGTCCAGCCTCAGCGAGCGACCGCAGTGGACGGCCCGGAACGGCAAGGTGATCGGCCGTTACCTGACCGCCTTCCTCGACTCGCTCGCCGAAGACGGCGACCGGATGCCCGTCGTCGGCTCGTCGACGGCCTCCTGATTCAGGTCATGATGCGAGGGTGAGCGACGCTCTCGTGCAGCGTTTCCGTGCCGCCCGCCGCGATCGCGGGCTGGCGGTCATCGAGGGCTTCCACGCGCTCAAGCACGCGCTGCGCTTCGGGGCCGAGATCGTCGAGGCCGTCGCCTCCGACCCCGGGGAGCTGGAGCGCCTCGCAGCCGAGCTTGCTCCAGACCTCGCGGGCTCGCTGACCGCGCGGGTCGAGCGGGTCGGAGCAGAGGAGATCGCGCGGATGGTCCCCCATGCGCCCCGGACCGGTGCCGTCGCGATCGCCCGGCGCCCGCCGGTCGACGTGGCCGCGGTGCTGGCGGACGGGAGGCCCGCTCCGGTCGTCCTGCTCGAGGACCCGCGCACCATGGGCAACATGGGGGCCTGCGTGCGGGTCGCCGCCGCGGCCGACGCCGCGGGGGTGCTCACCACCGGCGACAACGACCCCTGGCACCCCGAGGCGCTGCGGGGGGCGGCCGGGCTGCACTTCGCCCTGCCGGTGGCCGCCGTCGAGGCCCTGCCCGCAGGAGGCCGTCCGCTCGTCGCGATCGACCCCGACGGCGATGACGCCGACCTGCGCGAGCTCTCCCCGCGCTCTGTCCTCGCCTTCGGTACCGAGCGCTACGGCCTCAGCGACGAGCTCCTCGACCGTGCCGACTCCCGGCTCGCGATCCCAATGCGCGAGGGCGTTTCCAGCCTCAATCTCGCCACCGCGGTGGCAGCCGTGTTGTTCGCACGGCGCCTGCTGAGGTAGCGTGGGCGCAACGCTACCCCGACCGAAAGGATCCCCCTTGCCCCTCGCAAACATCAACCTGGGCGAAGCCATGCTGCTCGCCTTCGAGATCTTCTTCTTCGTGATCTGGATCTGGATCCTGGTCGCGATCCTCAGCGACCTCTTCCGCGACCACGAAACCTCGGGTTGGGCCAAGGCGGCATGGGTGCTGTTCCTCGTCTTCGTCCCGTTCATAACCGCGCTGATCTACCTGATCGCCCGCGGCGACGGCATGCGCGACCGGACGATCAAGGCACAGGCCGAGGCAAAGCAACACATGGACTCCTACATCCGCGAACAGGCCCACGCGACACCGGCCGACGAACTGCACAAGCTGAACGACCTCAAGGAGAAGGGGGCGCTCTCGGCTGAGGAGTTTGAGAAGGCGAAGGCCAAGCTGCTGGCCTGAGGTCGTCTGACCGGCGCACATCTGCGTCCTCGGTCGCTCGCGTGCAGAGCACGCCACGCTCCCTGCGTCCTTGATCTGCTTGGTCAGCCGACCTCAGTAAGGCTGGCCAAGCAGTCGGGGTGGGGGTAATTTTTCCTGCAAGTACGGAGAATCTGCACGAGATCTTGCAGGTTATTAGCAACTCCTAACAATCTTTCGGCGACTTCGCTACGGTGCGCCGCTTATGCGCGTTCCGCCTCGCGGCAACTCATGGCGCCTGCTGCTGCCCGCGGCGCTGCTCCTTGCCCTCCTCTGCATGGTGGCCTCGGCACCCGCCGAGACGCTCGAAGAGAAGCTGCATGAGACCCAGGGCAAGCTGAGCCAGGTGCGCGAGAGCCAGAGCGCTGTCGCCGCGTCGATCGCCGAGCAGAACCGGGCGATCGACTCGATGATCGGCGAAGTCTCGGCGCTGCGCCAGGAGCAGGCGGCGCTCGAGGCGGAGCTCTCCGCCAAGCAGGACGAGCTCGACCGGGCGACGGCGAAGCTCGAGGCCGACAAGCGCCACCTGGCGCGGGTGAGGGCCCGCCTGAAGCGAGCGCTCGACGTGCTGCGCGAGCGCCTCGTCGCGATCTACGAGGCGGGCAGCCCGGACATGATCGACGTCGTCCTCGACTCGGCGAGCTGGTCGGAGGTGACCACCCGCGCCGACTACCTCAACCAGATCCAGGAATACGACGACTCGGTAGCCGCCCGGGTCAAGGCGCTGCGCGACCAGGCCCGGGCCGCCGTGAAGCGGATGACCGCGGTGCGGCTGCGGCTCGAGGAAGCCCGCGACGAGATCGCCGTCAAGGAGCGGGAAGCGGCCGCCGCGCGCCAGCAGGCCGAGGCCCGCTTCGCGGAGCTCGAGGCGGCGAAGGCGGAGCGGCAGGCTGCGCTCGACGCGCTGCAGTCTCGCGAGGCCGCCCTCAGCGACAACCTCGCTGCGATCTCCGAACAGCTCGCCGCCAGCGGCGCGCCGGTGCCGACCGGCACCCCGGCGCCACTGACGCCAGGCGAGAGCGCCAACTACATCTCAGAAAGCCAGGCCAGCGTGCCCAGCGCCGCACCGCCCGCCGTCGCAGCCGCGATCGAAGCCGCCAACTCGATCGCCCACCTGCCGTACGTCTGGGGCGGTGGCCACGGCTCCTTCGAATCCTCGGGCTATGACTGCTCCGGCGCGGTCAGCTTCGCCCTCCACGGGGGCGGCTTCCTCTCCAGCCCGCTCGACTCGACCGGTCTCTCGACCTGGGGCGAACCCGGGCCCGGCCGCTGGATCACCGTCTACGCCAACGCCGGCCACGCCTGGGTGATCATCGCCGGCCTCGCCTTCGACACCTCCGGCGGCGTCGGTCCCCGCTGGCACCCAAGCCCCGTCAGCTCCACCGAAGGCTTCATCGCGCGTCACCCGCCGGGCTACTAGGCTCGGTTGCCCCGTCCCACATCGCCGCATTGCCGCGGCTGACGTGGATGACGCCCTCAAACCCTTCGCGCTGGAGGATCGAGGCGGCCAGGCCGCTGCGCTTGCCGGCCTTGCAGATCGTCGCGATCGGGCGGTCGCGGGGGACCTCGTCGAGGCGCTCACGCAGCTGCGCGAAGGGGATGTGAAGCGAGCCGGGAACGTGGCCTTCGCCGTACTCGGCGTCGCCGCGCACGTCGAGGACCTGCAAGGCCGAGCCGTCGTCGAGGCGACGGGCCAGCTCTGCCAGGTCGATCGACTCGATCCGCGCCACCGGGCGGTCCTCGGCGCGCCAGGCAGTCATGCCGCCGCCGAGGAAGCCGCGCACCGGGAGGCCGACCGCGGCGAGCAGCTCGGCCGCCTCCAGCTCGTTGCCGTCGGAGGCCGCCACGATCAGCAGCTCGGCGTCGACCGGCACCATCTCCGCGACCTTGGTGGCGAAGCCGGTGTCGTAGGCCGATGCGCTGATCGAGCCGGGGATGTGAGCCTCGTCGAACTGCTCGTTCGTGCGCGAGTCGATCGCCAGCGCCCCGGCTGCGATCGCGGCCTCGAAGCCGTGCGGCGTGAGCCGGGTCGGGGCGCTGATCGATTCGACCAGCGGGCCGCGGTTGAGCGAGACGATGTGCTCCACGTTCGGCGGCTTGCTGCCGGTCGTGGCGACCGCGTCCTCGACGAACTCGGCCTCGCTGCCGAAGCCGAGCGCCCTGTTGTGGCGACGCTCGAAGCCGATCGTCGAGGAGGTCTTCAGGTCGATCCCGGAGCTGCCGCAGAGCGAGCCGCCCAAGTGCCCCGGCCAGACCTCGGTCTCCTCGGGCAGCGCCAGCAGCCTCTCGTGCAGGGAGCGGAAGATGTCGACCGCGCCCTCCCGCGGCTCGATCGCGAGGTCCGGCCGGGCGACGTCGCCGACGAAGAGCGAGTCGCCGGTCAGCACCGCCCAGGGATCGTCGCCCCGCGCCGCGTCGCGCAGCAGGAAGGAGGTGTGCTCCGGCCGGTGGCCGGGAGTGTGGATCGCCTCGACGCTCGCGCCCTCGCCCAGCTCCAGCGTCCAGCCGTCGGCGAACGCCTCGTGCGGGTACTCCGCCTCTGCCAGCTCGTGGACGTGGATCGTCGCGCCGGTCGCGCGGGCGAGGCGGCCGTGGCCGGAGACGTGGTCGGCGTGGTTGTGGGTCTCGAGCACGTGCTCGATCCGCACGCCGTGCAGGCGGCTGAGGTGCAGGTAGGGGTCGATGTCCCACTGGGGGTCGACCACGGCGGCGACGCCGGAGGCCGTGTCGCCGACCAGATAGGAGGCGCATCCGAGGTCCTCGTGGATGATCTGGCGGAAGAGCATTCGGTCAGGCGATTCGGAACGGGTACCGTTTCGGCACTCAGGGTAGCGGCGAGGGGAAGGAGCGGCATGGCAGGCGAGGTGAGCACTGATCTGGAGCGCGAGCTGGGCGAGATGCTCGAGCGGGAGCGTTTCGAGCCGCCGGCCGAGTTCCGCGAGCGGGCGCTGTGGGCCGATCCCGCCGTCTACGACGAGGCGGCGGCCGACCCCGAGGCCTGGTGGCTGCGCCAGGCGAACGAGCTGCTCGAGTGGGACGTGGTGCCGGGCGAAGGCCTCGACGACTCCAACCCGCCCTTCTACAAGTGGTTCGCCGACGGCAAGATCAACGCCTCGGCCAACTGCCTGGACCGCCATGTCGCCGCCGGGATCGGCGACCGCGTCGCCTATCACTGGCGCGGTGAGGAGGGCGAGGAGCGCAACGTCACCTACGCCGAGCTGCTCGCCGACACGCAGCGCTTCGCCAACGCGCTGAAGAGCCTCGGCGTCGGCAAGGGCGACGTGGTCGGGATCTACCTGCCGATGATCCCCGAGGTCGTCGTCGCGATGCTGGCCTGCGCGCGGATCGGGGCCATGCACAACGTCGTCTTCGGCGGCTTCTCCGCCGAGGCGGTGCGGGAGCGCATGGAGTTCTCCGAGGCCAAGGCGCTGGTCACGGTCGACGGCGCCCGCCGCAAGGGCAAGGTGGCGCCGATCAAGCCCCAGGTGGACGAGCACCTGGGGGATCTGGGGACGCTGGAGACGATCGTCGTCGTCCGTCACGCCGGCGTCGACTGCCCGATGCAGGAGGGGCGCGACCGCTTCTACGACGAGCTGCTCGAGGCGGCCGACCCGGAGTGCCCGCCGGAGCCGCTCGACGCCGAGCAGCCGCTCTTCATCCTCTACACGTCGGGCTCGACCGCGAAGCCGAAGGGGATCCTCCACACCACCGGCGGTTACCTGACCGGGGTCGCCGCCACCCACCGCTACGTCTTCGACCTCGAGCCGGAGAGCGACGTCTACTGGTGCGCCGCCGACGTCGGCTGGGTCACCGGCCACTCCTACATCGTCTACGGGCCGCTGCTCAACGGCGCCACCAGCGTGATGTGGGAGGGAGCGCCGGACTACCCGAGCCAGGCGATCTGGTGGGAGCTGGTCGAGCGCTACGGGGTGACGATCCTCTACACGGCGCCGACGGCGATCCGCACCTTCATCAAGTGGGGCGCCGACATCCCGGCCCGCTCCGACCTCTCCTCGCTGCGCCTGCTCGGCTCGGTCGGCGAGCCGATCAACCCCAAGGCCTGGCTCTGGTACCACAAGGTGATCGGCGGCGAACGCTGTCCGATCGTCGACACCTGGTGGCAGACGGAGACCGGCGCGATCATGATCACGCCGCTGCCGGGGATCACGGCGACGAAGCCCGGCTCGGCGACGACTCCCTTCCCGGGGGTGGCGGCCGAGGTCGTCGGCGAGAGCGACGGCGAGCCGGTCGAGCAGGGCCAGGGGCTGCTGACCCTGACCAGGCCCTGGCCGTCGATGCTGCGCACCCTCTACAAGGAGGAAGAGCGCTTCGTCGAGACCTACTTCTCCCGTTTCGGCAGGGAGACCTATCTGGTTGGCGACGCCGCGCGGCGCGACGAGGACGGCTACCTCTGGGTGATCGGCCGCATCGACGACGTCGTCAACGTCTCCGGCCACCGCCTCTCGACGGCTGAGGTCGAGTCGGCGATCGTCGCCCACGAGAAGGTCGCCGAGGCGGCCGTGATCGGCCAGTCCGACGAGCAGACCGGGCAGGCGATCTGCGCCTTCGTGACGCTGCGCGGCGACACCGAGCCGAGCGAGGAGCTGGTCGAGGGGATTCGCGCCGTCGTCGCCGAGCGGATCGGCAAGTTCGCGCGGCCGAAGCGGATCGTCTGGGCCGACGAACTGCCCAAGACCCGCTCCGGCAAGATCATGCGCCGGCTGCTGCGCGACATCGCCGAAGGCCGCGCCCTCGGCGACGTGACGACGCTGCGCGACCCCGGGGTGATGGAGGAGCTGGAGGCGAAGATCGGCGCCTACGAAGACGAGGACTGAGGCGCTGCTCCGGCGCCCCCGGAGCGCTCGTCGACCATGCGCTGCACGGCAAGCTCGAGCGTCTGCAGCTGCTCCTGAACGCCGCGCAGCTCGCGCAGGGCAAGCGCCTCGGCTGAGATCTGCTCCGCCTCGAGCTCTTCCTCGACTTCGGCTATCTCAGGGCTGAGGAAGCGTTGCGCGAAGGCGCCGGTCATCAGGGCGACGAAGCCGATGCCGACGATCAGGATCACGGTCGAGACGATCTCGCCTCCAGTCGTGGTCGGGTAGATGTCGGAGCCCAGCGTCGTCATCGTCGTCACCGCCCAGTAGATGCCGTCCCAGGTGTCGAGGTGCTGACTGTGCTTCTCGAAGGCGACGAAGACGGCACCGCCGCCGATCGCGGTCAGGCCCGCGAGCAGCATCGCGTAGCGCAGGCCCTCGAGCGAGAAGACCTCGCGAGAGAGCTCGGCGAGCCGCAGCAGCCGCAGCAGCCGCAAGAGGCGCAGGATGCGCAGCCCCTGCAGCCCCGGCGGCAGGACGGGCGGGGTGAGGACGACGATGATCAAGTTGAGCTGGTGGTGGCGGAGCCAAGCACGGCGGTTCGGCACCACCGCCAGCATCACCGCCAGCTCGAAGACGAAGGCGAGCCAGGTCGCCCAGTTGAGGAAATGCGCGAGGCTCTCGAGCCAGCCTCCAGGCTCGGACTCGGTGATCGCCACCATCGGCAGCGTCAGCGCCGCCGCGATCAGCATCGGCGTGTTCAACCGTTCCGCGACCCGCGTGCTGCGCGCGTCCATCCCCGGCGCGTAGCGCACCGCCTCCTGCGTCGTCGCGGACTCCATCCGCGTCTGATTCGACGCCGCGCCCCAAGCGCCTACCGCTTCCGGTGCGCTTTATCCCCGTATAACGGGGCAAAGGCGCACCGGAGTGGGGGAGCCCAGATCAGAGCAGTTCGACTGGGCTGCCGTGGTAGCCGACCCGGGCGAGGCGGCGGGTCTCGCCGCCGGGCCAGAGCGTCAGCTCCAGGTCGGCGCGGTCGTCGGCGGGCTCCATGCGCAGCCAGGCCAGCGGGGCGCCGGCGCTCGCCCTCTCACCGGCTGTCGTGACGTGCCCGAAGAAGGCCTCGCGCTCCTCGTCGCTCAGGTACTGGCTGACGATCGAGTGATAGAGGACCGTGGCCCGGCCGGAGGCCGGCTCCGCGAGCAAGCGCGCGGTCCAGGCGGCCGCGGTCTCGTGCTCGATCACGACCGGCACCTCCTCGGCCACCTCAAGAGCGGCTCGCATGCGGGCGATCCGCTCGGGCTGGTCGGGCCACACGTATGAGAGCAGGGTCAGCCGCCCCTCCGGGGTCGAGGCGTCGACCGGGTTGGCGTCACAGCCGCGGCGCTCGGCCACCTCGACCGCCGCGGGCAGCGCCGGCGGCGTCCCTTCGAGCTCGAACTCGAGCTGCAGGGGCGAGTCGGCGGGGCCCCAGGCGAACCCCTCCGCCCTGTAGCCGAAGCGGTCCCAGCGCAGGTTGAGACCGGCGCTCGCGCCGACCTCGAGCAGGCGCAGGGGCATGCCGGTCTCGGCGGCGACGGTCAGGAACCCGAAGAGCAGCGCGTTGCAGCGGCCCACCTCGTTCGTCTGCACCGGGAGGTCGATGAGCGGACGCAGCTCCGCGACGTTGCGCTCGATCGCGTCACGAAGAAGCTGCCAGGCGCGCGAGGCGTCGCGGGTCTCGTAGGCCGAGGCGAGCTCCGGCTCCCGTCCCGTGATCGCCATGCGGTTCACCGTCCCCAGCAAGCGCAGGCCGAGCACCGAGAACCGGGGATCGTCCTCGTGCCCGCGCAGCGCCTCCCAGACCGGCCCGCGCGCCTCGACGTCCGCTGCCGCTTGCTCCAGCAACGCTGCGTAGAGGGGGGACCCGATCATCCGGCAGGCCTCCGCCTGCCAGCGCAGCTGCTCCGCGATCTTCTTCTCCGCCGCCGCGGTCACCGCTCGATCCTAGGCCCTCGGCTCCTCCCGCCCCCTGACTTCGTCATTAGGGGGGCATATACACGCCTAATGACGAAGTCAGCGGGAAGGTGGTTTGCTAAGCTAATTACCAAGGCTAATCAATGACCGTTGGGATCACGGACACTCAGCTCACCGACTCCGCCGCGAGGCTGCGGATGGCGATCGTGCGGACGGCACGGCGCCTGCGCCAGGAGGCGGCAAGCGAGGCGACGGGCCTGACGCCCACTTCCACCGCGATGCTGGCGACGATCGAGCGCCATGGGCCGCTGACGCCCAGCGAGCTGGCGGAGCTGGAGCGGGTGAGGCGTCCGACCGTGACGAGGACGCTTGGCTGCCTCGACCGCGAGGGGCTGATCGAGCGCATGCCGGACCCCACCGACGGCCGCAGCACGCTGATCAGCGTCAACGCGGCGGGCCGCGAGCGGCTGCGCCGCCTGCGCGGGCGCAAGAACGCCTACTTGGCCCGGCGCATGCGCGACCTTCCCGCCGCCGAAGTCGAGGCGCTGGACCGTGCCGCGACGATCCTCGAGCGGATGCTGGAGGAGGAGAGCCGGTGAGCGCCGGCTTCCGACGCAGCTTCGACTCCCTCGCCGTACCCAACTACCGTCGCTACTTCGCCGGGCAGATCGTCTCCCTCTCGGGGAACTGGATGCAGATGGTGGCCGAGGTATGGCTGATCCTCTCGTTGACCGGAAGCGGTCTCGCGGTCGGGGCGACGACGGCTCTGCAATTCCTCCCGATCCTGCTCTTCGGCGCTTGGGGCGGGGTCCTCGCCGACCGCTTTCCGAAGCGCAGCCTGCTGATGGCTACCCAGGCGCTGATGGCCGTGCCGGCGCTGGTCCTGCTCGCCGTCTCCCTCGGCGGGATCGTCGCGCCGTGGATGGTCTTCGTCCTCGTCTTCCTCCGCGGCACCGTGAACGCGGTCGACAACCCGACCAGGCAGAGCTTCGCGATCGAGATGGTCGGTCCGGACCGCGTCGTCAACGCGGTCAGCCTCAACAGCGTGCTGATCCACTCGGCGCGGCTCGTCGGCCCGACCCTGGCCGGCCTGCTGATCGTCGGTGCCGGCGTGGAGCCCTGCTTCGCCCTCAACGCCCTCACCTTCTCGGCGATGATCTTCGCCCTCTGGCGGATAGACCCGGCCGAGCTCGACGCACCGCCACGCGCGGCTCGCGAGCGCGACGCCGTCCGCGCCGGCCTGCGTTACGTGCGCCGCACGCCCGAGCTGGCGGTCCCCCTCGCCCTGATGGCCATCGTCGGCACGTTCGGGCTCAACTTCCAGGTCATCCTGCCGCTGCTCGCCCGCTTCAGCTTCGAGGGCGGGCCGACCGCCTACGCCGCGCTGGTCTCGGCGATGGGGGCCGGCTCGGTGATCGGCGCCCTGGTAACCGGCGCCCGCGGGCGCGCCGACCGGCGCCTGATCGTCGGCGCCACCCTCACCTTTGGCCTGACCGCGCTGCTGGCGGCGCTGATGCCGAGCCTGGCCCTGGAGATCCCGGTGCTGGCGCTGCTCGGCGCCTCCGCCGTCACCTTCGCCGCCGCGATCAACTCCTCGCTGCAGCTCTTCGTCGAACCGCAGATGCGCGGCCGCGTGATGGCGCTCTACTCGGTCGTCTTCCTCGGCTCGACGCCGATCGGCGCGCCGCTCGTCGGCTGGCTGTCGGAGGCCTACGACCCGCGGGTGGCGCTGCTGCTCGCCGCCTCGGCAGGGCTCTTCGCGGCGGGCGTGGGGCACGTCGCGCTAGGAGGCGCTGGCGGAACCCCCGCGCGGGGCGTCAACCGATCCCGAGCCGCGTAGACCGCTCCACCGCCCGGGCGACGATCTCCTCGCCACCCGGAACCTCACCGCCCCTCATCAGCACCTTCCCGGCGACCACCGTCGTGTCGACGATCGATCCGCTCGCGGCGTAGACCAGGTCCGAGCGCATGTCTCCGAGGCTGAGCTCCGGCGAGCAGGCCCGAAGCAGCAGGAAGTCGGCCGGAGCGCCGACCCGGAGCGCCGCGCCGCCAAGGAGGGGGGCGACGGCGCCGGTGGCGACGCCCCAGGCCTCCTCCGCGGGCAGGACGGTCGGGTCGCAGGCCGCGTGGCGCTGGGCCAGGGCGAAGACCTTGAGGTCGGAGAGCAGGTCGAGCGAGTCGTTGGAGCCCGGGCCGTCGGTGCCGATGCCGACCGCGACCCCCGCCTCTCGCGCCTGCGGATAGGGAAACACCCCACCGACCGCGAGCTTCATGTTCGCCACCGGGTTGGTCACGACCGTGCAGCCGCGCGCCGCGATCAGCTCCAGCTCCTCGCGGTCGAGCCAGACGCCGTGGGCGAGGACGGTGCTCTCGCCCAGCACGCCCAGCCGGTCGAGGTAGACGGCCGGCCGGGCCCCGTGCTGCTCGACGCAGTCCGTCACCTCCTGCTCGGTCTCGGAGAGATGGATGTGGACCGCGACCTCGTGCCGAGCCGCCGTCTCGGCGGTCCAGCGCAGCAGCTCCTCGCTGACCGTGTAGATCGCGTGCGGGGCGAGGGACCTCCCGATGTGCGGTCCGAACCCGGCCAGCTCTTCGAGATTGCCCACAGCGGTCTCCTGCATCGCCGCCGTCTCGCCGTCGGCGTCGAAGAGCGGCCCGCCGATCGTCGCCCGCAGCCCTGCGTCCTCGACCGCGCGGGCGGTGGCGCCGGGGTGCCAGTACATGTCCCAGAAGCGGGTGGTCCCGCTGCGGATCATCTCCAGGCAGGCGAGGCGAACCCCCCAGTAGACGTCCTCGGGCTCCAGCTTCGCCTCGACCGGCCAGACCACCTCGCGCAGCCAGCGCATCAGCGGCAGCTCGCCGCCGTAGCCGCGGAAGAGCGTCATCGCGGCGTGGGTGTGCCCGTTCACGAGCGGCGCGACCAGCGGGGCACCCGCCGCGTTGATGGTCTCCTCACCGGGCTCGGGCTCAACCCCCGGGCCGAGCGCGACGATCGTCCCGCCCTCGCAGCGCAGCCCAACCACGGCGCCGTCCAGGACGGCGCCGGTCACCGCAAGCGGCGGGGCCTCAGCCATCTGCCAGCCGGGGCAGGACAGCGTCGATCGCGTCGCGGAGCCGGGCGACGTTTGCGCTGCGATGACGTTCCATCTCCCCGACGCTGAGCTCTCCCGCCCCGACGCCGTTGGCGAGGTTGTCGACCACGCAGACCGCCGCGTAAGCGAGCCCGAGCTCGCCGGCGACGACGCACTCCGAAGCGATCGTCATCCCGACCAGGTCGGCGTGCGCCGCCATCAGCCGGATCTCCGCCGGCGTCTCGAAGCGTGGCCCTATCGCCTGCCAGTAGACGCCGCCGTCGCGCAGCTCGGGGGCGCCGGCCTCATGCCAGGCCGAGAGAACCCGCCTCCGCCACTCGCGGTCGAATCCGGGTGGCCGGTGCGCGCGAAGGTCGGAGAGCGCGCTGAGCCCCAGCTGGAGCGCGATGAAGTCGTCCGGGCAGGCGAAGCTCCCCACCGCCAGCTCGGCGTGCAGCGAGCCGACCGAGCCGATCGCCAGCACCCGGTCGCAGCCCTGCTCCGCGAGGGCACGCATGTTGGCGACGTGGTCGATGCGGTGGGGGAGGGTGTAGGCGCCGCCTCCGTCGTGCCGCTGCAGCACCCGCGCGCCGTGCCCGGCTGCGGTCGCGGCGACGTCCTCGCCCGCCGGCCCGAGGCCGTTGCTGCCCAGAACCACCGCCAGCTGTCCCATGCGGCCGATCCTACGCGGATGACGAGGATTGTCTCGGTGGGGCCAAGTCCCTATGGTGAGGGAATGGCCGATCGTCAGTCGGACAGGGACGAGAGCGAGAGCGAACGACTCGACCGCAACCTCAGCGAGCTGCTGCAGGAGCTGCGCGTGGCGCTGCCCGGCGTCCAGGTGCTCTTCGCCTTTCTGCTCGCGGTGCCGTTCCAGCAGAACTTCACGAAGATCACGCCCTTCCAGGAGAGGGTCTATTTCGCCACCCTGCTCCTCACAGCCATCTCGGCCGTCCTGCTCATCTCCCCGTCCGCCTACCACAGGATGACCTTCCGCATGCAGCAGAAGGACGACCTGATCTTCCTCGCCAACAAGCTCGCGATCGTCGGCCTGGGCTGCCTGGCGCTGGCGATGACCGGAGCGATCATGCTGATCACCGACGTGCTGTTCGGCGGCGCCGCGACAATCGTGACCAGCGCCGCGACGCTGCTCACCTTCGCGACCTTCTGGTACGCGCTCCCGCTTCAGCGCCGGTTCAGTCTGGCGAAGAGCGAACGACCCTGAAGCGATCGCCCCAGAGGCCGACCATCTCGTCGGCGAACCGGTCCGTGAGGTCCATGTCGGGCGCCTCGTCGAAGAGCATTTCGAGGTCGGCCTCCCAGACGTAGATCTTCAGGTCGAGCGAGACCGCGAGTTCTTCGCTGACGCTCTCGGCGATCAGCTCGTAGGCGTCGCGCAGCATCACCACGTTGGTCAGTTTGTCGGCGGCGAAGATCGCCAGCGCCGCCGGACCGGCCCTGGCCACGCGCCAGCGGTGCTCCTCCTTGCGCTCCTCGTAGGCGGGGATGGTCTCATCTTCGGTCAGCGCCTCGACCAAGTCTCCCACCGCGTCGCCGAAGCGCTCCCGCACCTCCGCCGCACCGGTCTCGCTCTTCTCGACCACGTCGTGCAGCAACGCAGCGGCGACGACCTCGTCCCCGTAGCGGTGCTCGATCAACAGCTCGGCGACGGCGACCGGATGCTCTATGAAAGGCCGGCCGTCGCTGCCGCGGCGAAGCTGGCCCGCGTGGGCCTGACGCGCGAGCTCCAGCGCATCCCTGACCAGGTCCGATCTTTCGACCGCCGCGTCGATTCCCGGAGTCGACGACATAGCGTCGCAGCGTAGCGCGGCACCACACGCAGCCCCTTTTCTGGCACTCAGGTTGCAGGGGCGGTGCTGGCGGCCCTTGCGGGAAGCTCGAATTCGGCGCCCTCTGCGGCGAGCTCCATGCCCCCCTCGGCACCGCCGGCCTGCGCCCAGCGCTCCCGGGCGGCGAGGCCCAGGGCGTCGAGCTGTGCGTCGGTGTGCATCGGGTCGTGGTGGAAGAGGAGCGTGCGCTCGGCGCCTGCGCGGCGAGCAAAGGAGATCGCGTGTGTGAGCGAGGAGTGGCCCCAGCCGATGTGGTCCGGGTACTCCGCATCCGTGTACTGGCCGTCGTGGATCAGCAGCGATGCGTTGCGCGCCAGGCCCAGGCCGGAGATCCAGTCTTCCTCGAGCGCGTCGATGTCGGCGCCGAGCGCCGGCTCGTGGTCCGGGATGTAGGCAAGCGAGGAATCGCCGTCGTCGATCCGGTAGCCGAGGGTCGGGCCGCGATGGGCTACGGAGGCGGCGCGGATCCGTGCCGGGCCGATCTCCCACTCGGCCTCGGGGCAGTGCCGGAAGGAGACGTCGCAGGGAAGCTCGCGCACCTCGACCGGTGAGAGCGGGGCCGAGATGTAGCGGGCGATGCGGTCTCGCAGCGAGGCCTCGGGAGAAGCGGGCCCCCAGATGACGATCTCCGTCTGGGCGTGGAAGGCCGGGGCGAAGAAGACCAGCCCCTGGATGTGGTCGAGGTGGAGGTGCGTGAGCAGGATGTGCAGCCGGGCCGGCTCGGCGGCGAGGCAGAGGCCGAGGTTGCGAATGCCCGTGCCGGCGTCGAGCGCCAGCATCGAGCCGTCGGAGAGGGTGACGCCGACGCAGGAGGTGTTGCCGCCGTAGCGGATCGTCTCCGCTCCCGGGGAGGGGATCGATCCGCGCGTGCCCCAGAGCTTGACCTTCATCTCAGCGCCCCGCCCCGTTGCTCGAGCCGGCGGGCCAGAACACCGCTATCGCGCCCTGTGAGCCATGTGCGGTGAGGATCGGGAAGGCCGAGGCCTCGACTTGGTGGCGGGCGCCGTCGACGGAGCTGATCTCGAAGTCGGCGTGTGCGGGCCTGCCGTTGCGGACCGCGACCACCAGGGGCAGCTCGTCGTAGGGAATCGGCTCGCCGCTCTCGTCGAAGGGCCCGAAGAGCGATCCCCACTCCTCCGGCCCGACGGTCCCCAGCTCCTCGAAGCGCTTGCCGAGCAGCATCCCGGCCGCTTCGTTGTAGAAGACGAGGACGCCGCCCTCGTCGACCAGGAAGGCCGGCGTCGAGAGCGCAGACATCAGGTTGCGAGCGAGGATGAGCTCGAGTGGCTTCTGCGTCACAGTTGACACTTTAGATAGTTGGGATTGGCACAGCCGGGGGATTGCGAGCAGGGGTGCGCAGAAACGAGACGCTTACCTTCGACTGCCGGCCACCTCGACTACGTGACATCCATCACTTTGACGTCGCTTTGCGGAAGAACGGTGGGGATCGGGTACGGTCCCGCTCCCGGTGGAGGCCACGGCGCGAACAGACGACGGCATCGGGACCGGCCCGCCCCCGGGTGAGCCGAGCCCGATGTACAGGACGGCGATGGCGATATGCCGGCCGGCGTCGGTGTGGGGACGGCTCCGGGTCGAGGGGCTCGAGGTCCTGCCCGAGAGCGGGCCCGTGCTCGTCGTCGGCAATCACGACAGCCACTGGGACCCGGTCACTGTCGGGGTCGCGGCGATCCGCCGGCGCCAGGTCAAGGCGCTGGCGAAATCGGACCTCTGGAAGGTGCGCGGCCTGGGCCCGGTGCTCGACGGCATGGGCCAGATACCGATCGAGCGGGGCGCGGGGGACGCCGACGCCCTGGCACGGGCGATCGAGGAGCTGCGCCGCGGCGCCTGCATCGGCGTCTTCCCGGAGGGGACGCGCTCACGCGGCAAGGTGCTGCGGGCGCGCAGCGGAGTCGGTCGCCTCGCGCTCGAAGTGCCCGAGGCGAAGCTCGTCTGCGTCGCGATCGAGGGAACGACCGGCTATACGCGCTTTCCCCGCCGCCCACGGGTCAGCACCCGTTTCTTCGAGCCTGCCGGCGGTCAGGCCCAGCCGGGCGAGCAGCCCACCGAGCTGGCGGCCCGGCTGCTCGCCGAGATTCGCCAGCTCGTCCCGCCGGCCGGACCCGGCCGTGGACGCTCTCGGTCTTCCTAGAGTTTTCCGATCTTGAAGATCTTCGTGCCGCAGTCGGGGCAAGTACCTTGGATTGCCGGGCGACCGTTCTTCATCGTCACCTGTTTGGCGTCTTTGATCTCGACCTTCTTGCGCTCCTTGACGCAGTAACCCTCGGGCATCGGAGGCTCTCCTTTCACTGCCTGGACGGCAGAGCTCGCGATGTTCGCGAGATCGAATTGCGGCGAATGTAACGCAGTGAGGGGACGCGACGGGGAACTAAATGCGAATACGCACTAACTGCTATCTCTTGGCGTCGTCGTCCGATCGTTCGGCTTGTTCCGTCAAACTGCCCTGCTGCTGCGGTTGCGGCGTTATGCCGCCGCTCGCGCCGCCCGTGCCGCCAGCGGATTCCTGCGGCACGGTGGCGGCGCCGTCGCGGCCGGTTTCCGGTTCGCTCTTCAGAGCTTCGACTTCGGCCCGAAGGGCCTCGAGTTCGGTTTCGAGCTGGGTGACGTCAGCCCCGGCGGTTTCGGTCGCGCTTCCCGCCAGTTCGTCCCGCACGGCCTGAAGCTCAGCCTCGCTCACCGCGCTGTCATGGGCGTCGATCGCGAGGTAGATGCCGGTGCCCGCGCCGCCGATGGCGATCGCGACGAGGACCAGGAAGACACGCGTGCGCATGGTGAGCTTGCGCTCGACCACCCCGATCCACGCCCTCAGCCCGTCCAGCGACATCGCCGCTACGTTAATCCACTACCCTGCGCCCGCACTTCCCGACCCCCGCTCGAAGGAGAACGCCCAAATGCCCGAGGCAGTGATAGTCGACACCGTCCGCACCCCTATCGGCCGTGCCTTCAAGGGCTCGCTCGCCCAGCTGCGCCCCGACGAGACGGCGGCCTACGTCGTCGACCAGTTGCTCGAGCGCAATCCCGAGGTCGACCCCGCCTCGGTCGAAGACCTCTTCTGCGGCTGTGGCATGCCGCAGGGGCTGCAGGCCTTCAACATCGGCCGCATCGTCTCGCTGCTCTCCGAGAAGCTGCCGCAGGAGGTCAACGGGGTCACCGTCTCGCGCTACTGCTCCTCCAGCCTCGACGCGATCCGCCACGCCGGCAACGCGATCAAGGCTGGCGAGGGCGACGTCTACATCGCCGCCGGGGTCGAGTGGGTGAGCCGCTACAACGAAACTGCAGAGCCTGCGCGCGTCGACGACCGCAACCCGAACTTGATCGGCGAGAACGGGCAGCCCAACGCCTACATCGACATGGGCCTGACGGCTGTCAACGTCGCCGAACGCTATGAGGTCAGCCGCGCCGACATGGACAAGTTCGCGCAGCGCTCGCAGGAACTGGCCGTCCGCTCCCAGGAGGACGGCTTCTTCGACCGCGAGATCGTCCCGGTGAGGCTGCCCGACGGCACCGAGGTCGCCAAGGACGACGGCCCGCGCGCCTCCTCGACCCTGGAGAAGCTCTCCGAACTGCCCGAGGCCTTCGGCGGCGGCGGCGTCACCGCCGGCAACTCCTGCCCGCTCAACGACGGCGCCGCCGCGGTGCTGCTGATGAGCGACACCAAGGCCAAGGAGCTCGGCCTCACTCCGCGGGCCCGCATCGTCACCGCCGCCACCTGGGGCAACGAGCCCGAGTACATGGGCGTCGCCCCGATCGGCGCGATCAAGAAGGTGCTCGACCGCGCCGGGATGACGATCGACGACGTCGACACGGTCGAGCTCAACGAGGCCTTCGCCGCCCAGGTGATCCCGATCATGGACGAGTGCGACATCCCGCTGGAGAAGCTCAACACCCACGGCGGCGCGATCGCCCTCGGCCACCCCTTCGGCATGACCGGCGCCCGCATCATGGGCACCCTGCTCAACGTGATGGAGACCGACGACCTCCAGGTCGGCATCGAGACCATGTGTGTCGCAGGCGGCCAGGGCAAGGCAATGGTTGTTGAACGCATGAACTGAGCTGCGATTGGCGACTTACTCGGCATATAGCCGAGTAAGTCGCCAGTGAGCGGGCGAAATGGATCTGACGACCCTCACCTACGAGACCGGCGATCGGGTCGCCCGCATCACCCTGAACCGGCCCGAGCGGGGGAACGGGATCACGCTGCGGATGCCGGCGGAGATCGCGGCTTGTGTGGAGCGGGCGAATCTCGATCCGGAGATCCACGTCATCGCGCTTTCCGGCAACGGCAGCGGCTTCTGCGGCGGCTATGACTTGGTCGCCTCGGCCGAGGGAGACATGGCTGGCCTTGAGGGCATTGAGGCACCCAAGGGCTCGCCGCTCGACCCGGCTGTGATCGCCGCCAACCACGCGCCCGACTCGAACTGGGACCCGGTCACCGACTTCCAGTTCATGTGGCGCAACGTGCGCGGCTTCATGAGCCTCTTCCACTCCGAGAAGCCGGTGCTCTGCAAGGTGCACGGCTACTGCGTCGCCGGCGGCACCGACATGGCGCTCTGCTCGGACCTTCTGGTGGTCGCCGCCGACGCCAAGATCGGCTACCCGCCTGCGCGGGTCTGGGGCTCGCCGACGACGGCGCTCTGGGCGGCCAGGGTCGGCCCGATGCGGGCGAAGCGCCTGCTGCTCACCGGAGACTCGCTCACCGGCGAGCAGGCGGTGGAGTGGGGCTTGGCGACCGAGTCGGCCCCCGCCGCCGAGCTGGACGAGCGCTTCGAGGCCCTGCTCGAGCGCGTCGCCCGCATGCCGGTCAACCAGCTGGTGATGATGAAGATGCTGGTCAACCAGAGCCTCTACGCCCAGGGCCTGCACCAGACCCAGGTGCTGGGGACCTTCTTCGACGGCATCACGCGTCATACCGAGGAGGGCCATGCCTTCGTCCGCCGCGCGGCGGAGGCGGGCTTCAAGGAGGCCGTGCGCGAGCGCGACGAGCCCTTCGGCGACTTCGGCCTGGGGGGCTTCGGTGTCTGACCGGCGGCCCTCGGTCGCCGTGGTCGGCGGCGGCTTCGGCGGCGTCGGCGCTGCGGTGATGCTGAAGCGCGAGGGCTACGAGGACGTCACCGTCTTCGAGAAGGGCGAGCGGGTCGGCGGGGTCTGGCAGCACAACACCTACCCCGGCGCCGCCTGCGACATCCCCTCCCACCTCTACGAGTACTCCTTCGCGCCCAACAGCTGGTCACGGCGCTACTCGCCCGGGCCGGAGATCCGCGCCTACGTCGAGGGCGTCGCCCGTCGCTTCGGCGTCCTCGACAGGGTCCGTACCGGCGTCGAGGTGAAGTCCGCCCGCTGGGACGGGGAGGAGCGCGGCCGCTGGCTGCTTGAGACCAGCGCCGGGCCGCACGAGGCGGACGTGCTGCTCACCGCCTGCGGCCAGCTCTCGGTGCCCAAGGTCCCCCCGCTGCCCGGCCTGGACAGCTTCGAGGGCCCCGCCTTCCACACCGCCGAGTGGCGTCACGACGTCGACCTGAGCGGCAAGCGCGTCGCTGTGGTCGGCACCGGCTGCAGCGCGATCCAGGTGGTGCCGGCGATCCAGCCCGAAGTCGCCCGGCTCGACGTCTACCAGCGCTCGCCCGGCTGGACCTTCCCCAAGGGCGACCGCGAGTACTCGCCGCTGGAGCGCGCCCTCTACAAGCGCTTCCCCGCCCTGCGCCGCCTCGACCGGGCCTCGGTCTACGCCTTTCAGGAGTTCGGCGCGGCGGCGATGACCAGCCGGCGCTGGCTGCTGCCGATCCTGCGGGCGATCGCCAGGCGCCAGATCAGCTCGGCGATCTCCGACCCGGAGCTGCGCCGCAGGGTGACCCCGAGCGACGAGGTCGGCTGCAAGCGGATCATGCTGACCGACGAGTGGTACCCCGCCCTGGCCGAGCCCAACGTGGAGCTGGTCGACGCGGGGATCGGGTCGGTGACGGCGAGCGGCATCCGCGACGCCGATGGCACCGAGCGGCCCGCCGACGCGATCGTCCTCGCCACCGGCTTCGCCAGCCACGACTTCGTCGCCCCGATGGAGATAGCGGGCCTCGGGGGGCGCACGCTTGCCGAGGCATGGGGGGAGGTGCCGCGCGCCTACCTCGGCCTCACCGTGCCGGGCTTCCCCAACATGTTCCTGCTCTACGGGCCGAACACCAACGGCGGCACCGGCTCGGTGGTCAACACGCTCGAGTGCGGGATCGGGCACGTCCTCGCCGCTCTCGGCGAGATGGAGGCGGCGGGCGCCGAGCGAATCGAGGTGCGGCCGGAGGCCGCCGCGGAGTTCGACCGCGAGCTCCGCACCGCCCTCGCAAAGACCGTTTGGCACAGCGGCTGCAGCAACTGGTACGTGGACGAGAACGGCAACGACCCGAGCAACTGGCCCTGGACGTGGAGCGCCTACCGCCGCCGCACGGCGCGGCTGGAGCCCGACGCATACGCTCTCCGGCCGTGAGCCAGTCCCCGTCCGCAGATCGCTCGGTCCTCGAGCCGGAGCACGTCCGCGACTTCCTGCCCGGCAGCTTCCCCGGCGACCTCGGCATCGAGCCGCTGGAGATCGAGGACTCCTTCGCCAGCGGCCGCATCGTCGTCGACAAGCGCCACCTGCACCCCGGCGGTTACGTCCACGGCGGGGTCTGGACCGCCCTCGGCGACACGGTCGCCGCCTGGGCGACCTTCCGCAACATCCCGCCCGCCCACAACTTCACCACGATCGAGCTGAAGCTCAACGTCTTCGCCGCGGGTCTTCTCGGCGACGAGATCGTCGCCGTCGCCACCCCCCTGCACACGGGCAAGAGCACCGTCGTCATAGAGGTCAAGATCGAGCGAGTGCGCCAAGGCGAGGAGCCGCGCCTCGCCGCCAGCATGATCGTCAGTCAGTTCGTGCTTCCGCCTCGGGACTGACCGGCGCTTCCCAGGCTTCGATTAGCGAGAGCCGCCAGAGAATGCTGGCGATCGTCAGGCCCACCGCCGCGGAGAACAGGGTCATGAACCACTGGGTCGGGCCGAGCAGGGTCATCTCGAAGAAGTCGCGAACCGGGGCGGCCGCCAGGATCAGGGCGTACAGCGCGCCCAGCCCCGCCACCATCGCGAGCATGTAGCTCTGGATCGCGATGTGCTCGCGCCCCGGCCCGCGCTCGAGCAGGAGGATGAAGCAGAGGCCGAGCACTATCAGGGTCGTCGTCGCCGCGGTGCGGCCTCCCTCCAGGCTGCCGCCGAGGACCGTGTCGACGAGGAAGAAGGAGAGGATCGAGCCGAGGGCGGTGGCGACGCCCGCCGGCACGGCGAAGGCGACGAGCGCTCGCAGCAGCCGGCCGCGGTAGAGCGGGCCGTCGGAGGGCGCCAGGGCGAGGACGAAGGAGGGGATGCCGATTGTCAGGAGCACGGCCAGGGTGAGGTGGCGGGGGAGGAAGGGGAAGGCGAAGCCGGGGATGGCGACGAGCAGGATCAGCGCCGCGGCGTAGACGGACTTGGTCAGGTAGAGCCGCCCGAGCCGGTGGATGTTGCGGGCGATGCGGCGGCCCTCGGCGACCGCCTGCGGCAGGCGCGCGAACTCGTCCTTGAGCAGGACCACGTCGGCCACCCCCTTGGTCACCTGTGCGCCCGAGCCCATCGCCACCGCCAGCCGGGCCTGCTTCAGGGCCGGTACGTCGTTGACCCCGTCGCCGATCATCGCGGTGTAGCGCCCGGAGGCGGCGAGCGCCCCGACCAGAGCTTTCTTCTGCTCCGGCTTGATCCGGCAGAAGACGGTGTTTCGCCGCGCCGCCTCGGCCAGCTCCTGGGGATCCTCCGGCAGCTCGTCGCCCTCGATCGTGCCGGCGTCCGCCGGCACCCCGACCGCCGCCGCGACCGCGGCCACCGTCGCTCGTGCGTCGCCGGAGATCAGCTTCAGGTCGACGTCCTCCTCGCGCATGAACGCGACCGTTTCCGCTGCGTCGGACCGCAGCGTCTCCTCCAGCACGACCAGGGCGACGGGTGTCGTTCGCGGCGCCCCTTGCGAGGGGTCCGCCGGCAGCGGCTCGCTGGCTTCGCCGAAGGCGACGACCCGGCGGCCCGCGGCGGTCTCCCGCTCGAGCACGCGGGCCAGTCCCGGCGGAAGCGCCAGGGCCCCGGCCGCGGCGAGCACGTCGGGGGCGCCGAGCACGTACGTGGTGGAGCCGATCCGCAAGCCGCTCCACTTCCACTCCGAGGAGAACGGCACTTCGCCGGCAACCTGTCCCGCTTCGCCCGGGAATTGCTCGCCGATCACCTCCAGGGTGCGGTTGCGGTCGCCGGCGCTGGCGGCGAAGCGCCCGAGTGCGGCGTGCGCGGCCGCCGGCTCCAGGCCCTCGGTCACCTCGACGCCGATCAGGCGCAGCTCGCCGTCGGTCAGCGTGCCGGTCTTGTCGACGCAGATCGTGTCGACCGCGGCGAGGCTCTCGGTCGCGCTCATCTGCTGCACCAGCGTGTCCTTGCGAGCCAGCCGCACCGCAGCAACGGCGAAGGTGACGCTCATCAGCAGCACCAGGCCCTCCGGGATCAGGGTCACGAGGCCGGCGGTCGCCGTCTGGGCGGCGTCCACCAGGTCGATGCTGCGCACCTGGAAGACGAGGAGCAGGATCGCCGCCAGCGGCACCATCGCGTAGGTGCAGGCGACGATCACCCGGTTCACCTCCTCCTGCAGGGGGGAGGGCGGATGACGGAAGGCGCGAGCCTCGCCGGCCAGCTGGCCGGCGTAGCTCTCCTCCCGCACGGCGTCGACCGAGTAGTAGCCCGACCCGGAGATGCAGAAGGACCCCGACAGCGCCCGGTCGCCGGGTTGCTTGCGCACCCCGTCGGCCTCGCCGGTCAGCAGCGACTCGTCCAGCGTCATCCCGCGGCTCTCGATCGTCTCGCCGTCGGCGACGAGCTGGTCGCCGGGCTCGATCCTGACCACGTCGCCGGGAACGACCTCCTCCGCCAGCAGGCTCTGGACCGCGCCGTCGCGGAGGACCTTCGCGTGAGGCGCGACCAGGACCGCCAGCTCGTCCAGCGTCCGCTTGGCCTTCAGCTCCTGGCGGATCCCGATGTAGGAGTTGAGGATCGCGATCAGGCCGAAGACCGCGTCGGCGAAGAGGCCCAGGGAGAGGATGAGGACGAAGAACCCGCCGATGATCGCGTTGAACAGGGTGAAGACGTTGCCGGCGACGATGCTCGAGACCGATCGCGAGGAGGTCTCGGACGGCGGGCCGAGCTCGCGCAGCCGCTTCGCCGCGGTCGCGCTGGACAGTCCCCGCTCGGTCGCTGCAGCCGTCATCGTCGCCTATTCAATAGGGTCCGACTCGGATGGCACTGAAGCTGGGACTCAACCTGGGCTACTGGGGCATCGGCCCCGCGGGCGAGGACGCGCTCGAGGTGGTCCACGCCGCCGAGGCGGCCGGCTACGAGTCGGTCTGGGCGGCGGAGTCCTACGGCTCCGACGTGGTTAGCGTGCTCGCCTGGCTGGCCGGGCAGACCGAGAAGATCAACCTCGGCGCCGCGATCATGCAGGTCCCCGCCCGCCCGCCCGCCGCTGCGGCGATGGCCGGGGCGACGATCGACAAGCTCTCCGGAGGCCGCTTCATCTTCGGCTTCGGCCCCTCCGGCCCGCAGGTCTCCGAAGGCTGGTACGGCGTCCCCTACGCAAAGCCCTGGGGCCGCACCCGCGAGTACATCGAAGTGGTGCGCGAGATCGTCGCCCGCGAAGGGCCGGTGGATCACCAGGGCGAGCATTACCAGCTGCCTCTACCCGGTGGCGAGGGCAAGGCGCTGAAGCTCAACTTCCACCCCGAGCGCAACCGGATACCGGTCTTCGTCGGCGCGATCGGGCGCAAATCGGTCGAGCTGGCGGCTGAGGTCGCCGACGGCTGGATCCCGATCTTCTTCAGCGTCGACGCCTTCCAGGAGACCTGGGGGGAGCACCTGGAGGCCGGCTTCGCCAAGGGCGGGCGGCAGCGCTCCGACCTCGAGGTGTCCCCGTCGCTGCAGGTCGCGATCGACGGCGACCTCGAGGCGGCGAAGGCGGTCGTCAAGGCCGGCCTCGTCCTCTACTTCGGCGGCATGGGCAGCCGCAAGACCAACTTCTACGTCGACCTCGCCCACCGCTTCGGCTTCGGCGACGTCGCCGACGAGGTCCAGCGACGCTTCCAGGACGGCGACCGCGCCGGCGCCTTCGAGGCCGTCCCCGACGAGGTCGTCGAGGCGACCTCGCTGGTCGGCACCGAGGCCGAGGTCGCCGAGCGGGTCGAGCGCTTCCGCGGCGCCGGCATCGACCGCCTCATCGTCTCCCCGGTCCACGCCGAGCGCAGCGAGCAGCTGCATACGTTGGAGCGCCTCGCCGCTCTCATCGCGTAGTCTCCCCCGCCGCGCCGTATGAAGATCGGAGTACCGAAAGAGACCGCCGAGGGGGAGCGCCGGGTCGCGCTCGTCCCTGACGTCGTCAAGTCCCTCGCCTCGAACGAGAAGGTCGAGGTGCTGGTCGAGAGCGGCGCCGGCGACGCAGCCGGCCATCCCGATTCCCAGTACGCCGAGGCCGGGGCAGACGTCGTTGAGGGCGAGGTTACGTGGGGCGCCGACGTGGTCCTTCGCGTCGCCGCCCCTTCCGCCGCCGAGATCGGTCGTCTCCAGTCCAGCCAGCTCCTCATCGGCCACCTCTCGCCGTGGACGGCGGCCGAGACCAACAACGCCCTGGCCCAGGCCGGCGTCACCAGCTTCGCGATGGAGGCGATCCCGCGCACCACGCGCGCCCAGGCGATGGACGCCCTCTCCTCGCAGGCCGCCGCGGCCGGCTACGCCGCGACCCTGATCGCCGCCCGCGAGTCGGGCCGCTTCTTCGGCATGATGACCACCGCCGCCGGCACGGTCCCGCCGACCAAGGTCCTCGTCCTCGGCGCCGGCGTCGCGGGCCTGCAGGCCGTCGCCACGGCCAAGCGCCTCGGTGCGATCGTCACCGGCTTCGACATCCGCCGCGCCGCCTGGGAGCAGATCGCCTCGCTCGGCGGCCGCCCGCTCGAACTGGACTTCATCCCCGACGCGGAGGGGGAGGGCGGCTATGCCCGCCCGCTCACCGACGAGGAGAACGCGCAGGTGCGCGACGCGCTCGGCGAGAACGCCGCCAAGCAGGACGTGATCGTCACCACCGCCGCGATCCCCGGCCGGCCGGCGCCGCTGCTGATCACCGCCGAGGCGGTACGCGGCATGCAGCCCGGCTCGGTGATCGTCGACCTCGCCGCGGAGACCGGTGGCAACTGCGAGCTGACCGAGGCCGGGCAGACCGTCGCCGAGAACGGCGTCAAGGTGATCGGCCCGCGCAACCTCGCCAGCGAGATGCCGATGCCGGCGTCGCAGCTGTACGCCAAGAACCTCGAGAACCTGCTCGGCCTGCTGGTCTCCGAGGAGGGCGAGCTGACGCTCGACTTCGAGGACGACATCGTCGCCGCCGCCTGCATCACGCACGGCGGCGAGATCAAGAACGAGAGGGCGGCCAAGTAGATGGACTTGATGACCGAGATCACGATCTTCGTCCTCGCCGCCTTTGTCGGCTTCGAGGTGATCTCGAAGGTGCCGACGACGCTGCACACCCCGCTGATGTCGCAGACCAACGCGATCCACGGCATCGTCATGCTCGGCGGGCTGATCGTCGTCGGCTTCGCCAACGACGGCCTCGAGTACACGATCGGCACGATCGCGATCGCTTTCGGCGCGATCAACATCGTCGGTGGCTTCATGGTCACCGACCGAATGCTCGGCATGTTCTCGAAAAAGCCGAAACCCAAGGCCGACGCCGAGGCGAAACCCGGGGGCGGTAAATGAGCCTCCTCGCGGTCCTCGAGCCCGGCGGCGACGCAGTCACCGCGCTCTACATCGTCGCCTTCTCGCTCTTCATCATCGGGGTGCGGCGCGGCACCCACCCGACGACCGCGAAGCAGGGCAACCTGGTCGCCGCCGCCGGCATGGCGATCGCCGTGGTTGCGACGCTGCTGCTCGACGGCATCGGCAACTGGGGCCTGATCGTGCTCGGGCTCGGCATCGGCACCGCCGTCGGCGTGGTCGCCTCGATACGGGTCCAGATGACCGAGATGCCGCAGATGGTGGCGCTGTACAACGGCGTCGGCGGCGGTGCCGTCGCCCTGATCGCCTGGTCGGAGATCCGCCACGGGATCTCGCTCGGCCACGAGATCCCCCTCGACGAGCTGATCCCGGTCCTCTTCGCCGCGGTCGTCGGCTCGGTCTCCTTCTGGGGCTCGAACATCGCCTTCGCCAAGCTCCAGGACCTGATCCCGACCCGGCCCCTCGCCGTCCCCGGCCAGCAGGTGGTCAACGCCGTGCTGCTGATCGGCATCGTCGCCGCCTGCGTCAGCATCGCGGTCAACAATGACGATCCCAACCAGGCGATCTTCATCGCGATCCTGCTCGCCGCAGGGCTGCTCGGCAACCTCGTCGTGCTGCCGATCGGTGGCGCCGACATGCCGGTCGTGATCTCGCTGCTCAACGCCTTCACCGGCCTCTCCGCCGCCGCCGCGGGCTTTGCCCTCGACAACGTGGCGCTGATCGTCGCCGGCACCCTGGTCGGCTCCTCGGGAACGATCCTGACGATGGAGATGGCGACCGCGATGAACCGCTCGGTCGGCAACGTCCTCTTCGCCGGCTTCGGCGGCGCGCCCTCGGGCGGCGGGGGCAGCACGGAGGAACGCCCACACACCTCGATCGGCGCTCAGGACGCGGCGATCAAGCTCGCCTACGCCGACTCGGTCGTGATCGTGCCCGGCTATGGCCTCGCCGTGGCCCAGGCCCAGCACGCGATCAAAGAGGTCGGCGACGAGCTGGAGCAGCGCGGCGTCACGGTCAGCTACGCGATCCACCCGGTCGCGGGCCGCATGCCCGGCCACATGAACGTCCTCCTCGCCGAGGCCGACGTGCCCTACGAGCAGCTGAAGGAGATGGAGGAGATCAACCCGGAGATGCCGCGCACCGACGTCGCGGTCATCGTCGGCGCCAACGACGTCACCAACCCGGCTGCCAAGAACGACCCCGACAGCCCGATCGCGGGAATGCCGATCATCGAAGTCGACCAGGCCCAGCAGGTGATCGTGATCAAGCGCTCGCTCAGCCCCGGCTTCGCCGGCATCGACAACGACCTCTTCTACGAAGCGAATACTTCGATGCTGTTCGCTGACGCGAAGCAGGCTGCGGCGGACATCGCGGCCGAGATCCAGCAGCTTTAGGTTGGGTGGGGCCCCGGCGGGGGGGGCCCCCACCCGGGCCGGGGGGGGGGGGGGGGGGAATGGGGGCCCCCCCCCGGGGGGGAGGGGGGGGGGGTGTGG
>CAMLQY010000016.1 GCA_946482365.1 uncultured Actinomycetes bacterium
GCGGGGTGCCGCGGATCTTCGTCGCCAGCAGGTCGTCGACCTGGAAGATGCCGGCTGAGTTGTTGAGCTCGATCTCGATCCGCAGCGGCCGCGTCTCCCCCGCCTCGATCCGCACCTCGTCGATCGCGGCGGCCGAGATCGAGTGGATGCCCTCCTGTCCCGCTTCCAGCGGGATCCGGGTGCGGCCCTGCGCCATGTCGAGGGCGTCGGCGACCCTGACCACCCCCGCCTCCAGCGTGTAGGGCTCGCCGCGGCGGCGGTGGCCGATGACGGCGTGCAGGATCTCGGAAGCGACGACCGTCCGCTCCGGCTCGCGGTAGCAATCGGCGAGCAGCCGCTCGAGGGCGCCGTTGGCGAGGAAGAGGCTGTAGGCCTCGTGGTCGGTGCGGTGGATCGACATGCCGACGTCGTGCAGCAGGGCGCCGCCCGCGACGACCACCTCGGCATCGCGGGGCGACATGCCGTGATCGGCGACCGTCGCCGGCTCGACCCCGGCCTTGACCAGCAGGCGCAGCAGCCGCAGGGCGATGTTGAGCACGATCTGGGTGTGGACCCAGGAGTGGTCCGACATCCCCAGCCGCTCGGCATGGACCTGCGCCATGTACCACCAGGCGCGCACCTGCTCGTCGTCGTTGACCGCCTCGAGGAAGGCCTCGAGCTTCCTGTTACCCCGCGTCGGCGCCCTGACCCTGGCCTCGGCGATCGCCTCCTTGGGAGGCTTTCGCTTCGGCCCCTTCGGGTCCGGCGTGGGGACGGCCTCGCTCATCGGCACGATCGTAGGGGAGAGACCGGGTACCACCCGATCCCCTCGGCGATCAGCCGCAGACTGGCCAGGGGCTGGAGCCCGAGGCGGCATACAGGAGAGCCGCGCGGTAGTCCTGCTCCTGCTCGGAAGCTTGGGCCGGGTCGCCGGAGCCGCCGACGGAAGCCCAGGTTTCGAAAGAGAACTGGTACTTGCCTCGGTAGCTGCCGTCGGCGGAGACGATCGTGGGGTCGCCGCCGGACTCGCAGGCGGCGATTGCGTCGAGGGTTTCCCGCGAGACGCCTCCCGGGAGAGTTGCGTAGAGTTCGCGCCTTTCGCGGCGAGCTTCAGCGCGGCGCTTGGCTTCCATGCGCTTGACGGTGGTGCGGATCGTCTTGTGGAAGCGGGCGACGGGACGGTGCAGGGCGCTGAGCTTGGCGGGCACCGCCTCGGCGACGCCGATCCGTGGCGCCGCGGGATCCTCGCCGGTGGCGGCAAGGGCTACCGCGGGGAAAGCGACGCAGGCGATCAGGACAGGGATGAAATATGTGCGTTTTGTGAGCAAGCGCGGAACCGTGGCGGTATTTGCGGCTCCGCAACGTGATCGGGCTCACACATATGCCGTCAAGGTATGTAGACTGCAAACCGCATGGCAAGCAGACTTCAGGCACGTTTCGCGCCTGGCTCTGGGACTGTCAATACGCGTCTCGGAAGGGCGCTTCGTGATGGCGTCCAGGGAAGACTCGAATGTCGAACCCGAGCGGAAGCGTCTCGGTATCGAGGATGACATCGAGAAGTTCCCTATCCATGAGGAGGGGCGGCGGCCAAGCAACGACCCGCTGGGACGCGGGCCAAATCTTGGTGAGCAGTTCCCCGGCGGGATGCTCCCCCTTCTACCCGAGGGCGATTTCCACGTAGTTCCCGAAGCGGTGGCCGACCACGAGGAACGAGAGGCCCCCGACGGCGAGAAATCCGACGTATCCAAAGTCCGCAGGCTCTTTGAAGTGCTTATTGTCTGGAACAAGCGTTAGCGGCTTCTGCAAATAGGCGCAGCTAACGGGATCGTCAAGCGCCCTGTAATGAGAACCAAGCCAAACGCTGACTTGCTGGGGTGGTTTGCCGTTTTCCTTGAGCAGGACCGGATGCATGACGGGCGCGAGCAGCTCCGGCGCTTGGGCCTGAAATACGTAGACCGTCTTGACGGCCCAGATGGCTGCGAGCCACTGTTCGCGTAGGTCGAAGCGACATTCCCGCTCCCGGGCGATTGCTGGAGACAAGATTGGCTTTACGGCCCCCTCAAGCCTGCTCATCCAGCCGTGGTTGCAGTCGTAGCAGACAACCCAAGTCTGTTCTCTAAACGGCTTCTTCTTCCACGACTTTTCCTTGGCACCGCCAGCCACCCGGTAGTGCACGATTGGATCGTCAGAGGGGAGGACCGTGCGTAGCCAATCCGGCAGCAGGTGCTCTCCACTGTTTGCTGGCATCCCACAGAAGATGCAGGCCTCCCTGCCCATGTCAGGAGCTTATGCAGGAAGGCAAGAACCGCAGGTAGTCGTTTAGTTGAAGCTCCCCCTTGCGTCCTCGACCTAGCGATGCTTGACCGTCGAGACGGCAGGGATGACTAGCTCTACCAGGGCGAGGTTCATGGCTTTCAGCTCCGCTTTTTGGCCCGCTTGCGGGACGCCCGTTTCTTTTGCGGTTTCTCCTTCTCGGCCTGCTCCGACCCGAAGACCAGGATGGACACGCTGGTTGGGATGAGCGGCCCCTCGCTTTCGCCGTTCGCTACCCGCTCGGCCGAGTCAGCCCCGAGCTGGAGAAAGTCCTCGACGAGTTTGTCGGCCAGCTTCTCGGCGGCCTCGCGCGCCTTGGCGTCCAGATTCCCCGGCGTATAGCTGACGTGGTAGTCGTCGCGCTCGTCGAACTTCCCCGACTCGAGCGAAGCGGCAACGTCCATGTTCGCGTCTTCGATGGTCTCCACGACCATCAAGCGCCGGCCCGACTTGGGGAACTTCTTGGTGACGCTCGAAGGCATAAACGCTCGGTGGGTGGCGCGGTAGTAGTGCGCGACGGCCCCGCGCCGCGGCTCGGTCCTGACCAACTCGATGAGCGCGAAGTCTTTGAGGACTTTGACGTGGTAGCTGACCTGGCTGAGGCCCTCGTCTAGCTCATCCGCGAGTTCCCTGGGGCTCCAGGGCCGGTCATTCATGTAGGCAAGGATTCGGACGCGCAGGTTGTGGCCCATCGCCTTGATGAGCCTCTCCTTGAGAGGCAGATCCGACTTCTTGCTCGCCTTCTTCTTTAGCTGACGCCCTGTGGCCACCCTCTGCTCCTCTCGCGGCCACCCGGTATTTCGACGTTCCTCAATCGGTATGGCCAATTCGTTTGCGGCAAAAACCTAGCGGTAACCGGCCCACGGGGTAACAGCCCCTTTTGATTGCTAAGGTCTTTTCCTTTTAATCAGGAAGTCTTTAGCAATGAGAAGGAGGCAAGCCGTCATGACGATCAACCCGTGCTCTGAGGTAGTTCCGCTGCTCTCGACGATCAAGAACCGCTAGGCCCATTCGGGCAGGGACCTGGCTTGGGCTGACGAGAGCCAGGTCCCTGCCACAGGCCGAGAGGGGAGCTAGCCTTTGGTCATGGCCGATGAGCCCCGGAAGCAGAAGACGACGCCCAAAGGCATCAACCCGAAGACCGGCAAGCCCTATGAGCCGGTCGAGCGAAAGGCATGGGATTCGCTGCTGCGACGGGCGGCGAAGCCCAAAAGCTAGGGCGTTCTAGGCAAACGTCGCGGGGCTTCTCTGAGTATTGCCCGATCAACCTTTGCGGCTTGGATCGGACGGGAACCGCTCTAGAAAGCGGGATGAGGGGTTTAGATACGCCTCATGCAACTTTTCGGTCTGCCGCAGGTCTGCGGCTGGGGGGTGGCGAATCTTGGCGTCCATGGCGGCTGCTCTGCGCTATGTCGATACGGGTGTCCTCTACCGGGACGACAACCTCGAGCTCCTCGAAGAGTTCCCGGACGAGTGCATCGACATGATCTATCTCGATCCGCCGTTCTTCTCGAACCGCGACTACGAAGTGATCTGGGGCGACGAGGCCGAGATTCGATCCTTCAAGGACCGCTGGAAAGGCGGCATCGACTACTACGTCGATTGGATGATGAAACGGCTGCGACAGATGCACCGGGTGCTGCGTCCGACCGGCTCACTCTTTCTCCATTGCGACCAGGCAGCCAGCCACTACCTGAAGGTCGCGCTCGATGAAATCTTCGGTCGGCAGCATTTCCGCAACGAGATCATCTGGCGGCGAACCGCGTCCAACAGCGCCGCAAAGCGCTTCGGCCCCATTCACCAGACGATCCTGTACTACGGCAAGACGGACGACACGCCCTTCTTTCCCGTCTATGGCCCATATACCGAGGCGTACGTGAGGGAATTCTTCAAGCACGAAGATGAGCGGGGTCGGTATCGCTCTGTCCTTTTGACCGGCTCAGGGAAACGCAAAGGAGAAAGCGGCAGCCAGTGGCGCCACTACAACCCCAACTCCTCTGGTCGCCATTGGGCCATTCCGAAGTACCTCGTAGAGCGTTACCAGGCAGTGACGGGAGATGACCTGGCTGGCTGCTCGATCATTGAACGGCTAGATCGGTTTGACGAGGCCGGGCTAATTCATTGGGGCACCCGAAAGGCCAATGGGGGGGTTCCCAACTACAAGTACTACCTCGTAGACGCCCCCGGCGTCGCCCTTCAGGACATTTGGGCTTTCCAGCCGGGCACCGAGGGCATGGTCTACGGGCGACCGGAAGACGGCATCGACGAGGATGTGAAGTGGCTGTCTTCAAGCGACCGCGAGCGAGTCGGATACCCGACGCAGAAGCCAGAGGGCGTCCTGGAGAGGATCATTCGATCCAGTACGAAAAAGGGACAGGTCGTGCTTGATCCTTTCTGCGGTTGTGGCACGACCGTCGCTGTAGCCCATCGCTTGGGGCGGGAGTGGATCGGCATCGACATAAGCCCGTCGGCCGTCGAAGTCATGAAGGACCGGCTTGAAAAGCACGGCGCGACACCCAAAACAGAGGGGCTACCGGAGAGCGAAGCCGACCTGCGAGAACTCGGTCATTACGAGTTCCAGAATTGGGCGGTGCTGAAAGTGCATGGGGAACCGTCTCCGACCATGAGCAGTGACGGCGGGGTGGACGGTCTCTCCTTCATGTACGAGGAGCCGATCCAGGTCAAACAGTCCGACGACGTTGACCGCACGGAGATCGACAAGATGCATGCCGTTCTGAATCGCACTGAAAAGGACTACGGCTACGTCATTGCATTCAGCTTTACGAAGGGCGCATACAAAGAGGCGGCCCGCTATCGGCGCAAAAGCGGAAAGTCAATCGTCCTGGTGACAGTTGCCGAAATCCTTGAGGCCACCGAGGCGTTGACGCGCCCGCCCTCGCCTTTCAAGGATGACGAGCCGACGCCACCCACGCCCGATCTTATGCGCCTCCTTAAAGCTCTCACCGAAAAGGTCTCCGATCGACCTCTCAAATCTGGTCGCCGACGCAAGATGCGACCGTCTGTCAAAACCCTGTTCGACAGCGAGCAAGCGCGGGTCGAAGCCCTCGACGAGTAGCGCGGCACGGGTAAGGCTGCCCTCTGGCCCGCCGGGACTCGAACCCGGGACCTCCCCCTTTCGAGAGGGGCGCTCTATCCAGCTGAGCTACGGGCGTATGCCCGCTAGGCGGTTGCCCACCTGGCGGGCCAGAGGGCACGGCGAGCCTACTAGGCGTCAACCGCTCGCCGCAATAGCTGCTCGAACATCCCAAGCGGCTCTCGCCGGGCGTTGTAGCGCCAGGCGTACTCGTCCAGGTAGGACTGGAGCCACTTGGCCGAGACCTTCTTGTAGGCCCCGCGCATCCCGGTCTTCAAGTTGCCGAAGAAGCCCTCGATCGTGTTCGTGTGGATTTCGCCGTCAACGTAGGAGCCGGCAGAGTGGTTGATGACCTTGTGGTCTCGATACTCGCGGCGCAGCGGCTTGTAGGCCATCCAGTCGTCGGTAATCAAGATCGATTCCGGGTTGACGTTGGCCCGCACGGCTCCACTAAGCGGCTCGCCCCGGCGCCCCCCGATCACGCGCAGACGAACCTTGCCCCCGCGCTCGACCATCCCCAGCACGGTCGTCTTGGACTCGCGCCACTGCGCAAGCTCCGGTGAGCCCTGCCGCATCTTCTTACGGGGCTTTCCGCCCCAGGCAGTCTCGTCAACCTCGACAACCCGGCCGTCCAGCGGCTCGTCGTCTTGGTCGGACATCAGCTCGTTCCTGATTTTGTTGAACATGCGCCAGGCGGTCTTGTAGGTCACCCCAAGCTCCCGCTCGAGCTGTTTGGCAGAAATGCCGCAGCGAGTGCTGGCCATAAGGAACATCGCGTAGAACCAAAGCTGGAGAGAGGTCGTGGACTTCTCGAAGATCGTCCCCTTCATCGGGTGCAGGTGCTTCCCGCAGGAATCGCAGGTGTAGGAGGCGCGGGTCTTCGTCCGGTGGAACTTCCGCTCCCGGTCGCACTTCGGGCAATGGGCATGGTGCCCGTCGGGCGCGTAGCGCTCGCGCCAGAGCCGATCCAGGCAGGCCGCGTCGTCGGGGTACTCACGCCAGAACTCGACCACCGATAGCTCGGAATCCGAGGAGGGACGCCGGATCGGGTTGTTTCGGTCGTTTGCAGCCATGCCTGCATTATACATACTCTGAAGGGATAAGTATGATCGGGCTCACACTGCTCACAAAGCAAGTGCCGTTTGACACGACACCAGGCATGAAATCCCTTCTCGCGGACGGACGATGAATCCCTTCTTGCGGCTCGGATCGCTGCCGAGCTGCATTCGGGCGGAAGCCGGATGATGGGGAAATCGCGGATTCCCCGACATCGCGCCTGCTGCTCGCCTGCCCCGACCGGCCGGGCCTGATCGCCGCCGTCAGCGGCTTCCTCGCCGACGCCGGCCTCAACATCGTCGACGCCGACCAGCACTCCAGCGACGAGGGGCGCTTCTTCATGCGGATGGTGTTCGACGCCATCCCCGAGGACGAGCTGGCGGCGGTCCGGCAGCGCTTCGAGCGCGAGGTCGCCACGCGCTTCGAGATGGAGCACCGCTTCGCCGAGTCGAGCGAGCGCAAGCGGGTGGCGATCATGGTCTCGCGCGAAGACCACTGCCTCTCCGACCTGCTCTGGCGCTGGCGCAGCGGCGAGCTCGGCGCCGACGTCGCCGTCGTCGTCTCCAATCACGACGACCACCGTGGGCAGGTCGAGTCGCTGGGGCTCGACTTCCACCACGTGCCGGTCTCCCCGGACACCCGCGAGCAGGCCGAGGCGCGGGCGCTGGAGCTCTTCGCCGGCGTCGACCTGCTCGTCCTGGCCCGCTACATGCAGGTCCTCTCCGGCGAGTTCCTGCAGCGGCTGGGCGCGCCGGCGATCAACATCCACCACAGCTTCCTGCCGGCCTTCGTCGGCGCCGACCCCTATCGCCGGGCCCACGAGCGCGGCGTGAAGCTGATCGGCGCCACCGCCCACTACGTCACCGAGGAGCTCGACGCGGGGCCGATCATCGACCAGGACGTGACCCGGGTCAGCCACCGCGACGAGGTCGGCGACCTGAAACGGATCGGCCGCGACATCGAGCGCCTGGTCCTCGCCCGCGCGGTCAAGGCCCATGTCGATGACCGGGTGCTCCTCGACGGCCCCCGCACCATCGTCTTTTAGCTTCTGTGCTGACTTCGTCTTTTCCGGTCCATATGCACCTCTAAAGACGAAGTCAGCGCTGGCTGTCTGGCCAGCCGAGTCGGTATAACTGGGGCGATGGAGCAGGCGACACTCTCCCGCGCACCGGCAACGAGAATCCGAGCTGAGCTGCCCCCGGGCCCGAAGGGGCCCGCTCTCCTCCAGGGACTGCGCTACGCACGGGATCCCCATGGGTTCCTCGGTCGCTTCCAGCGCCGCTACGGCGACATCTTCACCGTCTCCTTCCCAATCCTCGGCCGGGTCGTCTGGGTCGCCGAGCCCTCCCTCGTCAAGGAGGTGTTCACAGGCGCCCCCGAGCAGTTCCACGCCGGCGAGGCGAACGCGACGGTGCTGGAGCCGGTGCTGGGCCCCAACTCGGTGCTGACCCTCGACGAGGCCCCGCACATGCGCCAGCGCAAGCTGCTGCTGCCGCCGTTCCACGGCGAGCGGATCCGCCGCTACGGCGAGCTGATGCGCACGATCGCCCGGCGCGAGATGGAGAGCTGGCCGGTGGGCGAGACCTTCGCCCTGCGACCCCACACGCAGCGGATCACCCTTGCCGTGATCCTCGAGGCCGTCTTCGGAGTGCACGACGAGCGGCGCCTGGAGCGGGCGGAGCGCCTGATCGAGACCTTCGGCAAGCGCGTCAACATGATCGCCCTCCCATTCCTGCGCCGCAACCTCGGCCCCTGGAGCCCCTGGGCGCGCTTCCTCCGCGCCCGCGAGGCGTTCGACGAGTTCATCTACGAGGAGATCGAGATCCGCCGGCGCGAGGCCGAAACGGAAGAGCGCGACGACGTGCTCTCCCTGCTCCTGCAAGCCCGCCACGACGACGGCGCGCCGATGAGCGACGAAGAGCTGCGCGACGAGCTGGTCACCGTGCTAGGCGCCGGCCACGAGACGACCGCCACCGCCCTCGCCTGGGCGATGGAGCGGCTGCTGCGCACGCCGCGGGTACTGGCAAAGCTGCGCGAGTCCCTCGCCGCGGGCGAGGACGACTACCTCGACGCGACGATCAAGGAGACCCTGCGGATCCGGCCGGTGATCATCGACGCCGCGCGCAAGCTGAACGAGCCGCTGCGGATCGGTGGCTACGACCTCCCAGCCGGGACCTGCGTCTTCCCAGCGGCCGCGGCGCTCCACTACCGCGAGGACCTCTTCCCCGACCCGCACGAGTTCCGCCCCGAGCGCTTCCTCGACGGCAAGCCCAGCGGCTACGCCTGGCTCCCATTCGGCGGCGGCGTGCGGCGCTGCATCGGCGCCGCCTTCGCCGAATACGAGATGCGCGTGGTGCTGCGGGAGTTCGTCATGCGAGCCGAGCTGAGCGCGCCCGACCCCAAGCCTGAGCGGGCGAGGATCCGCAACATCACCGTCGCCCCCGCCAGGGAAGCACGCGTCAGGCTGGATCGCCCGCTGCGCTGACGGCCCGCTCGGCCTCCTCCCACTGCTCGTAGAGCTCGGCAAGCTCCCGCTTCGCCGCCTCGTGGCGCGCGCCCGCCTGCTCGGCCTTGGCCGGGGTCGACCAGGCGGCCGGGTCGGCCAGCTCCTCCTCGACCGCGGCCAGCTCGGCCTCGGCGGCCTCGATCTTCTCCGCCAGGCGGCTCGCCCTGCGGGCGGCCTTCTTCGAGGCGGCCCCGGGCTTGGCTCGCTTGGCCGGCTTGCCTGCCCGCTTCCGGGCCGCCACGGCGGTCGCCTCGGCTTCCGCCTGTTCGTCGCGCTCGCGCTGGTAGGCAGCCCAGCCGCTCAGGTGGCTCTCCAGCCGGCCGCCCTCGCAGACGAGGGTGCGGCTGCCGACCGCCTCGAGCAGGGCGCGGTCGTGGGAGACGAGAACCACCGCGCCCTCGAAGGCCGAGAGCGCGTCCTCGAGCGCCTCGCGGCTCTCGACGTCGAGGTGGTTCGTCGGCTCGTCGAGGATCAGGACGTTGGCGCCGGAGGCGACGAGAATCGCCAGCGAGAGCCGGCGCTGCTCGCCCCCGGAGATGTCGTCGAGCGCTTTCTCGACGTCGGCGCCGGAGAAGAGGAAGCCGCCGAGCAGGTCGCGCGCCTTCTGCCCGCTGAGGCCGGTGCCGCGCTGGGCGGCGTCGAGCACCGTTCCCTCCCCCGCCGCGGAATCGGCGTGCTGGGAGAGGTAGCCGACCTTGACGTTGTGCCCGGTCCGCACCGACCCGGCAGCGGGCTCGCGCTTCCCCGCAAGGGCCTCGATCAGGCTGGTCTTGCCGGCGCCGTTGGGACCGACGAGGACGACGTGCTCGCCCCGCTCGATTTCGAGCTCGGCCTGCTCGAGCAGGGTACGCCCCGGCACCTCGATCCTGGCGCCGACCAGTTTCAGCACGACCCGGCCCGGCCGCTCGGGAGTGACGAACGAGAACCGCAGGTTGCGGCGGTCGCGCGCCTCGGCCTTCACCCCGTCGCGCTTGATCTTGTCGATCTGCTTCAGCCGCGACTGCGCCTGGCGGGCCTTCGTCGCCTTGTAGCGGAAGCGCTCGACGAAGCGCTCCATCCGCTCGATCTCGGCCTGCTGGCGCTCGATCGCCTTGCCGCGGGCGATCTCGCGCGCCGCCTGCTCCTTGCGCCAGGCGTGCCAGGGACCGGCGAAGAAGCGTCCCTTGTGGGCCTCCAGCTCCAGCACCGACGTCCCCACCGCCTCGAGGAACCAGCGGTCGTGGGCGACGAGGACGACGGCGGCGTCGAGGTCGACCAGGTAGCGCTCCAGCCACTCCAGCGAGGGGATGTCCAGGTGGTTCGTCGGCTCGTCGAGGAGCAGCAGGTCGGGGCGGGTGGCGAGCGCGCGAGCGAGGGAGGCGCGGGTCAGCTCGCCGCCGGAGAAGGTCGAGAGCCGCCGCCTGGCGGCCTCCTCGCCGAAGCCGAGGCCGCCGAGCACCGCGAGAACGTCCTCGCGCCAGCGGTAGCCGCCGCCCGCTTCTAGCCGCTGCTGCGCCGCGGCATAGGCCCGCATCGTCTCCTCGCCGGGGGCGCCCTTCGCCATCGCACCCTCCAGGCGCGCCAGCTCGATCTCGGTCTCCTGCATGTCGGCGCGGCCGGAGAAGACGTAGTCGCCGAGGGATATATCAGCGTCGCGCGGCGGCCGCTGGTCGTGCAGGGCGACCCGCGCCCCCTTCTGCAGGGCGATGCTGCCTGAATCGGGCGGCCGCTCCCCGGCCAGGACCCGGAGCAGGGTCGACTTGCCGGCGCCGTTGCGCCCGGAGAGGGTCATCCGCTCGCGCCGCTCGAGCTTGAAGGAGACGTCTTCGAAGAGCAGCTCGCCGCCGGCATAGACGTCGATGGTCGTTGCGGTCGCGATGGCCATGACAGCCCTGACACTACGCGGCTCAGCCCGTACGGGCGTAACCTGCGGCGGATGGAACGGGAGCGGCTGCGCGAGGTCCAGGCTCCGCTGAAGGAGCGCTACCGCGAGGAGCCCGCGGCCGCGGTCGTCACCCTGAAGGCCAGCGGGGAGCTCGGCGAGGGCGTCTCCTGCTCGGTGCAAACGGGACGGGCGATTGCCGAGGCAGGGCTGCACCCCGCCTCCGGCGGCGACGGGTCGCAGCTCTGCTCGGGCGACATGCTGCTCGAGGCCCTGGTCGCCTGCGCCGGCGTGACCCTCCGCGCCGTGGCGACGTCGCTTGGAATCGTGGTGCGGTCCGGGACGGTGCGCGCCGAGGGCGAGCTCGACTTCCGCGGCACGCTCGCGGTCGATCGTGACGCTCCAGTGGGCTTCGCGGCGATCCGGCTCGCCTTCGAGCTCGATTGCGACGCCAGCGGGGAGGAGCTGGAGACTCTGCTGAAGCTGACCGAGCGCTACTGCGTCGTCTTCCAGACCCTCAGCCGGCCGCCCCAGCTGTCGGCGACGCTTGGAGCTGCGTCGTAGTCCAATCATGGCGGGGCCCCTGCGACACCTGGGAGACCTGGCAAAGGCGCGGCTGACCCGGCGCTCCGCCCAGCGCGAGGACAGCCAGGCCCTCGGCGAGCTGGAGGCCAGGCTCCTGGAGCTGCCCGCCGGGCTGGAAGTCGAATGGCTCGGCGTCTCCGGCTACCGGATGAGCTTCGAGGGGCAGACGCTGTTCGTCGACCCCTACCTCTCCCGGGTCCCATTCGCCGACCTCCTGCGGCGGCGCCCCACGCTGCCCGACCCGGCCGCGCTGGACCGCTTCGTCCACGCGCCGGGAAAGGTCGCCGGCGTCCTCGTCGGCCACACCCACTTCGACCATGCGGTCGACGCCCCGGCGATCGCCCGTCGCTTCGGCTGCAGCGCCTACGGCTCGGACTCGCTGGTGACGCTGATGGGCCTGCACGGCCTGGCCGAGCAGGCAGTCTCGGTCGAGCCCTACCGCACCTACGAGCTGGGGCCGTTCGAGGTCGGCTTCACGCCGAGCGTCCACTCGAAGCTGCTGCTCGGCCTCGCCGTTCCCTACGACGGCGACCTCACCTGCGAGCACCTCGACGCGCTCTCTCCGAGCGCCTACCGCTGCGGCCAGGTCTGGGGCATCTCGATCCGCGTCGCCGGCATCTGCTTCTACCACCAGGGCAGCGCAAACCTGGTCGACGAGGCGATCCGCGAGCGCGGCGTCGACGTCTTCCTGGCCGGCGTCGCCGGCCGCAGCTTCACCGAGGACTACTGGAAGCGGATCCTCCCCCGCCTCGACCCGGCGGTGGTGGTCCCGACCCACTACGACAACTTCTTCCGGCCGCTGGGCCAGCGGATGGAGTTCGTCTCCAACGTCCAGCTCTCGGCGCTGCCCAACGAAATCGCCGCGGTCAGCTCCGACACCCGCATCGCCGCCCTCCCCCGCGCCGACCTCTAAACACCACCAACCCCACGCGAGTCCGTCTCAGCCCACATATATGGGGGGCTGAGACGGACTCGCGAGCCTAGATTCAGGTGAAGTGCTTCGCGGCGATCTGGTCGATCGTGCCCTTGGTCCGGATCGTGTGCAGGCCGAGAGCCATGCCGATCGCTTTCAGGTCGAGCTCGGATTCGGACATGCCGCCGCGCGGGAGCCAGTAGAGCTGGCGTCCATCGACGGCGAGCCTGTCGTCGTCGCTCGAGAGCGCCAGCGCCTCCTTGCGGTTCGCGGCCGTGGGCTTCTGCGCCAGGAGCACCACCTGGATCTTGCCTTTCGAAGCCGCGAGAGCGGACCGCTCGAACGGCTCGTGGGCTGCCACCGCCCGCAACTCGTCGTCGCCGCGCAGGAAGACCGGCACCTCGTAGCCCAGCGACCCCGCCAGCCCGGCTTCGATCCGCCCTGTCAGCTCCTCCGCGCCGACCCTCTTGGAATCGAAGATCACGTTGCCGCTGGCCCGGAAGCAGGCGACGTCGGCCATGCCCAGCTCCTCGAAACAGCGACGCAGCTCGTCGTTCTTGATCCGCCGGTTGCCGAGGTTCATCCCGCGCAGGAAGGCGACGTAGCGCTCCACCCGCCCAGCTTACGGAGACTGCGAGCAACCCCACAGGCAAGCCGGCAGGCTGATGGAGGCGGCCGGAATTGAACCGGCGTCCGAGGCCGTAGCGCGAAGGTGTCTACAGGTTTAGCCGGCGCTTGATTCTCGTCTCCCGGGGTCCGCGCCGGCGGGCACTGCGGGAGACAGAGCCCTCTGAATTTTCCCCTGGCGGACGGGGCGATCCGCCTGGGTGAGCCCGCATTCTGAAGCCGGCTGCCCCCTCCGCGGGCGGGAGAGGACCGACTCTCATCGCCTAGGTTCTAGCTAGGCGGCGAGGGCGAACTCATGGTCCGCACGTATTGGTTTTTGCCGGTGTTTAACGAGGCCTCCGGCAACCTCGACCTGCAACCGTTCGCACGGACCGACCACGTCGAAGCCTGTCGCCCCCGTGCTATGTGGACGGATTGTACGGCGTGGGGTAGGAATACCCGGTGGCTGACTTGCAGTTCGACGCGGTCGTGCTCGGCGCCGGGGCGCCGGGCGAGGTATGCGCCGGGCGGCTCGCCGAGGGCGGGATGTCGGTGGCGATCGTCGAGCAGCACCTCGTCGGCGGCGAGTGCTCCTACTACGCCTGCATGCCTTCGAAGGCGCTGCTGCGACCCGCGGACCTGCTCGGCGAGGCGCGGCGGGTGCCTGGCGTCGCCGAGGCGGTGACCGGGGGGCTCGACCCCGGGGCGGTCCTCGAGCGCCGCGACGAGGTGATCCACGATCTCGACGACTCGGGGCAGCTGCCCTGGCTGGAGGAACGCGGGATCGAGCTCTTCCGCGGCGAGGGCCGAATCGACGGCGAGGGCCGCGTGCGCGTCGGCGAAGACGTGCTCGCCGCGACCCGGGCCATCGTCGTCTCGACCGGCAGCGGCGCGGCGATGCCGCCGGTCGACGGGCTCGACTCGGTGCCGGCCTGGAACAACCGCGAGGCGACGACCTCGAAGCAGGTGCCGGAGAGCATGGTCGTGCTCGGGGGCGGTCCGGTCGGCGCGGAGCTGGCACAGGCCTGGGCCACGCTCGGCACAAGGGTGACCTTGGTCGAGGGCGAAGAGCGGCTGCTTCCACGCGAGGAGCCGTTCGCCGGGGATCAGGTGGCGCTGGCGCTGAGCGAGAGCCACGGCGTGGATGTGCGCACGGGCGTAAAAGCCACGGAGGTGAGCCGGGAGCACGACGTCGTCACAGTCGTGCTCGACGACGGCACGGCCGTCGCCGCTGCCGAGATCCTCGTCGCCGTCGGCCGCAAACCGCGCAGCGAAGGGATCGGCCTGGACTCGGTCGGAGTCGAGCCCGGCAAGGGCGGCTTCCTCGAGACGGACGACCGCATGATGGTCGGCGGCCGCGACTGGCTCTACGCCGTCGGCGACGTCAACGGCCGCGCGCTCTTCACCCACATGGGCAAGTACCAGGCCTGGGTGGCCGCCGAGAACGCCCTCGGTCGCCCGGTCGAGGCGGTCGCCGAAGGGCTCGGCTCCCCCCGCGTCACCTTCACCGACCCCCAGGTCGCCGCCGTCGGCAAGACCCTCGACCAGGCCCGCGAAGGCGGAGTCGACGCCCGCGCCGTCGACGTCCCCACCGACGGCACGGCTGGCGCGAGCTTCCAGGGCAAGGAAACCGGCGGCACCTCCCGCATAGTGGTCGACGAGTCCCGCAAGACAATCGTCGGCGCCACCTTCACCGGCTTCGAGACCGCCGACTTCCTCCACGCGGCCACGGTGGCAATCGTGGGAGAGGTCCCTCTCCAAAAGCTTCGCCACGCGGTCGCGGCCTACCCAACCCGTAGCGAGATCTGGCTGAAGCTCTTGGAAGCTCATGGCCTATAGAGCCAGTCTCGGCAGGGGGTGGAGCGTCTTGTACTTTTTCGCGAACGAGGTTCGAGCGCCAGCAGTTACCGCCTCTCGAAAAAGTTAAGCGGAACCCCCTGCCGAGACTGGCTCTCCGCCGAAAAGTTAAGCGGAACCCCCGCCGGGATGGCCCTAAACGGTCGAGCGGCGCTTCAGGTCGTCGAGCAGCTCCTGGGGAAGCCCCGCTACCTCGTCGAGGTCGTCGACCGAGCCGAAGCGGCCTAGACGCTCGCGGTGGGCGAGCAGGCGCGTGGCCTGGGTGACCGAGAGGTTCTCGGCCCGGAGCTGCTCGAAGGTGACGGAGTTGAGCTCGATCTTGCCGCCGCCCGATGCGGCCGGCGGTGCCGGCTGCGGCGGCTCCGGCGCGGGAGGCGCCGGGGGCGAGGGCGGCTGAGGGGCCGGCGTCGGGGGTTCGGGCGAAGGCGAAGGCGAAGGGGGCGGTGGCTCCGGGACCGGGGGCGGCGCCGGCTGAGGTGATGGCGGGGTGGGCAAAGGCTGGGGAGCCGGGGGCTGGGGAGCCTGGCCCTGGACCGACTGAATCACCGCCTGCTCGGCCTCGATCGCTCGCTGCTCCGCCTGGCGGGCTCGCTCTTCCGCTTGGGCGACGCTGTCGCGGATCTCGCGCAGCCGCCGCTCGCGCTCCTCCTCTTCTGACTTCAGCTTCGCCAGGCGCTCGGCCTCGGCGGCACGGCGCTCTGCCTCCTTGGTCCGCTCCTCGATCTGGCGCAGTCGCTCCTGCGCCTCGGCCATCGCCCGCTCCTGCGCTTCGCGTTCCTGCTGAAGGCGTTGCTCGGCGGTCTGGAGGCCGGCGCCCGCGGCGCCCAGCGGGGCGGCCGGCGGGGCACTGGGCTGGAAAGCCTCCATCGGCTGGGTCGCCTGCCCTCCCTGGGCCGCGGCGGTGCGCTGCTCGGCTTCGCGCTGGAGCCGTTCGGCCTCCGCGATACGGCGGTCGGCCTCGGCGCGAATGCGCTCCTCCTCCTGCTGGATCTCCCCCACCTTCGCCTGCACCCTCTGCTCGGCGGCGGCAGGGCTGTCGTAGCCGGGAGGCGCCCCTTGCGGAGCGATCGCCGCCGGAGGCGGTGACGGGACCGCTGCGGCCGGGGGCTGCGGGGAGAGCGGTGGGGCAGGCGGCATCGCCTGCAGGGGCGGTGCCTGTGGCGCTGGAGCCGGCTGGAGCGGAGGAACCCCGGCTTGGGCAGCCTGGCTCGCTTGCTGAAGCTGTTCGCGCTCGTGGGCGGCCCTGGCCTCAGCCAGCTGACGCTCCGCCTTGGCCGCGTCCTTACGTGCCCGGCGCCCGGAGCGTCTGCGTCCGCCCGGCGGGCTGAAGCGGCGTTCGGCGCGTTTCGCCGCCCGTTCTTCCCGCCTGCGCTTCGACTCCGCCTGGCGGCGTTTGCGATGCTCGACCCGCGCGGCGCGCTGCTGTTCGCGCGCCTGCTTGCGCTTCTCCTTGGTGCTCACCGCAACGCCGCCGACAGCGGGAGGCGGCGCCGATGCAGCCGAGGGGGTCGTGGCCGCCGGGGCCTGCATGGCTGGCAGCTCGGCGGTCTGGGACGCCGAGGCAGGAGGGGCCGCAGGGTCGGCGGGCGGCTTTGGGGGCGTGGTGGAGAGCGCCGGCGCGCCAGCCTGCTTCTTCGCCTTTTCCTTGCTGCGGCGCTGGGTGATGCTGACGATCAGCAGGAGCAGCAGGATCGCCGCCACGAGGCCGCCGACGAAGTACTGGATGTTGTCGCTGACGAAGTCGCCGGCTTCGCTCGGGAAGGAGTCCGCTTGCGCCCTGGCGGGCACGGCCAGGGCGAGGGCGGTGAGGGTCAACGCGGACCAAAGCGGGGCGATCCTGGAACGCATCGTCCCCGAAGCTACCTCATCCGGCTCTTGAATTCGCGCTCGACTTCGCGACGCACGTCGCGCTCCGCGATCTCGCGGCGGCGATCTCGCCCCTCCTTGCCGCGTGCCAGCGCAAGCTCGACCTTCGCGCGCGAGCCCTTGAAGTAGATGCGAGTCGGGATCAGCGTCAACCCCTTCTCCGCCGTTTTGCCCACCAGCCTTTCGATCTCGGTCCGGTGCAGAAGCAGCTTGCGCGGCCGCTCGGGCTCGTGGTTCTCGCGGCTGGCCGGCTCGTAGGGGGGGATGTGGAGGTTGCGCAGCCACACCTCGTCACGCTCCACGACCGCGTAGGCGTCGCTCATCTGCGCCTTGCCGTTGCGCAGGGACTTCACCTCCGAGCCCCGCAGGACGATGCCCGCCTCCATCTTCTCGATCGGTTCGAACTTCTGCCGGGCACGGCGGTTGGTGGCGACGTCGCCCGAAGCGGGCTCCCGCTTCTTCTTAGCCATCGGCGAGCTCCAGATCGACCCGGCCGCGGGGCGCTTCGACCCCCGTCACCCGGACGGATACCGGATCGCCCAGCCGCAGGGCGGAGCCGGAATCGCGGCCGACGAGCGCAGTCTCGGTCTCGTTCAGCTCGAATCGCTCAGCCGCCATCGTGCGCGCGGGCACGAAGCCCTCGTAGACGTCGCCGAGCTCGCCGCCGAAGGCGGCGAAGGCGCCGGCCCGGACCACGCCCGAGACCTCGCCGCCGAACACGACATCCGGCCCGCGCTCGCCGAGCTCGCGCTCCAGCAGGTAGGCCGCGCAGACGTCGTCGGCACCGCGCTCGATCTTCGCCGACTCGCGCTCCCGCTCGCTCGAGTGCCAGGCCACCTCCCGCGCCTCGGCCGCCCGCGGTGCCTCCTCCCCCTCGCCCAGGGCCGCCAGCAGCGCACGGTGGGCCAGCAGGTCGGGGTAGCGGCGGATCGGCGAGGTGAAGTGGCAGTAGGCGGGGCTGCCCAGGCCGGCGTGGCCGCTGTTGCGGTCGCTGTAGGAGGCCTGCATCAGGGAGCGGAGCACGAGCGATGTATACGCCTCGCGGCCGTGCCCGCGCCGTGCCGCCTCCGCGATCACCAGCCTGCTCGCCTCCGCCGCGACCTCCCCGGCCTGGCCCGGCGCCAGGCCCTGGCGCAGCGGCGGGGTCGGCACGCCCAGCGCGTGCAGCTGCTCGACCAGGCGTTCGACTCGGCCGGGATCCGGCTGGGCGTGGACCCGGTAGACGGCGGGCACCCGCTTGCGCTCGAGCAGCTGGGCGACCTGTTCGTTGACGAGGATCATCAGCCGCTCGATCAAGCGGTGGGACTCGGTCTGGGCGACCGAACGCGCGCCGGTGACGTTCCCGTCGGCGTCGAAGCGGAACTCCGGCTCGAAGGACTCGACGTCGAGGCTGGTCGTCCCACGGTGCTCGCCCAGGGCCGCGGCGACCTCGCGCGCCACCGCCAGCGGCTCAGCGACACCCTCCGGCGCGCTCTCGCGACCGTCGAAGACCCGGTCGAGCTGGTCGTAGTCCAGGCGCGCCTGGGAGCGAATGCGGCTGCGGTAGAAGCTCGCCGACCGCGGCGTGCCGGACGGAACGAGCTCGATCTCGGCCGTCACCGCGAGCCTCTCCACGCCCGGCGCCAGGCTGCACGCGTCCTCGCTCAGGGCGCGGGGCAGCATCGGCTCGACAGTGCCCGGCACATAGGTGCTGTTCGCGCGCCGGCGTGCCTCGAGGTCGAGTGGCGTGCCGGGCCGGACGTGGGCGGCGACGTCGGCGATGTGGACCCAGACGCGTGCCGTCTCGCCATCCCGTCGCGCCGAGACCGCGTCGTCGAAGTCGCGGGCGGTGGCGGGGTCGACGGTGAAGGTCGGCAGCTCGGTCAGGTCGCGGCGGCGGGCCCCGCTGCTCTCGGCGGCATCGGCGGCGCGTCCGGCTTCGACCTCGATCGCAGCCGGGAAGCCCCGCCGCCCCAGCTCCTCCGCCAACAGCGCCTCGACCGCCTCGCGAGCGTTCTTCGGCCGCGCTTTCTCCCGGCCCCTCCCCCGCGCCCGCTGCCGCGCCCGGTAGTAGCGCCAGTCGCGCTTGCTCATCCGGCCAGGACGCCGAGGGCCCGGTCGAGTGCCTCGTCGCGGGGCGTCTGGGGGTCGTCGCGCACCCGCACGTCCGGGTGGACGCCCCGCGTCTCGGCCAGGTTGACGCCGTCGGGGGTGAAGTACTCGCCGATCGTCAGCTTCAGCGCCCCGCCGTTTGAGAGGCCGACCTCCTGCTGGAAGACGCCCTTGCCGAAGGAGCGGGTCCCCACCACCGTTGCGCCGGCGTTGTCGGCAAGCGCCGCGGTGAGGATCTCCGCCGCCGAGGCCGTGCTGCGATCGATCAGGACGACCGTCGGCAGCGCCCTGAGGTTGTCGCCGACGGTCTTGTAGACGGTGCTCCCCTGGGTGCGCGACTCGGTGCTGACGACCACTTCGCCCTCGGGCAGGAAGACGCTCGCGGTGAGCACGGCCTCGTCGAGCAGGCCGCCGCCGTTCGCGCGCAGGTCGAGCACGATCCCCTCCACGCCCTTGCGCTCCAGGCTTTCGACCGCCTCGCGCAGCAGGCCGTGGACGCCTTCGCTGAAGCTGACCATGCGCACGTGTCCGAGCTTGCGCCCGCCGACCCGCTTGACCTCGCTGGCCACCACCGGCAGCGCGATCTGGGCCCGGGTTATCTCCAGCTCGCGGACCCGCCTGCCCGCAGGCCCGCGCACCCCGATCGTCACCTCGGTGCCTTCCGGCCCCTTGATCTTCTCCGTCGAGAACTCGCTGCTCTTGCCGGCGATCGACTTGCCGTCGACGGAGACGATGAGGTCTCCGGCCTCCAGCCCCGCCTCCTGCGCCGGCGAGTCGGGGAAGACGCGGTCGACGCGCAGGCCCGGCTTCACCTCTTTGACGGTGAGGCCGATCCCCGAGAAGCGGCCCGAGATCGCTTCGTTGAAGCGGGCCAGGGCGTCCGGGGAGAAATAGCCGGAGAAGCGGTCGTCGTGGCGGCGGCGCAGCTCGCGGACCATGCCCTGCAGCGAGGCGTTGGTCAGCTCGCCGGTCCCGACCGGCCGGTAGTAGTTGTCCTCGATCAGTTCGGTCGCTTCGGCCGTCAGCCCGGCCGAGTCGTCGACGAAGCGGTCGCGGAGGAATTCGGGCAGCTGCGCGGGGTGGCCGCCGAGCCAGATGCCGGCGCAGAGGACGACCGCCGTCGCCACCGCGAGGGCCGCGATCCGACTTGCCATCACGGGGCGTTCAGACCTTCAGGAAGCGGCGCAGCGTGATGCCGGAGCCGACCGCCGAGACCAGCACCGCCGCCCCGAAGAGGATCGCGACGAGGGCGGGGAACGAGAGGGTGCTGGTGTTCTGCGCCGCCAGGAAGGAGAAGGTGCTGCTCAGCGGGTCGACGATCGTGATCTTGCCCAGCCACAGGATCAGTATGGCGAGGAGCCCGCCCGTGAAGCCGACGACGACCCCCTCGATCATGAACGGCCAGCGGATGAACCAGCGGGTCGCGCCGACCAGGCGCATCACCTCGACCTCGCGGCGCCGGGTGTAGATCGAGAGCCGGATCGTGTTGCCGACCAGCATCAGCGAGGCGAGGATCAGCAGCGCCGTGATCACCGTCAGCACGATCTTCAGCGCGCTGGTCACCTGCTCGATCTGCTCGGACTCCTGCTGGCGGTCGAAGATCTCCTGGACGATCGGCGAGATCGGCTTCGGCTTGCCGTTCGGGCCCGGCGGCATGATCGCCGCCCGCACGGCGTCGAGGTTCGCGGCGTCGTCGGCCTTGATCTGGAAGTTCGCCGGCAGCGGGTTGTCGTGCAGCTGGCTGAGCAGGTCTTCGCTGTCGCTCTTGCCGAGGTCGTCTTCGAGCTCCGCCAGCGCCTCCGCCTTGGTGATCAGGGAGACCGACTCGACGTGGGGGATCGCTTCGAGCTCGGCCTGCAGCGCCGCGATTTCTCCCTGGGTCGCGTCGTCGTAGATCGCGGCCCGGATCTCGAGGCTCTCGCGCACGGACTCGCTCTTGGCCTGGGTCGTCTGGAAGACGGGGATGAGGACCCCGAGCAGGATCACGGTGGTGACCGTGGTGACGATCGCCGCCATGCTCGGTGCGCCGTTGCGGCGCAGCGCGCGGAATGCCTCCTGGGTGAAGAAGAGGAATCGAGACATCAGAAGAGCGAGTCGTGTCCGTTGGTCTGGCCCTCGGGGGCGACGCCCATCTCGGCCCGCATCCGCACGCCGAACTCTGTCGTCGACTCCTCGGTGTAGCCGCCTGAGACCTCGTCGCGGACGACGCGGCCCTCGTAGAGCTCGATCACCCGGCGCCGCATGTTGTCGACCATCTCGCGGTCGTGGGTGACGACGACGACCGTCGTGCCGGTCTTGTTGATCCGGTAGAGCAGCTGCATCACGCCGATCGACGTGACCGGGTCGAGGTTGCCGCTGGGCTCGTCGGCGAGCAGCAGCGGCGGGTGGTTGACGAAGGCGCGGGCGATCGAGACGCGCTGCTGCTCGCCGCCGGAGAGCTCGTCGGGGTAGCTGTGCAGCTTGGTCGAGAGGCCGACCAGGCGCAGGATCTCCGGCACCTGGGTGCGGATCTGGGCGCGACTGGCGCCGATCACCTGCAGCGCGTAGGCGACGTTGTCGTAGACGGTGCGGTCGGGCAGCAGCTTGAAGTCCTGGAAGACCGTGCCGATGTTGCGCCGCAGCTGCGGGATCTTCTTCTCCGGCAGGGCGCCGATGTCGCGGCCGGCGATGCGAACGGTGCCGTCGGTGGCCTCCTCGTCGCGGATCAGCGTCTTGATCAGGGTCGACTTGCCGCAGCCCGTCGGGCCGACGAGGAAGACGAACTCGCCGCGGTTGACGGCAAGCGAGACCCGGTCGAGGGCCATGTGCCCACCCGGGTAGACCTTGGTCACGTCGCGCAGCTCGATGATCGGCTTGCCGCCGGCGCGCCGTCGCTGCGGCTCCTCGCCGCCCGTATTTCGCTTTCGCAATCTGGCCATGCCCGCGGACCTTCTCCGGGGACAGGGTGACTCCTGCGCTCCCCCGGGCGCGCAATTCCCCGCCCAACCGCAATGAGCAGAAGCTTAGCGAATTGTTAGCGAGCGCTCGTAATACGCTCGGCGGCCGCGACGACGCCTGCCGCGTCGATGCCGGCTGCCGCGAGCAGGTCCGCCGGCGGGCCGCTGCCGGGGCGCTCGGTCACGGCCAGGCGCTCGAGCTTCGGCGCCACGCCCGCGTCGGCGAGGGTCGTCGCCACGACCTCGCCGATGCCGCCCTCCGCCCAGTGGTCCTCGACGGTGACGATCGCCCCGGTCTCCTCGGCAGCCTCGACGACGGTGGCGGCGTCGACCGGCTTCACCGAGTAGAGGTCGATCACGCGGGCCGCGATCCCCTTCCCCGCGAGCTCGTCCGCGGCGGCGATGCATTCGTGCAGGGTGATGCCGGCGCCGATCAGGGTCACGGCATCTCCCTCGCCGGAGCGCAGGGTGCGGCTGCCGCCGATCTCGAACTCCTCGCCCGCCTCGTAGAGCACCGGCGTCGCCTCGCGGGTCGTGCGCAGGTAGCTGATGCCGCGGTGCTCTCTCATCGCGTCGAGGAGGCGAACCGCCTGGTTGGCGTCGCTGGGATAGAGCACCACGCTGCCGAGGACGGCGCGCAGGGAGGCGATGTCTTCGAGTGCCATCTGCGAGGGGCCGTCGGGCCCGATCGAGACGCCGACGTGGGACCCGCAGAGCTTCAGGTCGGCGTCGGAGATCGCCGCCATGCGGACGAAGTCGTAGGCGCGGCTGAGGAAGGCGCCGAACGACGAGGCGAACGGCTTCCAGCCGCGGGTCTGCAGGCCGACCGCGGCGGCGACCAGCTGCTGCTCGGCGATGTACATCTCGAAGAACCGGTCCGGGTGCTTGGCGGCGAAGCGCTCGGCGTAGGTCGAGTTGCCGACCTCGCCGTCGAGCGCCACGACCTTCTCGTCGATCGAGCCCAGCCAGGCAAGGCCGTCTCCGTAGGCGCCGCGGGTCGCGACCTTCTCGCCGAGCTCGTAGCTCGGTCGCTCGACCGCCGCCCGCTCGATCTCGAACGGCTTCGCCTCGGGCGGCGAGGAAACCGTGACGCTGAGCGAGCGGATGCCGCCCAGCTCCTCGACCGCCGCGTCGGGGTCGGCGAGCGGCTTGCCGTGCTGGTTCTCCTTGTCCTCCACCGCGGCGACGCCGGAGCCCTTCTTGGTGCGGGCGAAGATCACCGCGGGGCGGTTGGCCTCCTGCGCGCGCGCGTAGGCGGCGTCGATCGCCTCGAAGTCATGGCCGTCGATCTCCTGCACGTCCCAGTCGCAGGCGGCGGCGCGGGCGGCCAGCTTCGAGGTGTCCCACTCGTGCATGGTCGGGCCGCGCTGGCCGAGCCTGTTGACGTCGACGATCGCGATCAGGTTGTCGAGGCCGGCGTAGCCGGCGTGCTCGAAGGCCTCCCACATCGAGCCCTCGGCCAGCTCGGAGTCGCCGCAAAGGACCCAGACCCGCAGGTCGGAGCGCTCCAGGCGCGAGGCGGCGAGCGCGATCCCAACCGAGATCGGCAGGCCCTGGCCGAGCGAGCCGGTGGCGACGTCGACCCAGGGCAGTTCCGGCGTCGGGTGGCCCTGCAGGCGCGAGCCGAACTCGCGGAAGGTGAGCAGCTCCTCGTCGTCGATCGCACCGGCGGCCTTGTAGAGCGCGTAGAGGAGCGGCGAAGCATGGCCCTTGGAGAAGACGAGGTGGTCGTTCGCCTTGTTCTCGGGCGCGTCGAAGTCGTAGCGCAGGTACCCGGAGAAGAGGACCGCCATCAGGTCGGCGGCCGACATCGAGGAGGTCGGGTGACCGGAGTTGGCCGCAGCCGCGGCGCGGACCGAGTCGACTCGCAGCTGCTGGGCTAGCTCTTGCACGGAGCGGGACAATAACTGGAGCTATCCGATTGCGACCATGCGCTCGATCGGCAGCTTCGCCCGCTCGGCGATCGCCGCCGGAACGCTGACCTCGAACTTCATCTCGCGCAGGCTGTCGCGCAGCTTCGGCAGCGTGATCATCTTCATGTACCTGCAGATGGCCATCCGGTTCGCCTCGATCAGGTTCGCCCCCGGCGCGGCTTGCTGAAGCGGGTAGAGCATGCCGTTCTCGGTGGCGACGACGAAGCTGCCTTCGGGGTGCTCTTCGACGTGCTGGAGCATCCCCGAAGTGGAGAGCATGTGGACGCCCTCGGGCTCGATGTCGCCGGCCGCGACGTACTCCATCGCCTGGGTGGCGCAGCCGCACTCGGGATGGATCAGAAACTCGGCCTCGGGGTGTTCGGCTCGGGTCTGCACGATGTCGTCGGGACGGATGCCGGCATGGACGTGGCACTCGCCGTCCCAGATGTGGAAGCGGGAGCGCCGCTCGGGGTCCTCGCGAATCCCGGTCTCGCGCTCGACGAAGGCGCCCAGCCACATGTCGGGGCCGAAGAGGATCTCGGTCCCGGGCCCGTGCTCGGCCCAGATGTGCTCGACGACCTTGACCGCGTTGGAGGAGGTACAGCAGTAGTCGGTCTCGGCCTTCACCTCCGCCGAGGTGTTGACGTACATGACGACGAGGGCGCCGGGATGCTCGGCCTTCCAGGCTCGCAACTGTTCGGCGTCGATCGAGTCGGCGAGCGAGCAGCCGGCCTCGAGGTCGGGGATCAGCACGGTCTTCTCGGGCGAGAGGATCGAGGCGGTCTCGGCCATGAAGTGGACGCCGCAGAACGCGATCACGTCGGCGTCGGTCGCCGCCGCCTCGCGAGAGAGACCGAGCGAGTCGCCCATGCGGTCGGCGACGTCCTGGATCTCGGGCAGCTGGTAGTTGTGGGCGAGGATCACCGCGTTGCGCTCGGCGGCCAGCGCGCGCACCTCCTCGCTCAGGGCACGGATCTCCTCCGGCTCCAGGGCCGGCGTCATCGCGGGTTGGAGTGTGGGCAACTCCTGCATGGGAGCTTTCCTTTTCCTGATGTTCGCTGGCAGGGACGCGAGTCCCGAGACCAGTCGAATGAACGTTGTTCAAGTTTATCGGTCTCGGCCGCTGTGGCCGCGGGTCCTGTCGCGGGGGAAGGGGGGCACTGCGGGCGGGCCACGGTCCGTCCTCGACCCCCCTTCCCCCACGCCACCCGCGGAGGGGCGGAAAAGCGCCAGACTTTGGTCCATGCCCGAGTTGCCTGAGGTAGAGATCACGGTGCGGCGGCTGAACACTGCGTTGTCGGGAGCTTGTGTCGAGTCGGCGGTGGCGCCGGGGATGAACGTGATGAAGACCTTTGAGCCGCCGCTGGACGAGCTCGTCGGTCGCGAGGTGACGGGGGTGCGGCGGGTCGGGAAGATGCCGGTGGTCGAGTTCGGGGACCTGGCGCTACTGATCCATCTGATGTCAGCCGGTCGCCTTCGCCTCTTCGACAAGCGTGCATCCATGAAAGACAGGGCTTCGCGGGTGCTGGTGCGGCTGGAGGACGGGCGGGAGCTGCGGCTGCGGGAGTTCGGGACTAAGCAGCGGGCCTGGGCGAAGCTGTTGCCGGCGGATGCGGTCAAGGACGACGAGGCGGTCGCACGGTTGGGGCTCGAGGCGTGGCCGGCGCCCCCGCTCGAGGACTTCGCCGCGCTGATCGACCAGCCGCGGCACCTTCACCCGCTGCTTCGCCACCAGGGCGACATCGCCGGGATCGGGCGCTCGTGGGTCGACGAGGTCCTCTGGGAGGCGCGGCTCTCGCCCTTCAAGAAGGGCACGGAGCTGAGCGAGGAGGAGGTCGCGCGCCTGCACGCCGCCCTCCACGTCCTCGGCGACGCGATCGAGCGCTACGAGGAGACGATCGGCGAGCAGCTGCCCGACAAGCTGCCGATGCCGCTGCGGGTCCACAAGCGCGAGGGCCAGCCCTGCCCACGTTGCGGCACGACGATCGAGGCGGTCTTCTTCTCAGAGCACCAGACCACCTACTGCCCGCGGGAGCAGACCGGCGGCCGCGTGCTCAAGGACCGCCGCCTCTCGAAACTGCTCAGGTAGCCGGCTCGATCAGCATGCTGAAGTCGAGCGTCGGAGCCGAGTGGGTGAGAGCTCCGACCGAGATGAAGTCGACGCCCGTTTCCGCGATGCCCCGTGCCGTCTCCAGGCTGACCCCGCCCGAGGCCTCCAGCGACGGCCCGCTGCCGTCGCTGGCGTTTTCGTCGCGCAACCTCACCGCCCCCCGCAACGCCTCCGGGTCCATGTTGTCGAGCAGGAGGACGTCGGCGCCGGTGCCGAGGGCGTAGGCGACCTCGTCGAGGTTGCGGCACTCGACCTCGACCGCGAGGTCCGGGTATGCGCTGCGAGCGCCGTACACCGCCTTGGCGAGGCTGCCGGCGAGGGCGATGTGGTTCTCCTTGATCAGGATCGCGTCGTAGAGGCCCATGCGGTGGTTGCGTCCGCCGCCGGCCAGCACGGCGCCCTTCTCCAGCTCGCGCAGCCCGGGGGTCGTCTTGCGCGTGTCGAGGATCGCCGCTCCGGTCCCCGCCACCGCCTCGACGAAACGCGCCGTCAGCGTCGCGACCCCAGAGAGGTGGCCGAGGAAGTTGAGCGCGGTGCGCTCGGCCGCCAGCAGCGCCGCGGCCGGACCGGCGGCGAAGAGAACGTCGGCGGGAACCGTGTCGCGCCACTGGCCCTCGACCACGAGGTTGTCGACGTCCTCCACCTCGCACTGCCGCATCGCCTCGGCGACGACGCCGAGGCCGTAGACCACGCCGGGCTGCTTCTGCACGATCCGCGCCCGCCCCCGCGCCCCATCGGGAACAGTCGCCTCAGCGGTCACGTCCCCCGCCCCGACGTCCTCGGCCAGCGCCCGCGCAACCACCTCTTTCAATGGATCGGCCATCCCGGCACCCTAAATCCCCCGCTGACTTTGTCGTTTCCGGTGCATAGTCACCCAAAATGACGAAGTCAGCGATTGGGGGCCTCACGTTTGGGGCGCTCACGGCGTTTAATCCCGTGAGTGACCTCCCTGCCGCCGTTTCAGAGACTGCTGGACGAGCACGCCGCCGAGGTGATGGGGGTGCTGCGGGGCGCCGTGGGCCGAGTCGACGCCGAGGACTGCTTTCAGGAGACCTTCCTCTCGGCGCTGCGGGCTTATCCAGGGCTGAGCAGCACGGACAACCTGCGCGGGTGGCTGCTGACGATCGCCCATCGCAAGGCGATCGACCATCACCGCGCGAACGGGCGGCGCCCCTTGCCGGTGGCCGAGGTGACCGAGGTCGCGATCGAGGATCCAGCCCCGAAAGAGAATGGCCTCTGGGACCTGGTCGGGACCCTGCCGCCGAAGCAGCGCGCCGCGGTCGCCCTGCGCTACGCCTGCGACCTCCCCCACGCCGAGATCGCCGCTGCGCTGGGCTGCTCGCCCGAGGCGGCGCGCCGCAGCCTGCACGAGGGAATCAAACGACTGAGGAAGGAGCTGGCATGAAGGCATCCCTGCAACGCCTCGCCGAAGGGGCCGAGTCCGAGGGCCTCCTCGACGTCGCCTACGCCACCGTCGACTCGCCCTTCGGCCCGCTGCTGATCGCCGCCACCCCCAGGGGATTGGTGCGCGTGAACCTGCCCGCGTACGACCCGGAGGAGACGCTGGAGGAGCTGGCGAGGCGGGTGTCGCCCCGGGTGCTCGAGTCCCCGACCCGCCTCGACGAGGCCCGGCGCGAGCTCGACCTCTACTTCGAGGGCAGGCTGACCGAGTTCGACCTGCCGATCGACTGGCAGCTCACCGACGGCTTCCGCAAGAAGGTCCAGCGGGCGATCAACCGCATTCCCTACGGGCAGACCCGGACCTACACGGACATGGCTCGCAGCGCCGGCAACGAGCGCGCGGTTCGCGCCGCCGGCACCGCCTGCGGCTCCAACCCGATCCCGATCGTCGTCCCCTGCCACCGCGTCCTGCGCAGCGGCGGCGGCCTCGGCGGCTACGGCGGCGGCCTGCCGATGAAGGAAGAGCTTCTGAAGCTCGAGGGCGTGCTTTAGCCCAACATCTGAGCCGGACCTAAAGTTTCCAGATGGGAGGCCGATCCTGGCTGCATGACGCAGACCAAGGACCGACTCCCGTCCCTTCTCACGCTGCCCGGGCATCTCCTCCTCATGCTCGGGGCCACGCTCGCAATTGCGCTGCTCGGCATCGCGCTGGTGGCGCGCCCCGCCCTCGCGACTTCGCCGACGGCTTCCCAAGCCCAGGCGGCCGCGGCCGAAGAAGAAGAATGGGAAGAAGCATGCGAAGAAGAAGAATGCGAAGAAGAAGCCTGGGAAGAAGTCGAGGGTGAAGACGACGGCGGCTGGGTTCAGTCATTCGACGAAGAAGCCTCGGAAGCCCCCACCGCCCCTAGCTCCCAGACCCAGTGCCCGCTTGACACAGTCAAGCCCAAGGCGGTCTTCGAACGCGATCGCGGCAAGCTGCGCCTGGTCCTCCGCTACACGGGCGACAGCCCGACCAAGGTCGGAGTCGACTTCTGGCTCAGGGGCGGCAAGGACGCGACGAGCGGGCATGGCTCCTCCGAGCGTCGGCTCGACAAGACCGGCGTGCTGAGCCTGGGCCGCCACGTCGACCGGAAGGCCCAGGGCAAGCCAGGCGGCGGCGTGGTGATCGTCGAGCTGAAGGCCCCCACGGCACCGTCCGACTGCCGGTCCAAGGTGACCAAGCGGCTCGCCGTCGGACGCACCGGGCACGCCGTCTCCTCCGGGCGAGTCGCACGCGTCCGCTGACGCCGGCCGGGCTCAGCGGGCGGCGCAGATCAGCTCGCAGCCGAAGCTGCGGTCTTGTTGAGGAAATCGCGGACGAAGTCGTCGAGATCGCCGTCGAGAACGCGCTGGGCGTCCCCGGCCTCGTGCCCGGTGCGATGGTCCTTGACCCGCTGGTCGGGATGGAGGAAGTAGCTGCGGATCTGTGAGCCCCAGGCGACGTCCTTGACCTCTCCGCGCACCTTCGCCAGCTCCTCGGCCCGCCTGCGCTCCTCGAGCTCGATCAGCTTCGAGCGCAGGAACTGCATCGCCATCGCCTTGTTCTGGGTCTGGGAGCGCTCGTTCTGGCATTGCACGACGACGCCGGTGGGGACGTGGGTGATCCGCACCGCCGAGTCGGTCTTGTTGACGTGCTGGCCGCCGGCCCCGGAGGCGCGGTAGGTGTCGACGCGCAGGTCGGCGTCGTCGATCTCGACCTCGACTCCCTCGTCGACGAGCGGCCCGACGTCGAGCTGGGCAAAGCTGGTGTGACGGCGGGCAGAGGAGTCGAAGGGGGAGATCCGCACGAGCCGGTGGACGCCGCGCTCGGCGGCGAAGAGGCCGTAGGCATTCTCGCCGCGGGCGATGAAGGTCGCCGACTTCAGCCCCGCCTCCTCCCCCGGGGAGGCCTCCTTCATCTCGACCTCGAAGCCGCGCCGCTCGGCCCAGCGCAGGTACATCCGCAGCAGCATCTCCGCCCAGTCCTGGGAGTCCGTGCCGCCGGCGCCGGCATGGACGCTGACCACCGCGTCACCCGCGTCGTAGCGGCCGCTGAACAGGCGCGCCTCTTCCAGCTCGGCCAGGTGACGCTCGACCGTGGCCAGCTGGGCGCCCAGCTCGGCCGCCATCTCCTCGTCCTCGGCCGCCAGCTCAGCCAGCTCGCCGAGGTCGCCGACCTCCACCTCCAGGTCGCGGAAGGTCTTCAACCGCTTCTGGGCGCGAGCGTGCGCCGCCGAGGTGCGGGCGGCCGTCTCCTGGTCGTCCCAGAAACCCGGACTCTGCATCTCGCCTTCGAGGCGCTCCACCTCGGACTCCAACGCGGCCGGGTCAAAGATAGTCCGAGAGCAGGGACATTTGCTCCCGGATCTCAGCCAGGCGCGCGGACACGGAATCGGTCTGGGCGGCCTCGGCCATGCACGACAGGTTATCCGGGGACGGCGGCGGACACGATCCAGGTCGAGGCCGGGGCATAGACGCCGTCGGGACCGTCGAACTCGGCGAGGGCCTCGCGCAGGTCAGCGGCGACCTTGGGCCGGATCTCGTCGATCCGGTCTTCCCAGAGGCGCAGCACCTCTCCGGCCGGGCCGAGCGCCATGTTGAACTCGACCGCGTGGTCGAGATCGCGGCCGATCTTCAGCGGCAGGTCGGAGCGCCGCAGGGAGATCTGCTCGAAGCCGGCGATCTTGAGCTGCTCACTGACGGTGTCGGCGTTGGCCATCGAGAAGGGCCCGGGGCCGCAGGTCGGCTCATCGCTCTCCTCCGGATGGTCCAGATACTCCTCGACCACGAGCTCCGCCCGCCGCACCCATTCGTTGTCCTCCTTGCGGCGCCAGACCACGGCGCAGAACCGCCCGCCGGGAGCGAGCGCCTCGCGCACGTTGCGCAACGCCGCGACGGGATTGGCGAAGAACATGATCCCCATGCGGGAGAAGGCGTAGTCGAAGGCCTCGCCGAACTCGGCCACCTGCACGTCGCCGACGGCGAAGCGCACGTTGCCGACGCCGGCCTCCTCCGCCTCCTTGCGGGCCTGCTCGATGAAGGGCTCCGAGACGTCGACGCCGAGCGCGCTGCCCTCCGGCCCGACCAGCTCGGCCAGCCGCTGGGTCGTGTCGCCGAAGCCACAGCCGAGGTCGACGACCCTGTCACCAGGCTGCGGGGGATGGGCCTCCATCGCCGCTTCGCCGTGGGCGCCGAGGCCGGCGGCGACGAGGTCGCGGTAGCGGACGAAGCGATCGAACAGCGGCCCGCTCCAGGCCTCGGTCGCCTCTCTATTCGACGCCGCTACTTGTTCCATCGCCACCATGGTACGCCCGCCAGGCGGCCTCGCGGTCCTCAAACGGCCGCCAGCTGCGGATCTTGTGGTCGCGCAGCTCGAAGAGCCAGGCCATCTCGTCCTCCCCGGCCGGCGAACCGTCCTCGTCCCAGTGCCAGGCGCGCCTGATCAGCGCCAGCGCCCTGCCCCCACCCCCCTCCGTGTCGTCCTCGAACAGCTCCTCCAGCTCGATCGTCTGCTGCACCCCGCCCGGCGCCCGCGTCGCCCATACCCGCGCAGCCTCGACGCCCTTCCGCACCCCCTTCATCGAATGAAGCTCGACCTCCGCATCGAGCACCGCAACGAACCCATCCAAGTCGCGTGCGTTGAAAGCACGAATGAACTCCCTGACTGGGTCATGGATCACGACGGCCCGCCCTGGCAGGGGTGGAACGTCTTGTACTTTTTCGTCAACCCGGCTCGAAGCGCCAGCAATCCCCGCTCCTCGAAAAAGTTAAGTGGAACCCCTGCCAGGGCGGGCCGTCACAAAGCGGCCCGTCACGCCCCGTGGCACTTCTTGAACTTCTTCCCACTACCGCACCAGCAGGGGTCGTTGCGGCCGATGTTCTCGTGCTCGCCCTTGACCACGGTCTCGACCACCTCGGTGGCGCCGTTGCCGGCCCCGGTCGGTCCCGCAACCGCTTCGATCTGCCCGGCGCCCACTCCCGCTCCCGCCGCGACCTGCTGCAGTGCCGAGGGCTGGCCGTCCGGGGTGCCGCCGGAGTAGGAGAGCGCCGCCGGCGCGTTGCCTCCGGTCCGCAGGGCCGGCTGGCCCTGAGCAGGGCTGACCTCCACCTCGACGTGAAAGATCGATTTGCTGAACTCCTCCCAGATCGAGTTCATCAGCTCCTCGAACATGGCGAAGCCCTCGTTTTTGTAGGCAACGAGCGGGTCGATCTGGGCGAAGCCGCGCAGGTGGATGCCCTCGCGCAGGTAGTCCATGTCGTAGAGGTGCTCACGCCAGCGGTTGTCGATCACCTGCAGCAGGATCGAGCGCTCCAGGTAGCGCATCAGCTCCTCGCCGAAGACCCCTTCCCGCTCGTCGTATGCGTTCATCGCGTCGTCGTCGAGGGCGTCCTTGAGCTTCTCGCGGTCGACCGTCTCCGGCGCCATCGCGCCGACCTCCACGCTCACCGGCCAGATCTGGCGCAGCTGCGTCTCCAGGTCGGGCATGTCCCACTCGTCGAGCACGTCCCCGGGCGTGTACTGGTCGACGAGACGCTCGATCACCCCCTCCATCTCGTCGCGCGCGACGTCCGACATGTCGCGGCCTTCGAGGATCTCGCGGCGGTACTTGTAGACGATGCGGCGCTGCTCGTTCATCACGTCGTCGTACTCGAGCACCCGTTTGCGGATCAGGAAGTTCTGTTCCTCGACCTTCTTCTGCGCGCCCTCGACCGTCTTCGTCAGCATGCCCGCCTCGAGCGGCATCTCACCGCCCTCCTCGTCGACGGGGCCGAGTTTGTCGAGGATCTTGTAGATACGGTCGCCGGCGAAGAGCCGGATCACGTCGTCTTCGGCGGAGAGGAAGAAGCGCGTTTCGCCGGGGTCCCCCTGCCGGCCGGCGCGGCCGCGCAGCTGGTTGTCGATGCGGCGCGACTCGTGACGCTCGGTGCCGCAGATGTAGAGGCCGCCCAGCTCGCGGACTTCTTCGGCCTCCGCCGCGCAAAGCGGCTCCAGCTCGGCGACCTTGGCCGCGAGCGCCTCCTCGTAGCCCTCCTCGCCAGGCGTCATGCCCTTTTTCTTCAGCTCGTGGATCGCCGACTGCTCGGGGTCGCCGCCGAGCTTGATGTCGACGCCGCGACCGGCCATGTTGGTCGCGATCATCACCGCGCCCTTGCGCCCGGCCTGGGCGATCCGCTCGCCCTCTCGCTCGGCGTGCTCGGGCTTGGCGTTGAGGACCGCGTGCTCGATCCCCTGGCGCTTCAGCTCACCCGAGATCATCTCCGAGACCTCGACCGAGACGGTGCCGACCAGGATCGGCTGGCCCTTCTCGTGGCGGGCGACGATCTCCTCCAGCACCGCCTTCCACTTGCCGTCCTTGGTTTTGAAGATCTGGTCGTTCTGGTCCGCCCGGACCATCTGGCGGTGGGTCGGGATCTCGACCACCGGGACTTTGTAGATCTTCATGAACTCGGTCGCCTCGGTCAGCGCCGTGCCCGTCATCCCGGAGAGCTTGTCGTAGAGGCGGAAGTAGTTCTGCAGGGTGATCGTGGCGAGCGTCTGGTTCTCCTCGCCGATCGCGACGCCCTCCTTCGCCTCCACCGCCTGGTGCAGGCCCTCCGACCAGCGGCGCCCCTCGAGGATGCGGCCGGTGAACTCGTCGATGATCATCACCTGGCCGTCGATGACGGCGTAGTCCTTGTCCTTCTTGTAGAGCGCCTCGGCCTTCAGCGCCTGGACCAGGTGGTTGACGAGACTGCCGTGCTCGCCGAGGTAGAGGTTGTCGACCCCGAGGAACTCCTCCGCCCGCTTGACGCCCTTCTCGGTCGGGGAAACCGTCTTGTGCTTCTCGTCGAACTCGTAGTCGTGCTCGGCCTCGGAGGTGTCCTTCGATTCGCCCAGGGAGCGCAGCTTGTCTTTTGCCTGGGCCCCGTCCATCTGCCTGGCGAGGCGAGCGAAGGTGTAGTAGGTCTGGGCGGCCTGTTCGGGGGAGCCGGAGATGATCAGGGGCGTCCGCGCCTCGTCGATCAGGATGTTGTCGACCTCGTCAACGATCGCGAAGTGGTGTCCCGGTTGGACGCAGTGCTCGAGCGCTTCGGCCATGTTGTCGCGGAGGTAGTCGAAGCCGAACTCCGAGTTCGTCCCGTAGACGACGTCGCAGGCGTATTTTTCCTGCCGCACGGCATGGCCGTCGCCGTCCTGGATCGCAGCGACGCTGACGCCCAGCGCGTCGTAGATCGGCTTCATCCATTCGGCGTCGCGGCGGGCGAGGTAGTCGTTGACGGTGACGAGGTGGACGCTGTCCCCCGCCAGCGTGTTGAGGAAGACCGCGAGCGTCGCGGTCAGGGTCTTGCCCTCTCCGGTCTTCATCTCGGCGATCGCGCCCTCGTGCAGGGCCATGCCGCCGACCAGCTGGACGTCGTAGTGACGCTGGCCGATGGTGCGGCGTGCCGCCTCGCGCGTCAGCGCGAACGCCTCGGGCAGCAGGTCGTCGAGCGACTCGCCTCCGGCAGCGCGCTTGCGCAACTCATCGGCCTCCGCGCGGATCTCGGAGTCCTCGAGCAGCTCCATCTCCGGCTCGATCCGGTTGATCGCCTCGGCGCGCCTCTCGTAGGACTTGAACTTCCGCCCCTCGCCTACGCGCAGTGCGCGGGTGACCATATCTCTGGCGTTGGCCATGCGTCAGAGAGTAGCTGTCCCCAGTCGCTTTCGACTGCGGGTCCTGTCGCGGGGGGAGGGGGGCGCTGCGGGCGGGCCACGGTCCGTCTTCGACCCCCCTCCCCCCACGCCACCCGCAGAGAAGCGCTTGCTTGATGGAGCTGTTTGAGCCGGGGCTCAGGCGGTCTGGCCGCGCATGCGGGCGGCGGCCTTGCGGGTCTGGGTGCGCTTGCGACGCATCTCTCGGTGCTTCTTGACCTGGCGGCGAATGTCCTCGGCGAGCTCGTGAATCGTGTGAGTCATATCGGGGGAGGTCTCGCGGGCGCGGAGCGTCACGCCCTTCAAGCGCAGGGTGGCCTCCGCGACCTGGCTGTCCTCTATCGAGGGGTTTCTCTCCTCGTAGATCTCGACGTCGAGCATCGCCAGCTCTGACACCTGTTTCCCGACCCGGCGGAATCGCTTGGTCACATGACCCCGCAGCTCTTCGGTTATCTCGACGTTGCGCCCACGTATCTCGATCCGCATCTTGCCTCCTTAGCTGGGATTGCTTCGATCGTACGTCCCTCTCCTACCCGGGACAACGGGGTTTTCCCGCGAAATGCTCGGGTCGCCTAGATCAAGCCCCTAGAGGCGCCGGGTGAAGGTGACGGCGGCCACGCGCGCGGCGCCGGCGCCTCGCAGGGATCGGGCGCAGGCCGAGAGCGTCGCGCCCGTCGTCAGCACGTCGTCGACGAGCAGGACGCTGCGCGGAACCTCTCCCTGCGGGCGGAGCTGCGGCGGATGGCCCACCCGATCGGCGCGGCGGCGGCCGACCTGGCGTCCGGACCCGACGCGGACCAGGCAGGAGGAGAGCGGCATCCCGGTGCGCTCGGCCAGCTCCGCCGCGATCTCGGCGGCGGGGTCGAAGCCGCGCCACAGGGACCGCAGCCTCGCGGTCGGCACCGGCACGATCGTGCCGGTGAGCAGGCTGGCCGGCGCGAGCCAGCGGATCCGCTCCGCCATCAACCCCGCGACCGGGAGCAGGCGGCGAAACTTCAGCGCGGTCACCAGGTCCCGCGCCACCCCCTCGTGGGAAGCCGAGGACCAGCTGCGGTCCAGCCCCTGCGGGCCGTTGCCGGCAAGCGGCGCGGCATCGGCGAGCCGCCGGGCGCAGCGGGTGCACGTCACTGCCCCTGGACGGCAGGAGCGCCCGCAGGCCGCGCACAGGGAGGGCAGGAGAGCGCCAGCAACCGCAAAAGGGGCCTTCATGCCCCGATCCTGCGGCGCTGCGGCGCACCCGTGGCGCGCAGGCTGTCACGGGAGCGCTATTTCTTCGCGACGCGACCCGCGATGGCGCCGATCAGCATCGCCTCGGGGCCCAGCTCGGCCCCCTCGAGGAGGATCGAGTCGCGGACCCAGGCGCCGGCGCCGATCCGGCAGGAGTCGCCGACGATCGCCGGTCCCTCGATGCGGGCGCCGGTGCCGAGCTCCACGCCGGCGCCGATCAGGACCGGCCCCTCGACCTCGGCGCCGTCGAGCGGGCTGGCCGCGCGAACGCCGCTTGCCACCTCCGGCGCGCCCGCCTCGACCCGCACCTCCCCCAGCAGCGCGTCGAGGTTGCCCTGGCGCAGCTCCTCGAGATTGCCGATGTCGTTCCAGTAGGCGTCGATCTCGTGCGAGTAGAAGGGCACGTCGCTCTCCAGCAGGGCCGGGAAGACGTCCATCGCCCAGTCGGCGAAGCCGGGCGGATCGCCGTCGCCCGCAGCCCTGCTCGTCCCCGGCTCGGGGAAGAAGTCGAAGATCTCCGCGCGGAACATGTAGATGCCGCAGTTGGCCAGGTCCGAGAGCGCCTCGGCGGGGTCGGGCTTCTCCTGGAAGCCCTGGATGCGCCCGTCGGCGTCGGTGATAGCGACGCCGAACTGGCTGGTGTCGGCGACCCGCTTGGTCGCCAGGGTGGCGACGCCGTCGTGGGACTCGTGGAACTCGCGCATCGCGCCGAGGTCGATGTCGGTGAGGGCGTCGCCGGAGATGACGAGGAAGGAGTCGCCGAGGAAGCCGGACGCGTTGCGCACGCCGCCGGAGGTGCCGAGCAGCTGCTCCTCGCGGCTGTAGGAGAGCTCCACCCCGAAGTCCGAGCCGTCGCCGAAGCGGTCCTCGATCGTCTCCGGGAACCAGTGCAGGTTGGCGATCGCCTCGGTGAAGCCGTGGTGCGCGAGCAGGCGCACGATGTGCTCCATCACCGGCCGGTTGAGGACCGGCACCATCGGCTTCGGCATCGCATAGGTGATCGGCCGCAGGCGGGTGCCCAGCCCCGCGGCCAAGACCATCGCCCGCATCGCTAGTACCGGTAGTGGTCCGGCTTGTAGGGGCCCTCGACCGGGATGCCGAGGTAGGCGGCCTGCTCCTTCGAGAGCTCGGTGAGGTTGACGCCAAGCGCCGCGAGGTGCAGGCGCGCGACCTTCTCGTCGAGGTGCTTCGGCAGCACCGTGACGTCCTTGGCCGTGAACCCGTCGGGCTGGCTGAAGAGCTCGATCTGCGCGATCACCTGGTTGGTGAACGAGTTCGACATCACGAAGCTGGGGTGCCCGGTCGCGTTGCCAAGGTTGAGCAGGCGGCCCTCGGAGAGGAGGATGATCGAGTGGCCGTCGGGGAAGCGCCACTCGTCGACCTGCGGCTTGACGTTGACCCTCTCGGCGGGGGACGCTTCGAGGCCGGCGACGTCGATCTCGTTGTCGAAGTGGCCGATGTTGCCGACGATCGCGTTGTGCTTCATCCGCGCCATGTCCTCGGCGGTGATGATGTCCTTGTTGCCGGTGGCGGTGATGAAGATGTCGGCGGTCTCGACGACTTCCCCGAGCGTCCGCACCTCGTAGCCCTCCATCGCCGCCTGCAGGGCGCAGATCGGGTCGATCTCGGTGACGACCACGCGGGCGCCCTGGCCGCGAAGGGAGGTGGCGCAGCCCTTGCCGACGTCGCCGTAGCCGCAGACGACGGCGACCTTGCCGCCGATCATCACGTCGGTGGCGCGGTTGATCCCGTCGATCAGCGAGTGGCGGCAGCCGTAGAGGTTGTCGAACTTCGACTTGGTGACCGAGTCGTTGACGTTGATCGCCGGGAAGAGCAGGTCGCCGGCCTCGGCCAGCTGGTAGAGCCGGTGCACGCCGGTGGTCGTCTCCTCGGTGACCCCCTTGATCCCCGCGGCGATCCGGGTCCAGCGCTGCGGGTCCGATTCGAGCGAGCGCTGCAGGGTCTCGAGCACCACGCGGAGCTCCTCCGAGTCGGCCGATGCCGGGTCGGGCACGGCGCCTGCCTTCTCGAACTCCACCCCCTTGTGGACGAGCAGGGTGGCGTCGCCACCGTCGTCGAGGATCATGTTCGGGCCCTCGGCGTCGGGCCAGAGCAGGGCCTGCTCGGTGCACCACCAGTACTCCTCCAGGGTCTCGCCTTCCCAGGCGAAGACCGGGATCCCGGCGGCGGCGATCGCGGCCGCGGCGTGGTCCTGCGTGGAGAAGATGTTGCAGCTGGCCCAGCGGACCTCTGCGCCGAGGGCGACGAGGGTCTCGATCAGCACGGCGGTCTGCACCGTCATGTGTAGCGAGCCGGTGATCCGCGCCCCCTTCAGCGGCTGCTCCGCCGCGAACTCCTCGCGGGTCTGCATCAGGCCGGGCATCTCCACCTCGGCGAGGGTGATCTCCTTGCGCCCGAAGTCGGCGAGGCCGATGTCGGCGACTTTATGGTTTGCGGTGGCGGTTGCCATCGATTCCTTTCACAATCGGGAAAGGCAAAGAATACGTTGATGGCGGCGCAGGCGTGCCCAAGCGCTCCAGGATCTGCGAGGCTTTCCCGCCTGGAGAGGACGAGGAGCATGAGCACAGCTGAGTTCGCCGCGCCGGGGGCAGAGTCGGCGCCCAGGGCGACGCCGGCGCCTTGGGCGGCGGTGCGAGGCTGCGCGCTCGCCCTCTATGCGGTCGCCCTGGTCGCCTACACCGCCACCTACGGGGTGCCGGTGCAGCGGGAGCTCGTGATCGCCTGGACGTGCGGCGCGCTGGCCTGCGTCTCGATCGGCCGGCCTCCGCGGGAGATCCGGCAGCTGCTGTTCGACTGGCTGCCCCTGGTGGCCATCCTCGCCGTATACGACCTCACCCGCGGCGCGGCGGACTCGCTGGGCATCGGGGTCAACTTCTGGCCGATGATCGACTTCGACCGCTTCGTCTTCTTCGGCGAGACGCCGACCGAGTGGTTGCAGGGGCACCTGTACCGGCCCGGAGCGGTGACGTGGTGGGACATCGCCTTCACCCTCGTCTACACCTCGTACTTCATCGTCCCCTTCGCCGTCGCGGGCGTGCTCTGGGCACGCAACCGAGCCTCGTTCCTGCAGTTCACGCGCCGTCTCATAAGCCTCGCGCTGGCCGGCCTGGCGACCTACATCCTCTTTCCGGCCGCGCCGCCGTGGATGGCCGGAGAGCAGGGGCTCATCGGCGAGGTGCACCGGACCACCGGCAAGGGCTGGGAGATCCTCTCGGTGGGGACGTCGGGCATCTTCGAGAAGGGCCAGGAGGGCGTAAACCTCGTCGCCGCAGTCCCCTCGCTGCACACGGCGTTCGTCGCGCTGGTGGCGATGTTCCTCTGGAGCCGGGTGCGACCGATCTGGCGCCCCTTGCTGGCGCTCTATCCCGTGGCGATGGGCCTGACCTTGATGGCAACTGGTGAGCACTACTTCTTCGACGTCCTGCTCGGCTGGATCTACGCCGGGGCGGTGATGGCGATATGGGCCTGGTGGGAAGGACGCAGGGCGGAAGCTTCGGTTGAGGTAGGGACGCCGGGGCCCCCTCCCCAAAACGCTCGGCGGGAGCCTCGCTGGAGTGTTTTGGGGAGGGGGCCCCGGCGTCCCCTCGACAGGACACAAGCTTCGGAGAGCGAGCTTCCGGCCGAGGCTCTGCCCCCTCCGGACCCCGAAGCGCCGCCGAGGGACGTCGCTTCGTTTAAGGCTGGGGAATCCTGAAACCGGGTTCGCGGTCCGCAGGGCCGTGGGGGGGGGGGATAGCAAAAAAACAAACGGGGGGCGGGCGCGCGGGGTTTTTATGGCCCCCGCCCGGGCCCCCCCCCCCGCGGGGGGACGAGTTTACACCCCCG
>CAMLQY010000017.1 GCA_946482365.1 uncultured Actinomycetes bacterium
GACGTAGCTCAGTTGGTAGAGCGCGAGCTTCCCAAGCTCGAGGTCGCGGGTTCGACCCCCGTCGTCCGCTTCTTCGGCTCTCATCGGTCAAGGTTGCCGTCCCGGATTCCGATCTTGGAGAAGTGGTATCTGGGCTGAGCCAACGCGCGCGAAGGACCGTCCTCGTCGGCGGTCTCTTCGCCCTGTGCCTGCTCCTCGCCTTCATCGCGCACGTCGCGGTCGGTTTTGGCGGTCGCAGCACCGATGCGCTCTTCAACACCTGGATCTACAGCGCACTGATGCTGACGAGCGGCGTCGCCTGCCTGCTGCGGGCCGCGCTGGTACCCCGCGAGCGGTTCGTCTGGGCATTGCTGGGCGTCGGCCTGCTGCTCTATGCGGGCGGGGAAATCTATTACGCGGCGGTGCTCGCCGGGCAGGAATCGGTGCCGATTCCCTCGCCCGCCGACGGCGGCTACCTCGCCTTCTATCCACTCGCCTACGTGGCGCTGATCGCCCTTCTGCGGGCGAGGGTCGGAGTCTTCCCGGTCGCGCGGTGGCTGGACGGCGCGATCGTCGGCTCCGCCGTCGCGGCGCTGGCGGCGGCGTTCGCGCTCGGGCCGATCGTCGACGCCTCCAGCGAAGGCCAGACGCTCGCCGTCGCGACCAACCTCGCCTACCCGATCGCCGACCTGACCCTCTTGACGATGGTGGCAACCGCCGCCTCGTTCACCGGCTGGCGACCGGGACGCAGCTGGGCGGTCCTCGGCGCCGGCCTCATGCTGCTCGCCGTCTCCGACGGCGTCTATCTGCTGCAGGCAGCCAAGGGGACCTACGTCGAAGGCACGATTCTCGACGCCGGCTGGCCATGCGGCGTTCTGCTGGTGGCCAGCGCGGCATGGATCGAGCAGGGCGCCACGGAGCCGCTGCGATCGCGGGCGGTGCGGATCGTCGCGATACCGGCCGCCGCGGCGCTGGTCGCGATCTCCATCCAGGCAGCCGAACGATTCGCCACGACCCCAACCGCAGCGGCAGTCATCTCCCTGCTCACCCTGGTCGCGGTCGTCGTGCGGCTGGTCCTCTCGCTGCGTGAGAGCCAGGGGGAGGCTCGCACGAGCGCGCAGGAGTCGCGCACCGACGAGTTGACCGGGTTGCCCAACCGCAGGGCGCTGATGCTGGACCTGGAGCGCGCGATCGCGCGACCGTCGGCAACTGGCTCCCTTCGTCTCCTCGCGCTGTTCGACCTCGACGGCTTCAAGGTCTACAACGACGCCTTCGGCCACCCCGCCGGAGACGCACTGCTGCAACGACTCGGCGGGCGACTGGAGCGCTTCGCGCCCTCGCAGGGCCGCGCCTACCGGTTGGGTGGCGACGAGTTCTGCCTGCTGGCGGAGTGCACGGCGGCGGAGGTCGACGCGGTCGTCGCCGGGGCCACCGCTGCGCTCTCCGAGCGCGGCGAGGGCTTCTCGGTCACGGCCTCGCAGGGCAGCGTCCTGCTGCCGAGCGAGGCAGCCTCGATCGAGGAGGCGATGCAGCTCGCCGACCGCCGGATGTACGCGAACAAGGTCAGCGAGCGGACCTCGGCCGGCTCGCAGTCGCGCGACGTGCTGATGACGGCGCTGCGCGAACGCCAGCCGCAGCTGGCCGAGCAGGCCGTCGACGTCGCCGAGCTGGCGCTGGCGGTCGCCGAGGAGCTGGGAATGGAGGCCGAGCAGCGCGACGAGACCTACCGCGCCGCGCAGCTGCACGAGACGGGGAAGATGGCGATCCCCGATGCGATCCTCAACAAGCCGGGCCCGCTCGAGGAGGCCGAGTGGGAGTTCGTCCGCCAGCACACCCTGATCGGGGAGCGGATCATCGCCTCTGCAGCGGCGCTCGTGCCGGTCGCGCGCCTGGTTCGCTCGAGCGGCGAGCGCTGGGACGGGGGTGGCTATCCGGACTCCCTGCGCGAAGAGCAGATCCCACTCGGCTCGCGGGTGGTCGCCGTCTGCGAGGCCTACGCGGCGATGGTCTCAGAGCGCCCCTACAGCGTCGCGATGCGTCCTTCGCGAGCTCTCGAAGAGCTGCGCCGCGGCGCTGGCTCGCAGTTCGACCCTCGGGTCATCGCTGCCTTCGAGCAGGTCGCGGCGCAGCACGGTCTTCCCATCGGGACCTAGGCGGCAATGGCCGCTTGGGGCAGCCGGGCCGCCTCGCGGTAGAAGTGCTCGGTGGCGCCGCGCACCTTGCGTTCGCCCGCCAGCTCGATCAGGCCCGACTCGAACAGCTGGGTCACGTGGTAGTTGACGTTGCTGAGCGGCGTGCGCAACTCGTAGCTGAGTTCGTTGGGGGAGAGGGTCCGGCCCCCATCCATGCCCAGGACTTCGAGGATTGAGATTCGCAGGGGGTGGGTATTCGCACGTGCCAGAAGCTGCCAGTTCATGGGGTTCCTCCATCTGGGTCGAGTTGATCGATACCAACTTCTAGGGATATAGATACCAAAAAGTAGTGGTCTAGATCAACAAAATCGGGTAAGATCACTGGAAATGGCTTCTGGAAGGGAGAATCGGATGGGCAGAGGTGCAGGGATTTTCAGGCTTCTCGCGGTCGCGGGAGCGGCGTTGGCGCTGAGCGCCCCCTCCGCGCTCGCCAGCACCGACGACATCATCGCCCCCTCCGACCCGGACGACCCCCAGGCGGACAGCGGCTGGCAGGCGGGGACCTGCACGGTGGACACCCCGACCTGCAGCGTCGACACGCCGGCGCAGTTCTTCGAACAGGCGGCAGGCCACCCCCCGGTGGGCTTCACGCAGTTCATCGTCAAGCACGAACCGCCGGGGGAAACCCCTGTCGACGAACTGAAGACCGTCCGCGTCGACCTCCCGGTCGGGCTCAGCGTCAACCCCGGTGCCACTCCTCAGTGCCCGCTGGCGACCTTCGAAGCCGACCCGGCGACGTGCCCGCTCGGCTCGGGCGTCGGCTACAGCGTCGTAACCGCGTCGGTCCCCCCTCTTGGCCTCCCCATTCAGGTGCCGGAAGAACCGACCGTCTACAACATCGTGCCGCCGGCAGGGGAACCGGCGCGGTTCGGCCTTCACCTGCTCGGCAACGACATCTTCCTGCGCGCCGACGTCGCCTGGGACGGCGACTACCACGAGGGCTTCACGATCGACGTCCCCCCGACGCCGTTCGAGTCGCTGCCGCTCGTCAAAGGCGGCGTCGTGCTCAAAAACCGCCTCGTCTTCGACGGTCGCTCCGGGGACGGCACCTTCATCAGCACGCCGAGCACCTGCCTGGGGCCGGCGGTCTCGCCCTTCGAGCACGTCTACTCGACCTGGCTGCTCGCCAGCTCGGTGACGGAAGAGGAAGACCCCGAATACGACTTCCCCGCCGACGCCAACCCGCCCTTCGAGTCCCGGATCCCGCCCGGGACCTCGCCCAAAGAATGCGACAGCGTTCCCTTCGAGCCGTCGATCGAAGCCGACCCGAACACCGCGGTGACCGACTCGCCTTCCGGCGCGACGGTCGAGGTGACGCTGCCCCACCAGACCGAAAGCGGGGGGACCGACCAGGAAACCTCGCACGTGCGGACCGCCAGGGTGACGCTCCCCGCCGGGATGGGCCTCAACCCCTCCGCCGCCAACGGCCTGCAGGCGTGCACCGACGCGCAGTTCGGCAAGGGCACGAGGAACACGGCGAACTCCTGCCCGGCCGAGTCGAGAGTCGGCTCGGTCTCCGTCGCGACCTCACCGCTGCCGGAGGGGCCGCTGACCGGTGGGGTCTACGTCGGCCAGCAGCTCAGCCGCGACCCCGCCTCGGGCGACGCCTATCGGATCTTCGTCGAGGCGAAGTCCGATCGCTACGGCGTCGTCGCGCGCCTGATCGGCAACGTCAGCGCCGACCCGCTCACCGGCCAGCTGACGACCACCTTCGCCGAGAACCCGCAGGTGCCCTTCGACACCTTCAGCATCACCTTCGACGGGGGGCCGAAGGCGCCGCTGACCAGCCCGCCCACCTGCGGACCCCACACGACGGTGACCGAGATGGTCCCGTGGACCACCGCGGTCGGCTCGGTTCCGGCCGGCCAGGAAGGGGGCCCCTCCGACGACCCGCCCGCCACTGACGACGACGAGTTCGAGCTCACCGACCAGCCGGGCGGCGGGGCGTGTGCGAAAACGCTGGCCGAGCGCCCGTTCGGGCCGAGCTTCGGCGCCCGCACGGCAGAGCCCAAAGCCGGCGCGTACAGGCCGTTCTCGGCCAGCGTCGTCCGCTCCGACGGCAACCAGGAGCTGAAGGGCGTCAACGTCGACCTGCCACCCGGCCTGACCGCCAAGCTGGCCGGCGTCCGCTACTGCCCCGAGCCCACGCTCGCCGCCGCGGCTGCCAACGGTGGCCTGGCGGAGGCGGCCAGTCCGAGCTGCCCCGCCTCGAGCCTGGTGGGCAGTGCCTCGGTGACCGCCGGCAGCGGGCCCAGCCCATTTCCCATCGCCGGCAAGGCTTTCCTCTCGGGCCCCTACAACGGGGCTCCCCTTTCCCTGGCAGTCGTCACCCCCGCCACGGCCGGGCCGTTCGACCTCGGAACGGTCGTGGTGAGGGTGGCGCTGTTCGTCGACCCGAGGACCGCCCAGGTGCGCGCCGTCTCCGACCCGATTCCGCATGTCTTCGGCGGTGCCCTGCTCGACGTTCGCTCGGTCGACGTCACCCTCGACCGGCCGAAGTTCTCGCTCAACGGCACGAACTGCTCGCCGCTGGCGGTTGGCGGCACGCTGCGGGGCGGTGGCGGCAACCCGCTCGACCCGGCGAGCTTCAGCTCGCTGCCCGCATCGGTGCCCTTCCAGCTCGACGGCTGCGATCGCCTCGGCTTCGAGCCGAAACTGTTCATGCGCGCCTTCGGCGGGACCCGCCGGGGCAAGAGCCCGAAGCTGCGCGCCATCCTCGTCGCCCGTGAGGGCGACGCCAACATCGGCCGCGCCGCGGTGACCCTTCCCAAGGCGGTCATCCTCGAACAGTCGAGCCTCGAAAACATCTGCACGCGGACGCAGTTCGCCGCCAATGACTGCCCGAAGAGCTCGATCTACGGATTCGCGACCGCGGAGACGCCGCTGCTGGACGGGCCGCTCAAAGGCCCCGTCTACCTGCGCTCCTCCGACAACGAACTGCCGGACCTGGTCGCGGCGCTGCGCGGCCAGGTGGACGTCGAGCTCGTCGGCCGCATCGACAGCGCCAAAGGGCGGCTGCGCACCACCTACGACGTCGTCCCCGACGTGCCGGTCTCGAAGTTCACGCTGATCGTGCGCGGCGGCAAGAAACGAGGCCTGCTGGTCAACACGACGAACCTCTGCGCCAAGAAGAAGCACAAAGTCATCGCCCGCTTCCGGGGGCAGAACGGCAAGAAGGCCAACATGCGACCGAAGCTGCGGGCGCCTTGCAAGAAGAAAGGCCGTAAGAAGAAAGGCGCTTAGGTCGGCTGGCTCGTCGGCCGGATGAGGATCTCGTTGACGTCGACGCCGGGGCGCTGCTCGAGGGCGTAGATCACCGCCTTGGCGATGTCCTCGTCGCGCAGCGCCCACTCGCCCGGGCGGTTGTCGAAGAAGGGGGTGTCGGTCATCCCCGGCTCGATCAGGGTGACGCGGATGTCGTGGTTCTCGTGCATCTGGCGCAGCTCGGCGCGCAGCGCCTCGCCGATCGCGGTCGCCGCCCACTTGGTCGCCGAGTAGAGCGAGCCCGGCAGCGCCCGGCGCCCGGCGACCGAGCTGGTGACGAGGAAGTGGCCGTCGCCGCGCTCGAGCAGGTGGGGGAGGGTGGCGCGTATCGTCAGCGCGACCCCGTAGACGTTGGTCAGGACCATCGAGCGCCAGTGCTCGGGCGACTCTTCGAGGAAGCCGCGAGAGGCGCCGAAGCCGGCGTTGGCGAAGACGGCGTCGATGCGCCCGAAGCGCTCGATCGCAGCCCCAGCCGTCGCCTGCACCTCGTCCCACTCGGTGACGTCGCAGCGCACCGCCAGCGCCCGCTCCTCGCCGCCGAGCTCGGCGACCAGCTCCTCCAGCGGCTCCAGCCGCCGGGCGGCCAGCACCAACCGGTAGCTTCCGGCTGCCGCCCGCGCCGTAGCCGCGCCGATACCGCTGGAAGCCCCGGTGATGAGCAGGACTGGGTCGGCCATGGGCCGATTCTCTCAATTGGGATAATTCGCCGCTCGTGGACCCTCAGCGCAAGCGGAAGATCCGGCTGGTAGTGGCCCTAAGCGTCGCCGTGATGCTGGCGGCGGCGCTCGTCTACACGTCCTTCAGCGCCGCAACGGCCGCCAAGGAGCCGTCGGAACTGCTCAACGCGGCCCCGGGCACCACCTACGAAATGACCGGCAGGGTCGTCAAGGGCTCGGTCCAGCGTGAGGACGACGGCCTCCGCTTCCGGGTCGCGGATCGAGACGGGGGAGGCGAGAGCATCGCGGTCACCTACAGCGGCGTCGTCCCGGACCCCTTCCGCGGCGGCCGCGAGATCATCCTCACCGGTGCGGTTGCGGGCGGTGGCGTCTTCGTCGGCGAGCCCGACACGCTGATCACCAAGTGCCCGTCGAAGTTCACCGCCTCGGATGACGGCTAGCCTCGGCAGCGCCCTGCTGGCGCTGGCCTTCCTCGCGATGGTCCTCGCGGCCGCCTTCGCGCTTGCCGGTCGGGGCGGCGAGGAACGCCGGATCGTAGCCTCGCGACGCGCCGTCTACGCGGCCTGCGGCCTGCTCACCCTCTGCGTCCTCCTGATCGAGCTCGCCTTCGCCGGCGACGACTTCTCGCTCAGCATCGTCCAGCAGCACTCCTCGATCGAGACGCCGGTCTTCTACAAGCTCTCCGCGATGTGGTCGAGCCAGGAGGGCTCGCTGCTGCTCTGGGCCTGGGTGCTCTCGATCGCCGCCTCGCTCGCCCTCTACGCGACCCGCGGCAAGCTGCGGGAGATCGTCCCCTACGCGACCGCGGTGATGGCGGGGGTGGGGACCTTCTTCACCGGCCTGATGCTGTTCGCCGGCGGGGTCAACCCCTTCGCCGGCCTCGACCCGGCGCCCGCCGACGGCGTCGGCCTCAACCCGCTGCTCCAGCACCCGAGCATGATGATCCACCCGCCGATGCTCTACTCGGGGTACGTCGCCTTCACGATCCCCTTCGCCTTCGCGATCGGCGCGCTCGTCGCCCGCCGCCTCGACGCCTCCTGGATCCGCGCCACCCGCCGCTTCGCCCTGATCGCCTGGGCGCTGCTCGGCTTCGGCCTGCTGCTGGGCGCTCGCTGGTCCTACACCGAGCTCGGCTGGGGCGGCTACTGGGCCTGGGACCCGGTCGAGAACGCGGCGCTGATGCCGTGGCTGATCGGCACCGCCTTCCTGCACTCGATCATGGTCCAGGAGAAGCGGGGGATGCTGAAGGTCTGGAACGCCTGCCTGATCGTCGCCACCTTCTCGCTGGCGCTGCTCGGCACCTTCCTCGTCCGCTCCGGCGTGCTGCAATCGATCCACGCCTTCGGCGACAGCACCGTCGGCCCCTACATCCTCGGCCTGATCGCGGTGGTGCTGATCGGCTCGACGGCGCTGATCGTCTCCCGCCTCGACGACCTGCGCTCGCCGAGGCGGATCGACTCGCTCGCCTCCCGCGAGGCCGTCTTCCTCGTCAACAACCTGCTCCTGGTCGCGCTCACCGCGACGATCTTCTGGGGCACCTTCTTCCCGCTGATCTCCGAGCTCTTCACCGGCGAGAAGTCCTCGCTGGCGGCGCCCTGGTTCGACCGCTACACGACGCCGCTGGCGATCCTGCTGGTCCTCTTCACCGGGATCGGGCCGCTGCTCGCCTGGCGCCGGGTCAGCTGGGCGACGGCGAAGCGGGTTTTCTTCGTTCCCGCCCTCGTCGCGGGCGCGGTCGGGCTGGGGCTCGCCCTCTTCGCCGGCGCTGCCTCGGAGCCGTGGGCCCTGGCGCTCTTCACCTTCGCCACCTTCGCCCTGGTCGGCCTCGGGCAGGAGTTCTGGCGCGGTGCGACCGCGCGGCGCTCGCTGCGCGGCGGCTCGCTGCCGGCGGCCCTGGCCGGGATCGTCTCCACCAACCGCCGGCGCTACGGCGGGTACGTCGTCCATGTAGGCATCGCCGTGCTGCTGATCGGGATCGCCGCCTCCTCGAGCTTCCAGACCAACCGCGACCTGCGGCTAGCGCCGGGGGAGAGCGCCGAGGTCGACGGCCGCACGGTCACCTACGAGCGCCCCACGGTTGCCGTCGACGATCAGAAGTTCAGCTTCGGCGCCGTCCTCTCCGTGCGGCAGGGCGATCGCTCCTTCGTCCTGCGCCCGAGTCGCCGCTTCTACCGGCCGACCGGCCAGGAGAGCGGGACGATCGCCAGCTTCTTCGAGGGCGAGGCGACCAGCGAGGTCGGGCTGAAGGCCGGCCTCGGCAGCGACTTCTGGACGTCGATGGCGCCGGACATCACAGCGATCCAGCGCCGCGTGCGGGCCGCGGACCAGGGCTTCAGCGCCTGCGTCGGCGGCGAGCCGGGCACGCCGCCCCAATGCCGCGCCATCGCCCAGCTGATGCGGGCCGCGGCCGCCAGCCCGCAGCTGCGCCCGGTCGCGCTTGCCCAGATCGAGCGACTGCAGGCGGCGACCGCCGAGCGGATCGCCCGCAGCTACCTCTCCGAGAGCTCCGTCGCGACCTTCCGCGTGATCGTCGACCCGCTGGTGACGTGGATGTGGATCGGCGGTCTGATCGCCCTCTCGGGTGCCCTGATCGCGATCTGGCCTGCGCGCCGGCCGCGGCGGCGACTCGTCGCCGACCCCGAGCTCGAGGCGCTGAAGGAAGCCAAGTACCGCGAGATCCGCGACGCCGAGCTCGACCACGCCGCCGGCAAGCTCTCCGACGAGGACTTCGCCCTGCTCGACGCCGAGCTGCGCCGGGAGGCGGTCGAGATCCTCGACCGCGGCAACGGCGCCCGCGAGCAGCCCACGAAGCAGCCGGCCGAGCGGTCTAGATCTTCAGCAGCACCAGGGTGTTGACGACGAAGAGGATCGCGAAGAAGACCGTCGCCCGGTCGAGGTTGCGCTCGACCATCGAGCCGCCGCCGAAGGAGCTGCCCCCGCCGCCGATGCCGAAGGCGCCGGAGAGACCGGTGTCTTTGCCCGAGTGCAGCAGGATCAGGAAGATCAGCACCACGGAGATGAGCACCTGAAGAAGGCTGAGCAGCGTATACACGGGCGGGATGGTAGCGAGACGCCCCCCTCGAGGGGTGCAACGCTTTTGCGGCCCATATCGCGCCCTTTGCGTTGCACCCCTCGAGGGACGGGGACAGTCCAGCTGGAATTGTTGCGGTGATTTACAAAATGCGCTACCTTGTCAACCAAGCAGACGAGTATCGATAATTTGACAAGGAGGAGCGATGGAGGCAGCTACCCATAGCCACCACGACCACGGCCCGGCGATCGAGCTCAACCCGGCCGGCTGGCGCGACGGCAAGCGCTATGCGTGGCTGCTCGGCCTGGTCGTTCCTTTCGCCCCCTTCATCGCCTGGGCCAGCGTCGAGGTGACCGGGTTCGACTTCTTCTGGTTCTTCGGGCCCCTGCTCGTCTTCGTCGCCTTCCCGATCCTCGACATCGTGATCGGCATGGACGCGACCAACCCGCCTGACAGCGTGCTCAAATGGCTCGAGCAGGACCGCTACTACCGCTGGTGCACCTACCTCTTCATCCCGGTCCAGTACGCCGGCCTCGTCTTCGCCTGCTGGCTCTGGTCGAGCGGCGATCTCTCGCTGTGGGAGAACCTCGGCCTGGCGCTGACGATGGGTGTGGTCGGCGGGATCGCGATCAACACCGCGCACGAGCTCGGCCACAAGCGCGACGGCGCCGAGCGCTGGCTGAGCCGGGTGGCGCTGGCGCAGACCGGCTACGGCCACTTCTTCATCGAGCACAACCGCGGCCACCACGTCCGTGTCGCCACTCCCGAGGACCCCGCCAGCTCGCGGCTGGGGGAGAGCTTCTGGGCCTTCCTGCCACGCACCGTCGCCGGCAGCCTGCGCTCCGCCTGGGGAATCGAGTGCGCCCGGCTCGACCGCATGGGCAAGTCGCACTGGACGCTGCGCAACGACATCCTCAGCGCCTGGGCGATGACGGTCGTGCTGTTCGGGGCCCTGGTCGCCGTCTTCGGGCTCGTCGTCCTGCCCTATCTCCTGATCCAGGCGCTCGGCTTCACCCTGCTGGAGGTCGTCAACTACCTCGAGCACTACGGCCTGCTGCGCCAGCAGAAGGAGGACGGGCGCTACGAGCGCTGCCTCCCCGAGCACAGCTGGAACAGCAACAACGTCGCCTCCAACGTCCTCCTCTACCACCTGCAGCGCCACAGCGACCACCACGCCAACCCGACCCGCCGCTACCAGGCCCTGCGCCACGTCGACGAGGCGCCGCAGCTGCCCACCGGGTACGCCGGGATGATCGTGCTTGCCTGGATCCCGCCGCTCTGGCGCCGGGTGATGGACCATCGCCTGCTCGAGCACTACGGCGGCGACGTCAGCCGCGCCAACATCCAGCCGCGGGCGCGCCGCCGCATCCTCGCCCGCTACGGGAACGGGGTGGAGGCGTCCGCGTGAGCAGCTGGCACTGCCCGAGCTGCGGCTACATCTACGACGAGGAGCAGGGCCACCCGCGCGAGGGCTTCCCGCCCGGGACGCCCTGGAGCGAGGTCCCCGACGACTGGGCCTGCCCGGACTGCGGCGTGCGCGACAAGGTCGACTTCGAGCCAGGGGAGGGGGAGGCCGGGTCGTGACCGCCACCGCTGGCACGATTCCCGCGGTGGCCACCGCTCGCACTCCCTATCCCCAGGCCGCCAAGGCGCTGCTGCGGGAAACCCTCTTCGGCGCCGCGCGCGACGAGCTGCAGAGCCGCGCCTGGTCGGAGATCACGATGTCGGACATCGCCGGCGCCGCCGGGGTCAGCCGCCAGACCCTCTACAAGGAGTTCGGCAGCCGCGACGAGTTCGGCCAGGCCTTCGTCATCCACGAGGGCGAACGCTTCCTCGACGGGGTCGAGGCCGCCGTGCACGAGCACCTCGACGACCCGCGGGCGGCGATCGGCGCCGCCCTCTCGACCTTCCTGCGCACCGCCGGCGAGGACCCGCTGGTCCGCATCCTGCTCAGCGACGACGGCACCGGCGGCATGCTGCCCTTCGTCACCACCCAGGGCATGCCCGTCGTCCACTGGGCCACCGCCCGCCTCACCGCGACGATCGAAGCGGGCTGGCCCCAGGCCCCGCCGGCCAAGGTCAAGCTCCTCGCCGAGTCCCTGGTCCGCCTCGCGATCTCCTACATCACGGCGCCGAGCGATGCCCCGGAGGAGACCGCCTCCAAAGCGGGCGAGCTGCTCGGCCCGTTCATCGACGAGGCGCTAGGCGACGTTCCAGGTTCTCCCTGACCTCGGGCCACTCGGAGTCGATCACGCTGTAGAAGGCCGAGTCGCGCTGGCCGACGTCGGGGACGATCATGTGGTTGCGCAGGACGCCCTCGAACTGGGCGGGCAGGGCCGCGAGGGCGGCGCGGGAGCGCTCGTTGCGGGCGTCGGTCTTGAACTCGACCCGGACGCAGCCGAGCGCCTCGAAGGCGTGGCGCATCATCAGCAGCTTGGCCTCGACGTTGGCGCCGCTGCGCCAGGCACTCGGGTGCAGCCAGGTCCAGCCGATCTCGACCACTCGGTGCTCAGGGCGGACGTGCAGGTAGCGGCTGCTGCCGATCGCCCTGCCGGTATGGGCGTCTCGCGTGGTGAAGGTTCCCTCCGTACCCGCCTGCTGGGCCTCCAGCGTCAGCCGCATCCAGGCGTCGAAGCGCTCGCGCTCGTTCAGGTGCGCCAGCCAGGCCCAGATCTCAGGAGCCTGCGCCGCCTCCCAGAGCTCCTCCGCGTGCTCCTCCCGCAGCGGCTCGAGCGTGACGATCGATCCCTCGAGGCTGGTGGTCAACGGCGGCGCGATCGCCAGCCGGAAGACGAGGCGGCCGAAGCCGGTCTCGTCGACCGAGTCGCGCTCGGGGACGCGCTCGTAGTCGAGCGATTCGTAGAGGCGGTGTCCAGCTGTCTGGTAAGGCCGGCTCCAGAGGACGATCGCCTGCCAGCTGTGCTCGAGCGCCAGTACCGCGCAGCGGTCGGCGAGCGCGCGGCCGATCCCCTGCCGCCGGTGCGCCGCGGAGACGACGAGCCGGGCCAGTTCCGCCTCTCCTTCGCGGGCGACCGCGCGGCTCGGCTCCTCGGGAGCGAGCAGGGCGACGACGCCCACCACCTCGCCGTCGGCCTCGGCGACGAGGAGATGCGCGGCCGCCGCCGCGGTGGCGTCGAAGTCGGAACGGGCGTAGGGGGCGTCGCGGCCGCCCTCGCCTTCGGTGAAGTAGGCCTCGGTCCAGAGCGCGACCACTGTCTCCGCGTCCCCGTCCGTGGCGTCCCGAATCACCGCCCCCTCGCTTCCGGTGCGCTTTATGCCATCCATGGGCACATAAAGCGCACCGGAAGGGGTTGGTTGGGGATCACGATTCCACCAACAGGGTCACGGGGCCGTCGTTGACCAGGGCCACGCCCATGCAGGCGCCGAAGACGCCCTTGGCGGCACCGAGGCGTTCGCAGAAGCGGTCGTAGAGCGGCTCGGCCTCGGCGCCGGGAGCCGCGTCCACATAGCTGGGGCGGTTGCCCTTGCGGGCGTCGCCGTAGAGGGTGAACTGGCTGACGCAGAGCACCTCGTGCTCGCCGAGCGGCTCGTTCATCCTGCCCTCGGTGTCGTCGAAGATCCGCAGCTTGCGCACCTTGTCCGCCAGGCGGTCGGCGTCGTCCTCGGTGTCGCCGCGCCTCACCCCGAGCAGGATCAGCATCCCAGGCCCGATCTGCGCCACCCGCTCGCCCTCGACGTCGACGGCGGCCTGGCTGACCCGCTGGACGAGCGCTCTCATCTCCGCCTCCCGCGCACGTCTGCACCGTATAGGGGAGAAAGCCGGGGAGAAAATAAAAATGGATCTCATTTTGATTTAATTCCCAGGCCTGTGCTCGAGCCGTTCCAGCTGCCCTTCGTCCAGCGTGGCCTGCTCGAGGTGGCGATCCTCGCCGTGCCGGCCGGCCTGCTCGGCACTTGGATCGTCCTGCGCGGGCTCGCCTTCTTCTCCCACTCGGTCGGGACGGCGGCCTTCCCGGGGCTGGTGCTCGCCGACGGGCTCGGCTTCGCGGCCCCGCTGGGGGCCTTCGGCGCGGCGTTCCTCTTCGGCGCCGGCACGGCGCTGCTCTCGCGCCGCGAGGAAGAGGGGCGCGACGCGGCGGTCGCGATCGTCCTCGTCGGCTGCCTGGCCGCCGGCACGATCCTCGCCAGCGACGTCTTCGGCTCCGGCGCCAACGTCGAGACCCTGCTCTTCGGCAGCCTGCTCCTGGTCGACGACGGCGACATCGCCCTCGCCGGCGCCGCGGCCACCGCGACCGTGCTCGCCACGCTGCTGCTCGGCCATCGCTGGCTGGCGACGGGCTTCGACCCCGGCTCGGCCGGGGCCCTTGGCACCGGCGCCCGTCGGCTCGAGATCGTGCTCCTCGGCCTGATCGCCTTCGCGATCGTCGCCGCGCTCTCGACGATCGGGGCGCTGCTGGTCGCGGCGCTCTTCGTCGTGCCCGCCCTCACCGTGCGCCTCTTCGCCCGGCGGATGTGGACCTGGCAGCTCGCCAGCATCGCGCTCGTCGCCCTCGAGGGGGCCGTCGGGCTCTGGCTCTCGGTCAAGACCGACGCCCCGCCGGGGGCGACGATCGCGCTCGTCGCCGGTGCGGCCTTCGTCCTCGCCGCCGCGGCGCGGTCTTTGCCGAGGGCACCGCGCAGGCCGGCTCTCACGGCGGCCGTCCTCGCCGCCACGGCCCTCCTCCTTGCCGGGTGCTCCAGCGGCGGTGGGGGCGACGACAGCCGGCTCGACGTGGTCGCGACCACCACCCAGGTGGGTGACTTCGTCCGCCAGGTCGGCGGCGGCGCGGTCGCGGTCGACCAGATCCTCCAGCCGAACACCGACCCCCATGAGTACGAGCCCCGTCCCAGCGACGTGGTCGCGACCGCCGAGGCCGAGCTCGTCTTCACCAGCGGCGACGAGCTCGACGAGTGGATCGGCGAGGTGGTCTCCGACAGTGGCAGCGAGGCCCGCGTCGTCGACCTGGGGGCCGCGCTGCCCGAGCGGCTGCCCGGCGAGCGGAGCGGGGAGGAGGCTTCCGCCTACGACCCCCACTGGTGGCACGACCCGCGCAACGCCGAGGCCGCGGTGCGGGAGGTCGAGCGCAGCCTGGCGGCCGCCGACCCGGCCCACGCGCGCGTGTTCGAGCGCCGGGCCGCGGCCTACCTCGCCAGGCTGAGGGCGCTCGACGACGCCATCGCCCGTTGCATGGAGTCGGTCCCCGCCGCCCGCCGCAAGCTGGTCACCGACCACGACGCCTTCGGCTACTTCGCCCGCCGCTACGGGATCGACGTCGTCGGCGCGGTCGTCCCCTCGCAGGCGACCCAGGCCCAGCCCTCGGCCAAGGACCTCAGCGCCCTGGCCGGCCTGATCGAGCGCGAAGGCGTCGAGGCGGTCTTCCCCGAGAGCTCGCTCAGCCCGAAGGTCGCGGAGGCGATCGCGGCCCAGACCGGCGCCACGGCGGAGTACACGCTCTACGGGGACACGCTCGGCCCCGCCGGCTCCGACGGGGCCGGCTACGTGGAGATGGAGGCGGCCAACGCGGACGCGATGGTCCGCGGCTTCACCGCAGGGAGGCGCGGGTGCGAGATCAGCCCCTGATCGAGGCCTCCGGCCTGGCGGCCGGATACGACGGCGCGCCGGCGATCTCCGGCGTCACCTTCTCGCTGCACCCAGGACAGAGGCTCGCCCTGCTCGGCTCCAATGGCGGCGGAAAGACAACGCTGCTGCGCGCGGTGCTCGGCGAACTGCGGGTCTTCGGCGGCACGCTGCGCGTATCCGCGACCTGCGGCACGGTGCCGCAGACCGAGCGCTCCCGCCTCGACTACCCGGTCTCCGCCCTCGACGTGGCGACGATGGGGACGCTCGCAGCTCTGCCCTGGTGGCGCCGGCCCGGACGGCGCGAGCGCGAGGCGGCCGGCCGGGCACTGGAGCGGGTCGGCTTGGCATCGCTTGCCGGGGAGACCTTCGGCCGCCTCTCCGGCGGCCAGCGCCAGCGTGCCCTGATCGCCCGCGCCCTCGTGCAGGACGCCGGCGTGCTGCTGCTCGACGAGCCGTTCTCCGGCCTCGACCGCCCCGGCGGCGAGCGGCTGGAAGCGCTGATCGGCGAGCTGGCGAGTGAGGGCAGGGGGGTGGTGATCGCCACCCACGACCTCGAGCAGGCCCGCGCCTGCGACCTCGTCCTCTGCATCGCCGGGCGCCAGATCGCCTGCGGGCCCCCCGAGGAGGTGCTCGCCGACGTCGGCGTGCTGGAAGCGACCTACGGCGGGGCGATCGTCGAGCTCCCCGGCGGCGGCCGCGCGATCCTGCCTCCGCACCATCACCACCACTGAGATGCTCGAGCCCCTGCAAGAGCCGTTCATGCAGCGCGCCCTCGCGGAGGTGGTGCTGATCGGGGTCGCCGGCGGCGCCCTCGGCTGCTGGGTCGTCTTCTACGGCCTCTCCTACGCCGCCGAGTCGCTCGCCCACTCGCTCTTCCCCGGGCTCGTCCTCGCCGCCATCGCCGGCGCCCCGCTGCTGCTCGGCGCCGCCCCGGCGGCGCTCGTCGCGGCGCTGGCGATCGCGCTCGGCGCCAGGGTGGCCGGGGTGAGCCGGGAAGCGGCCGTCGCGGTGGTGGTGACGGCGATGTTCGGGCTCGGCGTGCTGCTCGCCCTCTCGCCTCAGTCCCCGCCGGGGGTCGGGGCGCTGCTCTTCGGCGACCCGTTCGGGGCCACCGATGCCGACCTGGCCGCCGCCGCCGCCCTGGCGGCGCTCGTGCTCCTCTCCCTCAGGCTCCTGCACGGCAGGCTGCTGGTGGCCGGCTTCGATCGCGGCGCGGCGCGAGCGCTCGGCGTCTCCCCGGGCCTCGCCGACGCGGCGCTGCTGGTCCTGCTCGCCGCCGCGACCGTGGTTGCCGTGCAGGGGCTCGGCAACCTGCTCGTCGTCGCCGTCTTCGTCGGGCCGGCCGCCGCCGCGCGCCGGCTCGCCGACCGGATGCTGCCGACGATGCTGATCGCCACGGCCATCGCCGTCCTCGCCGCGGTCGGTGGGCTGTACCTCTCCTACTACGCCGGCACCGCAGGCGGAGCCTCGGTGGCCGCGGCGATCGTCGCGGCATACCTGCTCTCCCTGCCGCTGGGAGGATGGCTGGCGGCCCGGCGCCGGGAGCCGGCCCGGGTCGGGGCTACGATCGGCTAGTGCCCTGTCTCGTAACGTTGGCCAGGAAATGACGAGGTCCAGGCACCGCCAGACAAGGACGCAGGGAGCCCGAATAGCAGCGCTATTCGGGCGACTGAGGACGCAGTATGGCGGTGATCTGGGGCCGTCATTTCCGGTCAGACGTTGGGAGGCAGGGCACTAATGGCCGCCGGGACCGACAGCGCCTGGGCCGAGCACGCCCTTCGCGCCCTCCGGCAGGCGGGCTACCGGCGCGGCGGGGCCCGCACCGCGGTCGTCGAGGCGCTGGCCCGCCATGACTGCGCCGTCACCGCGATCGAGCTCGACGACGAGCTGCGCCGGCGCCGGCCCGCGGTGGGGCGCGCCAGCGTCTACCGGGCGCTGGAGCAGCTGGAGCAGCTCGGCCTCGTGCAGCGGATGGAGGTGACGCGGGGGACGGCCGGGTACGAGCGCGTCGATCCCGGCGGCGAGCACCACCACCACGCGATCTGCCGCCGGTGCGGGCGCATGGTCCCGTTCGAGGACCCCTCGCTCGAGCGCGCGATCGAGAAGCTGTCCGGGGAGATCAGCTTCGAGGTCACCGACCACGACGTCGTCCTGCGCGGCCTCTGCGAGCGCTGCTCGGGTTAGGAACGGGGCGGCGGGCTTCATCGCGGCCCGCATGGATGCGAAGCTGCCCGCCATGACCAAGTGGGGAGTCCTCGCCGTCCTGGCGGCCGCGCAGTTCCTGATGGTGCTCGACCAGGCGGTGATGAACGTGGCGATCTCCCAGCTGGTCGAGGACTTCGACACCACGGTGACGACGATTCAGGCGGTGATCGCCTTCTACGCGCTGGTGATGGCGGGCCTGATGCTGACCGGCGGCAAGCTGGGCGACATCTGGGGGCGGCGCCGCGCCTTCACGGTCGGGCTCTGCATCTACGGCGTCGGGTCGGGGCTGACGGCCGCCTCCTGGAGCGTGCCCTCGCTGATGCTCGGCTGGTCGATCCTCGAGGGGATCGGCGCCGCGCTCGTGATTCCCGCCCTGATCGCCCTGGTCGCCGGCAACTACAAGGGCGCCGACCGGGCGATCGCCTATGGCGTGCTGGGCGGCGTCGCCGGGGCGGGCATCGCCGTCGGCCCGATCCTCGGCGGCTGGGCGACGACGGAGCTCAGCTGGCGGGTGGTCTTCCTCGGCGAGGTCGTCGTCGCCGTCGGCATCCTGCTCGGAACGCGGATGATCCGCGAGCCCGAGCGCGAGGCCCCGGCACCAACCCTCGACTGGGCCGGCGGCGCCCTCTCCGCCTCGGGCCTCACCCTGGTCGTCTTCGGCGTGCTGCAGGCCAGCAACTGGGGCTGGCTGGCCCCGCGCAGCTCGCCGCTCGAGCCCTTCGGCTTCTCGCTGACACCCTTCGTGATCGGGGCGGGGGCGTTCGTGCTGGCGGCCTTCGTGGCCTGGGAGCGCCGCCGCGAACGCCTCGGCGAGGACCCGCTCGTCCACCTGCCGCTGCTGCGGGTGTCGCAGCTGCGCGGCGGCGTCTCGATGTTCGTCGCCCAGAACCTGATCCTGATGGGCGTCTTCTTCACGATCCCCCTCTTCCTCCAGGTCGTCCACGGCCTCGACGCGCTCGAAACGGGGGTGCGGATGCTCCCCGCCTCGGCCGGGCTCTTCTTCGCCTCGATCGTCGGCTCGGCGCTGGCGAAGCGGTTTGCGCCGAAGCCGCTGGTCCGCACCGGCCTGCTCACCGTCCTCGCCGCGACCCTGATGCTGCTCGGCACGATCGAGCCCCAGCTCGACAACTCCTCCTTCCTGGTTGCGATGGGCGTGCTCGGCATCGGCATGGGCCTGATCGTCTCCCAGCTCGGCAACGTCGTCCAGTCGGCGGTATCCGACGAGGACCGCAGCGAGGCCGGCGGCCTGCAGAGCACCGCACAGCAGCTCGGCTCCTCGCTTGGCACGGCGCTGCTCGGCGCGATCGTGATCACCGGCCTGATCGCCGCCTTCACCTCGAACGTCGCCGACGACGCGCGGATCTCCGCTGACGTCAGCGACCAGCTCGAGGTGCGGCTGAGTGCGGGGGGGAGCTTCATCTCCTCCGGGGAGGTCCGGGCCGGCGCGACCGCCGCCGGGCTCGACGCTGCGACCACCGACGCCCTCGTCGAGAACTACGAAGACGCCCAGATCGAAGCGCTGAAGACCGCCTTCCTCTTCGCCGCCTTCCTTACCGCCTGCTCCTTCTGGACCACGCGGCGCCTGCCGGACCGCCGCTTCGACGAGCTGCAGGCCGGGCTCGATCCGCCCCGGCTCGACCCGGAGCCCTCGCCCACGTGATCTCCGACCCGCTGCAGGGCCCGAGGTCCCCGGCCGAGCGCGCCGCCGCCGGCAAGGTCGCCCGCGGCGAGGCCCCTCGATCGAGCCACGGCGAGTGGACCCCGGCTTCCGGCCGGCCCGACCCGGTCGAGCTGCTGGAGGCCCAGGCGACCTCGCGGGTCGGCCAGCTCGTGCCGCTTCGCTACGCGCGGATGCTCGCCTCGCCGTTCGCCTTCTACCGCGGCGCCGCCGCCGTGATGGCTGCCGACCTCGCCGGTGTCCCCCGCAGTGGCTTCGAGGTGCAGCTCTGCGGCGACGCCCACCTCTCCAACTTCGGCGCCTACGCCTCACCCGACCGCGAGCTCGTCTTCGACGTCAACGACTTCGACGAGACCCTGCCGGGTCCGTGGGAGTGGGACGCGATGCGCCTCGCCGCGAGCTTCGTCGTCGCCGGGCGCGAAAGCGGGTTCAGGCGGCGCGAGCGCCAGGCGATCGTCGCCGCCGGGATGGCCGAGTACAGGGAGGCGATGCGGCGGCTGGCCGAGCTCGGCAACCTCGAGGTCTGGTACACGAAGATGGACGTGCCGGCGATCGCCGAGCGGTGGGGGGCCGCGGCCGGCGAGAAGGAGCGCGAGGCCTTCAGGCGCAACCTGGCCAAGACCCAGGCCAAGGACAGGATGCGCGCCCTCTCCAAGCTCACCCGCGAAGTAGACGGCAGGCTGCGGATCGTCAGCGAACCGCCCCTGATCGTGCCGATCGACGAGCTGGTTGCCGAGACCGGGGCGGACGTCGAAGCGCGGGTGCTCGAGGCCCTCGCCAACTATCGCGCCACGCTCCCCGGGGACCGCCGCGCGCTCCTCGACAGCTACCGCTTCGTCGACGCCGCGCTCAAGGTGGTCGGGGTCGGCAGCGTCGGCACCCGCGCCTGGATCGTGCTGCTGCTCGGTCGCGACGACGGCGATCCCCTCTTCCTCCAGGTCAAGGAAGCCCAGCGTTCGGTGCTCGAGCCCTACGCCGCCCCGAGCGCCTTCGAGAACCAGGGCGAGCGCGTCGTCCAGGGTCAGCGCCTGGTCCAGGCCGCCAGCGACATCATGCTCGGCTGGGTCAAGACCACCGGCGTCGACGGCCGGCAGCGCGACTTCTACGTGCGCCAGCTCTGGGACATGAAGGGCTCGGTCCGGGTCGAGCGCATGGACCCCGCCGCCCTCACCGCCTACGCCCAGATCTGCGGCACGACCCTGGCCCACGCCCACGCCCGCAGCGGCGACCGCATCGCGATCGCCGCCTACCTGGGCAAGGGCAACACGTTCGACAAGGCGATGGCGGCTTTCGCCGAGGCCTATGCCGACCGCAACGAAGCGGACTACATGGCCCTGCGGTCGGCTGCCGACGAAGGCCGGATCGAGGTCGCGGAGCCGGTCTAAGGGCCTCTATTCGAAGGGCGCCCAGCTGCCGCAGCCGTAGGGCCAGGAGTTGGGGAGCAGCGGGGCACCGGTGCTGTCGGTGACCAGCGAGGTGGCGGCCAGGGCCGCCGCGTCGACGCTGCGGATGCCCGCCCGGACCGCCCGGGCCCGGGGGGTGGGCGTCGACGCCCTGGCCCGCCCAGATCCGGTGAAGGGGCGGTCGGCGGCTTCGGCAAGCCGGATCACCGAACGCGGTCCCCCGTACGACCTCAGGGTCCGCTCGAGCGAGTAGATCGGCACGTTGCGGGCGCCGAGCGTGGTGGCCAGGCGGACGTCGCGAAGGAGGCGCGAGAAGCGCCGGTAGGGGCCGCGGCCGGAGCTGCCGAGGCTGACCTGGCCCGCGTCGCCGAACTCGCGCCTGGACGAGTGAAAGTAGGACGAGACGATGCCGGAGCCGGGGTCGTGCCCCAGGTAGTAGGAGAAGACGCTGCGGTAGGCCTGGAAGTAGAGCGCGTGCCAGCCGACGTCCGGCACGATGAACCCGGCCGCGTCCTGCAGCGCCAGCTGGCCGTCTTCGATGTCGTCGAGCGCCAGCGGTGACGGCGCGGCCGCGAGGGGGACGCGGTGACGCCTGGCCCAGCGCGCGAGGCCGGCGTACCCTTTCCACGCCGCGCACTGGCCGGCCGGGTCGATCGTGTCCTGCAGGAGCGAGGAAAGCGTGCTGCCGTCGCCGCCGCCCAGCAGCGCCGAAGAGGTCTCGAAGGGCGTGTTGAGCCGCGGCTCGGGGTCGAGGACGACGCCGCGCAGCTGGACGTGCTTCGCCCGTTCCCATCGGGCGAGGGCCTTGACGGCGTCGAAGTGCTCGGCCGCCGCCCCTTCCCACGACCAGTAGCCGGAGGTGTAGGGGACGAGGATCCAGGCCCAGACCGGCACGCCGAGCCGGTTGGCCTTGCGCACGATCGCCAGCCCGTCGCGGCGGTGGGGCATGCCCGGGGGAACGGGGCCGAAGTCGCGGCGGTAGCGGAGGTTGAAGTAGAGGGGGATCCGGTGCTCGCTCAGGACCCTCCAGAGGCCCGGCGTGTAGGCGCTGGTGTCGCGCCGCTTCCAGTAGGTGGCGGGTTCGTCCCAGTTCGTGCCGGGAACCGCCTCGCCGGCCCAGAACCCGATCGTGGTCTTCCCCTGCGCGGGGGCGGGCTGCGCGCAGAGCAGCGCCAGAGCGGCCAGGGCCGCGAGCCTGGCTGAGCCGCGGCGGCTCACGCGACGCCCACCTGCGAGGTCGGCTTGACGCCGGCGAGCAGCGCCATCTCGAGCCACTTCCAGTGGCAGTCGACGTCGTCGAAGCCGAGCTCGCGCAGCCACCCGAGCTGCGTCTCGACGTCGAGCAGGCGGTCGGAGGGGTCCTCGTTCTCGATCGGTTCGTCGATCGCCGCGAAGAACGCCAGGTGCAGCCGCCGGGTGGGCGAGGCGACGTGCTCGAAGTTGACAAAGGCCCCGCCGGGCTCGAGCAGGTCGAAAGCTTCGCCGTACAGCGACCGCTTGCGCTCGTGCTCGAGATGGTGGATCGCGAACGAGGAGACGACGGCGTCGAAGCGCCCCAGCGACGGCAGCGGCTCGGCGAGGTCGTGCTCGACCAGCTCGACGCGCCCCTCGCCGGCGAAGCGCTCGCGCGCGGCCCCGAGCATCAGCTCGGAGAAGTCGACGCCAACGCCGAGCATCTCGGGCCGGTCCGCCAGGAGAAGGGCGACCAGGCGCCCGTCGCCGGTGCCGAGGTCGAGCACGCGACGGGCGTCGCGCGGCACATGGTCGAGCAGGACGCCCTCGCCCTCGACCCGGTGCGGGAACTCGTCCGCGCGATCGAGGTAGCGACGGACTTTCCGCTCGTCGACCGTCCACTCCTCCCCTCGCATGCCGGGCATTATGTCTTTCCCAAAGCCGCCTACGGCCGGCGGGCCTTCGCGGCGAAATGCGACGACCTCAAAAGGAGCCAGTCATGACCACGCAGACGTCCCTCATCACCGGGACCGACTTCATCACCGTGGCGACCAGGGACTTCGACGGCGCGGTCGAGTTCTACGGCGGCGTGCTCGGCCTGCCCGAGTCCAAGCGCTGGGGCGAGATGCCCGGAGTGGAGTTCGAGACCGGCAACCTGACTATCGCCGTCATGCAGTCAGACGCGTTCGGGCTCGAGTTCAGCGCCAACAACAACCCGATCGAGTTCCGCGTCGACGACGTCGCCGAGGCGCGGGCGGAGCTCGAATCGCGCGGCGTCGCCTTCCAGGGCGAGACCCTCGACTCTGGCGTCTGCCACCAGGCGTTCTTCTCCGACCCGGACGGCAACGCGCTGGCGATACACCACCGCTACGCGCCGGAAGCGGGGCGGCCTGCGTAGCCGAAGCGTCCAGCCGCCGGCCTCTCCCGCTGCACGCATCCTTGCGGGGGTTGTGGGAGGGGGCCGCATTTCCCAATATGGGCCGATGCGCCCGATCCACGGCGTCGGCGCATTGGCGCTGATCGTCATCGCGATAGCCCCGGCGCGCGCCGATGCGCGCCCGGCGAGCGTGGCCGCCCTGCAGTCGGCCCTGAAGTCGCTGCACCTCTACAGCGGCTACGTGGACGGGGTCAAGGGCCCCCTCACCCGGCGGGGAGTGGTCGCCTTCCAGCGCCGGCGCGGCCTGCCGGACGGCATCGCCGGGCCCCGGACGCGGCGGGCGCTCGGGTGGCGGGGGAGGCCTGCGCTCGGCAGCCGGGTGATGCGGTTCGGCAACCGGGGCTGGGACGTCGCGGCGCTGCAGTTCCTGCTCCAGCGCGTCGGCCACGGGCCCGGCAGGGCGGACGGGGTCTTCGGGCCGTTGACCAGGGCGGCGGTGCAGCGCGCGCAGCGCGCCGCCGGCATCGCCGCCGACGGGCTCGCCGGGCCGCTGACGATCGGGTCCCTGCGCCACGGAGGCGAGCCGCCGGGCGGTCCGGCCCGGTTCCTGCGGCCGGTCCCCGGCCTGATCGGCGACCGCTTCGGCGCTCCCAGGAGCGGGGGCCGCCGGCACCAGGGCCTGGACTTCCCAGTCCCCAGCGGCACGCGCGTCGGGGCGGCGGGGCGCGGCACGACCATCTACGCCGCCTACAACCACGGCGGCTACGGCAACCTCGTGGTGATCCAGCACCGGCTCGGCTTCACCACCTGGTACGCCCACCTCTCCTCGATCACGAGCTGGGTCGGCGAGGAGGTGGTCGGCGGCACCCGGATCGGCTACGTCGGCTCCACCGGCTACTCCACCGGCCCGCACCTCCATTTCGAGGTCCGCCGCTACGACACCCCGATCGACCCGGTTCCCCTGCTCCTGCCTACCGTCGCCGCCCGGCTCAACGGTGCCCAAAGCGAGCCGGGACCGCTCGAGTGCGGCGGCCGGCACGAGGCGCGCAGGCCCCCGCCCGGGTCCGACTGGATCGCGCGCGAACGCCTGTGCAAGCCGTAACGGAGCGTCCCGGGCGGGTTAGTCATATTTGTAACTATCCGCATTATCTCCTGAGGAGGAAGAGATGGAGATGGTCAGGCGTATTGAGCCCGTCGCCCTTCTGCTGGTGGTGCTGGGGGCGCTGAACTGGGGGATGGTCGGTCTCTTCGACACCAACGTGATCGCGGACGTGTTCGGCGGCGGCACGCTGACCGACGTCGTCTACACGGTCGTTGCCGCCTGCGGGCTGCTCTTGATACCCAGGCTGCTCGCCAGCTTCCACATCGAGGGCCACGCACCCCACCCACGCAGGACCTGAACTCTTGACACCGACCGGGAAGCCATATTTGGCTTCCCGGTCCCGGCGCTCCATTCAGCGCTCTCAGGTGACCTGAGGTGCTCTGAGGTTACGCTGGTTACCGACCAATGCCAGCAATACTATTCTCGCGCTATGCCTCGTGCTCGAGTACCGCGAGCGTGCCGCACGGCAGCAGGTGGTCGACGCTCTCGCGCCGCTCGATCATCTCACGAACCTGGCTGCCCGACATGGTTCGGCGGCGATGGAAGCGGATCACCGAGAAGCCGGCATCGGCAAAGCGAACGCACTTCTCCTCGTCCCACTCCTCCTGTACGTTGACCAGCTGCTCGACCTCGGCCGCGAAGGCCGAGCAGCGGTCAAGCCGGTCGAGGTCCAGGGGGATCACGAGGACTGTGCTGAGGTCGACGCCCTCCGCGGCGAGGGAGAGCTGCACCATCCGCGCTCGCTGCAGGAAGGTGTAGGGGTTGGCGTCGGGGTCGTGGCGGTGGTCGTCGCCGCTGAACCCCCCTTCGGGATGCGACGCCGGAAAGGGGTTGGTGATCCCGACGACGAGGTATCCGCTGGCGCGATCCAAACCCTCGCGGACGTAGGCGAGGTGCTCATTGTGAAACGGCTGGAAGCGGCCGTGGACCATCACGTTGGGCATGTCTGCTCGCTCCCGCTGAGGAGGCCGACGAGGTCGCCCAGCGAGTCGACCGCGGCGGCGCCCGACGGCGCCCGGCCGACCAGGACCCCCTGGCAGCCGGCCCGGCGTGGTATTAACACATCCTTGTCCCAGCGGTCGCCCACCACCACGGTCGACTGCGGGGCGACGCCCCAGCGCCGGCTCAGCCGGGCGAAGAACTTGGAGGTGAGCTTGTTGACCCCCAGGCACTCCGCCGAAACCAGCGGTGGCATCCATGCATGGGTCCCGAAGCAGGTGCTCAGAACTGCCGCTTCGCGCTGTCGGGGACCGTCGGCCACGATCACGCAGCGTCCCTTCAGGGCGCGAGCTGCCTGGCGCAGCTGCATCTGCTCGATCAGCTGGTGCGACTGCCGCAGGTAGCGTGCTTCGAAGGCGGCGACCACCGCCTCGACGTCGAGCGCCGGCCGCTGCGCCGGTGCCAGCATCGAGGCCATCGTCGCCGCCGCGAAGCGGGTCCAGTCGAGGATGTCGCCGCGTTGCTGGAGGGGACCGCGAAGCTGCTCGTCGAAGCGGGCCTGGACAGTGCGCGCTCGGGTGGAGGGGACGCCGCAGAGGTCGAGCTCTGGCAGCAGCGCCGTCACCCTCGGGGTGCGGATCAGGGTGCCGCGCAGGTCGATCGCGACGAGCCCGACCCCGGGGTTGCAGAGGATCTCCACCACCCCGTCCGCGCTCGTCTCGGCGGCGGCCATCAGGAGAAAAGTTCGGGTTTGACGTCGCGCAACGACTGCGCCGCGCGGAAATGCTCGTCGAACATGAACACGAGTGAGCCTCCGAGGCTCCAAGGTCGGTCGGTGACCAGGTTGTGATGCCGTACCGACCAGCCCCTGTCCGTTTCCCTGAACTCTTCCTGGGTGGTGGGGTAGAGCGCCAAGCCGATCTCGCGATCGTTGACGGCGGTGAAGCGGAAGGCTGAGATGAAGTCGACGCATTTGATCTGGAGGCTTCGGTGTTTCTGCTCCAGCTCCGCGAGCCTCTGCAGGTGGTCGGAGCTGAGTTCCGTGCGCCGGCGCCGCAGTCGCTCATATGCGTCGGACTCGGGATTGAGAATGAGAAAGCGAACCAGCTCGGAGCCGACGTCGTCGAGAAACTCCAGCGCTTCGTCAAGCGCTGTGAAGGTTCCGTCTTCAACCCCGACCCACTTGGAGCTGCGGAGGCCCATGAAGCGCAGGCTGGTTTTGACCCGGCCGATGCACTGCTGCGGTGCCCAGCGCGAATCGCTGAGCTCTTCTCCGACGCGCTGGTCCAGGCCAAGCAGGTGGATCGCGTTGGTGTAGTCGCTGCGTCGCCGGCTGAGGCGCTCCAGGAAGGGGGCGAGGTCCTCATAGGTATCACCGAACCGAACCGGCTCGATGCCGACAGAGGAGAGGATCGTGATCTGCCTGGTCGTCAGCGTGCCGCGATGCAGCAGCACGTGCGCGCGCGGTTCCTGGCGACCGCGGTTCTTGCCGAGGCCGAGCTTGAGCATTTTGTGGAGATGCCGGTCGGTCGCCGCTTCAGGAGAGACGCCGATGAAAAGTAAGATCTGGCCAGAGGTGAGCGTCCGGGCTACGTCCGAGGCCATGTCTCTTTCGGTCACCCGCGTGTAGTCGCTCGCGGACAGGATCACCGACTCCGGATCGCCATAGAAGCCGTGCAGGTGCAGGATGCCTTGTTCCTCCCGGATCAGGGAGCGGATCGCGTCGTCGTCTCCCCAGGTGACGACCTGGCCCTTCGGCATCAGCTCGTCTTTCAGCAGGCCGTCGTAGTTGGTGGTGGCAACGATCCGTGAGTCCATCGCTCCCAGCGCCTCGTAGATCCGCCGGTTGACGACCGTGGGCGACCCGAACACCTCCTGCAACCATTCCCTGTATTCAGGTGTTTCCCAGTGGATGTCGCCCTGGTTGCGGCAAAAGACCGTTTCGACCCAGGTCTCGTAGCAGCTCGGCGTCGGTGAGTCGATGGAGAGCGCTTTCAGTCGCTCCAGCCGTTCCTGGGAGAGCGGCAGGTCATCTTGACCGTGGGTCCACTCGATGGCTTTCGCCAACAGGCTGTTCCAGAGCGGCAGCTGGGCTCCCTGGTGGGAGACACCAGCGCCGACGACTGGGAGCACGGTCCTCCACTCGATCCCCTTTTCGAGTCGCTCGATGGCCTCAGCTTCAGCCGGCGTGAATTGTTCGTTCATCATCCGCGGTGGGGTCGGGTCAGGGCTCCACGAGGATCTGGCCACCGGACTCGGTGGCAGTGAGGCATCCGATCACCGTTCGTTCCGCGCCGGCCTCGCGCAGGCGGGCGCCGAGAGCGTCGACGCGGTCGGGCGGGCAAGCGATCAGGAGCCCGCCCGAGGACTGCGGGTCGAAGAGCAGCTCGGCGCGCGGGTCCTCCGGGTTCGCTGCGGCCGTGAACCTAGGGTTGGCGTGGTGGCGGTTGGCTGCCGCGTTGCTGGTCAGGTGGTTTGGCACGAGGTCTAGAGCACCCTCGATCGCCGGGATCGCCCCGAGGCTGAGGATCGCGGCTAGGTCCGAGGCGGTCGTAAGGTCGCGTAGGTGCCCGGCGAGACCGAACCCGGTCACGTCGGTGGCGCAGCTCAGCTCCAGCTCGACCGCAGCGGCTGCCGCCTCCGCGTTGAGTGCGGTCATGACCGCGACGGCGGACCGCACCGTCTCCTCGGGCGCCTCGGAGTGCTTGAGGGCGCTGCAGACCACGCCAGAGCCGAGCGGCTTGGTCAGGACTAGGAGGTCGCCGTCCCTGCCGCCGGACTTGCGCAGGACCGAGCTCTCGTCGACTTCGCCGATCACGGTGAACCCGAGCTTGGGCGATTGGTCCCAGATGGTGTGTCCGCCGGCCAGCACCGCCCCGGCCTCGGCCAGCTTCGCCTGTGCGGCCTGGAGGGCGAGGGAAAGCTGTTGCAGCGGCAGGTCGTCACGAGTCCAGGCGGCGACGCTGAGCGCCAGCAGGGGTTTCCCTCCCATCGCGTAGATGTCGGAGAGGGCGTGCGCCGCCGCGATCGCCCCCCAGTCGGCGGGGTCGTCGACGAGCGGGGTGAAGAAGTCGATCGTGTAGAGGAGCGCGGTCGAGCCGGTGTGGCGAAAGACCGCCGCGTCGTCCAGGGACGAGCCGGCTGTGCCCGACGGCATTCCGCTCGAGAGCGCCTCCAGCAGCGTGCCCAGCCGCGCTGGGTCGAGCTTGCAGCCGCAGCCGCCGGCGGGGGAGAGCGAGGTCAGCCGCGGCAGTTCCTGCTCGGATTCAGCCGCTGGCTCGGTCAATCGCATGACTTTGCCGATGTCGAGCATCGAATCGGAGCTGAGCTGCTGGTTGGAAGTTCTCAATCGCGGACGCTGCCGTCTAGCCGGGACTGTTCCCTGCTCAATACAAACAGCTGGCCCAGACGTATCGACGCCGAGAAGCAAAACCTCCAAATTCCGGGACCCTTCGATGCGGCTGAATGGAGTCGAACCATCACGTCCCGTGAGGGACACAAGGCCCTCAACCACGGTGGGAGAGCCCTTCTCGATGGCATTTGGCGTTGTCAGTCGATCTTAGCTTCTCTGGGTTCACGCCTGGGATGCAGAAAACGGTCCGAGGAACGGTCCGACGGACCCAGGACTCCAGAACCCAGTCGATCGAGAGACGACACCACAGGGTGTATAGTGATGCTATGAGCAGAACGCAGGTCTACCTGGGCGAGGGCGAGTTGGAGCTCCTCGATCGCGCCTCGCGCGACACGGGTGCGTCGCGTTCGGAGCTGATCCGCCGCGCGGTTCGCACAACCTTCGGCGAGCAGGGAGCGGACGAGAAGCTTCGCGCCCTCAAGGCCAGCGCCGGCTCCTGGAAAAGCCGACGCGCCAGCGGCGCCGAGTACGTCGACGCGATCCGCGGCGGCGACCTCAACGACCGCTTGGCCCGGCTCGGCGTCAAGTGAAGCTGCTCGACACCAGCGTCGCAATCGATCACCTACGCGGCTCGCCTCCCGCCGTCGATCTCCTAACCGATCTGCTGGAGACCGAAGAATCCATCTTTGCCAGCGAGGTCGTGCGCTTTGAGTTGTTGGCTGGCGTGCGCGAGAAAGAGCTCGACGCACTGGAGCAGTTCTTCTCGGCGATTTCTTGGGTGCCGGTCGGGGAGGAGGTGGCACGAGCCGCCGGCACGCTCGCCCAGCGCCACCGCCGGTCCCACAGCGGCATCGATGACGCCGACTACCTGATCGCCGCCACCGCGCTCCTGCTTGAGGCCGACCTGCTGACGACGAACGTGCGCCACTTTCCCATGATCACCGGGATCGAGCCCGCCTACTGAGCCGTGGAACACCGGCCATCCGCTTTAGGAAGTCGGAACTAGGAAGTAGCGGGCGATCCTCTCGCAATTCGGGCCCCCGTCGATGGCGGCTTTCAGTGCGGCCTGTGAGACAGCCGGAAATCGGATTGCTTCACCCGTTCCTTCGGCTACCAGGTTGGTTATCTCGGTTCGTTCCCAGGCACCCTCGATTCCCAGCTCGGCTGCCAGCTCCTCCACGAGTCGAGCGGCTTCGGCTTTGTTCTCAAGTGCGGCCTGTCGGATGTTGAGGACGGCGAATTCGTATTCGTTAGTCATGCAGACCAGGATACGCCGGGGCACGACCCCCTTCGGGCGTCGCGGTGGGCGGGCTGGGAAACGCGAACGGTTCGACGACCAGGACTCGGTTCTGGCCGCCTAGATCAAAGAACTCACATGTGTATAGGATCGTGAAATTCCCTCCGGATCAGCCTTCCGCTCCATGCCCATTCTGGGGCGCCTAAATTGGGGAATTTCTTGATCTTCTCGTCGCTACTTTATCGCTACGTCTCGCACGGTTTTTGGCTCTACGACTGCGCTTCCGCCGCTTGATCAGCAGCCTACGAAACCGAAGGTCACAGGTTCGAAGACCGCTAAACGCGCGGGACCCCGCCTGAAAGCGGTGGCTGGAGGCTATGGGCATTGGCCGAAGGCCCGGAATCTGATCCTGACAAAAGTCTTTCTTCGCTCGGATGGATCGGCGCTATTGCGAGCGGACAGTGATACTGCCGCGTCATGCCGTTTGAAACCAAGACGATCCCAATCGGGCAACTGATGCTGGACACCAAGAACCCCCGTCACGGTGAACTTGAGTCACAGCGTGCCGCTATTGAAAGTCTGATCGCAAGCCAGCGCCAGAAGCTAGTGGTTCTCGCCAATGACATCCTGAAGAACGGACTTAGTCCGATCGAGCGTCTCATGGTGTTGAAAAACAAGAACGGCTACACCGTAGTCGAGGGAAACCGACGCCTTACGGCAATCAAGCTGCTGAACAATCCCACGCTAGCCGATGGCACGCCGATCGCTGCTGCGATCAAGCGCTTGTCCAGCAAAGGATCTACTCCTAGCCAGGCAGATTGCTCGGTAGCTTCTTCTCGAAAAGCTGCTGAGCACTGGCTAGAAATCAGACACGGAGGAGAGTCGGAGGGTGCTGGTGTTGTCCCTTGGAGCGCATACGCGGCAAACCGTTTCAAGAGCAAACCAGGCAGGGAGGCCGCGGCGGCAATGGCCTTTCTCGAAGCTGTCGCCGAGGGCTATCCAAGTAACGGCCTGCTTCAGGAGCTTGCTCAGGAAGTGGGTGACAAGAAGATCACTACGCTTGGTCGCCTCGTCCTTGACCAGAACTTTCGAGACAAGTCTGGCATCGAATATCGAGATGGCCTCGTCTACTTCCACTATTCGGCTACCGACCTTCAGTCTTTTTTTGAACACGTCCTAGGTGACCTAGCTGCTGACATTGGTGTGAGTGAGCTACGCACCGAGCCGATGCGAGCGGAATATCTCGAAAGCACTCCAGAAGTGAAGGCGAGTAAGCGGACGAAAACCGCCAAGCAGCTTGGCTCAAAGCCGGCTCCCAAGCCACGGACTGCGCCAAAACGTCGCCGCGTGGCCGCTAAGCCGAAGCCGCTTAAGAACCTATCTCTCGACAAGCTGGGCAGCAAGACTCAGGCTCTGCTGGGCGAGCTGCGCCAGTTGAATATCGAGAAGACCCCTCACGCTGTCGCCGTGTTGATTCGGGCGATCCTCGACCTCTCGATTGATGAGTTTCTCGAAAAGGAAGGCTTGACCAGGGATCGGGAAATGAAGAAGCGCCTCAAGCGATGCTTGGCGAATGTTGATTCGACGGGAAAAGATCAGCGCTTCAAGGCGGTGAGGGTTGGTCTGGAAGACGGCACCAGCCTCTATTCAGTCGCCACCCTTCACGGCTTTATGCACAACCGCCATTTTCGAGCGGATCGCAGTCACGTTGAAGTCATTGCCGACAACATTGAGCCTTTTCTGCAGGCATTGAACGACAATGCCTAGGGTTCCTACCCGCTATCTCAGTCCCCTTCGTTATCCGGGGGGAAAGGGTCGCCTGGCAAAGTTCGTCAGGGCTCTCCTCGAAAGCCAAGCTCCTAGGCCGACGCGCTACGTCGAGCCGTTCGCCGGCGGGGCGGGGGTAGGACTTCGCCTGCTCGTCGATGAGCTCGTCGATGAGATAGTTCTCAACGATCTCAATCCGGGTATCGCCGCATTCTGGCGGGCGGTCTTCGAAAGGCCGGATGAACTCCTTGCGAGGCTTGACGCCTGCGCGATAACGGTCGACGAATGGCACTCTCAGAGGGCTACTTATCTTGCTGAGCCAGATGATGACGTCGATCTCGGCTTTGCGTTCTTCTTCCTCAATAGGACCAATCGGTCGGGTATTCCGGACGCGAGGCCGATTGGTGGTTACGAGCAGACTGGATCCTGGAAGATCGACGCCCGCTTCGACAAGGTTGGACTAGCGAACCGGATTCAGGCACTGGCTTCCTACGCGACCCGTGTGACTGTGCGCCAGGCCGATGGAATCGGCCTTATCGAGGACTACCTCAATGATCCTGCTGCCATCATCTACGCCGATCCCCCGTACTTGGGCAAGGGCGACGGTCTCTATCTCGACACCCTTGGCTGGGACGACCATCTGCGACTAGCTAACTTGCTGAGGGCTGGCGGAAGTTGGCTTATCACTTACGATGCAGATCCACGTGTGACCGACGATCTCTACGCGGGCTTGCGCTGTGCTGAGTTCACCCTGTCGCACAGCGCTGCCGTGCAGCATGTAGGCCGAGAGTATGCTGTGTTTGCTCCGTCGCTATCAATTCCAACACTTGAAGGACTAGGGGATACGGCCACCTTTGTTCCGTCCTAGTTTAGATACGTTCACTTCTCGGTAGCACAGTGTCAGGCGCTGCGGAAGTTCGGAGACAAGCTGGGACGAGTCAGTCTTATGATCGGCGACGGGAGTCACACGATCGCGGGACGGGCAACCTCGCGCCTGCAAAGCTCTGAGGCGAGCAGGTAAAGCATCTGGTCCGGTTGAGATGCGACGAACTCAGAGACGAAAGCGCCCTGACTTCCCTTCAGTGCGGCGTCGAACAGATGCGGCCGGTAGCGGACGACTGAGCCGAAATAGAAAAAAAGTGCCCACATTGAGGCGAGCTGCGGCAATCTCGCGCTGATCTCTGCCGGCGGCGTTAGGTGCAGGTAGTAGCGCCTATAGCCAGCGCCCGGAATCGAGCTAGCGATTCGCCATAGCCGTGGCTTCATTAGGTTGACTAGGTCGGCAACGACGTCAGTTGGGCGCCCGCTATATCCGACCGCATTGGTCTGCTCAAGACAGACGAGATGGGCTGCATTCTTGGCACGGTCAGTGGTCTCCACCTTGACCTCTTGGAACTCGTCTTTGAGATTGCCCTCTTCGAGCAGTCTCGTGCGAGACATGTCATAACGGCTAAGGTCATTCCGGCCTACATAGAGTCGCAGCCATAGCTCTTGGCTTTGCGTGTCGGCGACAAAGTCGATGTGCTTGAGGTCTACGAAACGCTCGGTATGGCCCTTGCCTGACTCCCGCCAAATGCGATGTCCCACGACGATTTGGGGCAGCAGCTCAGTAACCGGGTACTCGGCGCCGTTGGCTGGTCGGTCATAGCCGAGTTGCTCCATCAGCTCAGGGAAGACGTTCACTTGGCTTGCTGAGTCCTTGACGACGATGGTCGAGTCAAGAAGCTCCGTGCCTCCTTGCGCGGTTTTCTCGGCCATGCCATGCATTGCTCGGTCGAGGGATCCTTCATAGCCTCGTATGCGAATGAGTGCCTTCGCGAGGTTGACAAAGCAGTAGTAAGTAAGAACGGGGTTAGTCGATGCTCCCGCCGATGCGGCGTGATGGAAATCCTCCGCTTGCTGCAGGAACGCGAGCGCCTCGGTTTCATGGCCTGCTTTTAGTCGCTTGCTGACCTCGCCGCGCATTACTGACCATGGGCTTACTGCGAAGACCGTGTCGTAGAGGCCGTAGCGACGATTCCCCTTGGTTACGGGAAAGTAGGAGAAGGGCAACTGTCGTCCCTTCGCGTCGAGGACGCTTCCCTCGCGTGCACCTGCAACCCGCGGCATGCGGAGATCCTAGGCTCTATGGGTTCCGGCCGATTTCAAACGGCCGGAGGTCGCTTATTAAACTCCTCAGGTAGTCCAGCCAATCCGTCGGCTCGGGCTACGAGGCCGAGGTCGCAAATCCCAAGTTACCCTGCAGGCAGTGGCGAAGAAAGCAAAGACTTCAGGCGGGCGGGGCGGCGCGAACGGGTCGGGGGCCTTGACGGTCATAACCGAGCGGCAGGCCTGGTTTACGCCGGAGACGCTTGCCGCCTACTTGCAGGTCTCGGACAGGCAGGTGCGCAATTGGGTCAACGATGGGCTCCTGGTCTCCTACAAGATTGGTGGTTCCCGCCGTTTCGATCCCGCGGATGTAGATGCCTTCGTGGCCCAGTTCGGGACGAGCGCAAGCCGAAGCGGTGAGTTAGGCCGCATGGCTCGAGAGGTCAACGCCTGAGAATGCCTTGCCGACGAGCTCTCGCTCGTCGTCGTTGGGTTCGTAGTCGGTGTAGATCTGGGTCGTCTTCAGGTCGGCGTGGCCCATCCACTCCTGCAGCTTTCGAGGGGCGGCGCCCTCGGCGGCCATCCTGGTTCCGAAGGTGTGGCGAAGGTCGTGGAAGCGAATCGGTCGCACGCCGGCGGCGGAGAGGGCCTTCTTGAATCGCCTGACCAGATCGGAATGGTCGAGCACGGTGCCCTTCTCGGGGTGGGCGAAAACGAGGTCGTCGTCTGCTTGATACGCGGAGCGCTCGAAATGGCCGCGTAGCTCGTTGGCCACCTGATCGGCGAGGAGAACCGAGCGGGATCCGCGGCGGGACTTGGGCGTGACCCAGTGGCCGCGCACGTAGTTGCGGCGCACGCGGAGCTTGCCTGCGTTCCAATCGACGTCGCGCCAGCGCAGAGCGAGCAGCTCGCCTTGGCGCAGTCCGGTCATTGCGGCGGTCATGAAGAGGCGTGGTCCGTGGGCCCGAATGGCTTGGCGTTCAGGTCGACTGAGCGGAGTAGGGCGGCCAGCTCGGCTTGGTTCAGGAAGCGGATATCCGTGCTTGGCTTCACGACCGGCGGGTCGACGAGCTCGCACGGGTTCTCACGGCACCACCGTTTCCTCTTGCCAAAGACGAAGACCTGGTTGAGGAGCTTGAACGCGTTGGCGATCGTCTTGGGCGCCTTGCCGTCATTACGCATCCTTGTCAGGAGTGCTTCGACTTGCTCTGGGCCGACGGCGTGCAGCTGGAGATCGCCGAGGGGCGGCGGCCGCAGATGCGTTCTGAGCGCCGAGTCGTAGGTGCCGATGGTCGTTGGCTTCAGGCCCTTCGCCTCGAGATGCCGCAGAAGGAGTTCGCCGGCGGCAGTGACCGTGATGTCCTCACCGATGCACTTCGGCTGCTCGGCATCGATCAGTTTCCGTAGCGCTTGCTCGGCTTCGCGACGGGTTAGTCCCTCTTCGCCGCCGCGGCTGCGTATCGGTCCGACCTTGCGATTGGGGCGGCCGGTGCCATGATGCCAGCGCCCGTACCACCACTCTCGACCATGGGTATCGGTGCGGCGATAGAGCGTGCCGGTGCCGTAGCTGCGGCGACTATCGCCCATGTTGGCCTTCCTGCTGATGCGCGGTGGCGCTGCGCTGCTCCTCGATCCAGCGCTCGATGTCCCACTCGGCGAAGCGCCGGTAGCGACCGCAGCGCACCGAGGGCAGGGCACCACAGCGGGCGGCCCGATAGACCCAGCTCCTCGGCACGCCCAAGCGCTCGGCGACGTAGTCGGCATCTCGCAGGCGTTCGGTCATACCCCGTACACGGACGAGCGCGGTAGCGCGCCACTCTTATTGGCCTTCGCCGCATGGCGAAAGGCGCTCGTCGCTCTGCTCGTCTCCGCGATTGGTCCGAGAACGGTCTGAGGAAGCCCGGACGCAGCGGCGACCGCGCCGCTGATCGCGGCGCGGAAGTCGCTGATTTCCAGGGGCTTGGTAATGCGGCTGAATGGAGTCGAACCATCACGGGTGTTTCCACCCACAAGGCCCTCAACCTTGCGCGTCTACCAGTTCCGCCACAGCCGCTCGAGGAGTCGTCGATTCTAGATGTTTGCGCCCGGGGAGCGCTTTCGGTTGCGAGTATCCGTGGGGCGCGCTACCCTTGCGAACAAGTGTTCGGACATGACGAGAATGGATGTGCGCACCGGGGAGGGCGTTGATGGAGCTGGATCTGACCAAGAGGCAGAAGGAGATCTTCGACTTCATCCGCAAGTACGCGGCCAAGACCGGGTACCCGCCGACCGTGCGGGAGATCGGGAAAGCGGTCGGGCTGCACTCGTCCTCGACCGTGCACGCGCATTTGGCCAACCTGGAGAAGATCGGGCTGCTGAAACGCGACCCCTCCAAGCCGCGGGCGATCGAGCTGCTCTTCGACAAGGCCAAGCGGACGATCCGGCCGGAGAGCGGCCTGCCGCTGGTCGGCCACGTCGCGGCCGGCGAGCCGATCCTCGCCGAGGAGAACGTCGAGGAGTACATCGAGGTCCCCGACGTGATCGGCGGCGAGGACGGCGACTACATCCTCAACGTGCGCGGGGAAAGCATGGTCGAAGCTGGCATCTTCGAGGGCGACTACGTCGTCGTGCGCCCGGCCAGCGACGCCGTCAACGGCGAGATCGTCGTCGCCCTGATCGGCGAAGAGGCCACCGTCAAGCGCTTCTTCCGCGAAGCCGACCACATCCGCCTCCAGCCCGAGAACGAGACGATGGAGCCGATCCGGACCACCGAGGCAACCGTCCTCGGAAAAGTGATCGGGGTTTTCAGAAAGGTCTGACGGCCCTGGCGTCGTCAGGCAAGGACGCAGGGAGCGAAGCGTGCTTCGCACGTGAGCGACCGAGGACGCCGCATGGCGGCGTCTGGGCCGTCAGGGCCACTTGCCGGATTCGATCCGACGCTTGTAGCGTCGCTGCCTGCGGCGACCGTCGCGCATCAGCAGCGGCACCAGGCGCAGGGTGAGGCGGGGGAAGAGGTCGAGCAGCCGAACCATCGGTCCACGCCACCGCGGCAACACGAGTAGGGGCCGCGGACGTTCGGTCAGCTTGCCGATCTCTGCCGCCACACGTTCTGCGGTCAGCAGCTTCCCGGAGAAGGGAGGGACAGCTGTCGGGTCGTCGAGCTTGTCTTCGAGCATGGGGGTCCAGATGCCGTCCGGGCAGACAGCCGAGAGATGGATGCCCGAGGAGCCTGAGTTGCGCAGATCGAGTTGGGTGCCGATCGTGAAGGCGATTGCGGCATGCTTGCTCGCCGCGTAGTTCGTCACTCCGGGAGCGGTGACCAGCCCTGCCAGTGAGATCACGTTGATCACGTGTCCACGGTCGGCGGGCAGCATCTTCTCGAGGGCCGCGACGGTGCCGTTCATCGTCCCGATCGCATTGACCTCGATCATCTTCTTGCGGACCGCCGCGTCCTGCTGCCACGAAGGGCCGGTGTAGAGCACGCCGGCGTTGTTGACCCAGAGGTCGAGCGAGCCGGCGCCGGCGGCGTTGGAGGCGACCGTGCGGCATGCCTCCTCGTCGGTGACGTCGAGCTTGGATGAGTTGACGCCGGGGCCGATCATGGCCGCCGTTTCGGCAGCGGCGGCGGCATCGACGTCGGTGGCCCAGATCAGATAGCCGCGGCCGGCCAGGTCGAGGGCGATCGCGCGTCCGAGCCCGCTGCCCGCCCCGGTGACGACTGCCGTCGGCATCGCCGCGCAGGATATGCAATGCAATCGCCGCGAGCGCGCTCGTGCGGCGCTACCATCGATGGGCGGGCCGAGCGACTGCGGGGGGAGAGAAAACCCCTCGAGGAAAGTCCGGACACCACAGGGCGAGGCGGTGGGTAACGCCCACCCGGGGAAACCCGCGGGACAGTGCCACAGAAATACACGGCCGATGGCGCGGCCACACGTGAGTCGCGTACAGGCAAAGGTGAAATGGTGCGGTAAGAGCGCACCGGCGTCGCGGTGACGCGGCGGCCAGGCAAACCCCGCCCGGTGCAAGGCCAAGCAGGACCGTCGACCCTGCCCGGCGAGGTCCAGGTAGGCCGCAGGGCCGCTTCGGCGGCCCCCCGGGGCTCCGGCTCCGGGAGACAGATGGTCGCTCACGACAGGATCCGGCTTACAGGCCCGCTGACGGAAAGGCCCCCGCAAGGGGGCCTTTCCCAATTTCGACACGGTTTCATGTCTTAGCGTTTGCTAACCTGCCGCCAACTTCCGCTGAATCTCCGCCTACATACCGCGGGGAGCGGGGGACCCAGACAGTTGGGGCGAATCGCCGGCATCCGCCGCGTAGCGCAGCTCTTTCAGCGCGAGCCCGTCAGCTAACCCCGCAAGCGTCGCAAAGAGCAATGAAGACGAGCAGGAACCGCCACGGGCGGAAAGACCATTCACGGATCGGCCACGCGCGCAGCGGGGGCCCTGGCCGGCGGCTGCGGCTGGCCCTCCTCGGCGCCGCGCTGGCGGTCCTCGGCCTCGGCACGGTTCCGGCACAGGCGGGTACCGGCGGTGTCGGGGCCTCTGCCGAAACGGCGCCCGGCAAGGGCCTCGCCTTCAGCAGCCCGATGCGCTCCGCCGGCGCCACCTGGTACGGCCCCGGCCTCTACGGCAACAGCACGGCCTGTGGCCAGACGCTGCGGCCGGGAACGCTCGGTGTCGCCCACCGCACCCTCCCTTGCGGCACGGCGGTCAAGCTCGTCTACAAGGGCCGCTCGCTGGTCACCCGGGTGATCGACCGCGGCCCCTACAGCCCGGGCAACGACTTCGACCTCACCAACGGCGTCCGCCTCTCGCTCGACTTCGAAGGGGTCGACCAGATTCGCTATGCCGTCGCCCTGCGCTCAGGCGAGAAGCGCGACTAAGCAGGATTTCCCGGTTTGATGGCAAAACCTGGCCGGAACGGGCAGGTCCAACGAGAGGAGCACGGGATGTCGAGGTCTTCGCACGCAGCTGTCAACGCCAGTTCGGCCGGGATCCTCGGTCGAATGGGGGTTGCCCTCTCGCTTGCGGCCCTGCTGGGGCTCCTCGTCACCCTCGCCGGCAGCGCCGGGGCAGCAACCGCTCCGAAGACGACCGTCGTGCTCGGCGACACCGGCACGATGCCTGACCCCTCCTGTCCCGACTCGCCCTGCCAGGCGATCGGCAGCGTCACCGGCTTCCAGGTCAGCACGGCTCAGGGCTCGCTTCCCTTCCGCGTCCGCAAGGACGGCAAGGTGAAGTCCTGGACCCTGACCCTGGCTGAGCCGACCGGCAGCCAGCGCTCCTTCTTCAACAGCTTCTTCGGCACGCCGCCCGAGGCGCGCCTGGCGATCCTGCGCCGCATCCCGGAGACCAATCCGCCCCGCTACAACCTGCGCGCCCAGGGCTCGATCCAGGTGCTCAGCCCATATCTCGGCCAGACGGTCAAGTTCGGCGCCAACCTGCGGGTGCAGAAGGGCGACATCGTCGGCCTCACCGTGCCGACCTGGGCCCCCGCCTTCGCCCAGGGCCTGCCCAGCACCAACGCCTGGAGAGCGAGCCGCGAGGCCGGCATGTGCGTCGACGCCACCGACGTCCGGCAGGGCGAACCGCAGATGAAAGTGGGCCGCCGGGCCGAATACGGCTGCCGCTACTCCACGGCCCGCTTGCTTTACACGGTCACCGTCGTCGAGGACTAGCTGGTACCGAGCGGGAGGGACGGGGGTCTCCCCTCCCAAAACGCTCGGCGGGAGCCTCGCTTGAGTGTTTTGGGAGGGGAGACCCCCGTCCCCTTCCAAGCTTCCCGCGCTAGTCGCCCGCGTCGCTCGCGGAAAGCTCAAAGCACAAGCGGAGCAGTCGAGCTGCCCCACCCGACGGCCCGGCGACCCCCGAATCTCTTTAGCTGTTGAGAGGAGGGCCGGGGGGGGGGGGGCCAAAAAAAAAAACCGGGGGCCCGGCCGGGGGGTTTTTGGGCCCCCCCC
>CAMLQY010000018.1 GCA_946482365.1 uncultured Actinomycetes bacterium
TCGATCGCCTTGACCGCGACCGGGCGCTCGAGCCGGCCGTCCCAGGCCTCGTAGACCGTGCCGAAGCCGCCGCTGCCGATGCGGCGCTCGATCAGGAAGCGGTTGAGGACGAGCGAGCCGACCACGTCCCTTCCGGGTTCGCCGCGCAGGACAGCACTCCTGCGCGGCGAAGAAAACGGGGTCGGCGTCAGGGAAATGCGGCGTTTGCTGCGCTTCTTGACGCGACGACCACGGCAGCGTTCATACTCCCGCCCCACCCGACAGCTTTGGAGAGCCAGACTCCCTTGGAGGATTCCCCCGCAAACCGCCCGGCACGCCGGCCGCGGCCACAGCGCCGGCCCGAACGGCAGCAGATCCTGATCCGTCGTGGCCTGGCCCTCGGCGGCGGCCTGCTGGTCCTGATCCTGCTGGTCCTCGGCGTCAAGGGCTGCCTGGACGCCCGCAAGGACCGGGCGCTGAGCGACTACGCGAGCGACGTCACCCAGATCGTCGAAGAGACCGACCAGACGAGCAAATCGCTCTTCGACAAGCTCGACGACCCCGGCAGCCTCTCGGTCACCGACTTCATCGGCCAGGTCGACGCCGACCGCAGCGCGATGGACAACTACGCGAGCCGGGTCGAGGACCTCGACGCCCCGGGCGACATGGGCGACGCCCAGGACACGCTCGAGCTGGTCTACGTGCTGCGCAGCAGCGCGATGAACGAAATCGCCGACCAGATCAGCACCGCGCTCGGCGACGTCGGCTCGGAGCGGGCGATGGCGGTCATCGCCAGGCAGATGCAGACCCTGGCCGCGAGCGACGTCCTCTACGCCGCAGTCGTGCGCCCGGAAATCAACGCCGTGCTCGCCGACAACGGGATCGGCGGGAGCGACGTGCCGAAGAGCGTCTTCGTCCCCGACGGGACCCGCTGGCTAGACGAAGAGGAAGTGAGCGCCGCACTCGGTTCGGTGAGCGGGGCGACGGGCGCCGCGACTCCGGGGGTGCATGGGCTCGGACTTCTCGGCACCAGCGTCAACGGGACCGAACTCTCGGCTGAATCGGCCACTTCCGTGGCGAGCGAAGGCGCGCCCGAAGTCGAAGTCCAGGTGCAGAACCAGGGCGAATCGACTGAGAACGGGATCGACGTCTCGGTCACCGTCAGCGACGGGACGACGCTCTCGGGGACGATCGACAGCCTCGAAGCCGGTGAAACGGGGAGCGTCTCGATCCCGCTGACGCCGGCTCCGAAGGGAGAAGTGACGCTGGAAGTAAAGGTCGACACCGTGCCCGGCGAGCGGGTCTCCGAAAACAACGAAGCCAGCTACTCGGTCAGCTTCGAATAGAGGCCTCAGTGCGGATCGCCTACCTGGGGCCGGCGGGGACCTTCACCGAGGACGCCCTGCGCGAGGCGCTCGGGGCGGGTGGGGGATACGAGCCGCTGCGAACGGCGACCGTGCACGACGCCATCCTCGCCGTCGAGCGTGGCGAGGCCGACCGTGCACTGGTCCCGTTCGAGAACTCGATCGAGGGCTCGGTTCGCAGCACCCTCGACGCGCTCGCCTTCGACACCGAAGGGGTGACGATCGCGGGCGAGCACGACTTCGCGGTGCGGGCGCAGCTGATCGCCCGGGAGGAGACCGAGCTCGGAGAGGTGACGGCGGTGCTCTCCCATCCCCAGCCACTCGCCCAGTGCGCCCGCTTTCTGCGCGAGAGCCTCCCGGACGCCGAGCGGCGCAGCGTCAGCAGCACGGCCGAGGCGGTGCGCCAGGTCGCCGAGTCGGCCGAGCCCTGGGCGGCGATCGGCGCGCGCGCCGCCGCCGATCTCTACGGCTGCGCGATCCTCCGCGAGAACGTCGAGGACGAGGCCAACAACGTCACCCGCTTCGTCTGGATCGCTCCCGCCGGCACCGAGGCGGGGGGTGGTGAGGCTTGGAAGACGTCCCTCGTCTTCTCGGAGCTCGGCGAAGACCACCCCGGTGCCCTAGTCGAGGCGCTCCAGGAGTTCTCCTCGCGGGCGGTGAACCTCACCCGCATCGAGTCCCGCCCCCTCCGCAGCGGCCTGGGCCGCTACATGTTCTTCTGCGACCTGGAGGGGAACGTCGAGGACCAGGTCGTGGCCGAGGCCATAGAAGCCCTCCGGACCAAGGCCGCCTCGGTTCGGATTCTGGGCTCCTACCCCGTCGGGTAGCGATGCCTGCGTAAAATCCCCGAGCAAGATGGCACGGGTGCTCGTACTCAACGCAACGTATGAGCCGATCAACGTCTGCACGTTGAGACGAGCCGCTGTGCTCCTGCTGAAGGAAAAGGCCGAGCTTCTGGAGCGGCGCGAGGGCGCCATCCACTCCGAGCACATGACGATGGAGCGCCCCGACGTGATCCGCCTCGTCAGCTACGTGCGGATCCCGCGCGAAGCGCACAGGAGGAAGATCACCCGGCGCGCGGTTCTCGCGCGCGACTCGTGGACCTGCCAGTACTGCGGCTCGCGCAAGTCCGGCCTGACGGTCGACCACGTGATCCCGCGCAGCCGCGGCGGCAAGTCGGTCTGGGAGAACATCGTCGCCGCCTGCGCCGCCTGCAACCGCCGCAAGGGCAACCGCCTCCCCCGCGAGATCCAGATGCACCCCCAGACGACGCCCAAGGCCCCCGGCCCGACGGTCTTCATCCAGGTGGCCAGCCCTTCGATTCCCGAAGCCTGGCAGCAGTACCTTCCGGCGGCGGCGTAGGAAGGGCCTGAGTCCCCTCGCCCTATCCCACAGGCTGCCTACTCTTTGAGCTGTTCTTTGGCCGAACGGCTCGACCCGATACGTAGACTCTCGGCGCATGGGGCTACGGTGGGTGCGGCGGATGGCTGTGGCTGGACTACTGGTTCTCGCTTTCTTGACCTTCTTTGCCTTTCGGCCGACGGCAATCCTCGGCATCAACGGGGGAGCGCTGCACAGCTCGGTCGGCAGCTCGGTGACGGGCGGTTCGTGCCGCCACCTGCACGATCAAGTCTGGACTTGCCCTCGCAGCGAAGCCCAAGGTGGTAGCGGCAACGTTCCCTATCGAGTCGAGGTCGACGGCCTTGGATGCTGGAACGCGACTCGTGGTGGCGGCTATGACCCTGAAGCCGGCCCCAAGCACCTCTCGGGCTGCGTCACGATCGCGAACTACCTCCTCGGCTCGTAAGACATAGAAGCGACGGGGACAGAGGCTTCGTGATCTGAGAAGAGGATCGGGCACCCTCTCACCGCCTGCTACTCCGTCAGCTGCTCCTGGCTGCTGGGCTCCTCGGCGTCTGAGTCGTCGTCGACGACGAGGGCTACGGCGCTGACGCAGTCGTCGTCCTTCATGTTCATGACTTTGACGCCCTGGGTGGGGCGGCCCATCTGAGAGATGCCGCCGGCGGGGGTGCGCTGGACCATGCCGTTCTGGGAGATGAAGAGCAGGTCCTGGTGCTCGCGGACGATCAGGGCGCCGGCGAGGCCGCCCTTCTTCGCGGTCAGCTTCGCGGTCAGCACGCCCTTGGTGCCGCGGCCCTTGACCGGGTACTCGGAGACCGAGGTGCGCTTGCCGTAGCCGTTCTCGGTGACGACGAAGAGCTCGGAGTCGTCCCGGGCGACGTCCATCGCCAGGACTCGGTTGGGCTTGCCGTTGACCTTGGCAGAGACGTTCATGCCTTTGACGCCGCTGGTGTCGCGGCCCATCGGCCGCACGGCCTCCTCGGAGAAGCGCGAGGCATGGCCCGACTTGGAGACCAGGAGGATGTCGTCGTCGCCCGAGGTCAGGCGCACCTGGACCAGCTCGTCGCCGTCGCGGATCTTGATCGCGATGATCCCGTCGGCGCGGATCGGCGTGTTGTAGGCCTTGAACTCGGTCTTCTTGACCAGGCCGTCGGCGGTGGCGAAGACCAGGTACCTGTTCTCGCTGAAGTCGCGGGTCGGGATCACCGCGGTCACCTTCTCGCCCTCGCGCAGCGGCAGGACGTTGACCAGGGCACGGCCTTTGGCCGTTCGCGCCCCCTCCGGCAGCTCGTAGACCTTGAGCCGGTAGACCTTGCCGCGGTTGGTGAAGAAGAGCAGGAAGTCGTGGGTCGAGCAGATGTGCAGGTGCTCGATGTAGTCGTCCTCCTTGAGGTCCATGCCCATCACTCCGCGCCCGCCGCGGTGCTGCTGGCGGTAGGTGGCGAGCGGCAGCCGCTTGGCGTAACCGGAGTGGGTGATCGAGATCACCATCTGCTGGTCGGCGATCATGTCCTCGATGTTCATGTCGCCCTCGAAGTGGGTGACTTCGGTGCGGCGCTCGTCGCCGAAGCGCTTGTCGACTTCGTCGAGCTCCTCGACGATCACGGCGTCGATCCGCGCCGGGTCGCCGAGGATCGCGCGCAGCTCGGCGATCCGGGCGAGCAGCTCGTCGTGCTCCTCGCGGACCTTGTCGGACTCCAGCGCGGTGAGGCGGGCGAGGCGCATGTCGAGGATCGCCTGAGCCTGCTCGCTGGACAGCTCGAAGCGCTCCATCAGGCCGTTGCGGGCGATGTCGGTGTCGGCCGAGGCGCGGATCAGCTCGATCACCGCGTCGAGGTTGTCGAGGGCGACCAGCAGGCCCTCGAGGATGTGGGCTCGGGCCTCGGCGCGGCGCAGCTCGTGCTGGGTGCGGCGGATGACGACCTCGCGCTGATGGCTGACGTAGTGCTCGACCAGCTCCTTCAGGCCGAGCGTGCGCGGTACCCCGTCGACCAGCGCGACCATGTTGATCCCGAAGGTGCTCTGCATCGCCGTGCGCTTGTAGAGCTGGTTGAGCACCACCTCGGGCGGGTCGCCCCCGCGCTTGGTCTCGATCACCAGCCGCATGCCCGAGCGGTCCGACTCGTCGCGCAGGTCGGAGATGCCGGTGATCTTCTTCTCGCGGACGAGGTCGGCGATCTTCGTGATCAGGCCCCCGTCGCCGCCCTTCTTCACCATGAAGGGAAGCTCGGTGACGACGATCGCGTCGCGGCCCCCCTTGATCGGCTCGACGTGGGCGCGGGCGCGGATCCGCACCGAGGCGCGGCCCGAGGCGTAGGCCTCGGCGATGCCTTCGGCGCTCATGATCCCGCCGCCGGGGAAGTCCGGGCCCTTGACGTGCTCCATCAGCCCGGCCAGGTCTATGCCCGGATTCGCGATGTAGGCCTTGACCGCCGCGATCGACTCGGAGAGGTTGTGGGGCGGGATGTTCGTCGCCATCCCCACCGCGATCCCCGAGGACCCGTTGACGAGGAGGTTGGGGAAGCGAGCCGGCAGGACCAGCGGCTCCTGCTGCGATTCGTCGTAGTTGGGCCCCCACTCCACCGTCTCGGCGTCGATGTCGCGCAGCAGCTCGGTCGAGAGGCGCGCCAGGCGCGCCTCGGTATACCGCATCGCGGCCGGCGGGTCGTCGTCGATCGAGCCGAAGTTGCCCTGGCCGTCGACCAGCATGTAGCGCAGCGAGAAGTCCTGCGCCATCCGCGCCAGCGTGTCGTAGATCGCGCTGTCGCCGTGCGGGTGGTACTTGCCCATCACCTCGCCGACGATGAAGGCCGACTTGCGGTAGGGCCGGTTGGGCTGCAGGGCGAGGTCGTGCATCGCGTAGAGCACCCGCCGGTGCACGGGCTTGAGCCCGTCGCGGACGTCCGGCAGGGCGCGGCCGACGATCACGCTCATCGCGTAGTCGAGATACGACGAGCGCATCTCGTTGGTCAGCTCGCGCTCCTCGATCCGCCCTCCGGTCAGGGCTTCGGCACCCTCCACTCAGGCCACCCGCCCTTCGCCCAGTCCGCGCGCGCTAGACATCGAGAAAGCGCACCTCTTTCGCATGCCTCTCTATGAACGCCTTGCGCGGCTCCACCCGGTCGCCCATCAGGTCAGTGAAGATCTTCTCCGCCATCGCCGCGTCGTCGATCCGCACCCGCTCCAGCGTTCGCGTGGCCGGGTCCATCGTCGTTTCACGCAGCTGTTCGGCGTTCATCTCGCCCAGTCCCTTGAAGCGCTGCATGGTCACGCCCTGGCGGGCCAGCTCCATGACCCCGCGGCGCAGCTCGGCGAAGGACTCGGCGGTGCGCTGCTTCTGGTCCAGCGAGACCTGGAAGGGGGGCCTCCCCACCTGCTTGAGCAGCTCCGCGTGCGACTCGGCCAAGCGGCGGTAGTCGTGCGATTCGAACAGCGCTGCGGAAAGCTCGAACGTCCGGGCGAGACCGTCGCGGCGATGGGTCGCGCGGACCAGGATCTCCTCGCCGGATTCGGAGAGGATCTCGGTGTCGAAGGGCTCCACCTCGCCGGCCTCTCCGCCGAGCACCTCCTTCACCTCGGCGAGGGAGGTGGCGCCGCAGTCGAGGACTTCGGACTCGCCCAGGAAGCGCACCAGCTCGTGACCGAAGTCCGCCTGCAGGGAGTCGCCCCAGCCCTCGTGCTCCTTGAGGCGCCGGTTGAAGCGCTGCCAGCGCGAGGCCGTCAGCTTGTGCGCGCCGCCTTCCGCGTCGGTCAGCTCCATCTGCTCCAGCTTGTCGCGCAGCAGCAGCTCCTCCAGCTCGGACTCTTTCTCGACGTAGGTCTCCTGCTTGCCGTTCTTCAGCTTGTAGAGCGGCGGCTTGGCGATGTAGACGTAGCCGGCCTCGATCAGCTCCGGCATCTCGCGGTAGAGGAAGGTGAGCACCAGGGTGCGGATGTGCGCGCCGTCGACGTCGGCGTCGGTCATCAGCACGACCTTGTGGTAGCGGGCGTCCTTGACGTCGAACTCCTCGCGGATGCCGGTGCCCACGGCCGTGATCAGCGCCTGGATCTCCTGGTTGGAGAGGACCTTGTCGATCCGCGCCTTCTCGACGTTGATGATCTTGCCCCGCAGCGGCAGGACCGCCTGGGTGTTGCGGTCGCGCCCCTGCTTCGCCGAGCCGCCGGCGGAGTCACCCTCGACGATGAAGAGCTCGGCCAGCGCCGGGTCGCGGACGGTGCAGTCGGCCAGCTTCCCCGGCAGGGTGGAGTTCTCCAGCGCCGACTTGCGCCGTGTCAGGTCGCGGGCTTTGCGGGCCGCCTGGCGCGCGCGTGCTGCGTCGACCGCCTTGCCGACGATCCGTTTGGCCTCGCCGGGGTTCTCCTCGAAGAACTCGCCGAGCTTGCGGTTTACCGTCTCCTTGACCAGGCCCTCGATCGGAGGGTTGCCCAGCTTCGTCTTCGTCTGTCCCTCGAACTGCGGGTCGGCGAGCTTGACCGAGATCACCGCGGTGAGCCCCTCGCGGACGTCGTCGCCGGTGAGGTTCTCGTCCTTCTCTTTGAGCAGCCCCTTGCTGCGCGCATAGGCGTTTAGCGTGCGGGTCAGGGCCGAGCGGAAGCCGGAGAGGTGGGAGCCGCCCTCGTGGGTGTTGATGTTGTTGGCGAAGCTGAAGACCGATTCCTGGTAGGAGGAGTTCCACTGCATCGCCACCTCGACCTGGCCGTCCCCGGTCTCGCCCTCGAAGTAGACGGTCTTGCGGTGAAGGGCGTCCTTGTTCTCGTTGAGGTGGGCGACGAAGTCGACGATGCCGCCCTCGTAGTGGAAGGTGTCGCTCTGGCCGGCTCCGCGCTCGTCGACCAGCTCGATCTTGAGCCCGCGGGTGAGGAAGGCCGTCTCGCGCAGGCGCTCGGCGAGGGTCGCGTAGTCGAACTCGAGCTCGTCGAAGATCTCGGCGTCCGGAAGGAAGGTGATCGAGGTCCCGGTCGCCTTGGTCGCCGCGCCGTTGGCGAGGTCGCCCTGCGGCTTGCCGCGCTCGTAGTCCTGGGTGAAGACCGACCCGTCGCGGCTGATCTCGAGATGGAGGCGCTCCGAGAGCGCGTTGACGACTGAGATGCCGACGCCGTGCAGGCCGCCGGAGACCTTGTAGCCGCCGCCGTCGCCGAACTTGCCGCCGGCATGCAGCGTCGTCAGCACGACCTCGGCTGCAGGGCGCTTCTCTTTCTTCAGTTCGTCGACCGGGATGCCGCGACCGTTGTCGGTGACCGTGCAGCCGTTGTCGGGATGCAGGACGACGCGGACTTCGTCGCAGTGGCCGGCCAGCGCCTCGTCGACCGAGTTGTCGACGACCTCGTAGACCAGATGGTGGAGTCCTCGAGGGCCGGTCGAGCCGATGTACATGCCGGGCCGCTTGCGGACGGCTTCCAGGCCCTCGAGGACGGTGATGTCCTTGGCGCCGTAGGAGGCTGAGCCGCTTTTTTTCGGCGCGGCCGGCTTTTTCGTGTCAGGCAATTAGTCCCTTCCCGCTCTCATAGAAAACCCCAACCTGTGGGCGCACGCCGCACCTGGTCGGGGCAGAAACGCAAGTTGACATAAGGATACCAGTTCGAGCCCCCTGGCGACGGCCGGAGTCGAGATAAAAGGCCTGCAAATCGTGGCAATTTAAATTACTTTCGGTCATCTTCCACACGGAACCGCAAACTCCGGGGCGCCTGCTCTCCGAGGCGCTCCCGAAGACGCTCCAGGAGCTGCCCTTGCATCAAATCCAACTCCTGCGCCCAGACGGAATCAGAGCAGCCGACCAGGGCCTCCCCCGCACGCTCGGAGACAGGGCTGGCGACGGCGGCGATCTGATCGCCCACGGTCTCCGCCCAGGCGACCTGGAGGGCGGCAAGCGGGGTCTTCGGTGCCGCTTGGCCGAGGGCGGCGCGCAGCGCCGCGCCAGCGGGGCGGGGTGCTCTCCGCCGGCTCACGCCGCCGCGGCCTCGCTGACGAGGAGGGGCATTCGCACCACGGATCCGCTTGCCCGGGCCGGCAGGGAGTCGATCGACGCCGCCGTGATCAGCGCCTGCCCGCCGCTTGCGAGTCGCTCGACCAGGCGCTCCCGGCGACCCGGGTCGAGCTCGCTCATGACGTCGTCGAGCAACAGCAGCGGCACGACGCGGCGAGCTCGCAGGAGCGCGTCGCGCTCGGCGAAGAGCAGGGCGAGAAGCGCCGCGCGCTGCTGGCCCTGCGAGCCGTAGCGGCGCAGCGAACGGCGGTCGCGGTCGATCTTCAGCTCGTCCAGGTGGGGGCCCCAGGAACTGCGGCCGAGGCGGATGTCGGCCTCGCGGCGCTCGGCCAGGCCGGTGCGGATCTCCTCGGCCGACCCCGCGGCGCGGGGCGCATACTCGATCCTCGCCGCGCCCTCCACCCCGAGCTCCTCCGCCGCGCTCGCAAAAGGCCCCGCCAGCTCGGAGACCGCGTCCGAGCGGGCGGCGACCAGCTCGGCGGCGGCGGCGGCCATCGTCTCGTCCCAGACGTCGAGCTCGCCGGCCGCTGCGCGACGGGATGCGACGCGGGCAACCAGGGCATTGCGCTGCGCGAGCGCCTGTCCGAACCGCTTGCGCAGGTCGGCGCGGGCGGGCCAGCGGGCGGCGAGGAAACCGTCGAGGTGGGCGCGGCGTTCCGCCGGCGGGCCCTTGACGAGGGCCAGTCGGTCGGGAGAGAAAACGGCCACGGGAGGACGGCTGTGGGAGATCGTGGTCGGGTCGGCGGGGCTGCCGTCGAGCAGGTGGCGGCGGCCTTCGGCCCGGCTCACCGAGGCGAGCAGGCGCCGCTCGATGCCATCGTCGTCGCGCACCGTCGCTTCGGCGCGGGCGAAGGACTCGCCGAACGGGATCAGGTCGCGCCGGTCGCCGGTCCGGAAGGAGCGGCCGGTGAGGGCGAAGTAGAGGGCCTCCAGCAGGTTCGTCTTGCCGACGCCGTTGGGACCGACGAGGCTGACGATTCCCGGGGCGAGCTCGACCCGGGCTCCGGCCAGGCTCCTCAGCGGCCTCGCTTCGACGGCCGTGACCAGCACCCGGCCAGCCTCAGACGTTGAGGCGGATCGGCATCACCAGGTAACGGAAGTCTTCGTTGTCGACCGGCTGCAGCAGGCCCGGCCGCAGCGGTGAGATCAGGCGAAGCATCACCTCGTCGCCCTCGACGCTTTCGATGCCCTCGCGCAGGAAGTCGGGGTTGAAGCCGATCTCCAGCGGCTCCCCCTCGAACGCCGCCGGCATCGTCTCTTCGGCATCGCCCACGTCGGGAGTCGAAGCCGCCACGGTCAACTTGCCCGGCGAGAGCGAGAGCCTCAGCGGAGCGTTGCGCTGGGCCAGCTGGCTGACACGGCGGGTCACGTCGAGCAGCTCCGGCCGCGGCAACCTGACGTCGTGCTCGTAGGACTCCGGCAGGAGTTGTCGAAAATTGGGGAACTGGCCGTCGATCAGCCTCGTGTTGAGGAGGATCTCCCCTGCCCTGAAGACGGCCTGGTTGCGGAGAAGGGCCACCGAGACCGTGCCGACGCCGTCGCTGGAGACGATGCGCCCGAGCTCGCGCAGCGCCCGGGCGGGGATGTTGGCCTGCAGCTCGCCGCCGATCTCCTGCTCGAGCTCGGTGCGCTTCACCGCAAGCCGGTAGGAGTCGGTTGCGACCATGGTCATCTCGGAGCCGGTGGCGCTGACCAGGACCCCCGTCAGCACAGGCCGCATGTCGTCCCGCGACGCGGCGCCCGCGACCAGCTCGACGGCTGACGCCAGCGCCGGCGCCGGGATCGTCAAGGGCTCGCCCTCCTCCTCCGGCAGCTTGGGGAAGTCCTCGCTGGGGAGGGTTCGCAGGTGAAAGCTGGAGCCGCCGCTGCGAATCTCGACGTCGCGCTCGGACTCGCGCAGCTCGATCTCCACCGTCGGATCGCCGAGGGAGCGCGCGAGCTCGGCCAGCAGGCGGCCGGGGAGGAGAACCGAGCCGGCGCCCTCCGCCTCGGCCTCGAGGTCAGTCTTCAGCCCCATCTCGAGATCGGTGGCACAGAGGCTGACGCCGCTCTCCTCGACACCGATCAGGATTCCCGAGAGCGACTGGGTCGCGGCGCGGGTGGAGACGGCGCGGGAGACGACTGAGAGCTTCGCGACCAGCTCATCGCGTTTGGTTGTCAGCTTCAAGTGATGAATGCCTTCTTGAGTTGGATTAGGGCTTGTTGAAAAGCGCGAAAGCAAGAGCTATGCCGCTTCGGCAACGGCTTCGCGTGTTGTGGGCTGCTCTGTGGAAGGGCACTGATTCTTACACCGGCATCGGCTGTCAGGCGGAGTCTGTGGAGGAGCTGTCGATTGCAGAACGGAGCTGCTCGACCCGCCCGGCGAGCCCGGTGTCCTCGCTGCACCGAGCTTCGATCCGGCGGATCGAGTTGAGCACGGTCGAGTGGTCTCTCCCGCCGTAGAGCCGGCCGATCTGGGGAAGCGAGAGGTCGGTCAGCTCGCGAGTGAGGTAGATCGCGACCTGGCGGGCGCGCAGGGGGGTCGCGGCCCGGGTCGAGCCCACCAGCTCGGCCCGGGAGATGCCGAAGGCGGCCGAGACACGGTGCTGGATCTCCTCGACCGGGTTGGGCCCGGCCCGACGCGAGGCTTTCGGGATCACGGCTTCGACCAGCTCGGCGCTGACCGGCTTCGCGGTGAGCGAGGCGTGGGCGATCACGCGGGTGAGCGCCCCGTGGAGCTGGCGCACGTTGGCGTCGATCCGCTGCGCGAGCTCGGCCAGGACGTCGCCTTCGGTGTCGACTCCGGCCTCGCGAACGAGGCGGCGCAGGACGGTGAGGCGGGTTGCCAGGTTGGGAGGCTCGACCGCGACCGTCAGGCCCCACTCGAAGCGATCGCGCAGCCGGGTCTCGAGGGTGGCGAGGTCGCTCGGGAGGCGGTCTGCGGAGAGGACGATCTGGCTGCCCCCCTCGTACAGCGCGTTGAAGGTGTGGAAGAACTCGTCCTCGGTATGGCGCTTGCCCTCGAGGAACTGGACGTCGTCGACGAGCAGCACGTCGAGGTCTCGGTAGCGGCGCTTGAACTCCTCGGCGCCCTGGGTGCGCAGCGCCGCGACGAACTCGTTGGTGAAGCGCTCGGCGGTGGTGTAGCGGACCCCGAGGGTCGGGGCAGAGGCGTCGAGGTAGTTGGCGATCGCGACCAGGAGATGCGTCTTGCCGAGACCCGGCGGACCGTGGAGGAAGAGCGGGTTGTAGGCCTCCGACGGCGCCTCGGCGACGGCAAGGGCCGCGGCGTGAGCGGCGCGGTTGCCCTCGCCGATCACGAACCGGTCGAAGGTGTAGTTGACGTTGAGGTCGATATCGGAGTCGGCTGTGCCCTGTCCGCCACCCCCCTCGTCGAAGCTGACGTCGGTCAGCCTCGCGCCGCTCGCGTGAAGCGCCTCGCGGATCAGCCCCGTGTACCGCCGCTCGGTCCAGGCCCGGATGTTGTCGGGCGCCGAGAGATAGAGAACACCCGCCCGGGCTCCCGACACCCTCACCGGCTCGAGCCAGAGCTGGAAAGTCGATGACGGCACCGACGCGCGCAGCCGCTTCTGGACATCCCCCCAGGTGCGTTCGAGCTCGGAATTTGGCACGCCGCTCTCCACCGCTGGCGACCATAGCGACGCCTAGGAGCAGCCAAGCTACCCCCACCGCAAATGCCGAAGAAAGCTTGCCAGCGCCGCCTCTCCCGCGGGTGGCATGGGGCAGGGGGGTCGAGGACGTACACCTCGCCCGCAGGCCCCCCTGCCCCATGACAGGACCCGCGGGCCAATGTGGTCGCGCGTCCGTATACTGCGACGGCCGATGAAGCGGACTTATCAGCCGAAGAAGCGGAAGCGGGCGAAGACCCACGGGTTCCGGGCGCGCATGAGCACCCGGGGCGGCCGGGCGATTCTCAGCCGCCGGCGCCGCAAAGGCCGGAAGCGCCTCACCCCCTAGATGGCGGCACCAAGACGTCGCCGGCTCTCGCGCAGCGGCGAGTTCGACCGCGTCTACCGCGACGGATCATCACATGCGACCCGCTACCTCGTCCTCTACAGGTTTCCCCGCAAGAGCGAAGAGGCCGACGAGGTGAGGCTCGGTGTCTCGGTGAGTCGCAAGATCGGCGGTGCAGTCGACCGCAACCGGGTCAAGCGCGTCCTGCGAGAGGCTTTTTGGGGCCTGTCGGACCAGCTTCCAGCCGGTCACGACTTCGTCCTCGTCGCCCGGCCCGAGATCGGCGACCTGATCGAGCGCGAGGGGGCTGCCGGGGTGGGGGGAAGCATCGAAGAGGCGCTGCGCGGCGGCAAGGGGGGGCGTTCCACGTGAAACGGCCGCTCCTCGCCCTGATCGCCGCCTACCAGCGCTGGATCTCCCCCGCGATGCCGCGCCGCTGCCGCTACGAGCCGACCTGCTCCGCCTACACGGCCGAAGCCGTGCAGCGCTTCGGCGCGGCGCGCGGCGCCCTTCTCGGCACCTGGCGCCTGCTGCGCTGCAACCCCTTCAGCCACGGCGGCTTCGACCCGGTTCCCGAGCGCTTCACGCTGCGAGCGGGCCCGGTCGATCCCGCCGCCCACCACGGCGAGGTGCACACGTGATCCCGGCGAACATCCTCCAGCCGCTGATCGACATCGCCAACGAGGTCCTCGAGTTCTTCCACGACAGCGTCGGCCTCAGCTGGGGTGGCGCGATCATCGCGCTGACGATCGTGACGCGGGCACTGCTGATCCCGCTCACCTACAAACAGCTGAAAGGCATGCGGGCGCTGCAGGCGCTGCAGCCGCAGATCAAGGAGATCCAGGCCAAATACAAAAACGACCGTCAGCGCATGCAGCAGGAGATGATGCGCTTCTACCAGGAGAACAAAGTCAACCCCTTTGCCTCCTGCATCCCGCTGCTGGCGCAGCTGCCGGTCTTCATCACGCTCTTCTACCTGTTGCAGAACGAGCTTCCCGACGACATCGGGTGCAAGGCCGGCGAATGCGGCTCGGAAGCCTCGTTCCTCTTCATCAGCGACCTGACGACCAAGGCCGCCGGGGGGGAACTGATAGCCCTTCTCGTCCTCTACGTCGGCACGCAGCTGATCTCGGGCATGGTGATGGCGCTCACCGCCGACAAAAGCCAGCGGGTGATGATGTTCGTCCTGCCGTTCATCTTCGTCCCCTTCGTGATCAACTTCCCCGCTGGCCTCGTCCTCTACTGGATCACGACCAACATCTGGACGATCGGCCAGCAGTACACGATCCAGAAGCTGATCCCGGCCCCCCATGTGGCCACGCCGGAGGAGGTCAAGGCGGCAAAACCTCCACCTCCGTCGCCTAGGAAAAAGAAGAAGCGGCGGTAATAGGTAGGCCGCGGGGAGGGGTCTGGGGATCCCATTGCACCGCCTGGCGGCGGTGCAACCTCGAGCCGCTTCGCGGCTGAGAATCACCTTGCCGGGGGCCGCTTCGCGAGGATCCCCAGACCCCTCCCCGCGGCCTCTTGGCTCACACAAGCTTTCTCGTCCCAGCCCTGGTCGAGCTCCGGGATTTAGAGCTGCTCGGGATCGAGGCGCATTCCCAAGCTCGCCGGGATCGGGGACTGTCTCTTTGTGAGCTTTCTCGCGGGGGGTGGCGTCGTAGGGGGGACCGCCCCTGAGGACGCTTTAGCGACCGGAAGGGGCGGTGGGTCCCCTGCGGCGACAGGACCCGCCGCGCCAGCACCTCTCGCCAATAGACTGGCTCCCAATGGGTGAGATTGCCGATTGGCCCACTGAGCCGGCTGAGCGTGTGAGGGAGCTGGTCGAGGGCGTCCTGGACGAGCTGGACCTGGACGGGGACGTCGAGATCGTCGAGGACGACGATCGGATCACGGCCTCGGTCGAGGGCGGCGACGACTACGGCCTCCTGATCGGCAAGCGGGGGCAGACGATCGACGCGCTTCAGCTGCTCGCCTACCAGGCCGCCTTCCGCGGCCTTCGCGACCGCAAGCGGGTCGTGGTCGACGCCGCCGGCTACCGGGAGCGCCGCCGGGAGACGCTGACGGCGCGCGCGGACCGGGCCGCGGAGCAGGCCCTCAACGACGGCCTCTCGGTGGAGATGGACCCGATGAGCGCGCAGGAGCGCCGGGTCGTCCACGAGCACCTCAAGGAGCGCTCGGGGGTCGAGACCTACAGCGAAGGGGACGAGCCTCGCCGGTGCGTGGTCGTTGCTCCTCTCGTGGCGGAGTAGAGAGTCTCCCGGCGGGGGTTCCGCTTAACTTTTTCGAGCTGCGGCTGGGTTGGACCGATGGCTGCTGACGAAAAAGTACAAGACGCTTCACCCCCGCCGGGAGACTCTCTGAGTCCGGCCCAGCGAGTCACGCTCTCGCTCGTTCTTGAGCTTTTGGCGGATGAGAGGGCTTCGGTTAGCTCTGTCACCGAGCCCGGGCGGGCGTGGAAGGTGCATGTTGCTGACAGCCTCACCGGGCTCGAGGTCGACGCTCTTCGGGATGCGCCGCAGATCGCGGATATTGGCTCTGGAGCTGGGTTTCCCGGCCTGGTCTTGGCTGTGGCCCTGCCCTCTGCCAAAGTCGACTTGGTCGAGTCGGTGGGCCGCAAGTGCGAGTTCATCCAGCGCGCGATCGACAGCGCGGGGATCGGCAACGCCCGGGTGCTGAACGTGCGCTCGGAGGAGCTGGCGGCGGATGAGGGGCGCGAGGCCTATGCTGCCGTCACGGCCCGGGCCGTGGGCCGGCTCTCCACCTTGGCCGAGCTCGCTTCGCCCCTGCTCGAGCAAGACGGCGTACTGGTCGCCTGGAAGGGCAGGCGCGATCCGGACGAGGAGGCGCAGCTCTCCCGCGCCGCCGAGGGCCTGGCCATGCAGCCCGAGCGGATCCTCCACGTCGGCCCCTACGCCGGCAGCGAACACCGCCACCTCCACGTCCTCCGCAAGGCCGCCCCCACGCCAGCCGGATTGCCGCGCCGTGCGGGAATGGCCAAGAAGCGCCCCCGCGGCTAGGACTAATCTGGGCCCGGCATGGGTGTCGTCTACGCAATCGCGAACCAGAAGGGGGGGGTCGGCAAGACGACCACCGCGGTCAACGTCGCCGCCTGCGTCGCCGCCTCCGATGCCCAGACCCTGCTCGTCGACCTCGACCCGCAGTGCAACGCGACAGTGGCCCTCGGCGGCGAGCGCGACACGCATCCCTCCTCCTACGATTGCCTCACAGGCGACGTCTCGGTGGCCGAGGCGGCGAGGCCGGCGGGGCCCGACAACCTCTGGCTGGTCCCGGCCAACCGCGACCTGGCCGGTGCCGCCGTCGAGCTGCCGCGAATCGAGGGCTCCGAGACGCGCCTGCGCGAGCGGCTGGGGCCGGTGCGCGAGCGCTTCGCCTACACGCTGCTCGACTGCCCCCCCTCGCTGGGCCCGGTCAGCGTCAACGCCCTGACCGCGGCCGACCGCGTGATCGTGCCCGTGCAGGCCGAGTACCTGGCGCTCGAGGGCCTGGTCCAGTTCCTCGACACGCTGGCGATGATCCGCCGCGAGCTCAACCCGGCGCTGGAAGTGTCGGGCCTCTTGGTAACCATGCACGATGAGCGCACTCGCCTGGCGCAGGACGTCGAGCGGGAACTGCGCCAGCATTTCCCCGAAATGGTCTTCGAGACGGTCATCCCGCGCAGTGTCCGCGTCGCCGAGGCGCCGAGCTACGGCCTGCCGGTGACCGAGCACTCTCCGGCCTCGCGCGGCTCCGTTGCCTACCGAGCACTAGCCGAGGAGCTCGCCGCCCGTGGCTAAGACCGCCAAGCGGGGGCTCGGGAGCGGCCTCGCGGCGATCCTGCCGGGGGCGACACCCGAGGCTGCGGGCGAGCTGCGCGAGCTGCCGGTCGAGCTGATCAAGCCGAACCCGAACCAGCCGCGGACGAAGATCGACCCCGAGGCGCTTGCCGGCCTCTCTTCCTCGATCGAGTCCAACGGAGTCGTGCAACCGCTGCTCGTCCGCCCTCTCCCCGACGGTAGCTATGAGCTGATCGCCGGCGAGCGGCGCTGGCGCGCCGCTCAGGACGCTGGCCTGGAAAGGGTTCCCGCGGTCGTCCGTGACCAGGAGCTGGCCGAGCGCCTGCAGGTGGCCCTGATCGAGAACATGGTCCGCGAGGACCTCAACCCGGTCGACGAGGCCCGCGCCTGCGCCGCCCTGGTCGACGACCTCGGCCTCTCCAAGGAGGAGCTGGCCCGCCGGGTCGGCCGCAGCCGCCCCGCCGTCTCCAACCTGATCCGTCTGCTCGATCTCCCCGACGAGGCTCTCGACCTGCTCGAGTCGGGCGAGCTCAGCGAAGGTCACGGCAAGGCGATCCTCGCCGTCGAGGGGAACGACGTGCGTCGGCAGCTGGCTCGCGCCGCCGCCCGCGGCGGTTGGTCGGTCCGTGAGACCGAGAACCGTGCCAAGCTGGCTGGCCAGCCAAGGAAGAAGGACGGTTCCCGGACGAGGCTGTCGGCCGAGGAGGCTGCGGCGATCCGCGACGCGGCCGACGAGCTCGAGGCGGCGTTCGGCCAAGAGGTCAGGGTGCGGCCCAGGGGAGAAGGGGTCGCGGTCGAGATCCGCTTCGGCGACCTCGAGGAGGCCCTCGCGCTCGCCCGCGAGCTCAGTCGCGACGGTCGCTGAGGCCCCGTCGTCAGGCCTCGACCGCCCCGCTATCCTTCGGCTTGGCTCCGGGCGATTAGCTCAGTTGGTTAGAGCGCGTCTCTGATAAGGACGAGGTCCCTGGTTCGAATCCAGGATCGCCCACTTGCAACGGATGCAGATCTACGGTGTCAGCTTCGACATGGTCGGCAAGCAGCCGATCGTGCTGCTGAAGACTGCCGACGGCAACCGCTTCCTGCCGATCTGGATCGGCCATCCCGAGGCGGCGGCGATCCTGATGAAGCTCCAGGGTGCCTCGACCCCGCGACCGATGACCCACGACCTGCTCTCCGACCTGCTCGACCAGCTCGACGCCAAATGCGAGCGGGTCTCCGTGACCGAACTGCGCGACAACACCTTCTACGCCTCGATCACGGTCTCGGTCAACGGGTCGGAGATGGAGATCGACTCTCGCCCCTCCGACGCCCTCGCCCTCGCTGTCCGCGTCTCGGCGCCGATCTTCGCCGACGAGGACGTGATCGAGGAGTCGGCGATCGAGTTCGAGCACGACGTCGAGGACACCGAGGAGGTCGTCGACAAGTTCAAAGAGTTCCTCGACGAGGTCACGCCCGATGACTTCGCCAAGGGCGAGGACTCCTAGGCGCTCGCCGGGGCCAGCGCGAGCTCCAAAATCCGCTCGACCAGCTGCTCGAAGGACATGCCGGCGGCCTCGGCGGCCTGGGGGAGAAGGCTGGTGTCGGTGAGGCCGGGGATGGCGTTGACCTCGAGCACCTGCGGCCCCTCCTCGCCGAGAATCAGGTCGACGCGCGAGAAGCCCGCGCAGCCGAGCGTCTCGTAGGCGCCCAGGGCGGCGTCGGTGACCGCGGCCGTCTCGCTCTCGCCGAGCTGTGCGGGGCAGACGAAGGAAGTGCGCCCGATCTCGTAGCGCGCTTCGAAGTCGTAGCTGTGACCGGCCCGGGGAATCGCCTCGACCACCGGCAGCGCCTCGCCGCCGAGCACGCTGACGGCCAGCTCGCGACCGCTGACGAAGCGCTCCAGCAGGGCCCGGTCGTCGTAGCTGAAGGCGGAGACGAGGGCGCTGGGAACCTCGGAGGCGCTCTCGGCGAACTTCACCCCCAGCGCCGAGCCGCCGCGACTGGGCTTGACCACGAGCGGGAAGCCGAGCCGCTCCTCCAGGCTCCCGAGCGCATCGGCGGCGCCGAGCTCGCGGAACGCGGTCTCGTTGAATGCGAACCAGTCGGGGGTCGGGATCCCCGCCGAGCGCAGCTCGTGCTTGGTCAGGACCTTGTCGATGCAGCGCACGCAGGCGGCGACTCCCGGCCCCGTGAAGGGAATGCCGAGGATTTCCAGCAGCTCCTGGGCGGTGCCGTCCTCGCCGCCCGTTCCGTGCATGGCGACGAAGGCGACGTCGGGCCGCCCGGCGCTCAGCTGCTCGACCAGGTCCCCGCCGGCCTCCAGCGCCAGCACCTCGTGGCCGAGCCTTGCCAGCGCGTCTTCGACCCGAGCCCCGGAGCGCAGCGAGACGCTGCGCTCCAGCGACCGGCCGCCTTTGAGCACCGCGACCTTCATGCGCCTCCTTCTTCGGCTTTGCGAAAGGGGACGACGTTCTCCGGCTCGGCTGCCCCCTGCTTGGGCTGCACGGGGTCTGGCCGCTCGCCGGTAAGGGCTCCGTACAGCTCGACCTGCTCGCCGATCACCTTGCCGATGCGGCGGATTCCCTCGCGGATCTCGTCCTCGTCCCCGGCCGAGAAGTTGAGCCGCATCGAGCTGTGCCCGCTGCCGTCGACGTAGGCGGCCTGGCCGGGAACGAAGGCGACGTCCTCACGCAGCGCCTTTGCCAGGAGGTCGCTGGTATCGATGTAGGGGGGGAGGGTCGCCCAGATGAAAATCCCGCCTTCCGGCTCGGTCCAGCTCGCCTGCGGCGGGAAGTGCTGGCGCAGCGCCTCCAGCATCGCATCGCGGCGCGAGCGGTAGATATCGGCGAGGCTCTCGACGTACTGCCCCCAGCCGCCGCCTCCGAAGTACTCGCGGACGAAGTACTGGGTGAGGGTCGAAGTGCAGAGGTCGGCGGCCTGCTTGCCCAGGACGATCTTGTCCATCACCGGCGGCGGCGCCACCGCCCAGCCGAGGCGGATCCCGGGCGAGAGGATCTTCGAGAAGGTGCCGACGTAGATGACGAAGTCCCCGCCGTCGAGCTGGTAGAGCGGCGGCAGCGGCTCGCCGCCGAAGCGGAGCAGGCCGTAGGGGTTGTCCTCGACGACCAGCAGCTCGCGCGACCGTGCCAGCTCGACCAGGCGCCGCCGCCGTTCCAGCGACATCGTCACGCCGGCGGGGTTCTGGAAGGTCGGCACCGAGTAGACGAACTTCGGCCGCCTCCCTTCTCCGTCGAGCCGCCCGAGCACTGCCTCCAGCTCGTCGATCCGCATCCCCTCCGCGTCGCACTCGACCTGAATCGTGTCGGCCTCGTAGCTGCAGAAGACCGGGATCGCGCCGGGGTAGGTCGGCGCCTCGCAGATCACCGCGTCGCCGGGGTCGACCAGCGCCTTGCAGATCAGGTCGATCGCCTGCTGACCGCCTGTCGTGACGATCACGTCCTCGGGGTCGGGAAGCATCCCCTCGGCCCCCATCACCTCGATGATGCAGTCGACGGTCTCGCGGAAGCCCTCCGTGGGGCCGTACTGAAGCGCCTCGGCGGCGGACTCCTGGGCGATCCGCGTCATCTGCGCGGCGAAGGTCTGCGGCGGGAAGGTCGAGGTGTCGGGAAGGCCGCCGGCGAGCGAGATCACTTCCGGGCGCGCGGTCACCGCCATCAAGTCGCGCATCGCCGAGGAGCGCATCACCTGCGTCCGCGTCGCAAAGAGGCCGGCGTAGCGCTCGAGATCGCTGCTGCGGGTGTGGGCGCGACGCCGGTGAGGCGGCTCTGGCATGGGGACAGTGTGCCGAATTGGCGCCGTCTCGCCGGGGAAGCTAGGTTTCCCGCGTGGGATCTTTCTCGGGAATCTGCCTGGAGCTCGGCATCGGCATCGCAATTGGGATGCTGGCCGGCACCACCGGCACCCACGGCTCGGCCCGCGGCCGGATGACGATCCTGGCCGGGGTGATCGCCCTCGCCATCGGCGCCCTGCTCGCCGGCACCGCCGACGTAAGCACCGTGGCCGGCGCCCTGTTCTGCCTGATCGGCGCCGTCTTCGCCTGCCTCGTCGTCAGCGACGTCGTCAGCGGCGCGGGGCGCCGGGAGGGGAGCGGCTCAGGGGCGCTGGCCTTCCTCGTCTCGCTCGCCGCCCTGATCGTCGTGGCGATCGCGATCCTGATCTCCCCGGCCTCGCTGCTCGTAGTGGCTGCGCTTGCATGGCTGGGAATCTCACGCCGCCGCCGCGCCCAGCGCAAACACGCCGGCCTCCGCGTCCTGCGTTAGAGCCCCGGCATGATTAGCGGCGATGGCCGCTAAGAAGCTCGTCCTCACCTACGTCGACTCGCTGCGCACGGACATGCTGCTCCGCGCCGTCGCCGAGGGTCGCGCCCCCGCCTTCGGCGCCCTCCTCGAGCGCGGCGTCTTGGTCGAGGACTGCGTCTCCAGCTTCCCTTCGGTGACCCCGGTCGCCTGCGCCGAGATGGTCACCGGCGAGGGCGCGAACGGCCACTGGATCAGTGGCATGGACTGGTACCACCGCCTCGAGCGACGCTACGTCGAGTACGGCTCCTCGCTCGAGGCGAGCCGGGCGTTCGGCATCTTCCGCGCCCTCTACGACCTGGTCTACAACATGAACCTGGCGCACCTCAACCCCGCCGCCGAGACGCTGTTCGAGCGCCTCGACGACGCCGGGTTGCGCACCGCCTGTACCCCGTTCCTGATCTACCGCGGCCGTCACCGCCACCAGGTGTCGCTCGAGGGGCTCCTGCGACGGGCGGTCGACGCGACGCAGCTGAAGTTCCGCCACCACACCTGGGGCCCGGCGGAGCTCTTCTACGGCGACCTCTACGCGAGCAGCGAGGTCCCCTGCAAATCGACCTCGATCCCCGGTGCCCGGGACGGGTACTCGGCCTGCTGCGCCGCCGAGCTGGCGAAGAGCGGCGGGTTCGACTTCCTGCTCTTCTCCCTTCCCGACAACGACAACTACTCCCACCGCCACGGGCCGGAGGCGAGCGTCGAGTCGATCTCCAGGGCCGACCGCTGCTTCTCGAAGCTGGTCGAGGCGGCCGGCGGCCTCGATGCCTTCCTCGCCGACCACGCGGTCGTCCTGCTCGCCGACCACGCGCAGACGGCGGTGCACCGCGGCCTGCCGCTGGCGGAGCTGCTCGGCCACGAGTGGTCGGTTCTGAGGCCGTCGGAGTCGGAGCCCGAGCGAGCCCAGCTGGCGGTCAGCCCAACCGGCCGAGCCGCTCACGTCTATCTCCTCCCGGGGGCGGGGAAGCCGGCCGACCCGGAGGCGGTGCGGGCGAGGTTGAACGTGCTCGAAGGGGTCGACCTCGTCTGCTGTCTCGAGTCCGCCGACGGCAAGCCACTGGTTCGAGAGGAGCCGGGCGCGCCCACAGGAGGCGTGACGGCGACGGTCGAACGCGGAGAGGCGAGGTTGCGCTTCCGCCCCGGCGGCGCCGTCGCCGACCTTCGCGACGGTCGCTGGGACTTCGAGGGGGACCTCGGCGCGATCGCAGCGACCGTCGAGGACGGGCGGCTGTTCAGCCGGGATTACCCCGACCCCCTCGCCCGGATCTGGTCTGCGCTCACGGCTCCGCACGCGGGGGACTTCCTGCTCTCGCTGGCGCTGGGCTACGAGGCTGTGGACTGGGGCGGCGTCTCTCACGCCGGCGGCGGCAGCCACGGCTCGCTGCACGCCGGGGACTCTCTCGGTCCACTGCTTTTCGTCGGCTGCGGGCCCGAGAGGGCGAACGTGCGGGAGCAGTGGGCGCTGCGCGACGTGGCGCCGGTGGTCCTTGATCACTTCGGGCTATGAGGTGGGTCCTCGCGGCACTGGCGGCCGCCTTTTTTGCCGCGACGCCGGCAAGCGCGGACGTGACCGCCGCCGCGGCGACTCGCAGTGCCGCCCAGGACGCGAAGGTCGTGGCGGAGCGCAAGGAGAACGGGGACCTTTCGCACACGACAGCCAAGGTCGACGGCAGCTGGGAGGTCTCCTGGTTCGCCGGGGACGAGCGAGTGGCGCTGGTGATCGTCGATCCGGCGACCGGCACCGTTCGCGAGTCCTGGACGGGCTACCAGGTCGCCTGGAAGATGGCGCGCGGCTACTCCGGCGCCTTCGGCCACAAGCTCAACGCCCCCTATGTCTTCCTGCCGCTCTGCGCGATCTTCCTCCTCGGCCTCCTCGACTGGAGGCGCCTGCGCCGGCTCGCCAACCTCGACCTCCTCTTCCTGCTCGGCTTCGGGGCCTCGCACCTCTTCTTCAACCGCGGTGAGATCGGAGTCTCGGTCCCGCTCCAGTACGTCCCGCTCGCCTACCTCTTCGGCCGGGCGCTGTGGATCGGTCTGCGAAAAGACGCCGGCGGCGGCATACGCCCGGTCTGGCCGACCAGGTGGCTGCTCGTCGCGGCCCTCTTCCTGATCGGCTTCCGGCTCGGCCTGAACGTCGCCGACTCCGGCGCGATCGACGTCGGCTATGCCGGCGTGGTCGGCGCCGACCGGATCGCCCACGGGGAACCCGTCTACGGCAGCTTCCCCGAGGACGTCTCCCAGGGAGACACCTACGGCCCGGTCAACTACTTCGCCTACGTCCCCTTCGAGGCGATCTGGCCCTGGTCGGGAAGCTGGGACGACCTCCCCGCCGCTCACGGAGCGGCGGTCTTCTTCGACCTCGCGACCTTCGCGCTGCTGATCCTGCTGGGCCGTCGAATCCGTCCGGGGCCGGAGGGCAACAAGCTCGCTGCGACGCTCGCCTTCGGCTGGGCCGCCTATCCCTATACGGCCTTCGCTCTGCTCTCCAACTCCAACGACACCCTGGTGGCGATGCTGCTGGTTGCCACTCTCTTGGTTCTGGCGCGCCCCGCAGCTCGCGGCGTGATGGCTGCTCTGGCGACACTGGCGAAGTTTGCGCCAGCGGTGTTGGTGCCGATGCTTGCGACGTACCGAAGCTGGCCCGCGGGTCCTGTCGCTGCAGGGGACCCACCGCCCCTTCCGGTCGCTAAAGCGTCCTCAGGGGCGGTCCCCCCTACAGCGCCACCCACGGGAGTGGCGTTTGGCGTGGCATTCGGACTAACGGCCTTCGGCTTGCTGTTGTGGCCCGCGATCGATCCCGGGCTCTCCACGGTCTACGACCGCACGATCGACTATCAGGCGGGAAGGGACTCGCCGTTCAGCATCTGGGGGCAGGTAGCTGGATTGGAGCCGATGCGGATTGCGATCCTCGGGGCGGTCGGGGCGCTCTCTTTGCTTCTAGCTTTTCGACCCAGGCGGAAGAGCATTGTGCAGGTAGCTGCGCTCGGCGCGGCGCTTCTGATTGGGGTCCAGCTGACGATGCAGCACTGGTTCTATCTCTACGTCGTTTGGTTCTACCCATTGCTGCTGGTTGCAATGGCGGTCAGGGCTCCCTCTGGCGGACACTCCAGCGCGGCTCCCGCCGCGCGTCCGACAGAGGGAGCCCTGACCGCCCCCGTGACGAATTCGTAGGGGAACCGTCCTACATTCGGCTAACGAGCTGTCGTCGACGGGACCGTTTCAAGCCGGTGTCGATCCCGGTACGACCAGTGCGGATTTCCAATCCAAACTTCCGGTGGCATCCACGGCGCTCGGCGACCCTGCCGGCCCTCCTTGCCACGGCAGTCCTCGCGGCTCTGCTCGCTCTCCCCGCTTCGTCGCGCGCAGCGCCCATGGAGCTCCTCGCGACGTGGGGGAGCCCCGGCACGGGGCCCGGTCAGTTCAACTCACCCTCGGCCCTTGCCGTAGACCCGGAGGGGAGCGCCCACGTCGCCGACAGCTTCAACCACCGCATTCAGGCCTTCGACCACTGCCACAGGTGGACGAGCACGCTCGGGGGCCTCGGGTCCAGCGCCGGAGAGCTCAACGCGCCGCTCGGCGTCGCCCTCGACTCCCACGGGAACCTCTACGTCGCCGAGGCGAACAACAACAGGGTCCAGGTCTTCGACGCCTCGGGGGCCTTTCTCTACAGCTGGGGCAGCTTCGGCTCCGGCAACGGCCAGTTCAAATCCCTCGCAGCGTCGCCACCGGCCCGCTCGGCGAGGTCTACGTCACCGAGGGCAGCCCCAACCACCGCATACAGGTCTTCGGCGACCCGCCGCCCACGGTCCCGGACCTGCTCGAGGCCGTAGCCGACCTGGGGCTTCCGCGCGGGATCGAGAACAGCTTGAGGCGAAGCTGCGTGGAGCAGGGGGCCAGCCTCGAGCGCGGCCAGCCCCACACCGCGATGAACAAGCTCGGCGCGCTGCTTTCCGAGCTGGCGGCCCTGAGCGGCAAGAAGCTCGCCGCGCCCGCCGCCGCCGCCATCACGGCGGAGGTCCAGGCGACTCTTCGCGCGCTGAGCTGCCTGGAGTGACGCCGCTCAGCCGGGCGCGGGCACCATCACCTGCTCGATCGAGTCGGCCAGCCCGGCGTCGTTGACGCCGACCACCGCGCCCATCACCCAGACGTCCTCCTCGGCCGTCTCGAACTTGACCGGCATCTGGGTGATCATCTGCTGGAGGATCAGCTCCGGTTTCACCCCGAGCACGCTGGTCCGCGATCCGGTCATCCCGACGTCGGAGATGAACGCGGTCCCGCCCGGCAGCACTCTCGCGTCAGCCGTCGGCACATGGGTGTGGGTGCCGAGCACGGCGGCAACACGGCCGTCGAGGTGCCAGCCCATCGCCACCTTCTCGCTGGTCACCTCGGCATGGAAGTCGACGATCGCGAAGTCGCACTCGATCTTCTCGAGGATGCTGTCGGCCTCGTGGAACGGGGAGCGGGCGACGGTGAGTCCGATCGCCCCGCTGAGGTTGATTACGCCGACCCGCTTTCCGGCGACCTCGACGACCGTGTAGCCGCGACCGGGATTCGCATACGGGTAGTTGGCGGGCCGCACGACGCGATCGCTGCGGTTGAGGAAGTCGTAGGCCTCTCGATGGCGGTAGACGTGGTTGCCCGTCGTGATCGCGTCGGCACCGGCGTCGAAGAGCGCCTTGGCCGTCTTCTCGGTGATCCCCATCCCGCCGGCGGAGTTCTCGCCGTTGACGATCGTCATGTCCGGGGCGTAGCGCTCGCGCAGCTCGGGCATTGCGGCATGCAGCCCGCGCCGGCCCGGGCCGCCGACCACGTCGCCGATGAAGAGCACCTTCATGGTCGCCTGACCCTAGTGCCTGACGGGGCACTAGCTCCGAAATGCGCAAGGGTGTAGGGCGTGAGCGAGGACAGCGAGATCCTGGAGCGCGCGATGCGCTACCCGTACGCGGTGCCGGCGCGCCCGTTCGTCCAGCATGGGCGCCGCACCCTCGACCCCGCAGAGGTCGAGATCTACCGGGAGCAGCGTTCGCGGCTTCTCGTCTACGGGTCCAATGCCTCACCCGAAGTGCTGGCCCGGAAGCTCGCCCTCAGCGGCGACCCGGTGCTGGTCGAGCCGGCCTGGCTGCACGATTTCGACGTCGTCTACTCGGCCCACTTCGCGGCCTACGGAGCCGTGCCGGCGACCCTCCAGCGCAGCCCCGGCACCACGGCGAGGGTGGCGATCGTCCACCTGACCGCCGACCAGCTGCGCCTGGTCTCGGCGACCGAGCCCAACTACGAGCTGACCGCCCTCGACACGGCGACCTGCGAGCTGCACAGCGGCGAGGCGGTCACCCGGCTCTCCGCCTACGTCAGCCGCCACGGCTGCCTGCTGGTCGACGGAAGCGAGGTCGCCCTCGTCGCCGTGCCCGCCCGCGAGCGCCGCTTCGCCGAGCTGAGCGAGCCCCAGGTGCTCGAGCACCTGCGCCTGCAGCTCTGCCCGGAGGAGAGCATCGACGCCTTCGTCCTCGGCGGTGTCACCGACCCGAACCTGGCGCAGGCCCGGAGTGCCCGGCTCGAGCGACGCGCGTTTTCACCTGTGGGCTGACCTCACCACAGTTGGTATACGGGTACTTATTTCCGAAAACTTCCTGTTGCTTTTTTGAAAACCCAAGCTAGCCTGAGGATGTGAAACTCCCCCGATTCAGGGTGGCCGCTGTCCTCCTTGCGACATCGGCGCTTGCTTTGCCAGGTGCGGCCCCGGCGCTGCTCGAAGGAGGAGGCAGCTCTCTTACCGTGATCGTCAACGGGCCCGGCACGGTGCACATACCGGGATGGGGTATCTGCCCACCACCGTCCTGTGAAGTCGAACTGCCCCCAGGGAAAGTCACGCTGACTGCGATCCCTGACCCGTCCGGATTCTTCGTCAGCTGGAAAGGATGCGAAGCCGGCGGTATCAACGGGGCCCAGTGCACGGTGACGGTGCCTACAAGCAAATCGATAACCGCGACCTTTATGGGCGCCCCTAAGCTCACGGTCTCCAAGGCGCCGGGCTCCGGCCAGGGCAAGGTGACCAGCTATCCAGGCGGCATCCTCTGCCTGGCCAACTGCTCGACCACCACGGCCGCCTTCAAAGAAGGCGCCAAAGTCAAGCTCAACCAGGCTCCGTCCAGGCACTCCCACTTCGTCGAATGGCTCGGGGACTGCACCGGCTCCGGTCTCTGCGAAGTGACGATGGGCGAAGAGCACGAGGTCGAAGCGCTCTTTGCGAAAGACCCCAAATACAGCCTCAGCCTGATCAAGGACGGCGGCGGCCAGGGCACCGTCAAGAGCTTGCCGTCGGGGATCAGCTGCGGAGTGACCTGCTCTTCGACGGATGCCTCCTTCTACGCCGGCGAAGTCGTCGAGCTCACTGCAACGCCAGGCAAAGGGTCGAATTTCGAAGGGTGGTCGGGTGGCGGGTGCTCGGGGACCGGCACCTGTGCGGTCACGATGGGCGCTGCGACGTCGGTCGAAGCGAAATTCGGCCCGACCTACGTCCCACTGGCTGAAGTGCAAGTCATCCCAGACTGAAGCTAAACGGCAGCGAAGCGCCGCAGCGCGAAGCGGGCCAGCAGGCCGTAGGCGCCGATCAGGGCCGCCAGGTGCAGCAGGGCCGCGCCGAGGTCCGGGCCTGCCGGGTCGAGCGCCGCCGTCATCGCGTCTAGCGCGGGCTTGAAGGGGAAGAGGGCGGTGACGACCTCGATCGCGTCGCCCGTCGCCGGGCCGACGGCGCCGGAGGGGATCAGGGAGAGGAAGGCGACCGGCAGGGTGACCATGAAGGCGAGCAGGGAGACGGCGCGAACCTCCCGGGCTGCCGCGCCGAGCGCCGCGCCGGCCGCGCCGAGCGCCGCGCCGCCGCTGAGGATCGCGACCAGCCAGAGGCCGAAGCGGCTCCAGTGAAGGGGCACGAAGAGGGCGAGGCCGACCAGCATCAGCAGCGTCACGGCCAGCCCGACGGCCACGCCCAGCAGCACCTTCTCGGCCAGCAGGCCCGAGTGCGAGACCAGGCCGCGGGTGAGGCGGGGAAAGGCGTTCTCCTCCCGCTCCAGTGCCAGTGACCCGGCGACGAGCAGGACGACGACGAAGGCGAGCGTGAAGGTCGCGGCGACCGCGATCGCGAAGGATTCGAGTGGGGGGGAGGAGCCGTCGACGACTTCCTTGTCGACCGCGATCGGCTGCGCGAGCCGGGACACCAGCGGCGCCCCGCTGGCGAGATTGCTGCGGGCCAGGGTGGTGAACCGGATCACCCGGTCGACCGAGTCGCGAAGCTCTCCCGGGGGGAGCATCGGGCGCAGCGACTTGACGATGCGGGCGCTGTTGCGCAGGCCGAGGATCTCGATCGTCTGACCGACCACCCGGACCTCGCCGCCGTCGAGGACGAGGTCGAGGAATTTGCCACCTTCGCCTGCGATGCGCCGTGCGATCACGAGGTTTGCCTGCGCGATCAGCGCGTCGATCCGGTCGTTCACCAAGCGCGCCTTCACCGGGTCCTCCTCGCTGACGACCACCTCTATCTCGGGGGTTTTGGGGAACGGAGTCGAGAGGGAGTTGATCCGGCTCACCAGGTTGGCGGGGAGGATCAGGGCCGCGAGGGCGTCGCCCGAGCGGACCGCCTCGACCGCCTCGGCGCGGCTCTCGACGCGGACGCACTCGACCCGGGCGCAGATGCGGTCGTTGACGCCGATGTCCGGCAGCTCCGTGGTGCCGACGCTGACCCGTGCGTCAGCCGGGACGTCGTTGAGGAAGGCGACCCTGGGCTTCTCCGGCGAGCGTGAGATCGCGAAACCGACGAGGACGGCGATCAGCACCGGGTAGGCGACGAGCAGGACCGCCTGCAGCGGCGACCGCCGCAGGATCTGGAGGTCCTTGAGCAGGAGCCACCTCATCAGTGGCCCCTGTGGTGGAGGAAGGCGACGAAAGCGGTCTCGAAGTCCTGGTCGGCCGCCTCGGCCGCCTCATGCCGCACCGCCTCCAGCAGCCCGCCGGGGGAGCCGTCGAAGAGCGCCTCGCCGTCGGCGAGGACGAGTAGCCGCCTGCCGTAGCGCTCGGCCTCCTGGATGTCGTGCGTGGAGAAGATCACCGTGGTGCTGTTCGTCTCGGCCAGCGCCGAGACGAACTCCCAAAGGTGCGCCCGCTGGCGCGGGTCGAGGCCGCCGCTGGGCTCGTCGAGCAGCAGCACCGACGGTCTCGCCAGCAACCCGATCGCGATGTTGATCCGCTGCTGGTTGCCGCCCGAGAGCCGCGCGACAACCTCGCCCCGCCGCTCGCTCAGCCCAGTCAGCTCGAGCATTTCCTCAACCGATGCACGCGGATCCGCGTGCCCCTCCAGCCGCGCGAACAGCAACAGGTTCTCCTCGACCGTCAGCCTCCGGTACAAGGCTGCTTGCTGCGGTACCCAGCCCACCTCTCCTGCGGGCACATGCACCTCGCCATCGTCTGCAGCGGAGATCCCGGCCAAGATCGAGAGCAGCGTCGTCTTCCCCGCCCCGTTGGGGCCAATCACAGCCACCAGCTCCCCCGCCCGGGCCTCGAAGTCGACGCCACGCAACGCTTCCCGTTCCCCAAAGCGTTTGACCAGCTTCCGCGCCTCGATCACAGCCCGACCTGTCATGGCTCCTGCCTCCACGGAGGCAAACGCTATCCGGCTCGACCGCCTCCGGTCGTTATGCACCGGTTAGCCTGAGCGGTAGCTCGCGCACCACCCTCGTAGAATCGCCCTGTGCCCTTTCCCTCCACTCGCATGCGCCGCCTTCGGCGCACGGAGAGCTTGCGCGGCCTGATCCGGGAGACGGAGCTCTCTCCCGCGCACCTGATCCAGCCCCTCTTCGTCGTCGCCGGCGAGGGCGTCCGCGAGGAGGTTCCCTCGATGCCCGGAGTAGAGCGTTTCTCGATCTCGGAGCTGGTCGCCGAGGGGACCGAGATCGCGAGCGCGGGGATCGGAGCGGTGTTGCTCTTCGGCGTTCCAGCCTCGAAGGACGAGTCCGGCACCGGCGCCTACGACGCCGAGGGCGTGGTGCAGATGGCGGTGCGGGCGCTGAAGGAGGCGCACCCCGACCTCACGGTGATCACCGACGTCTGCCTCTGCGAGTACACCTCGCACGGCCACTGCGGCTTTCTCCGCGAGGGCGAGGTCGACAACGACATCACAGTCGAGCTGCTGGCGAAAACGGCGATCTCACACGCCGAGGCCGGCGCCGACGCCGTCGCTCCCAGCGACATGATGGACGGGCGCATCGGCACGATCCGCCACCAGCTCGACGAGGAGGGCCACTCCGGCGTCCCGATAGTCGCCTACAGCGCCAAGTACGCCTCCGCCTTCTACGGCCCCTTCCGCGACGCGGCGGAGTCGACCCCCGAATCCGGCGACCGGCGCGGCTATCAGATGGACCCCGCCAATGCCGCCGAGGCGGTGCGCGAGGCCGAGCTCGACCTGGAGGAGGGCGCCGACATGCTGATGGTGAAGCCGGCCACCGCCTACCTCGACGTCGTGCGCAGGGTCAAGGACGCCACCGGCGCGCCCGTCGCCGCCTACCACGTCTCCGGCGAGTACTCGATGCTGAAGGCGGCGGCGCAGCAGGGCTGGATCGACGAGCGCAGCGCCGTCCTGGAGACCCTTACCTCGATCCGGCGCGCCGGCGCCGACGCGATCGTCACCTACTACGCGAAGGAGGCCGCGGGTTGGCTTCGGTGAAGGTCCCCCAGTCGAAGGCGCGCTCCCGCAAGGACGGCGCCGCGATCCCGCTCGACGAGACGGACAAGCGGCTGATGAACCTGCTGCAGTCGAGCTTCCCGCTCGACCCCGAGCCGTTCGCTCGCGTCGCCGCGGAGGCCGAGCTGGAGCTGGAGGACGTCCTCGCGCGGACCCGGCGCCTGCTCGACGAGCGGATCATCCGCGAGATCACGCCGATCTTCGACACCCGCGCCCTCGGCTACGAGTCGATGCTGGTCGCGGCCAAGGTCGACTCCGAGCACCCCCAGCGGGCCGCTCAGGTCGTCAACTCCCATCCCGGCGTCTCGCACAACTACCTGCGCACCCACGAGTTCAACCTCTGGTTCACGATCGCCACCCCGCCGGACTCCGAGCTCGGGCTGGGCGGCACCCTCGACGTGCTGATGCGCGAGACCGGAGCCGAGTCTATGCGCCAGCTGCCGACCCTGACCCTGTTCAAGATCAACATGAACCTGGAGATGGAGAAGGGCACCGACGCTCTCGCCGCCGCGGTCGAGGCGGCCCCGCCCCGCGAGCTGGAGCCCCAGTCCTACGACGAGCGCGACGTCGCCGTGATCCGTGCCCTCCAGGGCCCGATGCGGCCGGTCGAGCGACCTTACGACGAGGCCGCGGCGGAGGTGGGGATGACGACGCCGCAGCTGCTCGAGCACCTGCAGGGCATGGCCGACCGCAAGCTGCTTCGCCGCGTCGCGGCGATCCTCTTCCACCGGCGGGCGGGCTTCTCGGCGAACGGCATGGGCGTCTGGAAGGTGCCCGAGGGGGAGATCATGGAGACGGGTGCGCGGATGGCCTCCTTCCGCGGCATCTCCCACTGCTACCAGCGCCCCACCTACGAGGACTGGCCCTACAGCGTCTTCACCATGGCCCACGGCCGCTCCAAGGAGGAGTGCGACGCGATCCTCGACTCGATCGCCGAGGAGTGCGGGATGGGCCCCGGCGACCGCGCAACCCTTTACTCGTCGACCGAGTACAAGAAGATCCGCCTGCATTACTTCACCGACGAGTACGCCGCCTGGGAGGCCGAGCATTCCTAGCAACGAGCGCTCGGCGGACCTCTACCGCCGCGCGCTGCAGGTGCTCCCCGGCGGGGTGAACAGCCCCGTGCGGGCGATGCGGCAGATCGGTCGCGAGCCGGTCTTCGTCGAGCGTGGCGAGGGCTGCGAGCTGCTCGACGTCGACGGCAATCGCTACCTCGACTGGGTCGGCTCCTGGGGGCCGCTGATCCTCGGCCACGCCGACCCCGAAGTCCTCGCCGCCGTAAGCGAAGCCGCCGCGGCCGGCACCAGCTTCGGCGCCGCGACCGCCGCCGAGGTCGAGCTCGCCGAGGAGGTCGTCGCCCGCGTGCCCTCGGCCGAGATGGTGCGCATGACCAGCTCCGGCACCGAGGCGGCGATGAGCGCCGTGCGGCTGGCCCGCGCGGTGACCGGCCGCGAGATCGTCGTCAAGTTCGCCGGTGCCTACCACGGGCACTCCGACGGCCTGCTCGCCGACGCCGGCTCGGGACTCGCGACGCTGGCGATCCCGGCGACGCCAGGGGTCACCGCGGCGCAGGCCGCCAGCACCGTCGTCGTGCCCTGGAACGACCCCGGGGCGGTCGAGCGGGCTCTGGCGGACCACGCGGTCGCCGCGGTCCTGGCCGAGCCGATCGCCGCCAACATGGGCGTGGTGCCGCCCGCCGAGGGATTCCTCGAGCTCCTCCGCACGGCCACCGCGGAGACCGGCGCGCTGCTGGTCTTCGACGAGGTGATCACCGGCTTCCGCGTCGCCCGCGGCGGCGCCCAGGAGCTGTACGGGGTCGAGCCCGACCTGACCGTGCTCGGCAAGGTGCTCGGCGGCGGCCTCCCCGCCGCGGCCTATGCCGGCCCGCGCGAGCTGATGGAGAGGGTCGCTCCCGCCGGCGACGTCTACCAGGCGGGAACGCTGTCGGGCAACCCGCTCGCGGTCGCCGCGGGCCTGGCCACCCTGCGTCGCCTCGATGACCGCGCCTATGTGCGCCTGCGCGAGCTGACCGAGCGTCTCGTCGACGGGTTCACGGCCCTCACGCAGGATCGCCCCCTGCAGGTCGCGAGCGCGCCGGGCCTGGTCACGCTCTTCTTCAGCGCCGGGCCGGTCGCCGATTTCGCGGCGGCCACTGCCTGCGACCTCGACGCCCACGCGCGCTTCTGCCGCGCCCTGCTGGAGCGGGGGGTCTACCCGCCGCCATCCCAGTTCGAGGCCTGGTTCGTCTCCCTCGCACACGACGAGGACTCGATCGACCGCACTCTCGAAGCCGCCGCCGGGGCACTCGATGCCTGAGCCCGCCCAGGCGCTGACGATGCTCGCCGAGCGCCTGCGCTCCGAGGACACGCCGGTCTCTCCGCATGTGGTCGAGGCCGCCGAGGAGCCGGCCTTCGGCCTGCTCGCCGCCGCCGGCCCCCGTGCGGCGCCGGCCCCGGCGGAGTACGCGCTCGTCGTCGAGTCGGTGCGGGAGGGCTACCTGCTGCACTACGGCGAGCCTCGCCTGCTGCGCGGCCACGACGAGGACCTCGCCCTGCTCGCGGGCGACTACCTCTACGCGCTCGGGATCGAAGGCCTCGCCGCCCTCGGCGATCCGGAGGCGGTGGCGGTGCTCGCCGAGCTGATCGCCCGCTGCGCCCAGCTCCATGCGGAGGAGCGCGAGGACGAGGTGCCCGCCCTGTGGCACGCCGCGGCCGCCGCGGTAGGTGGCGAGCATCGAGGCGGCGCGAGTCAATAGACTTGCACTTCCCTGAGGTTTGAGCTGTTGAGCGACGGAGCGGACAAGCAAAACGGAGCCGAGGCGGCCGGTCGGCCGGAGCGGCCCCAACCGCAACCCCCCGGTTACTTCGAGGGCGAGTCGATGACGCGCCGGCGCGCCTTCACGGTTGCCGTCCAGGGCCTCGGCGGCATCGCCGGAGCGGCGATCGTCCTACCCGCGGTCGGCTTCGCGGTCGCACCGATCTTCCATCGCGGCAAGGAGCGCTGGGAGGGTGTCGGCCCGGTCGGCGACTTCGTCGAGGACACCTACCGCCAGGTCGTCTTCACCGAGACCGAGGGGATCGGCGACGCCGGCAAGACCACCGCCTACATGCGCAAGAGCTCCGAGGAACTGGGCGAAGAACCCGGCAAGATGGTCGCCGTCTCCAACCGCTGTGTCCACCTCGGCTGCCCGGTCCGCTTCGTCGAGGCCGCCGGCAACTTCATCTGCCCCTGCCACGGCGGCGTCTACGACTTCCAGGGCAAGCGGATCGGCGGCCCGCCAGTGCGTCCCCTCGACCAATTCCAGACGCGCATCCGGGGCGGTCAGGTCGAGGTCGGCCCGCGCTACAGCGTCACCTCCCAGCTGGAGCCGGTCCGCGCCCGCGACCCCGGCGAGTTCACCGGCGGCATCTGGGAATATCTGTATCCGCCCCGCCCATCCACCTTCCCGCCACCGAGCAGCTGAGGCCTAGCCGGCGATGAAGCTCGACTCACTGATCCCCGCACCGCTCCGCAAACCGGCCAAGCCGGGCGAGGGCAACGGTGCCAAGGGCACCGCTCCGGCGGACCTCAAGACCGCCCCGCCCGAGCGCCCCTCCCACGCGAAGAAGCTCACCGACCGTGCCGTCGAAGCGCCGGTCGACGCGCTCGCCTGGGTCGACCAGCGCACGGCCGCCTCCGGCTTCCTCACCGGGATGCTCTACCGCAAGGTGCCGAAGGGGACCAACTGGTTCTACACCCTCGGCTCGGCGACGATGTTCGCCTTCATCGTCCAGGCGATCACGGGCGTCTTCCTGGCCATGTTCTACACGCCCTCGACGACCCAGGCCTACGCCTCGATCTCGCACATCAACAACGAGGTCTTCCTCGGCGCCTTCGTGCACGGGATGCACAAATGGGGCTCGAGCCTGATGGTGATCCTGATCTTCCTCCACATGGGCCGGACCTTCTTCTTCGGCGCCTACAAGTACCCGCGCGAGCTCAACTGGGTGATCGGCGTCGTGCTGCTGATCCTGACGATGACGATGGCCTTCACCGG
>CAMLQY010000019.1 GCA_946482365.1 uncultured Actinomycetes bacterium
CCTCGGTGAAGGCGTAGAGCAGCTTGGCGCCGTGGCGGATGATCCCGTTCCACTCTTGGTCAGTGCCGGGCAGGAAGCCCGGCACGTCGGTGAAGGTGAGGATCGGGACGTTGTAGCAGTCGCAGGTGCGGACGAAGCGGGCCGCCTTCTCGGAGGCCTCGATGTCGAGGACGCCGGCGAGGAAGGCGGGCTGGTTGCCGACTATGCCGATCGGGAAGCCGTCGAGCCGCGAGAAGCCGCAGACGATGTTCTTGGCGAAATGCTCGTGCACCTCGAAGAACTCGCCGTCGTCGACGATCCGCGAGATCACCTCGCGCATGTCGTAGGGCTTGGAGGGGTCGTCGGGGACGAGGGTGTCGAGCTCCTCGTCTTCGCGCTCCGGATCGTCGTCCGGCTCGAAGCGCGGCGGCGCCTCGAGGTTGTTGGAGGGCAGGAAGCCGAGCAGGTAGCGCACGTCCTCTAGGCAGCTCTCCTCGTCCTCGGAGGCGAAGTGGGCGACGCCCGACTTCGTGTTATGGCTCATCGCCCCGCCGAGCTCCTCGAACTCGACTTCCTCGCCGGTCACCGTCTTGATCACTTCCGGGCCGGTGATGAACATGTGCGAGGTCTCCTTGACCATGAAGATGAAGTCGGTCATCGCCGGCGAGTAGACCGCGCCGCCGGCGCAGGGGCCCATGATCAGGCTGATCTGGGGGATCACGCCGGAGCACTGCACGTTGCGGACGAAGACGTCGCCGTAGGCGCCGAGCGAGACGACGCCCTCCTGGATCCGCGCGCCGCCGGAGTCGTTGATGCCGATCACCGGCGCTCCGACCTGGGCGGCGAGGTCCATCACCTTGCACATCTTCTCCGCCATCACCTCGCCGAGACTGCCGCCAAAGACGGTGAAGTCCTGCGAGAAGACGAAGACGGTGCGGCCGTCGATCGTGCCGTGGCCGGTGACGACGGCGTCGCCCCAAGGCCGTTTCTTCTGCATCTCGAAGTCGTAGGTGCGGTGGCGGACGAAGGTGTCGAGCTCCTCGAAGGAGCCCGGGTCGAGCAGCTTTTCGACCCGCTCGCGGGCGGTCATCTTGCCCTTCGCGTGCTGCTTCTCGACCGCCTCCTCGGAGGCGGAGTGAATCGCTTCGGAGCGCAGCTCGCGCAGGTAGGCGAGCTTCTCCTCGTGGGTGATCGGGTTCTTCTCTCGCATCGAGCGCGGGAGTCTATTTCGGCAGGTCGAGCCGTGTCCCGAGACGGCGAAGGGCCCGCCGGAGCGGGCCCTTCGAACCCCGGTCAGGGGCAGATCGTGTGCCTAGAGCTCGGCGCAGATCGCGAAGGCCTCGACGCTGATCACGCCGCCGTCAGCGCCCTCCCTCGTCACCGTGGCAGTCCAGCCGGTTCGCTTGCCGTCTGCCCCCACGGAGGGATAAGACTCGGTCAGACCTGCCGTTTCGGCACCGCCTGGAATCGCTTTAGCGCCGCCACCGACAACCTGCTTTCCAGCCGGGCATTCAGCGGTGGCGGTCTGGAGATTGCCACCGCTGGGGCTGGTCTTGGTCACGTAGGACACGTTCCGAACCAGCTGAGCGAGGAAGTTGGGGGCGAGCTTGCTGCTCGTGACCGCGCCACTGCCGAGCTTGCTCTCGCTCACCGCCCCGTTCTTGATCTTCGGTTCGGTGACCACCTGGCCGCCGAGCTGGCCGGCGCGAACCGAGCCGTTGGCGAGCTGGCCGGAGCCGATCGTCGCGTCGGCGATCTTCGCCCCGGTGACCGCGCGGTTGCGAAGCTTCGGCGTGGTCACGGCGCCGTTCCTCAGCTTGGCCGTGGTGACCGCGCCGTTGGCGAGGTGCTGTGACTTCACCGACTTCTTGCTCAGGCTCGTGGCCGCCACGGCCGCGCCGCTCAGCGCCACGAACAGGGCGATGCAGGAGATCACGGTGGCGGGGTTCAGATGCCTCTTCAGTTGCTTCACGCTGTTCCTCTCGGTTGGTTTCAGGCGGCGAACGGCTGCTTGCTCGGTTCGGCCAGGCCATCCAGGATCCGCTCGAGATCAGCCTCGGTGAGGCCGGAGTCGCGGCCCGCCCGCAGCTGCACCCGCGTGCCGAAGCCCTTCTCGGCCATCGTCACCTCTACCCCTTCGACGCCCGCCACCAACTCCACCAGCTCGGGCTCGGACTTCATCAGCGTCCGCGAGACCTCGATCATGCCGCCCGCTTCAACCGGAGCGTCCGCGTTCCTCCCACCTCTCCCCCGTGAAAGAGACCGTTCAGGGGGGAGAAATCGCGCGCATCCGCCATTGACCCATCTCAGGTGTGGTCAATGTCGGATGCGCGCGATGACAAGAGGGGTCGGAGGGCCTGGGAGCTGGCCGGGCAGCAGCACGGGGTGGTGGCACGGCGACAGCTGCTGGCGCTGGGCTTCAACGCGCGGGAAATCGAGCATCGAGTAGCCCGCGGTCGGCTGCATCCGGCGATGCGTGGCGTCTACGCAGTGGGCTGGCCTCACTTGACACAGAAGCGCCGCTGGATGGCGGCGGTGCTCGCCTGTGGGGACGGCGCGATGTTGAGTCACAGCAGCGCCGCAGCCCTCTGGGGAATCGGGAAGGAGAAACCAAGGCTGATCGACATCAGCCTGACGCGGCGCACCAGATTGCGGCGTGCCGGGCTGCGGGTGCGCGCTCGTCCCACGCTAGCCGGGACCGATGTCGTGTGTCGGAACGGCATTCCCGTCACGACCGTGGCGCGGACAGTCGTGGATCTCGCCTCTGAACTCAGCCCCACCACTGTCGAGCGAGCGATCAATGAAGCGGACAAGCACGGGTTGATCGACCCTGAAACGCTGCGTGTCACGCTCGATGACTACGCGGGCGAGCCCGGCGTCCAGCTCCTGCGCCGGCTCCTCGACAGGTACACGTTTCGCCTCTCCGACTCCGACCTGGAGATCATCTTTCGCCCGATCGCCGCGTCTGCCGGTCTACCCCTTCCCCTCTCCAAGCAGATGCTGAACGGCTTCGAGGTCGACTTCTTCTGGCCGGACTTGGGACTTGTCGTCGAGACCGACGGCCTGCGCTACCACCGCACACCGGCAACCCAAGCCCGCGACGCCCGCCGAGACCGCGCCCACGTCTTGGCTGGGATGACCCCACTCCGCTTCACCCACTACGAGATCAAGTACGAGCGCCCCCGCGTACGCCGCACCCTCGAACACGCCGCCGAGCTTCTGCACGAGCGGAAGCAGCATTGACCCCACTGGAGGTGGGTCAACTCTCGCTACATGGATCCTGAGCGGTGAGGATCGGCGGCTTACCGACTAGAAGAACGCCCCGCCCCTGTACTCGCCGAAGACGTCGCGCATGGCGCCGCAGACCTCGCCGATCGAGGCGTCGGCGGCGAGCGCGGCGCGGATCGGGTGCAGGAGGTTCCCCTCCCCCCGGGCGACGTCGCGCAGGGCCTCCAGCTTCGCCTCGACGGCGGCCTGGTCGCGAGACTCCTTGAAGGCCTTCAGACGGGCCAGCTGGCGCTCCTCGGCCTCGGGGTCGACGCGGAGGATGTCGACGTCGTCGACCTGGTCGGTGACGTACTTGTTGACGCCGACGATGATGTCCTGGCCGGACTTGTAGCGCTCGTGGTAGGAGTGCGCGGACTCCTCGATCTCACGCTGCATGAACTCCAGCGCCTCGACCGAGCCGCCCATCCCCTCGACCTTCTCCATCAGCTCCCAGGAGCGGGCTTCGATCTCGTCTGTCAGCGACTCGACGAAGTAGGAGCCGGCGAAGGGGTCGACCGTGTCGGCGGCCCCCGACTCGTGGGCGATCACCTGCTGGGTGCGCAGGGCGATCCGGGCCGAGCGCTCGGTCGGCAGCGCCAGCGCCTCGTCGAAGCCGTTGGTGTGCAGGCTCTGGGTGCCGCCGCAGACGGCGGCGAAGCCCTGCAGGGCGACGCGGATGATGTTGACCTCGGGCTGCTGGGCCTGCAGCGTCACGCCCCCCGTCTGGGTGTGGAAGCGGATCTTCATCGAGCTCGGGTCCTCGGCGCCGAACCGCTCGGCGACGATCTTCGCCCACATCCGGCGCACAGCCCTGAACTTGGCGATCTCCTGGAAGACGTTGTTGTGCCCGTTGAAGAAGAAGGCGAGACGGGGCGCGAACTCGTCGATCTTCAGGCCTCGCTCCAGCGCCGCTTCGACGTAGGCGATCGCGTTGGAGAGCGTGAAGGCGACCTCCTGCACCGCCGAGCAGCCCTTCTCGCGGATGTGGTACCCGGAGATCGAGATCGTGTTCCATTTCGGCACGTTCTCGTGGCAGTACTCGAAGATGTCCGTCGTCAACCGCATCGTCGGCTCCGGCGGGTAGATGTAGTTGCCGCGTGCCATGTACTCCTTCAGCACGTCGTTCTGGACCGTGCCGCGCAGCTTCTGCGACGGGACGCCCTGCTCCTCGCCGACCAGCTCGTAGAGCAGCAGCAGGATCGCCGCCGGCGCGTTGATCGTCATCGACGTCGAGACCCCGTCGAGCGGGATCTGCTCGAAGCAGATCCGCATGTCCTCGATCGTGTCGATCGGGACGCCGGTGCGCCCGACCTCGCCCCGGCAGAGCGGGTCGTCGGAGTCGCGGCCGAGCTGGGTCGGCAGGTCGAAGGCCATCGAGAGCCCGGTGGACCCATGTTCGATCAGGTAGCGATAGCGCTCGTTGGTGTCCTCGGGGGTGGCGAAGCCGGCGTACTGGCGCATCGTCCAGAGCCGGTCGCGGTACATGCCGTCGTGGATGCCGCGCGTGAAGGGCGGGGCGCCCGGCTCGCCAAGGCGCTCTGCAAGGCCTGGGGCCACGTCGCTCTCGTCGTAGGCGCGCTGGATCTCGATGCCTGAGTCGGTGAAGACGCGCTCGTCTTCGGGCCCGACCAGGGGGGCAATGGTGCGGTGGGTCTCTTCGGTGGCCATCGGGACAGGATATGCAGCCGAAACGCAGGTATGCGGCCCACCGGAACATTGCGGCCAAATACGGTTTGTGGAGGGAGATGCCGGGAATAGTCTTGGCTGCAAATCGACATGCCGTAAGTCGCCAATCGGGGCAGCAGGGGGCGGCAGCAAAACGGAGGATCGAAATGAGAGAAGTGACCCAGCCGGTAAGGGCCCGGGGGACGATGCCGTCAGTGGTAGCAGTGGTCGCTGCGCTGGCTGCGTTGCTCGCCTTTGCGCCCTTTGCCTCGGCCACCAGCGACCCGCTTGCCAGCGGCAAGACGAGCATCACCCTCAACAAGGGCTTCTTCAAGAAGCTGAAGAAGAGCGGCGTGAAGGTCCAGAAGATCAACCCCGCCACGGTGAAGAAGCGCAAGGCGACGCTACCTGTCAGCGGCGGCTCGCTCGACCCCCTCACCGGTGCCGGCAGCGTCGAACACAACGGGGGAATCAAGTTCAAGCGGGGCAAAAAAACTGCCAAGGTCAACGCCATCGTCCTCGAAACCTCGACCAACTCCCTGAAGGCGAAAGTCGCCGGGAAGAACATGAAGCTCGCCTCCGTCAAAGGCGTCACGGTGGCCCGAAACGGCTTCGGGGCGAACGTGAGCATCTCCTCGCTGAAGCTGACTGGAAAGGCGGCCAAGCAGCTGAACAAGAAGCTCGGCTTCACCGGCAAAGCGAAGAAGAAATCCCCGTTCAAGGGCGGCAAGTCGCTGGGCGCGAGCGCGAGCGAAACCCAGCCGAAGACGGTGACTGTGCTCAGCGGCAATGCGAGCTTGACCACAGACGAAACGACGGTCAAAAAGTTCGTGCTTCCCCCGCCCAACGGCCACCTGGTCAAAATCGAACCGATCTCTCCGACCGAAGCCGAAACGGTGGCGAATCCGTTCACGCCGGTTCTGAAGTTCCCGATCGGCGGTGGGACAATCGCACCGAATGCCTCCAGTGGGGTCGTTCAGACGACCGGCGGCGTGAAACTGGTGCAGACCGTCGCTCCGGAAAAAACGACGACGATGACGCTCGGCAACATCTGGATCGATCTGGGCGCGAAGACCGCCACGGTCGAAGTCACCGTGGAGTCGACGATCTCGCCGCAGCTCAACCTGGGTTCGCTCGGGCGTAGCTCGATCGCCAACCTCAACCTGGCCGGGGCGACGATCACATCGGACCCCGCCACCCGGACGATCAGCGTCGCAAACGCCGTCGCGACGCTTCAGGCGGTCACGGCGGAGACGCTGAACTCGGTGTTCGGCGCTCCGTTCGACAATGCGGAACCGCCGGTACCCCACCCGAAATTTGCCGAGGGAGACGGCCTCGGGACGTTCTCCTTCTCGGTTCAGACGCAGTAACCAAGCTCGCCCAGAGAAACAGAAGAGAGGGCGGCCTGCGGGCCGCCCTCTTCTTTTCGGCGTCAGTCCGAAGCCCCGGCCAGCCGGTCGACGCCCGACTTCTCGATCGTAAGCCGCAACCCCTCCCCAAGCTCGACGGCCGGCTCCCAGCCGAGCAGGTCGCGGGCGCGGCCGATGTCGGGGCGGCGCTGCTGCGGGTCGTCGACGGGCAGCGGCTCGAAGACGATCTCCGAGCGCGACTCGGTCACCTCGATCACCTTCCTGGCAAGCTCGAGCAGGGTGAACTCGTCCGGGTTGCCGATGTTGACCGGCGAGTGGACGTCGGACTCCGCCAAGGCGACTATGCCGCGGATCAGGTCGTCGACGTAGCAGAAGCTGCGGGTCTGCTCGCCCTCTCCGAAGACGGTCAGCGGCGCGTCCTCGAGCGCCTGGCGCATGAAGGTCGGGATCGCGCGCCCGTCGTGCGCGCGCATGCGCGGCCCGTAGGTGTTGAAGATGCGGACGATCGAGGTGTCGACCCCCTGCTGGCGGTGGTAGGCCATCGTCAGCGCCTCGGCGTAGCGCTTCGCCTCGTCATAGACCCCGCGCGGGCCGATCGGGTTGACGTGCCCCCAGTAGTCCTCGGTCTGGGGATGGACCTCGGGGTCGCCGTAGACCTCGCTGGTCGAGGCGAGCAGGAAGCGGGCACGCTTGAACTTGGCCACCCCGAGCATGTGGTGGGTCCCGTGGGAGCCGACTTTGAGCGTGTGAAGCGGCAACCGCAGGTAGTCGATCGGGCTCGCCGGCGAGGCAAGGTGGTAGACGAAGTCGACGTCCTCGGGGATGTCGACGTGCTCGGTGATGTCGATGTTGCGGAACTCGAAGGCCGCGTCGCGGATGTGCTCGATGTTCTGCAGCGAGCCGGTCTCGAGGTTGTCGACGCAGATCACCCTATGGCCCTGGCCGAGCAGGTAATCGCAGAGGTGGGAGCCGAGAAAGCCGGCGCCGCCGGTGACCACGCAGATGCTCATCGAGCTGATGCTATCGGCCGCCCCTCGAGCGAGCCGCAAGCCGAGATCCGTGCAATTTGCGAGCAACTCAGCCGATCACCCGTCCAACAGGGGGGAGAACCCGTCTTCGCCCCTCCCTTCGCTTGACATGTTTGGACTACGGAACTGAACCGGTGCAGGGGAGCTCAGCAGCTTGAGAGAGCGGGAGTCTGCGATGCGAAAAGCGGGTCTGGAGGATCGTGCCGGGCGGCCCGGGACGGACGCGGCGCGCAAGCGGGCGGCGGTCGAGCTGATCGCCCGCCACGAGAGCTCGCTGAAACGGACCGCCCGGCGCTTCTCGCTCGACGCGGAAGACGCCGACGACGCCTACCAGCGCGCCCTGGAGATCGTCCTCACCAAAGCGCCGACGACGGACGCGCGGGAACTGATCCGCTGGACCCAGACGGTGACCCGGCACGAGGCGCTGGCGGTGCGCGAGAGCCGCGAAAGGCTGCTCGGCGCTCCCAGCCGCCGCGAGGGTGCCCCGGACCCGCTGGCCTCGATCCCGTCCGAACGGGAGGACCCCGGCGAGCAGGCCGAGCGACGCGAGGCCGCCGCCCGCACCCGCGAGGCGCTGCGGGCGCTGAAGCCGGCGGAGCTGCGGGCCCTGAGCCTGCTGGCCAGCGGCTACTCCTACGCCGAGATCGGCGAGATCACCGGCTTCAGCCATACGAAGATCAACAGGGTCCTGGCCGAGGGGCGCAACCGGTTTCGCACCCTGCTCTCCAGCAGCGAGGACGGCAGCCGCTGCCGCGAGCTGAGGCCGCTGCTCTCCGCCTTCTGCGACGGCGAGGCGAGCCAGGGCGACGCGGCGACGGTGCGCGAGCACCTGCGGGCTTGCGCGCACTGTCGCTCGACAATGCGTGCCTACCGGGCGGCCCCGCGGATCGCCGCCGCGCTGGCACCGGCGTTTCCGCCCTCCCGCTCCCTGCTCGAACGAGCGCATGAGCAGCTCTCTGGCCTGGCCTCGCGCCTGCCTGGGATCGGCGGGGGAGCCGATCCCGCGGTCCAGGCAGCCGGCGGCGGTATCGGAGCTACGGCCGTCGCGAAGCTGCTGGCGGTCTGCGTCGCGACCGCCGGCGGAGCCGCCGCCTGCGTGGCGACCGGTGTGCTGCCTGCTCCCCTGACCGGCCACGACAAAGCCGTACGCCCGCCGGTCGAGCAGAGGGCGGAGCTGCCCGGTGAGACGGCGAGGAGCGAAATGCCGCGCGAGGAGCCGGCCCAACCGGCGCCGGCGGCAGGGAGGCCGGCAGCGGAAATCGAGCAGGCCGACAGCGAACAGGCGGGCGCTTCCACCGGGGCAGCCGAATACGAATCTCCACCCCCCGTGCAGGCCCCGCCGCCGCCGAGCCCGCCCGAAAGCGCCGCGCCGGGCGGCTCCGCCGCCGGGGAGTTCGGCCCGTGATCGCGCGCCTCGCCGTGACCATGGTGGTCGCGGCCATCGTGACCGCGTCCCCAGCGGCGGCCGCGCCCCTGCCGCCGCTCGACCTGCGCGTCGACGGAGGCGAGGAAAGCTGGCATGCCGATACGAGGTTTGTCCTGCGCTGGAGCAACCCGCCACCGAGCGACGGCTCGCCGGTTGCCGCCGTCCACCACCGGCTCCTCGGCCCCGGCGGCGACACCCTGGCCGAAGGGGAGATCGGCTGGGCGGCCACCTCGATCCAGCCCCTGAAGGTGCCGGCGATCCCCGCCGCCTACCGGGCGGAAGTGTGGCTCGAGGATGCGTCGCAGAACGAGGGGCCACCGGCCGTGGCCACGCTCCGCTTCGACAACGCGGCACCGGGGCGCGTCGACCCCCAGCCGGTCCCCGGCTGGATCTCCCGCAACGGCCTGCCCATCCTGCTCCGCCTCGGCCGGCCCGCCGGGCCGGAGCCGCTCTCCGGCATCCGCGGCTATGCGGTCTCGATCGACCGGGCACCCGACGGGAGCCCCTGCGCCGACCCGTATGCCTGCACTGAGGCCGAGACCGACCTGCGCGGCGGGGCCGGCGAAGACGGCCTGCCGGTCGAAGAGCTGCCCGAGGGGACGAGCTACGTCCACGCGCTCGCCGTCTCGGGGTCCGGAATGCGCTCGGCGGAGGCCGGCTCCACGGTGCTGCGGGTCGACAAGACCGACCCGCAGACGAGTCTCATCGGCATTCCCGACGGCTGGTCGAACCGGCCGCTGACGCTGACTGCGAGAGCGAGCGACAAAGAGTCGGGGATGCTGCCCAGCGGTGCCGGGGGGCCCTTCACGGCGATTCGGATCGACGCAGGACCGCCGATCGTCGCGGCCGGCGAGTCCGTCACCGCCACCGCGATCGAGTCCGGCGTCCACTCGATCGCCTTCTACGCCCGCGACGCGGCCGGCAACGTGGCCGACGGCGGTGAGCTCAACGGCCGCCAGAACCACGAGCCGCAGACAGCCGTGGCCCGCATTGACCGTGAGGCGCCCCAGCTCGCCTTCGCCAACTCCCAGGACCCCGCCGACCCGGAGAGGATCGAGGCCCGCGTCGCCGACCCGCTCTCCGGCATCGACCCGAGCCGCGGGCGGATCTGGGTGCGGCCGCTCGGCTCGGGCGAGCGGTTCACGGCCCTCCCAACCGAGTTCGACGGCGGCGTCCTGCGCGCCCGCTGGGACTCCGGCGCCTATCCGCCCGGCGAGTACGAGTTCCGCGCCACCGCCTGCGACCGGGCCGGCAACGAGACCTCGGCCTCGAGTCGCGGCAACGGCACGGCGATGCGCCTCACCTCGCCGCTCAAGATCTCGACGACGCTCCGTGCCGGCTTCGGCCGCCAGGGCGTCGAATCGCAACGGACCGTCAGCTACGGGCGAAGCGTCCTTTACAGCGGCCGGCTGCTCGCGGGCCGGCGGGCCCCGCTTGCTGGAGAGGCAGTGCGCGTCGTCGAGCGGTTCATGGGCGAGTCCGGGATGCCGGAGCGGGTGAGGAGGGTGCGGACCTCCGCCCACGGCGAGTTCGCTATTCGCCTCGCCCCCGGCCCAAGCCGCGAAGTCTTGGCGCTGGCGGCACCCACGCCAACCCTGCGCGGCGCAAGCAGCAGGCCACTGGGGCTGGGAGTCCGCACCGGCTTGCGCCTGAGCGTCTCCTCAGCCTTCGCCGAGGTCGGCGGTCACCCGCTCGTCTTCAGCGGCCGGGTCTTCTCCCGCGGCGCCGAGATCCCGGCCGAGGGCAAGGCCGTGCAGCTCGAGTTTCGCGCAGCCGGCCTGCCTTGGAGCGAGTTTCGCACGGTGCGTACCGACGGGCACGGCCGCTTCCGCTACGCCTACCGCTTCGCCGACGACGACAGCCGCGGCGTGCGCTTCCAGTTCCGCGCCTACGCCCCGGCCCAAGCCGGCTGGCCCTTCAAGCCAGCCGGCTCGAAGCCGGTCGCGGTGCTGGGTCGGTAGTGCTTTAGACGGGGAGAAGCTCGCGGGCCTTGCGTACGCGCTGCCCGAGCTCGTCGCGGTTGCGCTTGAGGGCGCTGGTGGCCTGCTTGCGGGCGGTCGCGCCGCGGCGTTCGGCGCGCTTTACCTCGCGGCGGAGCTGGGTGCGGTAGCTCTTGAGCTGTTTCTCGGCGGCTTTGCGGCCGCTGAACGGCTCGACCAGCTCGCCGACGCGGTCGGTCACGGTGAGGACGGCGCCGACCGGGAGGTCGAGGGCCGGGGTCGTGGCACGTTTCGCCGAGGCTTTCGCGGTCGGGTCGGTTGCGTTGGTCTTACTCTTGCTCTGCGTTGCCATGAAAGATGAATCCCTTTCGGTATGCGGTTTCCTGCCTGAGGTCCGCGAGTGTAGCGAACGTATGTTCTACGCGAACGCCTGTTCCTAACCGCCAGGGCCCGCCCGGTTACTCGACTGATTGCGCGATCGCCAGCCCGCGCTCCCCGGCAGCGGCCGCGATCGGGTAGCGAGCGTCGAGCCCGAGGCTCGCCTCCTGCGGCGCAAGGTCGCCGAAGGCGACCCGGCCGCCGGCCTCGCGCACGATCAGCTGGGCGGCGGCGGCGTCGACGGAGCGGCAGGGACGCAGGCTGAGCATCGCGTCGAGGCGCCCGGCGGCGACATAGGCCGCCGTGATCGCGATCGAGCCGACCACGCGCAGGCGGTAGACCCGGCCGGAGACCCCCTCCAAGGCCGCGAGGACGCGCCCCGGCTCCGCCGCCTCGAGGCCGAGCAGCTCCAGCTCGTCGCGGTCGGCGGCGACCTGGATCGGGTTCCCGTCGAGCGTCGCGCCCTCGCCGCGCCGGGCGGCGAGCTCCTCCCCCGCGCCGAAGTCGAAGACGTAGCCGAACTCGACCTCGCCCATCGAGTCCCCGGACGCCACGGCGACGCTGAGGCTGTGCGAGGGAAGCGTGCGGCGGGCGTTGAGCGAGCCGTCGATCGGGTCGATCACGACGCGAGCCGGACCGCCGGACCCGAACTTCACCTCGCCGCGCTCCTCGGAGACGGCGAGGAACGAGGCTCCCTGCGTCGCCAGGGCCTCGAGCTCGGCGAAGACAGCGTCCTCGCAGCGGCGGTCGATGACCAGGGTACGGTCGCCGCCCTCGCCCACCCCCTCGTAGACGGTGCGGGCCTCCACCCCCCGCACCTCGTCGAAGATCGCCCGCTGCGCCGCGACCACGCGGCGGCAGATTCCCAACCAGTCTGCGGAAACGGCGTCGACGTAAGGCACCAGGCCATCCTATGGATGCCGCGCACTCGCTAGCTTTGGAGCATGCTCGCCCTCGCCGAGGCACAGCAGCAGGCCGTCGAACACGACGACGGTCCGCTGCTCCTGCTCGGCGCCGCCGGGACGGGCAAGTCCGAGGCCCTGGCGCGAAGGTTCGCCCGACTCGTCGGCGACGGGATCGAACCGGAGCGAATCCTGCTCTTGGCCTCGAACCAACCGACGGCAAACAGGTTGCGGCAACGAATGGAATCGCTGCTCGACGGCTCCTGTGACGAGTTGTGGATCGACACCTGGGAAGCACTGGGCGAGCGCCTACTGCGCGAGCACTCCACCGCTGCCGGCCTCGACCCCTTCTTCGACATCCTCGGCCCCGCCGAGCGCCTGGCGATCCTCCTGGACCGCCTCGACGACCTCCCCCTGCGAAACCGCGAGATCCGGGGCAACGCCGTCGGGTTGCTGGCACAGCTCCTCGAGCAGATCGACGATCTGAAGGCCGGCTCCGAACCCCCCGAGCCCGACCTGGCGGAGTTCTGCGCGGCTCACGACCGCATCCTCGCCGAGTCCGGCAACCTCGACCGCGGAGACATCTTCCTAACGCTGAACAAGCTCCTCCACGAGCGCCCCGACATACGCACCGATCTGGCGGCCCGCTTCCTCCACGTCATGGTCGACGAGTACGAGGACGCGACCTCGGCGCAGCGAGCCATCCTCTCGGTGCTCAGGGCTGAGAACCCGAACCACCTGTATGCAGCGGACCCCTCGACCGCGGGTCCTGTCGCGGGGGAAGGGGGGGCGCTGCGGGCGGACGCACAGCGTCCGTCCTCGACCCCCCCAACCCCCACGCCACCCGCGGAAGAGACGCTGGTCCTGAAGGAGGTGTTTCGAAAGCCAGCTGTACGCCGCTGGCGCTGCACGAACGAGCGGGCCCAGGCTCAGGCGGTCGCCCGGGAGGTCGAGCACCTGCTCGCGGGGGGCGCGTCGCCGAATGAGATTTGCGTGCTGGTTGAGGACTCGGCTGCCGACGGCGGGGCGGTCTCGGCGGCGATGGAGGAGCGAGGGGTTCCGTTTCACCTCGTAGGCCCGGCGGCGCTGTTCCAGCGGCCCGAGGTGCGCGACGCGATCGCCTGGCTGCGAGCGCTGGCCGACCCCGAGGACTCCGCCGCCGTGGCACGAGCGCTGACCCGGCCTCCGATCGAGCTTCGCCCGACGGATCTCGCGCGACTGACCACCATTGCGCGGCGGCGCAAGGTCGACATGGTCTCTGCCTCGGAGGCAGCTTTGGAGAGTCCTCAGGTCCCGCCCGAGGGAAGGGAGCGGATCCAGTCGTTCCTCAAGCTCTACGGGGAAGCCTCGGCCGCGATGGAGAAGAGACGCGCCGATGTCTTCGTCAGAAGGCTTATCGAGCGGGTTGGGCTGCGTCGGCAGCGGCTATTCGCTGCCGAGCCGGAGGTGGCGGAGCGACTGCTCGGGCTCTCGCGCCTGGCGGAGCTGGCTTCGACCTGGGCGCGCCGTGAGCCCCATGGCTCGACCCGCGACTTCGTCCGCTTCCTCAGCGTCGTCGCCGAGGCGGGCGTCGAGCCCGCGGGGGGCGAGGAGCCGCGCTCGCCGGGCACCGTCTGCGGTCTGGGCCGGCGCGCTGCGAAGGGGAGCGAGTTCGACCACGTCTTCGCGCTCGGCGGCTCCCCGGACGCGGTGCAGGCGCGCTCGACCCTGGTCCTCTCGCGGATCGGCCGCGAGGGCGAGAGTGACGAGGAGGTCCACGAGGAGGAGCTCTTCGGCCCGGCCGAGGGCCTGCACGCCACCTACCGCAAGCTGCGCGAGGAGGTGCTGGAGGCCTCCTGGAAGGCGGGGCGGGAGCTCTCCGAGCCCCGCCTCGACACGGTCGTCGACGTCAACCGGGCGATCACCCGCCACCTCGAGCTGCTGAAGCTGGCCGCCCTCGCCCAGCGCCCGGGCGAGGAGGCGACCGCCGAGGCGGTCGAGGCGGTCAACGGGCTGCTGCGCCAGGTCGCCACCCCCGAGCAGCAGGCCGAGCTCGACGCCTCTCCCCTGGACGCCTACCTGCTCGACTCAGAGCGCGAGCGCGACGGACGGCAGCGGCTGATCGCATCCCGCCACGAGCCCTCGCTGGAAGGCTTCCTCCCCCGCCGCGGCGACGGCTCCCTCAGCCTCTCCGCCTCCGACCTCGACCTCTACCTGACCTGCCCGCTGAAGTACAAGTTCACCCGGGTCTTCGGCATCCCCCAGGAGCCGACGATCAACCAGCGCTTCGGGATCCTGATCCACAACGTCCTCGAGCGCTTCCACAAGGACGGGCCCGGCGAGGACGGGCACGAGCGCCTGATGGACCTCTTCGAGGCCGGCTGGCGCCGCTCCGGGTTCGGCTCCAGCGACGACGAGCTGCAGTTCCGCGACAAGGCCCGCGCGGCGATGAACCTCTACTGGGAGCGCGAGCGCGAGGCGGAGGGCGAACCGGTCTGGCTGGAGCGCAAGTTCGACATCAAGATCGGTCCGCACCACGTGCGCGGCCGCGTCGACCGCGTAGACCGCCTTCCCGACGGCAGCCACGAGCTGATCGACTACAAGACCGGCGAACGCAAGAGCGAGGCCGACCTGGAGAGCGACCTGCAGCTGGCCCTCTACCGCCTCGCCGCCCGCGAGGCCTGGGACATCGACGCCGCCACCGGCAGCTACTACTACGTGCTCGACGCCGACAAGGTCGCCGCCCCCGTCCGCCCCGACGACGCCGAGCGCGTCGAGCGCACGGTGCTCGAGGTCGGCGAGGGAGTCCTCAGCCAGGACTTCGAGCCCCGCCCGTCGCCGACGACGTGCAGCTGGTGCGACTACCGGCTCATCTGCCCGGCGGCTGAGAGCTGAGTACCTGCTACTGGTTGCCCTGCTGGCGCAGGAACTGCTGGAAGTCTCTCGCGATCGAGTCCGCGGACGGTAGGTCCTCGGGGTTCTCCAGCTGGTTTTCCTGCTCGGCCTCTATGCGGTCGACGAGCTCCTCGATCTCTGGGTTGGCGGCTATGGCGCGGTTGATCTGCTCTTCGTAGCTGGTCGCTTCTTCCTCCAGCTCGGTCGCCTCGATGGCGATGCCGCTGACCCCCTCGAAGCGGCGCAGGAGGGCGAGGGCGGCCTTGGGATTGGGGATGGCGGCTATGTAGTGGGGCACGGCCGCCCAGAGCGAGGCTGACGTCATTCCCACCTGCCGGCAGCAGTCGTGGACGACGCCGACGATGCCGGTCGGGCCCTCGTAGGAGGAGCGCTGCAGGTCGAGCTCCTCGACCAGCTCCTCGTCGGAGGCGAGGCCGGTGATCGGCACCGGCAGGGTGTGGGAGACCTCGGCGATCAGGGCGCCGAGGGTTACCACCATCTCGACTCCAAGCGCGTCGGCCGCGGTCGCGATCGTCTCCGCGAAGGTGCGCCAGCGCAGGTTGGGCTCGGTCCCGTCGAGCAGCACCAGGTCGCGCTCGGCGGCGGGGACGCGAGCGGCGATCAGGTTGTTCTGGGGCCACTCGATGCGGCGCACCTCGCCCTCGGTGAGCACGATCGTCGGCCGGGTGGCCTGGAAGTCGAAGTAGTCCTCCGGATCGACCTGCGCGATCAGCTCGGAGTCGAGGGCGTCGGCTACGGCGCCGAGCGCCGTCGAAGCGGCCCCGGCGGCATCGTTCCAGCCACGGAACGAGCAGACCAGGATCGGGCTGCGAAGCTGCGGGAGGTCGCCTTCCCAGGTCAGTGAGTCCACCCCTCTGAGAGTACAGACGGCGACGATGGCTGACGGCACGCGCGCCGCTCGCCGATGCGCTTTCCTACGAGTAGACGCAATGCCCTCAGCGCGACCCAAGACGGCCGGTAGGCGCAGCCGCGGCGAGAGCACCCGAGAGCGCCTGTTGAGCGCCGCCGTCGAGCTGCTCGAGGAGGGCGGGTACGCGGCCGCCTCGGTCGCGGCGATAACGGAACGTGGTGGGGTCGCCGCCGGCGCCCTGTACAGGCACTTCCCCTCGAAGGCCGAGCTGTTCGTCGAGGTCTTCCGCACGATGGCGGAGGACGCGCTGGCCCACCTCCGCGAGGCCAGCTCGGTGCCCGGCACCGCGGCCGACAAGCTCGACGCGATCGTGCGCGAGTTCACCAGCTACTCGCTGAGCCAGCCGCGGCTCGCCTGGGCACTCGGCTACGAGCCGGTCGACCCGCTCGTGGACGCCGAGCGGCTCGCCTACCGGCAGACCTACCGCGAGCGGCTTGCCGAACTGCTGCGGCGCGGCATCGAGGCGGGTGAGCTGCCCGCGCAGGACGCCGAGCTGACGGCGGCCTCGCTGATCGGCGCGATCAGCGAGGCACTGGTCGGCCCGCTCTCGCCGGTGCGCGATGAGCGGATCTCCACCGAGAAGACCATCGCCGCGATCTCGGCCTTCTGCCGGCGGGCCGTCGGGGCGTAGCGGTCAGCGATTGAACGTTTGACCCCCTCATAGGTGGGTCAAACGTTCAATCGGCTTGCGGCGCCAGCGCGCGGCGGACGAGGCCGTAGGCGATGAAGAGGACGAGGGCGGCGAAGGAGAGCTCCAGCGCTCGCTGGGAGAGCTCGTTCGCGACCGCGACGCCGATCAGCACGCCGAGCGGGGAGAGGACGCCGATCACGGCGGCGTCGCGCAGGTTGACGTTGCCGTAGGAGCGCTGACGGTAGGTCCCGACCAGGGCGACGATGACGATCATCAGCAGCGATGTGGACTCGGCCTCGATCTGGGAGAGGCCGAGGAAGATCGCCAGCGCCGGGACGAAGAGGACGCCGCCGCCGACGCCGACCAGCCCGCCGGCGAGGCCGCCGGCGAGCGCGATCAGGATCGCGAAGAGCTCGTCCATCAGAAGAAGATCAGCTCGATCGCGATCGCGACCAGGAGGGCGGCGAAGAGCAGCGAGATCGCCCGCTGGGGGATGCGCTGCTGGATCGCCGTCCCGGCGACGACCCCGATCACCGCGGGGATCGAGAGCCAGAGGCCGGTGAGGACGTGGACGTTGCCGTAGATGCCGCCCTGGGCGAGCGCCCCGAGCAGGCCGATGAGGACGATCGCGGCGAGGCTGGTGCCGGTGGCGAGGCGCTCTCCGTAGGCGAACCAGAAGATCAGCAGGGGCACGATGACCGTGCCGCCGCCGACCCCGAAGAGGCCGCTGAAGATCCCCGCCAGGGTGCCGATCGCGGCGAGCTTGAGCAGGCGGTGGGAGGGCAGCGCGGGGCCATGGGCCATCGTGCCGCGATACTAAGTGCCTTGCCCGCCGAAGCCGAGACAGGGGCTGGCGCATGGCGCTCCACACTGGAGTCCCTGCGAGCCGACCCGGAGCGGACCGCGATCCTCACCGACGTCGACGGCACCCTGGCGCCGATCGCCGTGCGACCGGAGCAGGCGGCGGTGCCGGCGCGAGCGAGCGAGCTGCTGGAGGCCCTGAGCGGGCGCTTCGGCCTGGTCGGCTGCATTTCCGGGCGGCAGGCCCTGGAGGCTCGCCGCCTGGTCGGGGTCACGGGCATCGCCTACGCCGGCAACCACGGCTTCGAGCTGCTGATGCCGGGCGAGACCGAGCCGCAGCTCGACCCGGCTGTGGCCGGGCGGGAGCGGGACGCGGCCGAGCTGCTTGCCGGCGCGGCGGGGGACGGGCTGGACGCGGCCGGTCTGCGGCGCGAGGACAAGGGCCCGATCCAGGCGCTGCACTGGCGCGGCGCCGCGGACGAGCAGACGGCCGAGGCCCGTGCCCACGAGATCGCGGTCGAGGCGGGCCGGCAGGGGCTGGAACCGCGCTGGGGCCGCAAGGTCCTGGAGCTGCGCCCGGTCGGGGGGGGCGGCAAGGACGCGGCGGTGGCCGCGCTGCTTGCCGGCCGCGACGTCGCCGCCGCGATCTACGCGGGCGACGATCGCACCGACCTCGACGCCTTCCGCCGCCTGCGCGGGCTCTGCGACGAAGACCGGCTGGCGACGGCGCTCTGCGTCGGCGTCACCTCCCCCGAGGCGCCGCCGGAGCTGGCCGAGGAGTCCGACCTCACGGTCGACGGCCCCGCCGGCTGGATCGCCCTTCTAGAGGAGCTGGCCGCGTAGCGATGCCCTACACCGACCTGCTGCGAGTCACCGTCCTGCTCACCGGCGCCGAGGCCACCGCCCTGGCCGCGATAACCGCTGTCGCGACCAATCGCGACAGCGACGCCACGACCCTGATCGTCGCCGGCACCTGGTGGCTCATAGCCCTCCTCGCCGGCCTCTACCTGGGCCGCCCCGCCCGCGCAACGGACGCCCTCCGCGATGCCCTGGCAGGCGCCCGCACAGCCACCTCCCTCCCTCCCGAGACTCCGGCGAGGATCGCCTTCGCCCGCCTCTGGCCGATCGCCGTGACCGCCATAGCGTCAGGGGCACTGGGAATCTTCTTCCCAGGCGTCGCCGCGGTAGCCGCCGGCTACGCCCTCCTCGTTTCCCTCGCTTGGCACACGAGAGAGGCGGCCGTGCTGGCAATCGAGCAGCGCGACGGCGTCCGCTTCTACGTAGTGCCGAACTCGGCCCTTCGGCCTATACAGCTGGTCCGCACCCCCGGACTCCGCAGCTCACCCATCCGCTAGACCCGCCGCGCCTACGACTCCAGCAGCTTCTTGAACTCCCGCCAGCCACAAGTGTTCGCAACGTTGTCCGGGGTCAACCAGGCGCGGCGGGCGGTCGCCACCGCATAGGCCATGTTGCCGAGCGTGTCGACCCCGTGGGCGTCGGTGTTGAGGACGATGGTGACTCCGGCTTCCGCGGCCAGCCGAGCGTGGTGCTCGGAGAGGTCGCGGCGGTTGGGGTTGCCGTTGATCTCCAGCATCGTGCCGGTGCGGGCCGCGGCCTCGACGACCGCCTCGACGTCGACGCCGTAGGGCTCGCGGCGGCCGAGCAGGCGACCGGTGAGGTGGCCGATGCAGTCGACGCGGGGGTTCTCGATCGCGGCCAGGACGCGGGCGGTCATCTCCTTCTCGGAGATCGCGAACGAGGTGTGGATGCTCGCCACCACCCAGTCGAGCGCGTCGAGCAGGTCGTCGGGGTAGTCGAGGGCGCCGTCGAGCCCGATGTTGACCTCCGAGCCGGCGAGGAGGCGGAAGCCGCGCTTGCCCTCGTTCAAGGCCTCGACCTCGGCGATCCGCTCCCAGAGGCGCTCGGCGGTGACGTGGTCGCCGAAGCCGTGGCTGGCGGAGTGGTCGGTGATCGCCATGTAGGCGTAGCCGCGGTCGCGGCCCGCCTCGGCCATCTCCTCGAGCGTGTTGCGGCCGTCGGAGAGGGTCGTGTGGGAGTGCAGGTCACCGCGGACGTCGTCGAGCGAGACGAGGTCGGGGAGCGTGCCCTCGCGGGCGGCCTTCAGCTCCCCCCTGCCCTCGCGCAGCTCGGGCTCTATGTAGGCGTAGCCGAGGCGCTCGTAGACCGCCTTCTCGCTGGCGCAGAGCTCGACCTCGCCGCTCTCGACCTCGGTGATCCCGTGCTCGGAGACCGAGAGGCCGCGCGCCACGGCCTCCTCTCGCAGCTGGACGTTGTGCGCGACGGAGCCGGTGAAGTGCTGGAGCAGGTTGCCGAAGGCCTCCGGCGCGACGATGCGCAGGTCTACCGAGATCCCGTTCTGGGTCTGCGCCCGCACCCCGTTCGGGCCCGGCTTCCCGGCGGCGGCTATCAGCGGGCTGGCGAGCAGGTGCTCGGCCAGGGCCTGCGGCTCCTTCGCGGTCGCGATCAGGTCGATGTCCTTGCAGGTGTCGGCCCAGCGCCGCACCGAGCCGGCGACCTCGACCCGGACGGCTGCGGGGTGCTCGCGCAGGCTGCGAGCCAGCTCCTCGGCGATCGGACGGGCCATCGAGAGCAGCACTCGGCCGCCGCCCTCGCCGGGCTCGCCGAGGCGCTCGAGGCCTGCGAGCACGTTTTCCTCCGCCTTCTCCCCCAGGCCCTTGAGCTCGCGGATGCGCTGTTCCTCCGCCGCCTTCCTGAGGTCGTCGAGCGTCGCCACGCCGAGCTCCTCGAAGAGCCGCCGCGCCGTCTTCGCGCCCAGGCCCTGCACCCGCGTCACCTCGATCAGCGACGGCGGGTACTTCGCCTTCAGCTTCACCGCCGCGGGGATCTCACCGGTCTCGATCAGCGCGTCGATCTTCTCGGCCAGCGTCTTGCCGACACCCGGGACCTCGGTCGCCCGCCCGGCGGCGGCGAGGTCGGCGACCGAGACCGGGCTTTCGCGGATCGCCTTCGCCGCGGCGCTGTAGGCGAGGACCCTGTATTTGACCGCGCCGTCGAGCTCGTAGAGGACTCCCAGCTCGTCGAGGGCGGCGGCGATCTCGGCGTTGGTCACCCCTGCAAGCTAGCGAGCGGTCGTTCGCGAATAGCATCGCGACCTCGATGGCCGCCGGCGAATCAGAGCGAGGGCCCGTCTGGCTCGTCCTCCCCACCTACGAAGAGGCGCGCAACGTCGAGCGCCTGGTCGCGCAGGCGCGGGCGAAGCTGCCTCCCGGCGCCCAGGTGCTGATCGTCGACGACGACTCGCCCGACGGCACCGGCGAGATCGCGGCGCGACTGGCGGCCGAGGAGGAGGCCGTGCACTTCCTGCACCGCCCGGTGAAGGAAGGGCTCGGCCCCGCCTACATCGCCGGCTTCCGCCGGGCGCTCGCGGCCGGGGCCGGGCTGGTCGTCGAGATGGACTCCGACTTCTCCCACGAGCCGGGCTACCTGCCGCGCCTGCTGGAGGCGGCCGAGGACGCCGACCTGGTCCTCGGCTCGCGCTACGTGCCCGGCGGCGGGGTCGGCGACTGGGGGGCGGTGCGGCGGGCGATCAGCCGCGGCGGCAGCGTCTACGCGCGTCTCGTGCTCGGCGTCGGCGTGCGCGACCTGACCGGGGGCTTCAAGTGCTTTCGCCGCGAGGTGCTGGAGGCGATCGACCTCGACTCGGTCCGCTCGCGGGGCTACGCCTTCCAGGTCGAGATGACCTACCGCGCGATCGAGCTCGGCTTCGACGTGGTCGAGGTGCCGATCGTCTTCCGCGACCGCCAGGCGGGTACGTCGAAGATGAGCCGCTCCATAGTGCTCGAGGCGATCTGGCGGGTCCCTCTTCTACGCTTGGGACGCTGAGGGCGGAGGAGCCCTTGTGAGCCTCGCTATACTTTCTGAAGTATTGAGCGCTGAAACACGATCCCCAGGAGACCGATTCCAGTGACAGGCAAGCTCCACGACGTGACCGACGCCACCTTCAAGTCCGAGGTCCTCGAGGCCGAAGGGCCCGTGCTAGTCGACTTCTGGGCGCCCTGGTGCGGCCCCTGCCGCGTCGTCCACCCCGTGCTCGAGGAGATGGACGCCGAGCGCGAGGACCTGCGGATCGTCAGCGTCAACGTCGACGAGAACCAGCAGACCGCCGCTCAGTACGAGGTCCTCTCGATCCCGACCCTGCTCCTCTTCAAGGACGGGGCGATCGCCAAGAAGGTGGTCGGCGCGATGCCCAAGCGTCGCCTCGAGGCCGAGCTGGAGCCGGCGCTCGCCTAGCGGACGGGCGGAGAGAAGCTCGCCATGCCCTTCGTCCACGTCCACTGGTTCGAGGGACGCTCCGACGAGCAGAAGGCGGAGATCGCCAAGCGGATCGAAGCGGCGCTGGTCGAGGTGGCCGGCGCCGCACCCGAGCACTGCTGGGTGAAGTTCTCCGACTCGAAGAAGACCGACTTCATCATCGGCGAGCCGGCCGGGGCTGACGCCTCCGCAGGCTAGAGCTGAGTGGCGATTGCCGCGAAGGCGGCGATGAAGGAGGCCGAGATCGCGACGGTGCCGTGGACCATCGTCCTGTGGAGCGATTCGAATCCAGCTTTCATCTCGCTGCGTAGCTCTTTGATCTCGCCTCTCAGCTCGGCGATTTCCCCTTCGACTTTGTCGAACCGGCGGTACACCTCATCGAAGCGCCGATCGACGTCGGCGCGGAAATCGTCCAGCCTCGCGTCGGTCCAGCTCTCCCTCATCAGATGCATGATTGCACCGTAAACGTTTCGGGCGCACGCGTAGCGCGCAGAACGTCACGAATCTCAAAATTCTCTGTAGCGTGACGCTGCAGGTCGGCGCGGGCTTCAGCCAACCACCGGCGTGATGGAAATGCGCAGGTCGCGGCCGTCGACCCGGACCGGCGCGATCTCGGCTGCGTCGTAGGCGACCGAGGTCGCCAGGACCTCGCCGGCTATGTAGGGCTCGTGGGCGCGGGCGGCGGCGAGCAGCTCCTGGTCGCCGCCGAGGCTGAGCTCGATGCGGTCGGAGATGTCGAGGCCGGCGGCCTTGCGGGCGTTCTGGACGGCGTGGACGATCTCGCGGGCGAGGCCCTCGCGGACCAGCTCGTCGTCCAGCTCGAGCTGCAGGGCGACCGCGTGCCCGGCCTCGGCTTCGACCTCGTAGCCGTCCAGCGGCTGCAGGGCGAGGGTGACCTCGTCGGGACCGATCGTGTGCTCGTCGCCGTCGACGTTGATGCCGACCTCGCCGCCATCGGCCATCACCCTGGCGACGCGGACCGGGTCGAGCGACTCGACCGCGGCGGCGACCTGTGGCATGCGCTTGCCGAAGCGCGGCCCGAGCGCGCGGTAGTTGGGCTTGACCGCGTAGCTGACCAGGTCCGCCTCCTCGGAGACGAAGTCGAGCTCCTTGACGTTGAGCTCCGCGGTGACCAGGTCCGCGCGGGCCTCGATCGCCTCGCGCTCGGCGTCGCTGGCGACGATCACGGCGCGGCGCAGCGGCTGTCGCACCTTGGCCTTGGCCTGGGCGCGGGCGGCGCGGCCGAGCTCGACGGTGAGGCGCACCGCCTCCATCGCGGCCTCCAGCTCGGCGTCGGAGAGCGCCGGGTCGGGCTCGGGGAAGTCGCGCAGGTGGACGGAGTCGGGCAGCTCGCCGAGCTCCTCGCCCTCCCCGCCCGCCAGGTTGAGGTGGATCTCGTCAGCGAGGAAGGGGGTGAAGGGGGCGAGCAGCGCCGCCGTCTCCAGCAGGCAGTGGCGCAGGGTGGCGAAGGCGGCGCGGTCGCCCTCCCAGAAACGGCGCCGCGAGAGCCTCACGTACCAGTTGGAGAGCTCCTCGACGTACTCGGCGATCGCCCGCCCCGCCGCGGTGCAGTCGAACTCGTCCATCCGCTCGCGCACCGTGGCGATCGTGGACTGCAGCTTCGAGAGCGCCCAGCGGTCGAGGTCGTCGCTCGGCTGGGGCGCCTCGAAGTCGGCGGGCCCGAGGTCCTCGGCGTTGGCGTACAGCACCCAGAAGGAGTACGTGTTCCAGAGGGTGAGCATGAACTGGCGCACCGATTCGCCGACGGTGCCGACCGAGAAGCGGTAGCCCGACCAGGGCTGCTGGGCGGTCAGGTAGTACCAGCGGAAGGCGTCGGCGCCGTGGGCGTCGATCACCTCCCAGGGCTCGACCACGTTGCCCTTGCTCTTCGACATCTTCTGCCCCTCGGTGTCGAGGATCAGGCCTAGGCAGACGCAGTTGCGGTAGCTGGACGTGTCGAAGAGCAGCGTCGACTCGGCCAGCAGGGTGTAGAACCAGCCGCGCGTCTGGTCGATCGCCTCGCAGATGAAGTCGGCGGGGAAGCGCTCCTCGAAGAGCTCCTCGTTCTCGAAGGGGTAGTGGAACTGCGCGAAGGGCATCGCGCCGCTGTCGTACCAGGTGTCGATCACCGACTCGACCCGGCGCATCTCGCCGCCGCAGTCCTCGCAGCCGAGCGTCACCTCGTCGATGTAGGGGCGGTGCAGGTCCTCCGGCACCTCTCCCCCAGCGCGCTCGCGCAGCTCTGCGACCGAGCCGGCGCAGAAGCGGCCCTCGCAGCCGGCGCCGGTGCACTCCCAGATCGGCAGCGGCGTGCCCCAGTAGCGGTCGCGCGAGAGCGCCCAGTCGACGTTGTTCTCCAGCCACTTGCCGAAGCGGCCGGTCTTGATGTGCTCGGGGTGCCAGCCGATCGCCGCGTTGTTGGCGAGCAGGCGGTCGCGGGCCTGCGAGGTGGCGACGTACCAGCTCGACTTGGCGTAGTAGAGGAGCGCCGTGCCGCAGCGCCAGCAGTGAGGGTAGGCGTGCTCGTAGACCTGCTCGCGGAAGAGCAGGCCGCGGCGGTCGAGGTCGTCGATCAGCGCCCGGGTGACCTCGGGGTCCTTGACGAAGCTCCCCTCGAAGCCGGTGACTCGGCGGTCGAAGCGGCCGTCGAGCCCAACCGGGTTGTAGAGGGTGCCGTGGCTGGTCGGGTCGAAGATCCCGTTCTCCGCCGCCACCCTGTAGTCGTCCTCGCCGAAGGCGGGGGCGATGTGGACCAGGCCGGTGCCGTCCTCGGTGGTGACGAAGTCGCCCGCGAGGACCGGGAAGCCACCGGCCTCGCGGTCGTCGAGGTCGAAGACCGGCCCCCGGTAGCGGCGGCCGGCCAGCTCGGACCCGGGCAGGCGGTCGAGCACCTCGACTCCCTCGCCCAGCACCTTCTCCAGCAGCGACTCGGCGAGGACCAGCGTCTCCTCGCCGGCCCGGGCCCGCACGTAGGCGACGTCCGGGGCCACCGCCACCGCGACGTTCCCCGGCAGCGTCCAGGGCGTCGTCGTCCAGACCAGCAGCGACTCGCCAGCCTCGCTCCCGTCCTCGCCGAGCAGCGGGAAGCGCACGTATATGGAGGGGTCCTCGACGTCCTTGTACCCCTGCGCCACCTCGTGCGAGGAGAGCGCGGTGCCGCAGCGCGGGCAGTAGGGCACGACCTTGTGGCCCTCGTAGAGGCGGTCCTCGTCCCAGAGCCGCTTCAGCGACCACCAGACCGACTCGATGTAGTCGTCCTCGAGGGTCACGTAGGGGTCGTCGAGGTCGATCCAGAAGCCGATCCGCTCGGTCAGCCGGTTCCACTCCTCGACGTACTCGAAGACCGACTCGCGGCAGCGCGCGTTGAACTCGTCGATCCCGTACTCCTCGATCTCCTGCTTGGAGGAGATGCCGAGCTGCCTCTCGACCTCGAGCTCGACCGGCAGGCCGTGGCAGTCCCAGCCGGCCTTGCGCGGGACCCGGTACCCGCACATCGCCTTGTAGCGCGGATAGACGTCCTTGAAGACGCGGGAGAGAACGTGGTGGGAGCCGGGACGGCCGTTGGCCGTCGGCGGGCCCTCGTAGAAGCTCCAGATCTCCGCCCCCTCGCGCTGGACGAGCGAGCGGTGGAAGACGTCGCGCTCGCGCCAGCGCTCGAGCACGCGCTGCTCGAGATCGGGGAAGGACTGCTTGGCGTCTACGGGGCGGAAGCCGGACATGGACGCGGGATTCTAGGAGGGGCCAGCGAAACCCCCGTGACGGTCGATCCCGGTACGCAATAGTCTTGCCGCGTGCCCGCCTACGACCTGAACGGAAAGGTGGCCCTGGTCACCGGCGCCGCCCGCGGGATCGGCTTCGAGACGGCCCGCCAGATGCACATGCGCGGCGCCTCGGTCGCGGTCGTCGACCTCGACGCCACCGAGGCGCGCGAGGCGGCCGAGCGGATCGGCGAGCGGGCGATCGGGATCGCCGCCGACGTCACCGACGCCGGGGCGATGCGGGCGGCGGTGGCGGAGACGGTCGAGCGCTTCGGCGGGCTCGACGTAGCGATGGCCAACGCCGGCCTCGCCCCGCCCTCGATCGCCACGATGCGCTCGGTCCCCGCCGAGGAGTGGGAACGCGTGGTCGAGGTCAACCTCTTCGGCGTCTGGCACACGCTGCGAGCCGCCCTGCCCCAGGTCTCCGAGCGCAAGGGCCACGTCGTCGTCGTCGCCTCGGTGGCGGCCTTCGCCAACGGGATGCTGGGCAGCTCCTACATGGTCTCCAAGGCGGCGGCCGAGCAGATCGGCCGTGCCCTGCGGACCGAGCTGACGCCGTTCGGCGCCGGCGCCAGCGTCGCCTACTTCGGCTGGGTCGACACGCGGATGGTCCAAGACACCTTCGACCGGCCGGGCGCCAGCGTGCTGGAGGAAATCGCCCCCGACTTCCTGATGAAGCGGATCACCCCCGAACAGGCGGGTGCCGCCGTCGTCAGGGGGATCGAAGAGCGGGCGCCGCGGATCTTCGCCCCCCGCTGGTGGCGCTACCTCTCCGCCCTGCGCGGCCTGCTCAACCCGCTGCTCGACCGCCGCAGCGAGCGCGACCCGCGCATCGCCGCCGCGATCCGCGAGGCCGAGTCGCGACAGGCGGGCGACGCGCAGACCGCGGCTCCCCGGGGCTAGGCCCCGGCGCCGCATGCCCGCCTACGACGTGAACGGGAAGGTGGCGCTCGTCACCGGCGGCGCCCGCGGGATCGGCTTCGAGACGGCGCGCCAGATGCACCAGCGCGGGGCGTCCGTCGCCCTGCTCGACGTCGACGCGGCCGAGGTCCGCGACGCGGCCGAGCGGCTCGGCGAGCGGGCGATCGGGATCGCCGCCGACGTCACCGACGCCGGATCGCTGCGCGCCGCCGTCGCCGAGACCGTCGAGCGCTTCGGCGGGGTGGACGTCGCGATGGCCAACGCCGGCATCGCCCCGCCGACCACGACCACGATCCGCATGGTCTCCGCCGAGGAGTGGGAGCGCGTGATCGACGTCAACCTGCTCGGCGTCTGGAACACGGTGCGGGCTGTCCTCCCCCAGGTCGCTGAGCGCCAGGGTCACATCGTCGTCGTCTCCTCCGCCTACGCGATCGCCAACGGCATGCTCAGCAGCGCCTACGCGGTGGCGAAGTCGGGAGTCGAGGCCTTCGGCCGCTCGCTGCGATCCGAGCTGGCGCCGCTCGGGGCGAGCGCGGGAGTCGCCTACTTCGGCTTCGTCGACACCAAGCTGGTCCAGGACGCCTTCGCCAAGCCGGCGACGGCCCGGCTCGAGGAGACAGTCCCGGCCTTCCTGCTGAAGCGGATCACGCCCGCCGAGGCGGGCGCCTCGGTCGTGCGCGGGATCGAAGAGCGGGCACCCCGCACCTTCGCGCCGAAGTACTGGCGCTACATCTCCGCCCTGCGCGGCCTGATCAACCCGCTCTTCGACAAGCGGGCGGACAGCGACCGGCGCGTCCGCGAGGCGGTCCAGAGCGCCGAGACGCTCTCGGAGGCCGGCGCCACCGGCGACGCCTCAGCCGCTTCGCGTTAGCCGCTCGAGCAGGACGACGACCGACTCGTAGGGCTCGCCGGTGGCGCGGCTGAGGCCGATCTCGCAGGTGCGGTTGCTGGAGAGGTGGGCGTCGAAGCGGCGGCCGGCGAGCTCCTCCGCCTGGGGGCGCGTGGCGGCGGCGGTCAGCTCCGGGTGGGAGATGCCGCGGTCGCCGGCGAAGCCGCAGCAGGTCGCCGAGGGGGCGACGTGGACGTCCTCGGCGAGGGCGGCGGCAAGGGCGCGGAGGCGCGGCGCCAGGCCCATGTGGCGGGTGGCGCAGGTCGGGTGGACGGTGGCCGAGCCGACCTTCTCGCCAACCTCCAGCTTCGGCAGCAGGCGGTCGTTGGCCCAGGCGACCGAGTCGAGGATCTCGAGCTTGGCGAGCCGCTCCGCGTTCTCCTCGCCGAGCACCCCGTCGCCGGGTTCGGTCACGCCCTGCGTGCAAGAAGCAGCGTCGATAACCACCGGAAGCTCACCGCCGTCGGTCCACTCCCAAAGCCGCTCAATCATCTCGTTCGCCTTGTGGCGGTGGGCCTCGCCGAAGCCCTTCGAGCTCCAGGGCAGCCCACAACAGCTCCCCGCCACCTCCGCTGGGATCCAGACCGGCAACCCGGCTCGCTCCGAAACGGCAACCACCGCCTCGACGATTCCCAGCGGCCGACGGGCCGATACGTCAAGTATGTGTTGACGTATCGGCCCGTCGGCCCCGTTGTTGGGGGGGCCGAAGATGCGGTTGGTGCAGGAGGGGACGTAGACGGCCGCGGCGCCCTCGCGCTCGGTCCGTGGGAGCGCCCGCTTCGCGGCGCCCGGCAGGCCCTTGCCCCGCTTCGTCCGGCGGGCCAGCGGGCCGCCGAGTCGCAGGCCGGCGCGCGAGGCCCTCTCGACCGCGCCCCAGCGCTTCGCCCCCGCCAGGGCGGCTCGTTCGGCCCTTGGCGTATGCCTCTCCCGGCGCATTTCCTTGACCAGCTCGCCGGTGTCGATCCCGACCGGGCAGGCGAGCTGGCAGGAGCCGTCGGCGGCGCAGGTCTCCATCGCGTCGTACTCGAACTCCTCCAGCAGGGTGCGCTGGAGGGGCGACCCGGCTGGCTGGCGTGCCATCTCCCGCCGCAGGACGATCCGCTGGCGCGGCGTCGTCGTCAGGTTGCGGCTGGGGCAGACCGGCTCGCAGAAGCCGCACTCCACACAGGCGCTCGCCGACTCCTCGATCGGCGGCGTGGTTTTCAGGTTGCGGAGGTGGACGCCGGGATCGCGGTTAAGCACCACGCCGGGGTTGAGCACGCCGTCGGGGTCGGCGAGCCCCTTCACCCGCCACATCAGCCCGGTCGCTACCTCCCCCCACTCGCGCTCGACGTAGGGGGCCATGTTGATGCCGGTGCCGTGCTCGGCCTTGAGCGAGCCGTCGTACTTGCCGACGACCAGCTCGACCAGCTCGGCCATGAAGGCCTCGTAGCGCTCCAGGTCCTCCCGCTTGGCGAAGTCGGGCGTGAGCATGAAGTGCAGGTTCCCGGCCGAGGCGTGGCCGGCGACGCCGGGCAGGAAGCCGTGCCGGCCGAGCAGCGCCTGCAAGTCGCGAGCGCCCTCGGCGATCCGCTCGGGCGGGACGCAGACGTCCTCGACGATCAGCGCCGTGCCGGGCAGGCGGACGCGGCCGATCAGGCCGTGCAGGCCCTCGCGCACGCGCCAGGCCAGCTCGATCTCCTCGGCGTCGCGGGTGAACTCGAAGGGCTCGAGCGTCTCGTGGCCGGCGAAGATCTCGCTGGCCTTCGCAACGTAGGCATCGAGCTCCTCGCTCGTCCCGGCGCCGTACTCGACCAGCAGCACCGCCGACTCCGGCGGCAGCTCCTTCCACTCCTCCGGCGCGCCGACCATGTTCCAGGCGGCGGTGATCAGCGCCGGGGCGACCATCAGCTCGACCGCGGTCGCGCCGCTCTCGACCAGGTCGCGGACGGGTGCGATCGCCTCGTCGATGCCGGGGAAGTGGACCCAGGCCGTCGTGGTCTCCGCCGGCAGCAGCACGGTCTCGAAGACGGCCTCGGCGACGAAGGCGAGGGTGCCCTCGGAGCCGACCACCAGGCGGCGGAAGATCTCCAGCGGCTCATCCGCGTCGAGGAAGGCGCAGAGCCGGTACCCGGTCGTGTTCTTGATCGCGAACTTGCGCCGGATGCGCTCGCTCAGCTCGGCGTCGGCGCGGATCTCGTCGCGGATCGCGGCGAGCCCGGCCGCCAGCTCCGGCTCCTCGGCGGCGAACCGCTCGGCCGCGTCGGGCTCGGCGGTGTCGATCGTCGTCCCCGAGGCGAGCACGAGGGTCATCGAGCGCACGGTCGAGTAGGAGTCGCGGGTGACCCCGCAGCGCATCCCGCCCGAGTTGTTGGCGATCACGCCGCCGACGCAGGCGATGTCGGTGCTGGCCGGGTCGGGGCCGAGCTTGCGCCCGTGCGGGGCGAGGACGCGGTTGGCGTTGCCGAGCACGGTGCCGGGCTTGACCCGGACGCGCGCGCCCCCGTCCTCCACCGCGACGCCGCCGAAGTGGCGGCGCACGTCGACCAGGATCCCGCTGGTCTGGCCCTGGCCGTTGAGGCTGGTGCCGCCGGCGCGGAAGGTGACCGGGACGCCGCTGCGGCGACCGTAGGCGAGGACCTTGGCGACGTCGCCCGCGTCGTGGGCCATGACGACGACCTGGGGGAGGAGCCGGTAGGGGCTGGCGTCGGAGGCGTAGCGGACGATGTCGCTGGCGCGGCCGAGGACGCGGTCGGCGCCGAGCAGCTCCTCCAGCTCGCGGCGCAGCGGCTGGGCCGCGCCCGTCGCGAGGCTGTCGGGAGCGCGGTCGGGTGCGGGCGCGGAGGGCTGCGGCGCGAGCGAAGTCATGTTCCGCTCCAGCAGCGCCATGGGGCAGACCTTAGAAGAGGGACATCCCCGGCGCGACCGGGACTTCGACCAGCTCCGGATGGGGAGATGCGAGCGCCTTGGCGAGGGCGTCGCGGACCTCGTCGCGGTCCTTGGCCCGGTGCGCCTTCACGCCGTAGCCCTCGGCCACCGCAGCGACGTCGAGCGCGGGCAGGTCGAGCCCGGGCGCGCCGGCGACCTGCTCGACCTCGGCGAACCACTTGAGGATCGCGTACTCCTCGTTGCGCAGGACGAGGAAGGTGACCGGGACCTTGTAGGCGACGGCGGTCCAGAAGGCGCTGACCGCGTACTGGACCGACCCCTCGCCGATCACGCAGACGACCGGGCGGTCGGGCTGGGCCAGCTGCACGCCGATCGAGGCGGCAAGCCCGAAGCCGAGGCCGCCCCCCGCGGCGAAGTAGTAGCTGCCCGGGCGCGAGAGGCGCATCTGGTTTCGCAGGGAGAGGGTGCTGGAGGGCGACTCGAGCACGACGATGCCGTCCTCGGGGAAGGCCTCGGCGAGCGCGGTATGGACGGTCGAGGAGTTGAGCGGGTCGCTGGGCGGGATTTCCTGCGGACCGGGGTTGGGCTCGGGGGCCGGCCGCGAGGACTCGGGCAGATCCTCGAGCAGCGCCGCCAGGGTCAGCTTTACATCGGCGACGAGGGCGTCCCCCATCGGCGCCCGCGCGGCCTCGTCGGGGTCGCTGGTGATCGCGACCAGCTTCCCCCCCTCGGGCAGCAGCGGCCCCGGGACGTAGGGGTAGTAGGGGAAGACCGAGCTGCCGAGGACGAGGATCAGGTCGTGACCCTCGAGCGTCTGGCCGATCGGGCCGATCGCCGGCGGCAGCACGCCGCGGAAGTTGGGGTGGTCCTCCGGGAAGCCGAGGCGGCCGCCGCCGGTGGCCGGGGTCGCCCAGACCGGCAGGCGCTGGCGCTCGGCGAGGGCGATCGCGTCCTCCCACGCGCCGGAAGCGTCGATGTCGGGGCCGGCGACCATGACCGGGTTCGCCGCGGCGTCGAGCCGGTCGGCGAGGACACGGACGGCGGCGGGGTCGGCGGCAGCGCGACCGCTGACCCGCCGCCCGATCGCCTCGCGCGCGTCGGCCTCGTCGACCTCCGCGTACCAGTCGTCCATCGGCAGCGAGACGAAGACCGGGCCCTGCGGCGGCAGCGAAGCGAGGTGGGCACCGTGCGCCAGCGCCAGCGGCACGTCCTCGGCCCGAGCCGGCTCGTATGACCACTTGACCAGTGGGTGGGGCATGCGGATCGCGTCGCGGTTGGTCAGGTTCGCCTGCAGGGTGATCTGCGCCCGCGCCTGCTGCCCCGCCGTGACCAGCACCGGGGAGTGGTTGGCCTGGGCGTTGAAGATCGCCCCCATCGCGTTGCCGAGGCCGGGGGCGGTGTGCAGGTTGGCGACCGTGGTGCGGCCCGAAGCCTGGGCGAAGCCGTCGGCCATCCCGACCACGACCGCCTCCTGCAGGCCGAGCACGTAGCGGAAGTCGGAGGGGAAGTCGGCGAGCATCGGCAGCTCGGTCGAGCCGGGGTTGCCGAACATCGTCGTCATCCCGCGCTCGCGGAAGAGGTCGAAGGTGGCTTCGCGGACCGTTGGCATACCGCGCGAAACCCTATATGTGAATTGCGGTTCTCAAGGGGCACCCCCGGTGCCGCCGATACGGCAACCGTGGGACTGCTCACCTCTACGCGCAGGGCTCTTCTCGTCGTCGTCGCGACTCTCTCGATAAGCGGCACATGGACCGCTGCCGCTGCCGGCGGCCCAGCCTCCACGCGCCTCGCCTATGGGGTCGGCGAAATCGTCCCGATCCCCGCCTCGATCCCCCACGAAGAGGGCGACATGGTCGACCGTCGCATCATCCCCAACCTGCGCTGGATCGCCCAGCGCTTCCCGATCTACGTCAGCGACGGCTACTCGGGGCCGCTGCCGAACGGCGAACACGCCGGCTGTCACGGCTGTCACGTCAAGCACTCGGATCACTACAACGGCCTCGCCGTCGACATCTCGCCGCTGAACTGGAGTGGCAGATGCGACGAGCGCTGGCGCGGGATCACCCGCCTCGCGCTCTGGGCCGAGCCGGAGCAGGACAAACCCGCCGCTCCCTTCCGCTGGGTCGGCTACGACGGCGACGCCGGCCACGGCTGCGGCCACCACCTCCACATCTCCTGGGAACACGCCGCGGCGCCGCAGTTCCAGCTCGCCGAATGGGTCGAGGTCTTCCCGGTCGGCAAGCAGCCCGCCCGCAAGCAGCGCCAAAAGCGCCCCAAGACTCCCCCGGCACCCCCGCCCGGCCCCTCCGGCGGCGTCTCGACCGTCCACTCCGGCGGCCTCTCCCCCGGCGACTGAGCCATAGGATTCGCGGCCGATGCGCCGCCTGTCCTCGATCGCCGCCATCGTCGTCGCCTTGACGGCCGGCTGCGGGAGCACCGACGAGTCCACACCGGTCGCTTGCCTGGAAGGCGCTCGCACCTACCTGCGGGCGCTCGAGGACGCACCGGGGACGGTGCGGCTCCAGGGCGAGACGCCGATCTCGGAATGTCTCGCCGAGAACCAGGCCGGCGGTGCGCTCGCGACCGTGGGCACGGCGATGGTGGCGGCGGCAACCGAGCTGAACGCCGAGGCTCGCCGGGATCCGGGCGGGGCTGAGAGCCTCCAGCTCGGCTACCTGCTCGGCGCCGCGCAGCGGGGCGCCGACGGAACGCAGGGAATCCACGCCGAGCTGCTCCGCCGCCTCGCCGCCGCCGCCCGCTACAGCCGCGACAACCGGCCGCTGCCGGCGACGTTCCTCGACGCCTACCAGGGGGGCTTCGACGCCGGGCACAGCCGCGGCTGAATACGCTTGGCAGACAACGACTTCGATGGAGGCATTGACGTGACCGAGCAGCTCTGGGGTGGCGAGACCACCAAGGCGGTGGACAACTTCCCGGTGTCGGGCGAGCGGGTGCCCGTGCCCGTGGTGCGCTGGCTGGGCCGGCTGAAGGCCGCTGCCGCCCTGGTCAACAGCGAGGTCGGGGGGCTCGACCCCGCGCTGGCGGAGCGCATCGCCGCCGCAGGCGACGCCGTCGCCGCCGGCGAACACGACGACCAGTTCCCGGTCGACGTATTCCAGACCGGCTCGGGCACCTCCTCCAACATGAACGCCAACGAGGTCCTCGCCAACCTCGCCGGGGACGGGGCGCACGCCAACGACCACGTCAACATGGGCCAGTCCTCCAACGACGTCTTCCCCTCCGCCGTCCACCTGGCGGCGCTGGGAGAGGTGACCCACGACCTGCTGCCCGCGATGGGCGGGCTCGAGGCGGCGCTGGAGGCCAAGGCCAAGCAGTTCGCCGACGTGGTCAAGGCGGGGCGCACGCACCTGATGGACGCGGTACCCGTGACCCTCGGCCAGGAGCTCGGAGGCTACGCCGCGCAGGTGCGGCTCGGCGTGCAGAGAGTCGAGGGGACGCTGCGCAGGGTGGGGCAGATCCCGCTCGGCGGTACCGCCACCGGCACCGGCCTCAACACCCACCCCGAGTTCGCCGCCAAGGTGCGCGAGAAGCTCGCCGCCGAGACGGGCCTGGAGATCTCCGCCCCGCTCGACCCCTTCGAGGCGCAGGGCAACCGCGACGCCCTAGTCGAGCTCTCCGGCGCGCTCAAGGTCTACGCCGTCTCGCTCAACAAGATCGCCAACGACCTGGCGTTGATGGGCTCCGGGCCGCGCGCCGGCCTCGCCGAGCTTCGCCTCCCCGAGCTGCAGAAGGGCTCTTCGATCATGCCCGGCAAGGTCAACCCGGTGATCCCCGAGGTCGTGATCCAGGTCGCGGCGCAGGTGATCGGCAACGACGCCGCGATCACCGTCGCCGGCAGCCAGGGCCAGTTCGAGCTCAACGTGCGGGTGCCGCTGATCGCCCGCAACCTGCTCGACTCGGTCAAGCTGCTCGCCTCCGCCTCGCGCCTGCTGAACGAGAAGTGCGTCGCCGGCCTCGAGGCCAACGAGGAGATGACCGAGCGCCACGCCGAGGCCACCCTGGCCACGGCCACCGCGCTCAACCCCCACATCGGCTACGACCGCGCCGCCGACATCGTCAAGGCCGCCGCGGAGTCGGGTCGCAGCTTGCGCGAGGTAGCCCTCGAGCAGGGCGTAGAGCCCTCGGTGCTCGAGGAGGCCCTCGACCACCGCCGCATGGCCCGCCCGCACGAGTGACCCCCCGGGCCGACGGGCCGATACGTCAACGCATACTTGACGTATCGGCCCGTCGGCGGGAAGTTCAGCCTTGCAAGGTGACGAAGCGCTCCTCGGTCAGCTCCATCACCGCGAAGGCGGGGCCCTCGCGCGTGTTGCCTGAGTCCTTGACGCCCCCGTAGGGCATCTGGTCGGCGCGGAAGGTGGGGACCTCGTTGATCAGGACGCCGCCGAACTCGAGCGTGCGGGCGGCCTCGAGGCCGCGGCCGACGTCGCGGGTGAAGACGCCGGCCTGGAGGCCGAACTTGGAGT
>CAMLQY010000020.1 GCA_946482365.1 uncultured Actinomycetes bacterium
GATCTGCCGCGGGTCGCGCGCGGCGTGGTCGCCGACGCTGCGCGCGGGCCGCGCGACGCGGAGGCGGCTGTTGATCGCGCTTACCGCCTGCGCGGGGTCAACAGTCTTCGCTCCCCCGGCGCCGGTGGCTTCCAACCCCCACCACCCCGAACTCCGGGGGGTCCGGGTTGTGGCTCTTCGGCCCCCCCCACCCCCCCCCCCCCGCTTCAGGTACCTGGAACGTGGACTGGCGACTTATGCGTCATATGGACGTATAAGTCGCCATGCGGCTCAGCTCGAAACGATCACGTCGAGGCTCGCCGGCGTCAGCTCGACCTCGAAGCCGGCTTCCCGCGCGATCGCGGCAACCTGCTCGGGGGTCTTCGGCTCGGACTTGGCGAGCAGCAGGGCACGGGCGACTTCACCTCGCACCGCCTTGGCCATGTGGGACACCGCCTTGCGCTCACCTCCCTCCTCGTGAAAGGCCCGCACCGCGAGCAGCGTCGCCCGCTTCGGCTTCCAGGCCGCGACGTAGGGTCCCGAGCGCATGTCGACGATCGTCTCGCCCGGCTCGTCGGGCAGCGCCGCTCCAAGCGAGTCGCGCCACCAGGCGGCAAGGGGGCCGATGCCGTCGAGCTTCGCCGATGGCGGCAGGCGGTAGCGGGGGATGCGGTCCCCGGGCCGGACGAATCCCCAGAGCGCGCTCGCGATCAGCACTCGACCCGCCGCCCGCCGACGCGCGGCGGCCGGCAGGCCGGGAAGGTCGAGGCGCTGGTAGAGGACGCCGGTGTAGACCTCGGCGGCCGGCGCCGCGGGCGCCGCGCGCAAATCCGGGTCGAGCGTGTCGATCAGCTCATCTCGGCGCTCGCCCAGCTCCGCGGCGAAGACGAGCGAGTCGAGGTCGACCGGGTCTCCCGCCTCGGGCTCGGCCTTGCCTTCCGAGGGCGGCAGCAGGATCACAGGGCGGGATGGTCCTCCCGCCGGTAGGGCCCGGGCTTGGGGCGCGATGTACCGCCGGGGAAGGCGAGCCGCAGGATCGTCCGCTGCACCATCCCGAGCTGCTGGCCGAAGGGGCCGCTGTTGTAGGGGAGTCCATAGCGCTCGCAAACCTGCTTCACCTGCGGCGCGATCTCCGCGTAGCGGGTGCTCGGCAGGTCCGGGAAGAGGTGGTGCTCCACCTGGTAGCCGAGGTTGCCGCTAGCGACGTGGAAGAGCGCGCTGCCCTCGATGTTCGCCGCGCCCGTCAGCTGCCTCACGTACCAGCCGCCGCGGCTCTCGTCCTCGACTTCCTCGGGCGTGAAGGTGTAGGTCTGGTCGGGGAAATGGCCGCAGAAGATGATCGCGTAGGCCCAGACGTTGCGGACGATGTTGGCCGTCGCGTTGGCCGACGCCGCGGCCCGGTAGGAGCTCCGGCCGCCGCCGAGGGCCCGCTTCAGAACCCCGGCCAGCCCACCGCGGCGCCTGGCGCCGCCGCGAGCCTCGAGGCCGGCGTCGAGAGCGGCCATCGCCAGCCCGCTCAGCAGCGGCCAGGCGATGTAGTCCTTGACGATCTGGCTCTTCGCCTTCTCGCGGATCCCCGCCAGCTCGCGCTTCACCTGCGCCTTGGACTTGCGGCCCTTGCGGATCGCCTCGAAATCGAGGTCGTGGAGGGCCACGCCCCACTCGAAGAACGCCATCAGCAGCAGGTTGTAGAGCGGCTGGGCGAGATAGACCGGGTGCCACTCCTGCTGCGGGTCGATCCGCATGATCTCGTAGCCCAGGTCCTTGTCCTTGCCGAGGATGTTGGTGAAGGTGTGGTGGACGTAGTTGTGCGAGTGCTTCCAGGCCTCGGCGGTCGAGGCCGTGTCCCAGTCCCAGGTCGAGGAGTTGATCTGGGGGTCGTTCATCCAGTCCCACTGGCCGTGCAGGACGTTGTGGCCGATCTCCATGTTCTCGAGGATCTTCGACATCGAGAGAGCGGCCGTGCCGGCGATCTTGGCCGGGCGGTAGCGGGCGCCGAGCAGCAGCACGCGCCCCATCACCGCAAGGCGGCGCTGCATCGCGATCATGCTCTCGATGTAGCGCCGGTCGCGTTCGCCGAGGTCGGCGAAGGTCCGGTCGCGGATCTCGTCGAGCTCGCGGGCCAGCTCTTCGAGCTGCTCCTCGGAAAGGTGCGCGAGCGGGCTCTCGACCTCAACAGTCGTTGCGTTCATCGTCTTCCTTTCGTCGGTTTTCAAAGCGCGATCTCGATCGGTCCTTCGGGGGCGTTGACGCAGGTGCGGATCATCTCTCCCTCGCTGCCGTGGACCTTGCCGGTGCGCAGGTCGCGCACCTCCCCCTTGCAGAGCCTGCCTACGCAGGTGTGGCAGATGCCCATCCGGCAGCCAAAGGGAAGCGTGGCGCCGGCCTCCTCGCCGCCGACGAGGATCGGCGTGCCGCTGTCGCAGCCCGCCTCGACCCCGCTCTCGAGGAACCGCACGCGGCCTCCCTCGCCCTCGCCGGGCTCGCCGCCGATCACCGGCTGGAAGCGCTCCATGTGGAGCAGCTCGGGATCGCCGTCCTGCTCCCAGCGCTCGCTCATCGCGTCGAGCATCGCGGCCGGGCCCGAGAGGAAGGCGTGGCGCTCGCGCCAGTCGGGGCAGAGCCGGTCGAGGTCGGCGGGCCCGATCCGGCCCTCCTCCCCGGTGATCCGCAGGTGCAGGTCATAGCCCTCGTGGGCTTCGCCGATCTCGTCGAGGAGGTCGGCGAAGATGACCCCCTCGGCCTCGCGGGCGGAGTGGACGTGGACCGCGTCGGCCAGCGAGTCGCTGCGGTGCAGGCTGCGCAGCATGCTCATGATCGGCGTGATCCCGCTGCCGGCGCTGAGGAAGAGCAGCTTGCGCGGCGGCGGGTCGGGCAGCACGAACATCCCTTCGACGCCGCCGAGCCGGACGACGTCTCCGGGTCGGGCCTGGCGCACGAAGTAGGGGGAGACCTTGCCCGTCTCGACCAGCTTCGGCGTGATGCTGATGCAGCCGTCGGGGCGACCGGGCTCCGAGGTCAGCGAGTAGGCACGCCAGTGGTGGATGCCGTCGACGACGACGCCGATCCTCAGGTACTGCCCGGGGCGGTGGCCGGGCCACTCGAACCCGGGCCGGATCAGCACGGTCGCCGCTTCGGGCGTCTCGGCGTCGATGCGCTCGATCCGCCCGCGCAGCTCGCGGGTCGACCAGAGCGGGTTGATCAGCTCGAGGTAGTCGTCGGGCAGGAGCGGCGTGAACAGGGATCGCACTGAGTGCAGCGCCCTCCGCCTCAACGGCGGGACCTTCGGTGGTGCTCCTCGCTCCGCCATTGATTGATATTACACAGATCGATGTAGAGGTTTGTGTGTCAAGCCGCACACGCCCGGGGCCTGCCGCCGGACCGCGGGCTAAGGTCGCTCTACCCGATGCCGGCCGATCCCACCCAGCTCGACCGCGACCATCTCTGGCACCCCTTCACCCAGCAGCAGGCATGGTGCGAGGAAGAGACGCTGCTGATCGAGCGCGGCGAGGGGTCCTACCTGATCGACGACGGGGGGCAGCGCTACCTGGACGGAGTCTCCTCGCTGTGGTGCACCGTTCACGGCCACCGGCACCCAGGGATCGACGCCGCGGTGACCGACCAGCTCGGCAAGGTCGCGCACTCGACCATGCTCGGCCTCTCCCACCCCGGCGCAGCCGAGCTCGCCGGCCGCCTCGTCGACCTCGCGCCCCCCGGCCTCTCCCGCGTCTTCTACTCGGAGTCAGGCTCGACCGGGGTCGAGATCGCCCTGAAGATGGCTTTCCAGTACCAGCAGCAGCGCGGCGGCCAGCACGCCCGTCGCACCTCCTTCGTCCACCTGCGCGAGTCCTACCACGGCGACACGATCGGCTCGGTATCGGTGGGCGGCATCGACCTCTTCCACTCCACCTACCGGCCGCTGCTCTTCCAGGCCCACGCGGCCGAGCCGGGGGACGCCGCCGACCTCGAGCGGGTCCTCGCGGTCCACGAAGAGGAGATCGCCGCGGTGATCGTCGAGCCGCTCGTGCAGGGAGCGGCGGGGATGCTGCTCCACCCGCCGGGATACCTGCGCGCGGTGCGCGAGCTCTGCGACCGCTTCGGCGTGCTGCTGATCTGCGACGAGGTGGCGACCGGCTTCGGCCGCACCGGGACGATGCTCGCCTGCGAGCAGGAGGACGTCGCCCCCGATCTCCTCTGCCTCGCCAAGGGCCTCACCGGCGGCTACCTGCCGCTGGCGGCGACGCTGGCGACGGAGTGCATCTACGAGGGCTTCCTCGGCGCCCCGGAGGAGTACCGCACCTTCTTCCACGGCCACACCTACACCGGCAACCCGCTCGCCTGCGCCGCCGCGCTGGCCAACCTCGACGCCTTCGAGCGGGAGCGCACTATGGAGCGCCTGCAGCCGAAGATCGAGCTGCTGCGCGAGCTGCTCGACGAGGTCGAGGCGATGCCCGAGGTGGCGGAGGTGCGGGCCCGGGGCGTCATGGTCGGCATCGACCTCGGCGAGCACGACCCGGCCCTGCGCATGGGCCACCGGGTCACCCTCGAGGCCCGGAGGCGCGGGGCGATCGTCCGGCCTCTCAGCGACGTCGTCGTGCTGATGCCGCCGCTGTCGATCTCCGAGGAGGAGCTGCGCAGCCTCGTCGCGATCGTCGCCGAGTCGATCGAGGCGGCGTGCGCTCCCGCTCCCCAACTAGCCCAGGCCGCTTAGGCGCGCGGGTCCTGTCGTGGGGCAGGGGGGCCTGCGGGCGGGCGCACGGCGTCCGTTCTCGGCCCCCCTGCCCCACGCCACCCGCGCGATAGCGGGGTAGGGTCAGTGCCATGGACGAGCGCAGGCGCGGACCGGCGGAGGCGCCAAACCTGGGTGAGCCCGCGGTGCCGCGGCCTGCTGCTTCGGTGGTGCTGCTGCGGCGCGGGGGGAAGCACTCGGAGAGAGCTTTGGAGGTGCTGCTGCTGAAGCGGACCGAGGAGGCTCGGTTCATGCCGGGGGTGTGGGTGTTTCCCGGCGGGTCGGTGGACGACGGGGACGGGGTGGACGAAGAGCGGTTCAAGGCGTGCGCGGTGCGGGAGCTGGAGGAGGAGGCCGGGATCGCGCTGCCGGCCGAGGAGGAGCTGGTCCTCTTCTCGCGCTGGATCACCCCCGAGGTGGTCTCGCGCCGCTTCGACGCCTGGTTCTTCCTCGCCCTCGCCCCGGCCCACACCCCGCCCAAACCCGACGGCGTAGAGACCACCGACGCCGCCTGGTTCGAGCCCGCCAAGGCCCTGGAGGCTCAGACCGCCGGCGAGCTCGTCCTAGCCTTCCCCACGATCAAGCAACTCGAGCTCCTATCGGAGTTCCCCACCGCCGACGAGGCAATGACAGCTCACCGCCACCGCCCCGTGGAGCCGATCCTCCCCAAAGTAATCGGCTCCCAAGCAGAACACCGAGTAGTCCTCCCCGGCGACCCCGACTACCCGGCTGACCCGTCAACCTGAGCCGTATCTCCCGCGGGTGGCGCTGTAGGGGGGACCGCCCCTGAGGACGCTTTAGCGACCGGAAGGGGCGGTGGGTCCCCTGCAGCGACAGGACCCGCGGGCCAACTACCCCCCAGGAAACGCCTCCAGCCCGGCATGCCAAGGCCCGGGCGGATACGTATGGATGCCGCTTTGATCCATCTCCCCCTGCAACCGCTTGAACAGCTGCCCGGCGTTCCCCAGCACCGCTTCCAGCTCCCCCTCGCTGCGCTCGCGCAGGCGCCAGAGGAGCCAGAGCTGGCGGTCGTTGACGCCGAAGTCGACCTCGCCGGTCATCGTCGTCGTCCACTCGAGGAAGCCGGGGCTGAAGAGCTCGCGCAGGGCGACCGGGTCGTACTCGCTCGGCACCGTGGCGAGGAATCGCCTGTTGAAGTCGATCGACTCGAACTCGACCTTGCGGGCGAAACGCTGGGTGACGTGCTCGTGCCCCTCGACCGACTCGACGTTGAAGGCGGGGACGACCTGGGCGAGGTCGGGCATGTGCGCCTTGCAGAGAAGCGCGGTCGGCAGGACCGCCTTGCTGAAGAGACTGCCCACCTCCCGCTCGTCGGCATCGCAGCAGGAGCCCCAGAAGCCCTCGGCCAGCTGCCCTGTGAGGCGATTGGTCCCCCCCACGCAGAGCGCCACGGGCCCGTCCTTTGGGTTGATCCCCCCCACCGGCTCGTAGCGCAGCTCGTGGCGCTCGCCGTATCTGCGCACGACCTCCGCCCACTCCTGCGCTTCCTGCTTGGCCCCCATGGATGGGTGATCCTAAGGCCACCCCTCGCGCTGGCCGGCCGGCCAAGTAGGATTGGCTTCATGACTTGGGTGCTCATCGCCGTGGTCGCGATCGTCGTGATCTCGGTCCTCTACTACATCGCCAAGCGCAACTCGATCATCGCCGCGCGCAACCGGGTCGACGAGTCCTGGAGCGGGATCGACGTGCAGCTGAAGCGCCGCCACGACCTCGTGCCCAACCTGGTCGAGACGGTCAAGGGCTACGCCGAGCACGAGAGCCAGACCTTCGAGAGGACGACCCAGGCACGGGCCGAGGCGATGGCAGCCGAAAGCGTCGAGGACACCGCCAAGGCGGAGCAGAAGCTGACCCAGGCGCTGGCCGACGTGCGCGCCGTGGCCGAGAACTACCCGACCCTGCGCGCGACCGAGAACTTCCAGCAGCTCAGCCGCAACCTCTCCGAGCTGGAGGACGAGATCCAGGCCTCGCGGCGGATCTACAACTCCAACGTCCAGTCCTACAACACCGACATCGAACAGTTCCCCGGCTCCGTCGTCGCCAAGCAGGGAAACTTCACCGCCCGCGAGTTCTTCGAGATCGAGGACCCTGCCGAGCGCGAGCCCGTCTCGGTCAGCTTCGGCAAAGACTGAGCCCGACTAGGATTTCAGCATGACCACGGCAACCGAAGCGAAGCTCTGGATCTGCGAGAGCTGCGGCTTCATCTACGACCCCGCGATCGGCGACCCCGACGGCGGCATCCCGCCCGGCACGGCCTTCGAGGATATCCCCAAGGACTGGTTCTGCCCGGTCTGCGGCGCGCGGACCTCAGACTTCCGTCTGTTGGAGCCCGGCGAGGCCTAAGCCCGCCAGGGGGGCCCGTGACACACGATTACGACTGGATAGTCGTCGGGTCTGGCTTTGGTGGCTCCGTATCGGCTTTGAGGCTCGCCGAAAAGGGCTACTCGGTCTCCGTCCTGGAGTGCGGGAGCAGGTTCCGCGACGAGGACTTCGCCGAGTCGAACGTGCGCCACCCGCGGCGCTACTTCTGGTTGCCGCGCTTCGGAATGCGCGGAGTGCTGCGGATGACCTTCTTCAAGGACGTCTTCATCGTCTCCGGCAGCGGGGTCGGCGGCGGCAGCCTCGGCTACGCGAACACCCTCTACCGGGCGCGCCCCGCCTTCTTCGACGACCCCCAGTGGAGCGAGCTGGGCAACTGGGAGCGCGAGCTCGCCCCGCACTACGACACGGCAGAGCGCATGCTCGGCGTCGTCGAGTACGAAGGGATCGGGCCCGCCGACAAGCTGCTGCAGGAATACGGCGAGGAGATCGGCGTCGGCGAGACCTTCACCAACACCCGCGTCGGCGTCTTCTTCGACAAGCCCGGCATGGAGGTTCCCGACCCCTTCTTCGAAGGAGAGGGCCCGAGCCGCACCGGCTGCATGCGCTGCGGCAGCTGCATGGTGGGCTGCCGCCACGGCGCGAAGAACACGCTGATGAAGAACTACCTCTGGTTCGCCGAGAAGCTCGGCGTCCGGATCGAGCCCGAACGCCAAGTGACCGAGATCCGCCCGCTCGGCGCCGCCGACGGCTCCGACGGCTACGCCGTGACCAGCGAGCGCTCCGGCTCCTGGCTGCGCAAGGAACGGCGCACGCAGACGGCACGCGGCGTGATCGTCGCCGCCGGCGCGCTCGGCACCAACAACCTGCTCGCCAACTGCCGCCACAGCGGCGCCCTGCCTCGCATCTCCGACCGCCTCGGCGACCTCGTCCGCACCAACTCGGAGTCGATCCAGGCGGTAACCGCCCCCGACGACGAGCGCGACTTCAGCCGCTCGGTCGCGATCACCTCGAGCATCTACCCCGACCCCGACACCCACATCGAGGTCGTCACCTACGGCACCGGCGGCGACGCGATGTCGGCCACCTTCACGGCGATGACCGGCCCGGGGACCAAACTGAGCCGGCCGATCAAGTGGCTGGCGGCGATCCTGCGCCATCCTCTGCGCACGGCCCGGATGCTGATCCCCCACCGCTGGTCCCAGCGCACGGTGATCCTGCTGGTGATGCAGACGGTTGACGCGGCGATGCACTTCCGGCCCAAGCGCAAGATCTTCGGGCGCGGCGTGCGCCTGACCACCGAACAGGACCCCGGCCGGCCCAACCCCACCTACATCCCCGCCGCCGAGCAGGTGACCCGCTGGTTCGCGAAGCGGATGGGCGGCGTCGCCCAGAGCGCACTCACCGAGTCGGTCCGCAACATTCCTTCGACCGCGCACATCCTGGGTGGGGCGCCGGTCGGCGCCGATGCGCAGAGCGGCGTCGTCGACGCCGGCAACCGCGTCTTCGGCTACGAGAACCTGCTGGTCTGCGACGGAGCGGCGATCCCCGCCAACCCCGGCGTCAACCCGAGCCTGACGATCACCGCCAAGGCCGAGCACGCGATGAGCCTGATCCCGCCCAAGGACGGCGCCGAGCCGCGCCACCTGCCCGAGGCGGCGCGACCGGCGAGAACCTCAGTCGCCTCCTAGCCGGCCTCGGCCAGGCGCTGGGCGACGAAGTCCCAGTTGACGACGTTCCAAAAGGCGTCGATGTAGTCGGGGCGCCTGTTCTGGTACTTGAGGTAGTAGGCGTGCTCCCAGACGTCGCAGCCCAGCAGCGGCACGCTGCCATCGGAGACCGGCGAGTCCTGGTTGGGGGTGGAGACGACGGCGAGGCCGGAGCTGTCCTTGACCAGCCAGGCCCAGCCGGAGCCGAAGCGGGCGATGCCGGCGTTCTTGAACTCGTCCTTGAAGGCGTCGAAGGAGCCGAAGGTCTCGTCGATTCCCGCCGCCAGGTCGCCGCTGGGGGTGCCGCCGCCCTCGGGGCTCAACATCTCCCAGAAGAGGGTGTGGTTGTAGTGGCCGCCGGCGTTGTTGCGGACGGGGCCCTGCTTGTCTGCGGGGAGGCTGGAGAGGTTGCGCAGCACGTCCTCGACCTCGCGGTCGGCCCACTCGGTCCCCTCCAGGGCCGCGTTCGCTTTGTCGACGTAGGCCTGGTGGTGCTTGTCGTGGTGCACGCGCATCGTCGCCTCGTCGATGTGGGGCTCGAGCGCGTCGTAGGCGTAGGGAAGGTCGGGAACCGAAAATGCCATCTGGGCGTCTCCTCTTTGAATCGGACTGGACGGTTGCGAAGCCTGGGCCGGAGCCTAGCGCGACGGGCCCCTAAGCTGACTCTGTGGAGATCGACGAAGCGAAGCTCTGGCGAGAGTTCGCAGCCTCTCGCGACCCGGCGCTTCGCGAGGAGCTGGTCAAGCGGAACATGCCGTTCGCGCGGCGACTGGCGCTGCGCTACCGCGGAGCCAGTGAGTCCTTCGACGACCTGCTCCAGGTCGCCAACCTCGGCCTGCTGGGCGCCGTCGACCGCTTCGACCCTGAGCGCGGCATCCCCTTCACGGCCTTCGCCTCACCGACGATCCTGGGCGAGCTGAAGCGCCACTTCCGCGATCGGGTCTGGACCGTGCGGGTGCCCCGCGGCCTGCACGACCGCATGGCCGAGGTCGACAAGGCGATCACCGAGCTGACCAAGCAGCTCCAGCGCTCGCCCTCGGTGGGCGAGATCGCCGAGCGCCTGGAGCTGGAGCAGACCGACGTGCTCGAGGTGCTGGAGGCCAACCACAACCGCCGCACGCTCTCGCTCGACCGGCCGGCCGGCGGCGACGAATCCGAAGAAGCGCCCCCGTCGGACTGGATCGGCGCCGAGGACGAGCGCTTCGAGCTGATCGAGGGCAGGGTCGCCCTGGACTCCGCCCTGCCCTTCCTCGAAGAGCGCGAGCGCGTCGTCCTGCGGCTGCGCTTCGTCGAGGACATGACCCAGTCGCAGATCGCCGAGCAGATCGGCCACTCCCAGATGCACGTCTCGCGCATCCTGCGCCGCGCCCTGGCCCGCATCCGCGAGAGGATCGAGGAGGAACGGGGGCTTGGAGGAGAGGGCGAGAAAGCCTCCTAGGCCTTGGGGATGCCGGCGAAGCGGACGACCAGGTAGTCGCCGTCCTCGGACTCCTCGACGGTGAGCTCGTCGGCGAGCGCCTCCAGCGAGGCACCGACACCGGGGACCTCGAGCTCGCGGCGGATCCGCCCGGCGGCGCCCTTCTCCATCGGGCCCAGGCGGAGCTCGAGCCCAGCCTCGCTCTCGCCCAGGCCGACGCGGACGCAACCGTCGGCGAAGCGGCCCGGGGCCGCGATGGATATCGCGTCTGTCAGGAGGACCGCGTCGGCGAGGCGCTCGACCGAGATCTCCTGGCGCGCGGCAAGGGAGCCGACCAGGTTGGCGAGGACCGGTTCGAGCAGCTCCGGCCGGCCGACCGCGATCTCGGCCCCGGTCACCTCCGGCACCAGCTTCTGCTCGCTGGGCTCGCCGCTGCTCCCGCCGCCTTGCAGCGGCACGCGCATCATCACCTCCGTGCCTCGATCGAGACCGCCGGAGATGCTGAAGCTGCTGGAGAGGGCTGCAATCAGCGAGAGGCCGAGTTTGAGGCTGGCCCGGTCGGAGTCGGCCTCCGGGCTGATGCCCGAGCCGGTGTCGCGGACGATCACGGTGAGGCCCTCGTCGTCCGGCTCGGCTTCCACCAAGAGCGGGCCGTCGCCGTTCGGGTAGGCGTGGACGACGACGTTCGTGCAGGCCTCGGTGACCACGGTCTTCAGGTCGGCCAGCCCGGCTTCGTCCATTCCGATCTGCTCTGCCATCCCGGCCAGCGCGTGGCGGATCACCGCCACGTTCTCCGCCCTGGCGGGAAGCTTCATCTGAAGCACTTTCGGGCTCTCGTTAGTGGTGCCGTTTGCCATTTACCGCTTCCCGCCGAGAGATCGCCGTCTCCGCGGTTCCGAGCATAGCCGCCAGTCGCTGGCCATTCCGGTACCCGAGGTGAGTCGCCACAAAACCGGCTCCCTCATGCGGTGCCGCTCGCGAAGCGGGTGATCGCCTGCTCGGGGTCGACGAACACCTCGCCGCGCACGAAGCTTCCCCCCCGCAATTCCCAGATCCAGGCTGCCGGCATGTCCCTGATGCCCAGCTCGCGACTGCGCACGTAGACGCGGCCCAGGACCAGCAGCCGGCCGCCGCGGCGCTCCACGCGCCCGGGCGTGATCAGCAGCTCTTCCCATACCTTTTCGACGTCCGCGAGGTAGTCGCGCAGCCCCTGGCGGCCGCTGTAGGGGTTCTCGCGCCCCGCCTCCCCACCGGTGACCGAGACGAACTCCATCTGCTCGGAGCAGAGCCCGACGATGGCGTCCGCGTCGCGCTGGTTGAAGGCTTCGAAGAGGCACCTGACCAGCGCCTCGGGGGAGTCAGCCATCGCCGTCCGCCCGGGAGACGGCGAGAATCGCCGCGTCGTCGTCGAGAGCTCCCTCGGTGAAGACGTGCAACGCCCCCTCCAGTCGCAGCACCACGTGTGCGGGGCTGCCGGCGCCGGCGAGGTGCATGCGCAGGCGCTCCTCGCCGAAGCGGCCTTCGCTCCCCGCCGCCTCGGTGATCCCGTCGGTGACGATGACTAGCTGCTGGCCAGGCTCGACCTGGGTGCGGCAGACCCGCCATCTGCCATTCGCGAACGCGCCCAGCACCGGATCGGCGGGAGCGATCTCGCTCACGTCTTCCCCGGTCACCAGCAGCGGCGGCAGGTGCCCGGCAACCGCGATCCGGACCGGCAGGCTCGGGTCCTCGCTGAGCGCCAGCGCCGCGACGCTGCAGAGCGCCGCGCCGCGCCGCGCGAGCAGCGCACGGTTGAGGGTGGCCAGCGCCGCGACGGGGTCGTCGGTGAGGATCGCCGCGGTGCGCAGCGTGTAGCGGGCCAGCGCGGTGATCGAGGCGGCCTGGGCGCCACGGCCCGTCACGTCGCCGACGACGAGCATCCAGCCGCCGGCGATGCGAAAGGCGTCGTAGAAGTCCCCGCCCACCTCATTCTCGGCGCCCGCCGGCCGGTACATGGCGGCTAGCGACCAGCCGGGAATGTGGGGCAGGGGCGGCGGCAGAAGACCCCGCTGGAGCGTTTCGGCGATCTCCGCCCGCGCCGCTTCGACCCGCTCGAGGTCGGCGAAGAGCCCGCTGTTGTCGAGGGCAAGCGCCACGCGGCCGGAGAGGATCCAGGCAAACTGGGCGTCGCGGCGCCTGTAGCGCCGGCCGGACCAGGCGACGCCCAGGGTCAGGGCTCCCGTCACCCTGCCCCGGGCCTTGAGCGGGACGGTGATCGCCGATCGCACCTCGAAGCTGCGCAGGAACTCGAGATCCGCGCCCTCGTCGTGGGCGATCTCGCGCAGGTCCTTCTCCGTCATCCGCTCGAAGAAACGCAGCTCGGGGGTCGCTCCCTCCTCGCCCCGCACCATCCGCTCAGGAATCGACGGCTTCCGCTCCAGCAGCCGTTGCTCGGCGTCCGGGCCGGCGCCCGGCGCCACCCGCACCGCGACGCGCCGCACGTGCCCGTTCTCGATCACGTCGATCATGCAGAAGTCGGCCAGCGCCGGGACGATGACGTCGCAGATCGCTTCGAAGGTCTCCTCGAGAGAAGTGGCGGCCTCGGACACCTCCGCCACTTCGGCAAGCACCATGAACCGGCGCTGTGCACGCCGTCCTTCGACGTTCAGGACGGCGAGGTAGGCACAGGCGGCGACGAGAGCCACGATCAGAATCGCGATTGCGATCAAGTCCATTCAACCGACTCTATGTTCGATTGCAGTCAGGGTCCAGAGTGCCGGCGGGCGCGGCGATGCAGCGTCAGGGCGCCAGCGCCTACGGCGTGGCCCGCAACGCCCTGGCGGGCGCGCGCGGCACGGTATGGGCGTCGCCCCCGGTCCAGGCGTTGAAGCGGTACCAGGACGGCTTCGCCTCGCGGTCGACGGTGAGCAGGCCGGCCGAGTCGCAGAACTGGCACGAGCCGGCCGCGTCGGTCCAGGAGAACCACCAGACGCCGCCGATCCGCCAGCGGTGGCGGTTTTCGCTCAGCATCGCGAAGGCCCGGTCCAGTTCGCGGGCCTGACCGCGGGGGCCACGCTCCCAGCGGGACTCGAACCCGTCGGACCCCCAGCCGACCTCGGTCATGTAGAGCGGTGTCTCGCTGTCGCCGTAGAACCCCATCACCCGGCGCAGGGCTTCGATCTGGCCGAACATGGTGCCCGCGTCGGCGACGTAGGGATGAAGCGCCACGCCGTCGAAGTAGCGCTCGATCCCTGGGCTTTCGTAGACGCCGGCGAGGAAGGCGTCGGACGCTATGTTCGGGGGGATCTGCAGGGGGCGCCCGAAGAGGCCGCCCATGATCACCGTCGAGCCGGGGTCGAAGCGGTGCAGCAGCCGCCCCGAGATGCGGATCAGCCGCGCGAACCTCTCCGGATCCGGCCGGCGGGAGAAGGTGACGATGTTCTCCTCGTTCCAGATCTCCCACTGGCGAACCGGCCTGCGGGGCAGCTCGCGGTTCTCGCGCCAGAAGCTGCCTCGCGGCCCGTAGCGAAAAACCGCGGTGCGCAGGAAACGAAGCCATTCCCGTCGCTGGCGGGCGCTCGAGACGGGCTCGGCGCCCAGGCGCGGGGAGATCCAGTCAGGGGTGCCCCAGACGAAGAGGTAGATGGTGATGCCGTGCTCGGCCGCAAGCCCCACCTGTTCGTCCAGCCAGGACCAGTCGGGGTCGCGGCGATCGGCGAAATCGGGCTCGATCACCGCCCAGTTGAGGGGCATGCGCACGCTGGTTATCCCCGCTTCTCGCATCAGCTCGTAGTCGGTCCCGTCGGTGGCGTTCTGTGGCGACATCCCGATGAAGCCGGGCGGCACCACCGGCGTCAGCGATCCCGCCATGGCAGGAGTCAGCGCCAGCAGCGCCGCGGTCAGCGGGACGATCAGAAGCCTGCGCACGAGACCCGACATTGTGCCTTGTCGGGTGGCTGGCCCGGGCGGCATCTGTCCGCTATTCTGTCCATATGGCTAAACAAGTGACCGCTACCCACGCAAAGGCAACGATCCTGCGCCTCTTGGACGACGCTGCAGCGGGTGAAGAAATCGAGATCACCCGCCATGGCCGTCCTGTGGCCCGTCTCATACCCGCCTCCGGCGCACGCTCGTTGAAGGGCTCATTCGACGGCGTTGCGATGACCGCGGTCGATGAGGAGCAGCTGTTCTCGACCGGCGAGCGCTGGAACGCCGCGTAAGCGTGGGGGCAATCCTTCTCGATACCCACGTCGTCCACTGGTGGTCGGCGGAGCCGAACCGAGTCAGCTCACCCGCGCGCAAGGCCCTGGAGAGCGCGGAGGAGCTCGTAGTCGCGGCGATCTCCTGGTATGAGCTGGCATGGCTGGCGAGACACGAGCGCATCGCCGTCACGGTTCCGATCCGGTCCTGGCTCGACGGACTGGCTTCACAGGTGCGTACGCTCGGCGTGACCCCAGCAGTCGCGGATACCGCCGTTGGCCTGCCTGCCTCCTTCCCCGGCGATCCTGCCGATCGGCTGATCTACGCAACGGCGATCGAGCACGGCCTCGATCTCGTCACCAAGGACCGAGCGATCCGCGATCACGACAAGCCTAGGTCGCTGACGGTCTGGTAGGTGGCCATTCGAACGAATGATCGTGAATCCACCCGAACTGGTGTCGGCATCACCCGCAGCGCCGCCTAGGTGCTGGAACTCGTCGTGCTCGCTCAGACGCGCCCCGATGTCCAGTTCCATCTGATCAAGTCGCTTCTGAAGCTCATCGAACGAGCCGGCGACGCGCCGCAGCTCGACAAACGCACGCATGATCTCAATGTTCACCGCGACGGCCCGATCGCTGCGAAGAACCCCGGAGAGCATCGCCACCCCTTGCTCGGCTAAGACCAGGGGGCGCTTGCGCCGACCGCCGTGCCCACCGCTTGAGATCACAGATTGTGATTTCAAGTTGCTGAACCCCTCAGTCGAAAGCTGGGACATGAAGTCTGCGGGGAAGCGCTTTTCGTTGCGCCGGACCTGCTGCACGAGCACGCGGGTTTCAACGCCATAAAGCTCCGCGAGATCTTCGTCGAGCATCACCTGGCGTCCCCGAACAACTGGCAAACGCGTCGGAACTTATTGTCTACATCGGGGCGCCCGGATTTGAACCGGGGACCTCACCGACCCGAACGGTGCGCGCTACCAGGCTGCGCCACGCCCCGAGAGCGGCGATTATCCCAGACGGGGAGCGGCGCTAGCGGACCGCCTCGATCGCGGCTTCGATCTGGGCCTGCGTCGGGCCGTCCTGGAGGGTGCGTGTGCCGGCGGGCCCGCTGACGATCGTCGCCTGGCGCGTGCGGATGCCGAGGTCGGTGCCGAGCTGGTCGTAGCCTTCGAGCCGCCGCGCGACCGGGCTGCCGGCCTCGCCTTCGCGGTCGAGCACCTCCTTCCACTCGGCGACGTCGAGTTCGCCCACCGAGGCGGCAAGGGAGGCCATGAACTCGTCGTCGACGCCGAAGCGCTCGGCTTCGTCCTGGTTGCGGAAGAAGAGATAGGTGTACTGCCAGCCGTATCCCAGCTCGGCTGCTGCCTCGGCCCCGAAGAAGCCGAGCTGGACCGGGTTCTGCGCGACCGAGTAGTGGCGCATCAGCAGCTTGACGTCGCCCGGCCGGACATGGCGTTCGACCAGGCCGGGAATCGTCCCCAGGAAGTCCTCGCGGCAGCTGGAGCACTGCAGGTCGTTGAAGACCTGGATCGAGACCGGGGCGTCGGCGGAGCCGAGCCGGTCCCCTTCCTGCGGGATCCCGCCGAAGGTCCCCTGCGCGTCGGCGATGCCGTCCACCCGAACCACGTCCGGTCCCGCCTCCTGGGTGGAGATCTCGACCAGGGCGTAGCCGAGCACCAGCAGGGCCAGGCCGAGCGCGAGGATCACCCCGACGCGGCCGCGTCGGGGCATCGGCACGGCGACCGGCTTCGTGTCGGGGTTCTCGGTGGCGGCCGGCACTGAAGGCCATTATCGCGCCTGCGACCCGCCGGGGACCCTCGGCTTCATTGACACATCCCGCACGAGGGGTAAATTCTCCCTACCTGGTTTCAACGACAAGGGAGGTCCGCCGTGGCCAATCACCTCACTCCGTCCGAGCTTGCCGAGGAGCTTCACATGAAGCGTCAGGAGGTGATCGGCAAGTGCGTGGAGATGGGCGTTCCCATCTTCCACGGCCGCATCGACAAGACCCTCTTCCAGAGCTCGATGCGAAGCCTGGACTCGATCAGCAGGGGACAGGGGCGGCCTCGCGCCACGTAGTGCTCAACTAGACTTCCCCCCGCATGGAGCGGGGAACCAAATCGGTCACGCTGGCGGACCTGCTGCCACTTTCCGCGAAGCTCTACGGCAGCTCCCCCGCGGTCTGCTTCAAGCAGGACGGCGAGTGGGTCAAGCGTAGCTTCGACCAGGTCCAGGAGACCGTCCGCTCGCTCTCGCTCGGCTTGATCGACCTTGGCGTCGTCAAGGGCGACAAGGTCTCGATCCTGGCCAACACCCGCCCCGAGTGGACCTACGCCGACTTCGCCGCGCTCTCCGCCGGGGCGGTCGTCGTCCCGATCTACCAGACCAACTCGCCCGAGGAGTGCCAGTACGTGCTGGAGAACTCCGACGCGAAGGTCGTCGTGGTCGAGGACGACGAGCAGATGGAGAAGATCCGCGCGGTTCGCGACCGCCTGCCCCTGCTCGAGCACGTCGTCCGCATGACCGGCTCCAGCGACGACGCGATCTCGCTCGAGGACCTGGCCGCGCGTGGCGCCGGCCGCGACGCCGCCGAGTGGGACGCCCGCTGGCAGTCGGTCACGCCGGAGGACATCTGCACCTTCATCTACACCTCCGGCACGACCGGCCCCCCCAAGGGCTGCGTCATCAGCCACGGCAACTACCGGGCGATGCTGGACATGGTCAAGGAGAACAGCGTCATCGAGGGCGAAGACGTCACCTACCTCTTCCTCCCCCTTGCCCACTCCTTCGCCCTGCTGATCCAGCTCGGCAGCTTCGACCTCGGCGCCACCCTCGCATACTGGGAGCGCGACCCGCTGAAGATCCTGCCCAACCTGGCCGAGCTGAAACCGACCTACTTCCCCTCCGTGCCGCGGATCTTCGAGAAGATCTACACGGCCGCGACCAGCGCTGTCGAGAAAGAGGGCGGCCTCAAAAAGGCGATCTTCAACTGGGCGATATCGACCGGCAAGAAGGTCCGGGCGCTCGAGCGCGAAGGCCGCGAGCCAGGCTTCCTGCTGCGCAAGCAGTACGAGTTCGCCGACGGGAAAGTCCTCTCCAAGATCCGCGGCCTCTTCGGCGGCAACCTGCGGCTCGCCGTCTCCGGCGCCGCCCCGATCAACCCCGACATCCTGCACTTCTTCGACGCGGCCGGCGTGCTCATCCTCGAGGGCTGGGGGATGACCGAGACCTCCACCGCGGCGACGATCTCCACCCCCGACGACTTCAAGATCGGCACGATCGGCAAGCCGTTCCCGGGCTGCGAGGTGAAGATCGCCGAGGACGGCGAGATCCTGGTCAAGGGCCCCAACGTCTTCCAGGGGTACTACAAGAACGAGCAGGCGACCCGGGAGACGATCGTCGACGGCTGGCTGCACACCGGCGACATCGGCGAGTTCGACGAGGACGGCTTCCTCAAGATCACCGGCCGCAAGAAGGACATCATCATCACCGCGGGCGGCAAGAACATCACCCCGGCCAACCTCGAGAACGAGATCAAGCAGCACCCGCTGGTCTCCCAGTGCGTCGTCGTCGGCGACCGCAAGCCCTACCTCGTCGCCCTGGTCACGCTGGACCCCGAAGAAGCGGTCGCTTACGCCAAGGAACACGGCCTGCCCGAGGACCCCGAGCAGCTTGCAGCCAACCCCGACATCCGCCAGTCGATCGAAGACCACGTGACGAAGATCAACGAGAAATTCGCCCGGGTCGAGCAGGTGAAGAAGATCGCGATCCTGCCCAGGGACCTGTCGCAGGAAGGCGGCGAGCTGACGCCGACCCTGAAGGTCAAGCGCGCGGTCGTCACCGCCAAGCACGAGAACGAGATCGAGCAGCTCTACGCGAGCTAGCTGTTGTCCAGAGGGGTCGGGTGGGTCTCTGGTCGAATTGATGTCGCACGCGCGCTCCGCGCGCTTAGCGACAATTTGAGAGCGCGGGCTACGCCCGCGCTGAGAACCACGAGTGCAGCGGCGGCCTTCGGCCACATTCGCCCAGAGACCCACCCGACCCCTCCCAGCACACGCCAGCTCCGACTCCAAGCTTGGGCGAATGCCGTTTCGGAAGCTGAGGTAAATCCCTGCTGCGGCCAGCTCGGCTTCCTACGCTCCGAGCTGGATAGGAGGCCCGGTTCCCCTTTCTGGGAATGTCGCCGCAGGCGGCCGCCGCACTCGTGATTCCAGGCGCGGCGCAGCCGCGCTCTCAGATTGTCGCTAAGCGCGCAGCGCGTGCGACATCAATTCCCAGAAAGGGGCACCGGCCCTCCCCTCACCTTGGGACTACGACGCCTCGCCGGACTGGCGCAGGAGGGCTGAGGTGGTCTGCTCCAGAACGCGGCGCCAGGCGGAGAGCTGCTCGGACTCCTCTTCCGCGGCCCGCTCGACGACGCGGCGAACCCGGCGCCCGGAGATCTCCAAGCCGTGGCGCTCGGCGATCTCCTTGTAGCGGTCGTAGTCCTGAGCCAGCGCCGCGGTGACGGATTCGAAGCCGTGACGGGCGATCTTCAGCCGCCGCGAGTAGTCCATGATCGGCGTGCCGAACATCAGCTCGTCGTTGGGCTCGGGCTCGATCAGGATGATGTCGACGCCCGGGTAGCGCTCCTGCCACATCTCGACCGCCTGGTGCAGGCGGGCGTGGGCGATCAGGCGGAAGGTCTGGTTGGCGATCGCGGGCAGGCCCATGTCGGAGACCCTCCGCACGCGGGTGCCGAAGACTGTCGGGATCGTCTTCTCGAAGTCGTTGACGAAGGGGACGAGCGGGTTGACGACGACGATGAACTTGGCGCCCTTTTCGACCGCGATGTCGACGTTCGTGGTCGAGCGGATGCCGCCGTCGACCATCTGGCGGCCCTTGAGGTTGACGGGCTTGTAGACGATCGGCAGCGTCGTCGAGCACTGGACCGCCTTGGAGATCGGCACGTCGTCCCAGCCCTCCTCGCCGAAGACGATGCGCTCGCAGGTGTCGAGGTCCGTGGCGGTCAGGTACAGCTCCCTGTCGAGCATGCGGAAGTCGTCGACGCGCCCGTCTTCGGAGAGCGCCCCGGCGACGTAATCGGCCACCCCGCCGCCCGAGTAGAAGCCGGTCGGCAGCGCCTCGGCCAGGCCGACGCCGATGTCGATCGCCGAGAAATCGCCCATCCGCGCGAGGTTGCGCATCAGCTCCAGGGTCCTCAGCGGCAACATCGCCGCCTTCCGGGCGAAGCCGAGGTAGTTCGGCTTGAGCACCTTGTCGAGGTTGAGGTCCTCCAGCTCGGAGTGGACCCGCCTGTTGATCACCTGCATCATCTCGTCGGGGGTGACGCCGTTGGCGAGCATCGAAGCGACGAAGGAGCCCGCGCTGGTGCCGACGTAGGTGTCGAAGCTGTTGACCGTGCTGTTGACAGCGAGCAGGTCGAGGGCGCGCAGAGCGCCGATCTCGTAGACGCCGCCGGTGAAGCCGCCGCCGCCCAGGACCAGAGCCGTCTTCGACGGGCGCTTGCGGGAGCGCCGCCGTCGCGGTTGCGACTCTATGTCCACAACTTTGCCCATAAACATGCATTATCCCACTCAGTGGGGCGAACCCCGGCAGCTATTGCCGCGATTTGCGGGCTCCTTGCCGTCTTCCTCGTCGCGGTGGCGACCCCGGCGACCGCCGCCGAACTGCGCTGTTCTGCACTCCAGGCCCGGCTCGTCCGCGGTGGGGGCGCCGCCAGCGGCCTCTTCGCCATCGACGGCGAAACCGGCCGGCCGCTGTGCGCCCGCGCGGCCAAGCGTCCGCGGCCGCTCGCCTCGAACATGAAGCTGTTCACCACCGCAACCGCCCTCGGGCGCTTCGGGGCACAGGCGCGCCTCTCCACCCGGGTCCTCGGCGAAGGGGAGATCGACGCGAACGGCGTCCTGCACGGCAGCCTCTATCTGAAGGGGGGCGGCGATCCGGCCCTTGGCACCCCGGGGTTCTACGGTCGCTTCCTCGGCGGCCTGGGCACGAACCTCTTTGCGCTCGAGCGCCAGCTGCGCCAGGCCGGCCTGCGAGCCGTCACCGGTCGCCTCTATGCGGACGACACCGTCTTCGACCGGCTCCGCGGCGTCGCCGACTCCGGCTACGCGACCAGCCCCTACATCGGCCCCCTGTCGGGGCTTTCGCTCAACTCCGGCTACAGCAGCTCCAGCGGCGGCGCCTTCGCCTCAGACCCGGCGAAGGCTGCCGCTCGCAAGCTGGCTCGGGCGCTGCGCGGGGCCGGCGTTCGCATCCCCGCCACGGTTGCCATGAGGGCCGCGCCTGAGCGCGCCGAGACCCTGGCGGTCGTCCGCTCTCCGAGCATCGAGCTGCTTGCCGAGGCCACCAACGTGCCCTCGAACAACTTCTTCGCCGAGATGCTGATGAAGGGGGTCGGCGCCCGCTTCGGCGAGGCCGGCAGCACCGCCGGCGGGGCCGCCGTGGTCGAGAGCTTCGCCCGCGATCGCGGCGCCGCCCTGAACGCGGTCGACGGCTCGGGCCTGACCCGCTCCAACGCCGCCTCGCCCGCGGCCGTCGTTCGCTTTCTGCGCGCGGTCCACGACGAGGAGATCGGCGACGACTTCGTCCAGTCGCTCGCCCTCACCGGCCACGAGGGCACGGTCGCCGACCGAATGCGCGGTACCGCCGCTTTCGGCCGCTGCCGCACCAAGACCGGCACCCTGACCGGCGTCAGCAACCTCTCCGGCTACTGCTTCAACCGCAGCGGCAAGCTGACGATCTTCTCGATCCTGATGGGGAGCGTCTACGACCTCAGTCTCGCCCACCGCGAACAGGACCTGATCGCCGCCGAGATCGCGTCCTACTGACGCCTCAGCGCCGTTTGCGCCGTGCTCGCTCCTGGAGCACGTGGTAAACGGCCAGCGCGCCAAACAGGGCAGTTAGGCTCGTCGCCTGAAGAGCCCCTTCTCCTAGGCCCCGAAGAGCGAAGGCCCCAACCACGGCAATGAGTGTGCCCACACCGATGCCGATGTTCGCGTAGCGGATCGCCTGTTTCATATCGCGATGCAGACAAATCACCTCACGAGAGCATAGCGAAGGACCGTATCGATCAAGGCGACGATCGCGCCGAGACCGCCTCCGATGTACCCACTCACGAGTGCGTTTTCCTCGAGGTCAGCCCGCGATGACCCTCGAACCAGACCCAGGATCCCTGCAGCAACACCTCCGAGCAGCGCGGCAGCGCCCACCGCCGTCGCCAACGCCTCGATCACGGTAGTGAACGGTCCAACCTGGGCGATCGTCATGCATCGACCCTGACGGAGATCGATTCACGCGTGGCGCGCAGAACGTGTCGCGGCTGGAACTTCTTCGAGCAGCGCTCCAGGGAGCACCGACCCGCAGCCTAGAATCGACGTTCATGCGAGTCCTCCTCACCAACGACGACGGGATCACGGCGCCCGGACTGCAGGCGGTGCGGCGTGCGCTGCGCGAGATCGACGGCGTCGAGGTCGACGTGATCGCGCCCGACTCGAACCGCAGCGCGACCGCGCGCAGCATCACGACGCGCTCGCCGCTGACCGTCGAGGAGGTCGAGTTCGGCGACGGCGACAAGGGCTATGCGACGGACGGGACCCCGGTCGACTGCGTCCGCTTCGCCGAGCTGGGCCTGGTCGGCCACCGGCCCGACCTGATCGTCTCCGGCATCAACCACGGCGCCAACCTCGGCGACGACATCACCTACTCGGGCACGGTCGCCGCGGCCTTCGAGGGAATCGTCCTCGGCATCCCCGCCCTCGCCGTCTCCCAGCAATCCTCCGGCGGCGGCATGGGCTACGTCAGCGGGCGCTTCGACTTCGCCGCCGCCGCTCCCTTCGCGGCCGAGCTGGTGCGGTGCCTGATCGCCGAGCCGATGCCGGAGGCGACGCTGATCAACGTCAACTGCCCCGCAGGCCAGCCGCAGGGCGTCGAGGTGACCAAGCTCGGCAAACGGATCTACAACGACGAGCTGAAGCTGGTCGGCGAGGAGGGCGGCAGGCGCCACTACGAGATCTACGGCTGGCAGCCCGGCTACGAGGAGATCGAGGGCACCGACCTCAACGCCGTCGCGCAGAAGCGGATCTCGGTCACGCCGATCCACTTCGACCTCACCGACCGGGGCGGCCTGGAGAAGCTGCGCGGCTGGAGGTTCGAGGAGATGCTGGCCGCCTGTGCGTGAGCCGCCCGCGGCGAAGCGCGAAGCTGTATCCGAGCGAGCAAGATCGCCGGTGATCATGAGTGCGAGCGAGCGAGAGCAGAGCACGCGGGCGGAATGGTTGAGGCGGGAGCTGGCGGAGCACAACCGCCGCTACTACGTCCTCGACGACCCGACGATCGGCGACGACGAGTACGACGCCCTGCTCGACGAGCTGCGGGCGATCGAGGCGGAGAACCCGGAGCTGCGCACGCCCGACTCGCCCACGCAGCGCGTCGGGGCTCCCCCCCTGGAGCGCTTCGCCCAGGTCGAGCACGCCGAGCAGATGCTCTCGCTCGGCAACGCCCGCAACGAGGAGGAGCTGCGGGCCTGGGAGACCCGCATTCGCAACCACCTCAAGCGTCTCGACATCAGCGCCGCCGAATTCAGCTACACCACCGAGCCGAAGATCGACGGGCTGGCGATCTCGCTCACCTATGAGGACGGCGTCTTCATCCGCGGCGCGACCCGCGGCGACGGGCGCGTCGGCGAGGACGTGACCCAGAACCTGCGAACGATCAAGGCGATCCCGCTGCGCATCGAGGACGCCCCGCCCCTGGTCGAAGTCCGGGGCGAGGTCTACCTGCCGATCGCCGACTTCAAGACCCTGAACGAGCGCCGTGCCGAGGCCGGCGAACCGACCTTCGCCAACCCGCGGAACTCGGCTGCCGGCTCGATCCGCCAGCTCGACCCGGCGCTCGCCGCCGAACGGCCGCTCTCGGTCTGGTGCTACGGCATCGGCGCGACCCGCGGCCTCGACCTCGCCACCCATACCGAGGAGGTCGAGTGGCTGCGCGAGCGCGGCTTCAAGGTCAACCCCGACACCGACCACCACCCCGGCATCGAGTCGGTGGTGAAGCGGTGCCGCCGGTGGGAGGAGCGCCGCGACGAGCTCGACTACGAGATCGACGGCGTCGTGGTCAAGGTCGACGAGCGCGCGCTCTGGCGAGAGCTGGGCGTGGTCGGGCGCGAGCCGCGCTGGGCGATCGCCTGGAAGTTCGCGCCGACGACCGCGACGACGAAGCTGCTCGACGTGGTCTGGAACGTCGGCCGCACCGGCCACCTGGTGCCCTTTGCGATGCTGGAGCCGGTCCAGGTGGGCGGCGTCACCGTCTCCACCGCGACCCTTCACAACGAGGAGGACCTGGCGCGCAAGGACGTGCGGGTCGGCGACGAGGTGGTGGTGATGCGCGCGGGCGACGTGATCCCGCAGGTCGTGGCGCCGCTGCCGCAGCGCCGCCCCAAGGGGACCCGCCGCGTCAAGCCACCGAAGCGATGCCCCGCCTGCGAGACGCCGATCGTCAAGCCCGAGGACGCGGTCTTCTCCATCTGCCCCAACCGGTCCGGCTGCCCCGGCCAGTCCTTCCAGCACGTCAAGCACTTCGTCAGCAAGGGCGCTATGGACATCGACGGGCTGGGCGAGAAGCAGGCGATGCGCTTCCTGCGGGAAGGGCTGATCGCCGACGTCGCCGACGTCTACGAGCTGCGCGAGGAGCAGCTGGCGGGCCTCGAGGGCTTCGGCGAGGTCTCCGCCCGCAATCTGGTCGCGGCGATCGACGCCTCCCGCTCACGGCCCTTCAAACGCGTTCTCTACGCGCTCGGCCTGCCCGGCGTCGGCTTCGTCACGGCGGAGGCGCTGGCCGACCACTTCGGCTCGATCGACGCCCTGCACGAAGCCGACCCCGAGCGAATCGAGGAGGTCGAGGGCGTCGGCCCGATCATGGCCGTGCAGATCGCCGAGTCGCTCGCCGACGAGCCCACCTGGGCCCTGGTCGAGAAGCTGAGGCAGAAGGGGCTGCGCCTCGAGCAGGACCCCTCCGAACGGCGTGCTGGCGGCGGGCCGCTCGAAGGCAAGACCCTCGTCCTCACCGGCACCCTCCCCGAGCTGACCCGCGAGGAGGCCGGCGCCCTGATCAAGGCCGCGGGAGGCAAGGTGGTCAACTCAGTCTCGAAGAAGACCGACTACCTGGTCGCCGGCGACAACCCCGGCTCGAAGCTGGCCAAGGCCGAGAAATACGAGACCGAGGTCCTCGACGAAGCGGGCCTGTTGACGCTGCTGGGTGGAAGTGGCGTCGGGCCTACTCCGAATCGCCCGTAAGCGAGTCGATCCGGGCGCTGGCGCGAGCTGAGAGAGCCTCTATACGGAAAGGCGGCGCAACGTCGTCGATCGCTGCGATGAGCCGCGCGAGAGCACGGGTGGCCGCTGCGTAGCCGGCCGGGTCTATTGCCCTCATGTCGTCGCCCGTTTCGGTCAGAGCAGCTTCGGTCCGCTCCGCCGTCGCTTGGGCGGCCTCGTACTCGGTCTCGGCGATGACCTCGCCGTCCTGGCCCAGCGCGCCTTCGTACTCGATCGGGACCTGCTCGAGCCCGAGCTCGACAGGGGTGAGCGCCTTGCGGGCAGCGGCGACGACCTCGACGGCAGACGGCTGCGCGACGGAGCCGCGCCCGACGAAGAAGCCGATCAAGGCTCCGGTCAGGGCGATGGTGACCGCGACAGCGGCAAGCGCGCGCGAGGAGAGACCCCCGGCTTGGCGGTAGAGCGACACCCTCAGCCCACCAGCACCGCCACCGCCGGGCCGGTGTGCTCGTCCAGAGCACGGCCCGCGACAGCAAGGACTTCCTCGAGGTGGCGAGCGTCGGAGAGATCGACGATCCGGGGGCCGCAGATCAGCACGACACGGGGCAGCATCGACGCCACGCCTAGGTTGAGCGTAGCGTCGTCGACCGCCTCGCGAAGCCGCGTGAGCAGGTCCTTCCCCTCGCCGAGGAGGAGCACCTTCGCCTTCTCGGCGAGCGGCACGCCCCCCAGAGGGTCGACCACGGCAACCTGACAGGCGTCCTCGCCGCCGGCCCGGTAGACGGCGTACAGGTCGCTTTCGACGACGAGCGCGAGACCCTCGTCATGGATGTCCAGCGCTGTCGCGGCGGCCTGGCGGCGGCGCTCGGGGCCGACGAGATGCCGGGACGCTGCCCCGGCCTCGAGCTCCACGGCCCCGGTGGCGACGGCGCGCACCAAGCTCTCGGCCGGCTCGTATGAGGTCTCCGTCGCGACGGTCGCCGCCGCGGCGCCCGCCGCGACGCACTCTCGCTCGGCTTCGCGAGCCGCGGCGAGCTTCGCCTGGGGGTCTCCGCCCGCGGTAGCGGTCCGGACCACCTCGGTGCGGACCAACGACAGCGCCGCACCGATCGAGGAGAGGATCTCGGGGTGCTGCGGGCACACGAGGTCGACCCCGAGGCGCCGGGCGACCTCCGGCGCGAGCGCCTCGGCCGCCCCCCCGAGAGCGACGAGCGGGGAGTCGGGCCCCAGGCCGTGACAGCGACGAGCCTCGTGGGCCGCGCTCGCGACCTTCTCGATCGCGCCGTCGAGCAGCGCCCGTGCCGCCTCCTCGGGCGCCATCCGCAGACGCCGGCCGAGGGGCGCGAAGGCGGTGAGGACGGCCTCCCCACGCGCGTGGGCGTCCTCCGGCACCAGACCTAGGGCGTTGGCGGCACAGGTGGCGGTGAGCGCGAACCGACGCTCGCCGACAACGACACAGGCATACTCGGCCGGGTCCCCGGAGCGAGGCGAGCAGACGTCGAGGCGCAGCTCACCCGAGAGAAGCTCCTCGCGCGTCGCGAAGCACGCGTAGGGAAGGCCGGCGACGTGAGCGCTGCGCGGGCCCACCTCGGCCACGCGGCGCCGCCCCAGTCGCGCCATGCTGCCACCGGCGGCGCCTACGACCCAGCTGTCGACCGAGCGGATCGCGGTCGGCCTGCCCATCACCCGAATCGAGCGCAGAACCGGGCGGCCGCGCTTGACGATCGAGATGTTCGAGCTGGTCCCACCGCACTCGAGAACGATCGCGTCGGCTACCCCGAGCTGATGAAGGGCCGCGGCCACTCCGGCAGCCGGGCCGGAGCCCACGGTGAAGGAGGGGCGGCGGCGAAACGACGCCGTGCTCATCGCGCCGCCGTCGCCGCGCAGGACGAGCAGCGGCGCGTCGATCCCGGCCTCGGCGAGAGCGTCCTCGACGAGACCGGCTGTCTGCTCGACGATGGGTAGCACCGCGGCGTTGATCGCAGCGCTGACGGTACGGGTCTCGAGCCCGTAGGTCCCCGAGAGCTCGTGTCCGCAGCACGCCGGCATGCCGAGCTCGCGCGCGGCAGCGGCGACGCGCAGCTCCTGCTCGGGATCGTCCACGGAGTAGGCGCCACTGACGGCGATCGCCTCGCAGCCCCGCTCCCTCAGCCGCCGCACCGCGGTTTCGATCGCCGCGTCGGCGAGATGGGCGCCGTCGAGCAACTCGTGCTCGGTATGGAGCTCCCGCCCCGCAGCGAGCTTGACCGAGCCAATCCGGGTCCGCCGTCCCGCGGTGCGCAGCTCCCTGCCACTGCCGATCCCGACGACGCCGACGACAGCGACGTCCCCCTCGAGCAGCGCGTTCATCGCCTGCGTCGTCGAGAAGGCGACGTAGCCGACCGCGTCGCCGGCCCCGCCCAAGTCGGCAAGAAGGCGGCGCAGCGCCTCGGCAACTCCCTCGGTGACACCCCCCGCGGCCCCGTGGGTGGTGGGAACGGTCCGATGGGCACGCAGCCGGTGGCTCTCCGCCTCGACCGCGACCGCCTTGGTGAAGGTCCCGCCGACGTCGACGCCCACGCGCAGCACGATCGACGGCGCCTCGTCGAGGCGAGGGAGATCGTGGCGGGAGAGCACCGCGTCCGTGCTCATGCGGCCTCCGTCTGTGCCGCGCGACGTTCGCGGGCGGGTCGCCAGGCGAACACGTAGGCCGCCCCGAGCGCGTAGATCACGATGAATGTCGCCTGGACGACGATGCCCTCGACCGTCGGGTGGATGCCGGTCAGCTCGGCGAGGAAGATCGGCAACCGAGCCCAACTGCCCTCGATCGGCGTGGCGTCGATCACGTCCACCTCTTGCAGTGCGCGCACGGCGTTGCCGGCGAGGGCGACGGAGAGCAGCAGCAGAACGCAGACGCCACCTATGAGCAGCGGCTTCAGCGGCAGCTTGCGGCCGAGGCCGAAGATCGCGTAACCGATGCCGGCGAGGGCCAGCGCGGCGGCGACTGCACCGAGCACCACCCAGAGGATCAGGCCCTCGGCGAACAGCGTAAGCGCCTGGTAGAAGAGCACTGTCTCGAAGCCCTCGCGGTAGACGGCGGTGAAGCCGAGGCCGGCGAAGGCGAGGGCCCCGCCCGCAGCGATCGCGCTGGCAGTGCGGGCGCGCATGAACTCCATCCACCGCTTGTGCTCGAGGCGGGAGATGAGCCAGAAGCTGACGAGGAGGACGACGGCCATGGCCAACAGGGCGGTAACGGCCTCGAGCACCTCGCGGTTGACGGGCGCGATCTCGATCACGAAGGTCGCCAGGAGGAAAGTCACCGCCGTTGCGGCCACCGCTCCCACCACCCCCCAGACGAGAGGGCGACGATAGTCCGCCGCTCTGGCCGCCTCCAGAGAACCGAGCAGAAGAGCAATCAGCAACACCGCCTCGAGGCCCTCGCGAAAGAGGATCGAGAAGGAGAAGCCGAAGGCGAGTGCTGGTGCGGCAAAGCCCTTTGCCTCGAGCTCGCGCTTGACGTCACGAAGGCCCGAGCGCACCTCCCTGGCGCTGTCCTGGATCTCGCCGGTCGGGGCCCCGTCGCGGATCCCGTCGCGCAGGTCGGCAAAGGCGAACTCGAGGTCGAGCACCAGGTTGGGGTTGCGCAGCCGCAGAGGGATCTCAACCAGCTCGAAGTGGTCGAGGTAGGCGCTGCGCGCGAGCTCGTAGCCGAGCTCGCGCTCCCCCGCCTCGGCTGCTTCCACCGAGCGGTCGACCAGGATCAGGGCCCGGTCGATCTCCTTCTGCGCTCGCTCGACGCCAACCGTTTCCGCCGCGGCGGCGCCCGGCAACAAGAGCGCGAGGCTGACGGCGAACGCCGCTGCGGCGAGGAAAGCTGGCTGGCAGCGAGACGAGGTCCGCAAGGCGATCTATCCCTTCAGGGCCTTTTCCGCCTCGTCGAGCCCGGCATTTGCCTCGCCCACGAGCGCAGCGACTTCGGCAGCCTCGGCGCCGTCTTTGATCTCCTGACGGATCTCGTTGCGGATCAGCTCCTCCACGTCCTCGCTGAGCTCCTCATCGCGCTCCTCCAATGGCCCCTCGACCAGCTCGAAGTGCTCGAGGTAGGCGTCGCCGACCAGCTGGTCGGCCTTCTCCGCCTCCCCTGCGCGGTAGGCGGCGAGGCCGGCGGCGAGGCCGGCTCGAACCTCGCCGATCTCCACGACCGCTACCTGCGGCGTCGCGGACCCGTGCTCCTCCGCGTCAGACGAAGAGTCCTCGCCGCAGCCGGCGATCGCGACCAGGGCGGCAACCGCCGCAGCCAAATAGGCAAGCTTGGAAAAGGGCATGTGGATGTTCATCTACTCGGTTGTTCTCCTGCTCTCGGGTCGCCGCGGGGACGACAGTGTATTAGGCCTCCCTAAGTTAGGGTTGCCTAACTCTAGCTGGCGAATCGGGATCGCGTTTCGCGGGGCATACTCCGCGGCTTGACCGTGCGGATCGACATCGAGTACGACGGCTCGGGCTTCTCAGGCTGGGCCAGGCAGCCGGGGCTGCGAACGGTGCAGGGAGAGCTGGAGGCGGCCCTGGCGACGGTGCTACGCGAGCCGGTCGAGCTGACGGTGGCCGGGCGGACCGACACAGGCGTGCACGCGCTGGGACAGGTTGCCAGCTTCGAGACCGGCGCTGAGCTGCCGGTGGAGTTGGCGCGGAGCCTCAACGGCGTGGCCCCGGACGACATCTCGGTCATCGCGGCAACCGCCGTAGACCACGGCTTCGACGCCAGGCGGGACGCGAGATCGCGCAGCTACCTCTACCGCGTGCTGGCACGTCGGGTGGCGAGCCCCTTCGAACGTGGACGGGCGCTCTGGTGGCCGCACCGCATGGACCCCGACGCCCTGGCGGCCTGCGCCGAGGCGCTCGTGGGAACGCACGACTTCACCGCCTTCACCCCGACCCAGACCGACCACGTCCGCTTCGAGAGAGACATCCTCGCCGCGAGCTGGGCCTTCGACGACAACATCGCCTCGTTTCGCATCACCGCCGACGCCTTCATGCGCAACATGGTCCGAGTCCTGGTCGGAACTCAGCTCGAAGTCGCCTCCGGCCGCCGATCCCTGCACAGCCTCCAACAGCTTCTCGCCGGCGCACCGCGATCAGAAGCGGGCGACACAGCCCCACCCCATGGCCTGTACCTCGAGTCAGTCCACTACGACTGACGGGCGGGTGGCGCCGTAGGGGGAACCGCCCCTGAGGAAGCTTTAGCTACCGGAAGGGGCGGTGGGTCCCCTGCGGCGACAGGACCCGCCCGCCAACAGCCTTCGTCAGACGAGCTCTAGGTAAACCATTTCCGTGGAGTCGGACCGACGGGGTCCGAGCTTCACGATCCTGGTGTACCCCCCAGGCCGCTCGACGTAGCGCGGTGCGACCTCCTCGAAGAGCTTGTGCACGATGAACTTGTCGTTGTGCAGCGTCGCCAGCGCCTGGCGACGGGCGTGCAGGTCGCCGCGCTTGGCGAGCGTGATCAGCTGCTCGACCTCGGGCTTGACCGCCTTCGCCTTGGCCTGGCTGGTCTTGATCCGCTCGTGGTCGATCAGCTGCTTGCAGAGGTTCGAGAGCAGGGCCTCGCGATGCGCCGTGTCGCGACTCAGCTTGTTTCGCTTCTTGCCGTGGCGCATGGGGCGATCGGCTCCCGTCAGTCTCCCTGGAGGTCGAGACCGCGGCCGTGCAGGGTCTCGATCACTTCCTCGATCGACTTCTGCCCGAAGTTGGGGATCGCGTTCAGCTCCGAGCGCGTCTTGCGGACCAGGTCGCCCACCGTCTGCACTCCCGCCCGCTTCAGGCAGTTGTAGGAGCGGACGCCGAGCTCGAGCTCCTCGATCAGGATCTCGTCGAGGCCGTTGTTGCTGGCTGCCCCGTCCCCCGAGGTGCTCGGGATCACGTCCGGCGGGTGAGTCGGGACCGGCTCGCGCGCGGTCAGCTCTTCGACCCTGTCGGCGTCGGTGAAGATCGCCAGGCTCTTGATCAGGATCTCCGAGGCCTCGCGCAGGGCCGCGCCCGGCTCGATCGAGCCGTCGGTCTCGAGCTCGAGCGTGAGCTTGTCGAAGTCGGTCCGCTGCCCGACGCGGGCGGTCGCCACCGAGTAGGAGGCACGCCGGATCGGCGAGAAGATCGAGTCGATCGGGATCACGCCGATCGGCTGCTCGTCGGACTTGTTCTCCTCAGCAGGCGAGTAGCCCCGGCCGCGGCCGATCGTCAGGTAGACCTCCAGCTTGGTTTTCTTCTCGAGTGTCGCGATCGGCGCCTCGGGGTTGAGGATCTCGACGCCGGAGGGCAGGTCGATGTCCTTCGCCTTCACCTCGCCGGGGCCGGTGGCCACCAGCGGCGCCTCGACCTCGTCGGCGTCCGTGTGCATGCGGACGACGAGGTCCTTGAGGTTGAGGACGATGTCGGTGACGTCCTCCTTGACGCCGGGCACGGTCGAGAACTCGTGCGCGACGCCCTCGATGCGGACGCTCGTGATCGCCGCGCCGCCCAGGGAGGAGAGCAGGACGCGGCGGAGGCCGTTGCCGAAGGTGTAGCCAAAGCCCTTGTCGAGGGGCTCGATCGTAAACGTGCCGCGGCGATCGTCAGCCTTCTCGGAGGTGATGCGGGGGACCTGGAAGTCAGTGGTCATGAGTTCCTTGTGTATGCGTGTTCAGAAACGGGTCTTCCGGCTACTTGGAGTACAGCTCGACGATCAGCTGCTCCTGGACCGGGGCCGAGATCTCCGCGCGCTCGGGGTAGCGCAGGACCTTGGCGGTAAGGGAGTCGTGGTCGGCCTGGAGCCAGGCCGGCACGGTCGAGACGAGCTCCGTCGCCTTGCGAATGGTGTCGCCGGCGGTCGAGCTCGACTTGATCGAGATCACGTCTTCGGGTCGTACCTGGTAGGAGGGGATGTCGACACGGCGTCCGTTGATCAGCCAGTGGCCGTGACGGATCAGCTGGCGGGCCTGGCGCCGCGAGGCGGCGAAGCCGAGGCGGACCAGCACGTTGTCGAAGCGCGACTCGAGCAGGCGCAGGAGGTTCTCGCCGGTGACGCCCTCCTGGCGCGAGGCCTTGTCGTAGTAGGCGCGGAACTGTTTCTCCAGCACCTGGTAGTAGCGGCGGGTCTTCTGCTTCTCGCGCAGCTGCACGCGGTACTCGGACTGGCGCATGCGGCCGCGGCCGTGCTCGCCCGGCGGGTAGGAGCGGCGCTCGACCCCGCACTTGTCGGTGAAGCAGCGCTCGCCCTTGAGGAAGAGCTTCTGGCCCTCGCGACGGCACTGCTTGCACTGGGCGGCTGTATCGCGAGCCATCTGGCTACACCCTCCGTCGCTTCTTCGGCCTGCAGCCGTTGTGGGCCTGCGGGGAGACGTCCTTGACCGTGGTCACGTCGAGGCCCGCCGCCTGCAGCGAGCGGATCGCCGTCTCACGTCCCGAGCCGGCGCCCTTGGCGAAGACCTCGACCTTCTCGAGGCCGTGTTCCATGCCCTTCTTGGCGGCAGCGTCGGCCGTCACCTGAGCGGCGAAGGGCGTCGACTTGCGGGAGCCTTTGAACCCAGCCGAGCCGGCCGACTCCCAGGCGATCACGTTGCCGTCGGTGTCGGTGAGCGTGACGATCGTGTTGTTGAAGGAAGTCTTGATGTGCGCCTGCCCGTAGGTGACGTTCTTCTTGACCCGGCGGCGGGAGCGCCCTTTGGCGGGTTTTTTCGGTGCGGCCATCTGCTGTCCCTATTTCAGCGTCGGCGCCTTCTTGCCGGCGACGCTCAGCCGGCGGGGGCCCTTTCGGCCACGCGCGTTGGTCTTCGTCCGCTGGCCGCGAACCGGGAGGCCGCGACGGTGGCGCAGGCCCCGGTAGGAGCCGATCTCCATCAGGCGTTTGACGTTCTGGGAGCGCTCGCGGCGCAGGTCGCCCTCGACCTCGATCTGGTCGACGGCGTCCCGCAGGCGGACGACCTCGTCCTCGGTCAGGTCCTTGACCATCGTGTTGGGGTCGACCTTGGCCTGCTCGAGGATCTTCTGCGAGGTCGAGCGGCCGATGCCGAAGATGTAGGTGAGCCCGATTTCGGCCCGTTTGTTGACCGGGAGGTTGACCCCTGCGATGCGCGCCATCGGCTAACCCTGCCTCTGCTTGTGCCGGGGGTTCTGGCAGATCACCAAGACCGCCCCGTTGCGGCGGATGATCTTGCACTTTTCGCACATCGGCTTTACAGAAGCTCTGACCTTCATCGCTCCGGTCTTTGTATCGACAACAGGACTCCTGCGCGTCCCAGGAGTTGGACGGCAGGCACCAACACCCGGCCCAGTGGGCCGACGCAGAAAGATAGCAGGGGCCGGGCCTCGGGGCGGGGTGGTTGTGGGGGAGCGGGGGGGGGGCCCCCCGAGACACCGCCCGGGGGCCCCCCAATGGGGGGTGTGTAGTGGGGCCCCCCCACCCCCCCCCCCAACACCCTCGGCCCGGCGGGGACG
>CAMLQY010000021.1 GCA_946482365.1 uncultured Actinomycetes bacterium
CGTCCTCCTGGGCCTTCTGCCCCGCCGACTGCGCAGCCGGCAGCGCTTCGAGCATGCCCTTGCGCGCCGCCCCGGTCGAGTCCAGCGCGCCGCACTTGATCAGGCATTCGACCGCCCGTTTGTTGACGGCGCGCGAGTCGACCCGTTCGCAGAAGTCCCAGATCGAGTCGATCGGGCTGTCCTCGCGGGCGCGCAGGATCGCCTCCACCGCGGCATGGCCGACGTTCTTCACCGCGTCGAGGCCGAAGCGGATCGCCTTCTCGGAGACGACGAAGTCGTGGTCGGAGGAGTTGACGTCGGGCGGCAGCACCTCGATCCCCATCTCCTCGCAGCGATTGACGAAGAACGGCACCTTGTCCTTGGTGTTCATCACCGAGGAGATCACCGCCGCCATGTACTCGGCCGGGTAGTTGGCCTTGAGGTATGCGGTGCGGTAGGAGATCAGCGCGTAGCAGGCGGCGTGGGACTTGTTGAAGGAGTAGTCGGCAGCCGCCTCCATCAGCGACCACATCTCGTTTGCGACTTTGCTCGCGGTGCCCGAAGCCTGCATCCCCTCGAGGAATTTCGCCTTCATCGTCGCCATCAGCTCGCGCTTCTTCTTGCCGATCGCCTTGCGCAGGTCGTCAGCCTCGGCCGGGCTGAAGCCGGCCATCTGCTTGGCGATCTCCATCAGCTGCTCCTGGTAGAGGACGCAGCCGTAGGTGGGCTCGGTGATCGGGCGCAGTCGCTCGTCGGGGTAGGTGACCGAGGAGGGGTTGCGCTTGCCCTTCGCGTAGTCGGGGATGTACTTCATCGCACCCGGGCGATAGAGCGATACGAGGGCGACGATGTCCTCGAACTCGGTCGGCTTCACCTTCTTCATCGCCTCCCGCATCCCCTCGGACTCGAGCTGGAAGACGCCGATGCCCTCGCCGCGGGAGAGCATCTCGAAGGTCTTGGCGTCGTCCATCGGGATCGCGCCGACGTCGATCTCGACGCCACGCGAGCGGCGGATGATCTCCGCGGCGTCCTCGATCACGTCGAGGTTGCGCAACCCGAGGAAGTCCATCTTCAGCAGGCCGATCTCCTCGATCGGGCCCATCGAGTACTGGGTGACGATCTTGTACTGGCGCTCTCCCTTGCCGCCGCCGTTCCCGTTCCCGCCGTCGCCGGCCGCTGCCGGGGCGCTGCGGTCCTCCGCCAGCTGCAGGGGCACGATCTCCTGCAGCGGCCGGTCGGCGATGACAACCGCGGCGGCGTGGATCGAGTTGTTGCGGATGATCCCCTCGAGGCCCTGGGCGACGTCGAGGATCCGTTTCGCGTCCGGCTCGGAGTCGTAGGTCTTGCGCAGCTCCTGGCCCGGCTGCAGGCATTCCTCGAAAGAGGGGTTACGGCCGAGAATCGGCTCCGGGATCTGCTTGGCGAGACGGTCGCCGCTGCCGTAGTCGAAGCCGAGCACGCGGGCTGCGTCGCGGGTGGCGGCGCGCGGCGCCATCTTGCCAAAGGTGATGATCTGGGCAACCGACTCGCGACCGTACTTCTCGGCGACGTAGCGGATCACCCGCTCGCGGCCGCGCACCGAGAAGTCGATGTCGATGTCCGGCATCGACTTGCGGCCGGGGTTGAGGAAGCGCTCGAAGAGCAGGTCGTTGGCGAGCGGGTCGATGTCGGTGATCGTCAGCGCGTAGGCGACGATCGAGCCGGCCGCCGAGCCGCGGCCGGGGCCGACGGCGACCCCGTTGTCCTTGGCGTAGCGGACGAAGTCCCAGACGATCAGGAAGTAGGAGGAGAAGCCCATCTCCTCGATCACCCCGAGCTCGAACTCGATCCGCTCCTGGGCCTCGGCGGGAACCGGGTCGCCGTAGCGGGCGCGCAGCCCCTCGGCGGCGATCCGGCGCAGCATCGCCTCGGGCTCCTCGCCCTCGGGCGTCGGGTAGCGCGGCAGCAGCAGCTTGCCCAGCTCGATCTCGGCGTTGCAGCGCTCGGCGATCTCCAGCGTGCTCGGCACCGCCTCCGGCCACTCGGCGAAGGAGTCGGCCATTTCCTCGCTGCTCTTCAGATAGAACTCGTTGGTGTCGAAGCTCATCTTCGGCGCCGCGAGGGTCGACTTGGTCTGCACGCAGAGCAGCGCCGAGTGGTTGTCGAAGTCCTCCCGCCGCAGGTAGTGGACGTCGGCGGTGCCGACCAGCGGTCGGCCCAGCTCGCGGGCGTAGCGGACGATCCCCTCGTTGGCCTTGTCCTGCTCGGCAATGCCGTTCTTCTGCACCTCGAAGTAGACCTGCTCGGAGCCGAAGGCCTGGATCAGGTCGTCGAGGTGGGCGCGCGCGTCGTCGGGTCGCTCCTCGACCAGGCGGCGGCAGAAACGCGACTGCAGGCAGCCGGTGAGCACGATCACGCCCTCGGAGTGGGCGGCGAGCATCTCCATGTCGACGTTGGCCTTGCCGCGCGAGAAGCCTTCGAGGAATCCGGCCGAGGTCAGCTTGACCAGGTTGGCGAGGCCGGCGTCGCTCTCAGCCAGGAGCGTGAGGTGGTTGCGCTCGTATTTCGGCTTCTCCTTGAGCGTCTTCACGTCGTCGACGAAGTAGGCCTCGAAGCCGGCGATCGGCTTGATCCCGTGCGCTTTGCAGGCCTTGTAGAGGTCGACCGTCCCGTTCATCACCCCGTGGTCGGTCAGGCCCAGGGCGGGCTGGCCCATCTCCGCGGCTCGCGCCGCCATCGCCTCGATCTTGCAGGCGCCGTCGAGCAGCGAGTACTCGCTGTGGGCGTGCAGGTGTACGGCAGAAGGCGTGCTCACGGAGGAGCGATAATGCCAACCGGCTCAGATGGAGCGAGCCAATTTTGAGCGTCTTCCGCGCACCTTCCGTGGGTTTCCAAGGGCGACGATCTCGGGGAGGGGTTCCGCTTAACTTTTTCGAGGAGCGGGGACTGCTGGCGCTCGGAAGGAGCTCGCGAAAAAGTACAAGACGCTCCACCCCTCCCCGAGATCGTCGTTCACGCAGCCGATCAGGCGCAGACCCAGGCGCCACCGCCGGAGTCAGCCCAGATTTCTGCTGCAATGCGGTCTTGTTCGGCCTTCGGGGCGTTCTGCGGCTCGCCCTGGCCTCCGTAGAGCTTCCATGTTGAGGGGAGGATCTGGTAGGCGCCGCCGGCTCCTGATGAGGGGTTGAGGGCCGAGTAGTTGCCGCCGGACTCGCACATGACTATGTAGGTGGGGATCGAGTAGGGGCCGCCCAGCCAGCGCTCCACTGTGGTTTCGGCTTCGGCCCGGCTGGCGGCTTCGGCGGCCTCGATGTCGCTCACCCAGGAGCCGATCTTCGATTTGAGCGTGGACAGGGCGGCCGAGCGGGCGGCGGCGACCGAGTGCAGCCGGGCGGCGGCAGCTTCGGCTTCCTGGCGCACGCTGGCGATTTCGGAGCGGGCGGCGGCGAGACGTTCGTTGTAGGCGACGGCCTCGGCCTCGAGGGCGGCGATCCGGTCGAGCGCGGCGGCGACGGCGCGGCGCACCTGGGCCACGCGGCCGGCCAGGTCGGAGTCGGAGCGCTCGATCCGCTCCAGGTATTCGGTGCGGACGGCGAGCTCGTCGAAGCTGCCCGAGGCGAGGATGACGCTGGCGGTGCTGGGGGCTCCGCTCTCGTAGATGGCGACGAGGCGCTCCGCAAGCGCAGCGCGTGCCCGGCGCAGGCGGCGTCTCTCCGCCACCAGGCGACGTTGCGTGCGGCGCACCGCGGCGCCGAGGCGCGCAGCGCGCTCTTCGCCCCTCGCCAGCAGCCCGGTGAGCTCCTCCTCGCGGGCGCTCGCCGCGTCCGCTTCCCCCTCGGCCGTGGCGAGCTCACCCTGTGCCGCCTGCAGGCTGGACCGCAACGAGCCGGCTTCGTCGCGCGCGGCCGAGAGCTTCGCTTCGAGATCGCCGACGCTCGCCGCCACGGCGGCGGCCGCCGACAGCAACGCGAAGCCGAACAGCACGAACACGAGAATGGCCGGGCGCCGAGACCCTGCCTTTGTCACCGGGGTACGAACCACGAAGCCGACGAGGCTAGCGGCTTTCGTTAGCGAATACTCACAACTTAACGATAAAGCGCACGAAAACTTGCGCCCCCTCCCAGGTGCAACGCATTGGGGGCGACATAGGCGCCCAATGCGTTGCACCCATGATATTCAGCCCTCGGGGACGTTGCGACTGGCGACGTAGGCGGCGATCGCCACGCCTGCGGCGGCGAGGCCGACGCCGATTCGGATCTGGCGCCGGTAGCGCCGGCGCACGTACTTGACGGCGAAGCGGATCGCGACCTTGCCAAGGCGGTCGTAGGTCATGCCTGTTCCTCTTCCCCGCGCCGGCGAATTCGATGCGCCATCCGAGACTGCAGCGACCAGATCTCGATGAAGCCCGGCGAGGCGGCCTGCGAGAAGAGGCCGCCGGACTCGGCGAAGGAGGCGAGGTCGGCGTCGTAGACCGCATTGGGGGAGCGGCGGGTCACTACTCTCACGCTGCCCTTGAAGAGCTTCAGGCCGACGGCCCCTGTGACCTGGGCGTTGACGGCGTCCATGTAAGCGTCGAGGTCGCCGCGCAGCGGCTCCCACCAGAGGCCGGCGTAGACGAGGTAGGCCCACTTCTGGTCGAGCGAGGGCTTGAGCTGGTTCTGGTGGATCGTGCCGACCAGCTTCTCGAGCTCCTGGTGGGCGGTGAGCAGGATCGCCGCCGCTGGGGCCTCGTAGATGTCGCGCACCTTGAGCCCGACGATGCGGTCCTCGATGTGGTCGACGATGCCGGCGCCGTGGCGGCAACCGATCTCGGCCGCCCGTTCGAGCAGCTCGACCAGCCCCAGGCGCTCGCCGTTCAGGGCAACGGGAACACCGGCCTCGAACTCGACCTCGACGACCTCAGCCTCGTCGGGGGCCTCCTCGGGGCGGGTGACGAGCTGAAAGACGTCGTCCTCGGGCGCATGGTCGAGGTCCTCGATCCAGCGTCCCTCCGAGGAGCGGCCCCAGAGGTTGTCGTCGATCGAGTACGGCGTCACCTCGGTGCCGCCCTTGACCGGGATGCCGTGCTCGCGGGCGTAGGCGATCTCCTCCTCCCGCCCCATCTCCCAGGAGCGCACCGGCGCGATCGTCTTCAGCTCGGGCGCCAGGGTCGCGACCGTGGCCTCGATCCGCACCTGGTCGTTGCCCTTGCCGGTGCAGCCGTGGGCGATCGTGTCGCAGCCCGTCCGGCGGGCGTACTCGACCGCCAGCTTCGCGATCAGCGGCCTGCCCAGCGCGGTGAAGAGCGGGTAGCCGCCGCCGTAGAGGGCGTTGGCCTTGATCGCCGGCACGACGTAGTCCAGCGCGAACTCCTCGCGCGCGTCGACCACGTGGCACTCGAGCGCACCGAGTCGCTTCGCCTTGTCCTCGATCACTGAGTAGTCCTCGCCGGGCTGGCCGAGGTTGACCGTGAGACAGACGACCTCGGCCTCGTAGGAGTCCTGGATCCACTTCAGCATCACGCTCGTGTCGAGGCCGCCCGAGTAGAGCAGCAGGACACGCTGCACCGCGGCGGGGTCCGCCTCGTAGGAGGCGGTGCGGATCTGTGCCGGTGAGTCGGCCACCGGCTAGGGAGCGGGTACCCCGCCGCTGCCCGGGCCTTCTTCTTCGGGCGGCGGCGTGGTGGTCGTCGTCGGTTCGGTCGTCGTGGTCGGTTCCGTAGTTTCAGTCGTGGTCGGCGCGGTCGTCTCCGTGGTCGAGCCCGTGGTTGTCTCGGTAGTCGGCTCGGTGGTTTCCGTCGGCAGGCTGGTGACGGTGGAGGTGGCGCCGCCGTCGTCGTCACTGGCGATCACGGCGATCGCGATCACCAGGCCGACTATCACCGCGACCAGGCCGGCGACGAGCAGGCGCATGTTGCCGTGGGGCTTGTGGTCGCCGGGCTGGCTCATCATCCGCGTCGGGTCCTCGTGCATTGGATCACTCCTCGGGTCCGAGTATCGCGTCGAGCATCTCGCGCGTGTCCTCGATGTCGAAGGCGCTTCTCAGTCGCTGCTCGATCTCCTCCCGGCTACTGCCCGAGACCGCCATCTGGGTGGCGAGCAGGCGCGCCCCGGCCGAACTGGAGCGGGAGCCGGGGACGGCCTCGGGCTCGGCCGCGGCCTGGACCGGCCTCAGGTGGCCCTCGCGGCGGGGCGGCGACGGGGGGTCGAGCTCGTCGGCAAGGGCGCGCAGGCGCTCGGCGATGAGCCGGTCGGCGCGGGCGCTCGCTTCCTCGAGCTGCTGCCGCGCCTGCTCCTCGGCGTCGTCGATCACCTTCGACGCGGCCTGCTCGGCAGCCTCGACGATCGCCGCCAGGCGCTCCGCGGTGCTGGTGGTCAAGGCGCGCGGCTCCGGTGGTCGCTTCTTCGGGCTCATCGAGCCTCGTAGCTTAGGAGGGCGGCGCCGATCGAGGCAACGGCACGCTCGACCTGGTCCGATTCGACCGTCAGCGGCGGCAGCAGCCGCAGGGTGTCCGGCTCGGGGACGTTGACGATCAGGCCGCGCGAGAGCAGGTCGGCACCGATCGCAGCAGCGTCCAGCCCCTCCGCGAGCCCGACGCCGAGCATCAGGCCCCGGCCGCGCACCTCGCGCACGCCGTCGAGGGCCCCGAGGCCGTCGCGGAGCTGGGCGCCCAGCTCGCGGACCCGGCGCAGCAGCGCCGGGTCGTCGACGATCTCGAGCACGGCGAGGGCGGCGACACAGGCGAGGGGGCCGGCGGCGAAGGTGGAGCCGTGGTCGCCGGGCTCCAGGACCTCGCCCGCCTCCGGGGTCGTCACGCAGGCGCCGATCGGCATTCCCCCGCCGAGCGCCTTGGCGCTGGTGAGGATGTCCGGGCGCACCGGGGTCTGCTCGTAGGCCCACAGCGAGCCGGTGCGTCCCATCCCGGTCTGGATCTCGTCGAGGATCAGCAGCGCGCCGGCCTCGTCGCATGCCTCCCGGGCTGCGAGGAGGGCCTCCTCGCTGACCGGGTATACCCCGGCCTCGCCCTGGATCGGCTCGATCAGGACCGCGGCGGTGCTCTCCCCCACCGCGGCGCGCAGCGCCCCGGCGTCGTTCAGCGGCACCGAGCGGAAGCCCGGCAGCATCGGCGCCAGGGCGGGGTTGGCGGCGAGCGCCGGGGTCGCCGAGAGCGCGCCGTAGGTGCGGCCGTGGAAGTCGCGCTCGAAGCTGACGATCTCCGGCGACTCGACCCCGCGCCGGTGAGCGTGCTTGCGGGCGATCTTGATCGCGCACTCGTTGGCCTCGGTGCCGGAGTTGGCGAAGAAGACGCGGCCGTCGAGGCTCGACTCGGCCAGGCGCTCGGCGAGTCGCACCATCGGCTCGGTGTAGAAGAGGTTGGATGTGTGCATCAGGCGGCCGGCCTGCTCGCGCACCGCCTCGACCACGTCGGGGTTGCAGTGCCCCACCGTGCAGACCGAGATGCCGGCGAGGAAGTCGAGGTACTCCCTGCCCTCGGCGTCCCAGAGCAGGGCTCCCTCGCCGCGGACGAACTCGACCGGCGCCCGCTTGTAGGTGCGCATCAGGTAGCGCTCCTCCAGCGCCTGCAGGTCCGTCAGGTTCATGGCGTGATCATCGTGCCGATGCCGGCATTGGTGAAGAGCTCCAGGAGGAGGCTGTGCGGCTGGCGACCGTCGATGATGTGCGCGGACTGGGTCCCGCCCGCGAGCGCGTCGACGCAGGCCTGCAGCTTGGGGCGCATCCCGCCGTCGATCCCGGCCAGCTTCTGATCGACCTCGAGCACCGTCGCGTGCGAGATCAGCGAGCCGTGGTCGTCGGGGTCGGCGAGCCAGCCCTCGACGTCGGTGAGGAAGATCGCCTTGGTGGCGCCGAGCGCGGCGGCGACCTTGCCAGCGACTTCGTCCGCGTTGACGTTGTGGGGGTTGCCGTCGGCATCGGTGGCCGTGGAGGCGATCACCGGGATGTAGTCGGCGGCGATGTGGTTGAGCACGTCGACGTCGACGTGCTCGACGGAGCCGACGAAGCCGACCTCGTCGGCGTTGGGCACCGGCGAGACCTGGAACAGCGAGCCGTCCTCGCCGGAGAGGCCGACGGCCGGCTGGCCGTGCGCGTTGAGCCGCTGGACTATTTCGGAGTTGAGCTTGCCGACCAGGACCATGCGTGCCACCTCGACGGTCTCTGCGTCGGAGACCCGCAGGCCCTCGTGGAAGCGCACCTCGAGGCCGAGACGCTCCATGTAGCGCGTGATCTCCGGCCCGCCGCCGTGCACGATCACGGGGTTGAGGCCGACGTACTTGAGCAGGACCACGTCGGTGGCGAAGTCCTCGCGCAGGGCCTCCTCGCGCATCGCCGCGCCGCCGTACTTGATCACCACGGTGCGGCCGTGGAACTCCTTGATGTAGGGGAGCGCCTCGAGAAGGGTGTCGACGTTCGTGCTCATCGGCCTAGGTCGTGTACTCGGCGTTGATGCGGACATACTCGTAACCCAGGTCGGAGAACCAGACGTGGGCGCTGTGCTCGCCGCGGCCGAGCCGCAGGCCGAGCTCGGCCTCGGCGACCTCCTCGCCCAGCTCGACGGCGTCGATCGAGTCGGCCCCGATCTCCTCGAGGTCCTCGCCGGCGAGCGCCATGCCGGCCGCCTGGGCGATCCGGCCCCAGTTGGGGTCGCGGCCGAAGAGCGCCGTCTTGACCAGCGGCGAGTTGGCGATCGCGCGGGCGACCCGCTCGGCCTCCGCCCCCGAGGCGGCGCCGTCGACCTGGACCCGGCAGACCCGGTCGGACCCCTCGCCGTCGGCGACGACCTCGATCGCGAGCTGGAGCAGGACGGCCTCGAGCAGCCCCTCGGGCAGCGAGGCCCCCGCTGCGCCGCTCGCCTGAAGCAGGACGGTGTCGTTGGTGCTCATCTGGCCGTCGACGGTGATCCGCTCGAAGGAGGCGTCGGTGGCGGCGCGCAGCGCCGCGTCGGGGTCCTCCACCACCGCGTCGGTCTGGACGAAGCAGAGCATCGTCGCCATGTTCGGCTGGATCATGCCGCCCCCCTTCGCCTGGGCGGAAAGCGTCACCCCGCCGGCGCGCAGCGTGCAGCGCTTCGGCCAGCGGTCGGTGGTGAGGATCGCGTCGGAGAACGCGCCGCCACCTGCCTCCGAGAGGCCGTTCGCGGCCTCGCCGATGCCGGTCAGCACGGCCTCGACCGGCAGCGGCACGCCGATCACGCCGGTCTCGGCCACGGCAACCGTCTCCGGCCGCAGGTCGAGCCTCGCCGCCGCCTCGTCGCACATCGCGACCGCATCGGCGTAGCCCTGCTCTCCCGTCTCGGCGTTGGCGTTGCCGGCGTTGACCACGGCGGCGCGGATGGCGCCCTGCTCGCAGCGCGTCCTGCAGACGCGAACCGGGGCCGCCGCAGAGGCGTTGCGGGTGAGCAGGATCGAGGAGGTCACCTCCGGCGCGTCGCAGACGAGCAGGCCGATGTCGGTCTTGCCGCCCCCCTTCAGCCCGCAGTGGGCACCGCCGGCGCGGAAGCCAGGGGCAAGCTGGGCCGGGTCGAGCTCCTCCACCCCGGCGGGGGGGTCCACCCAGCGCGACTTGAAGAACCCCTGGCTCATACCAACCCCTTCCGGTGCGCCTTTGCTCGGAATATGGGGGGAAAGGCGCACTGGAACGTCATAGGAGCCCCTCCGTCTCGTCGAGGCCGAGCATCAGATTGAGGTTCTGCACGCCCTGGCCCGAGGCGCCCTTCCAGAGGTTGTCGATCGCCGAGAAGGCGAGGACGCGTCCCCGCTCCTCGACGGTGACGTAGACGTGGCACTCGTTTGTGTCGCGCACGTCGCGCAGGCCGGGTGGGCCGTCGACGACGTGGACGAAGGGCTCGCCCTCGTAGCGCTCGCGGTAGAGCGCCTGCACCTCCTCCTTGGACACCGGCTCGCTCGTCTGCGCGAAGCAGGTGGTGAGCTCGCCCTGGTCGAGCGGCAGCAGATGGGGCACGAAGACGACCGGCGCCGGACTGCCCAGCGCCGCCAGCTCCTGTTCGATCTCGGGCCGATGCCGGTGGCCCTCGGTCTTGTAGGCGAAGGCGTTCTCGTCCATCGAGACGTAGTGCATCGCGTCGCCGCCGCCGCGACCGGCGCCGGAGACGCCCTGCTTGGCGTCGATCACGACGTCGGCGAGCAGCTCCTTCTCGGCCAGCGGCGCCAGCGCGAGCACGCTCGCGGTCGGGTAGCAGCCGGGCGTGGCAACCAGCTTCGCCCGGCGCAGATCGTCGCGGTAGAGCTCGGTGAGCCCGTAGACCGCGCCCTCGAGCAGCTCCGGCGCACCGTGCTCGCCGTACCAGCGCTCGTAGGTCGACAGGTCGCGCAGGCGGAAGTCGGCGGAGAGGTCGACCACCAGCGCACCGGCGGCGCGCAGGGCGGCGACCGCAGGGGCGGAGGCGCCGTGCGGGTAGGCGACGATCGCGGCGTCGACCCCCTCGATCCGGTCGAGGTCGAGCTCGGTCAGCTCCAGCGGCACCCGATAGCGCGGATACAGGCGGTCGAGCCGGGTGCCGACGTCGCTGCGCGAGGTGACCGCGACCAGCTCCAGCTTCGGGTGGCGCCAGACGATCTGCGCCGCCAGCGCCCCGGTGAAGCCGGAGGCGCCGGCGACCAGCACCCGGGCGGCGGGATCGCCGTCGAGGGGTTGGGTGGGCCGATCAGCCACGCAGCGACCCCCCGATCTCCTCCAGCGCGGCCTCGATCGAGGCGCGGCACTCGGCGACCTCCTCGTCGGTGAGGGTCCGGTCGGGCGCGCGGAACTCGAGGCTGAGGGCGAGGCTCTTCTGTCCCTCGCCCAGCTGCTCGCCCTCGTAGAGGTCGAAGACCTCTGCCGCATGCAGAAGCTCGCCGCCTCCGGTGAGCACGGACTCGCGCAGCTGCGCCGCCGAGATCTCGGTCGGAACGAGCACGGCGATGTCCTGCTTCACGGCCGGGAAGCTGGTGACGTCCTCGAAGGTCTCCTCACCGGCTGAGGCAGCGGCCATCAGGGCGGCCAGGTCGACTTCGAACGCGACCGCGGCCTCGACGTCCCAAGCCCGGCAGGCGAGCGGGTGCACCTCGCCGATCCAGCCGACGGCCTCCCCCTTCGCCTCGATCCGGGCGGAGCGGCCCGGATGCAGGAAGGGCTCCTCGGCAGGCTCGCAGGCGACCTCGGAGCCGAGCTGGCCCGCCAGTCCTTCCAGGGCGCCCTTGAGCGCGAAGAAGTCCGCCGGCTCGCCGTCCCCCCGCCACGAGGCGGCGGTCAGCGGACCCACCGCGAGACAGCCGATCCGGTGCGGCTCGTGGTCCGGCGCGGCCCTCTCACCCGGGAACTCCTCGCTCGGACCGCTGTCTACGTAGACGCGGCCGGACTCGAAGAGGGCGACGCGGTCGGCGCCGTGGGCCCGGTTTCGCTGGGCCACATCGAGCAGGGAGCCGAGCAGGGTGGTCCGCATCACGGACTGGTCCTCGGAGAGGGGATTGGAGATGACGACGGGAGCGGCCCGCGGGTCGTCCGCGGGAATCCGCAGCCGCCCCGCCTCGCCTGGATCGGTGAAGCTCCAACCGACGATTTCGTCGAAGCCGAGGTCCCGCATCGCATCCTCTGCCCGACGCCGCAGCCGCTGCTCACGGGTCAGGCCGCCGACCCGGCCGGCGACCGCCGGCAGGGTGCTGGGCAGGTGCTCGTCGAGGCCGTGGACCCGGCCGACCTCCTCGATCAGGTCGACCTCGCGGGTGACGTCGTAGTGGCGGTCGGGCGGGACCGTGACCTCGAGGTCCCCGCCCACAGCCTCGACGCCGAAGCCGAGCCGCTCCAGGTAGGCGACCTGATCCGCCTGCTCGACCGGCATGCCCAGCAGGCCATCGACCCGCTCGCCGCGCAGGGTCAGCCGCGGCGGCTCCGGGATCCCGGCGGAGACGTCGATCGTCCCCGGCACCAGCTTCGCCCCGCAGAGCTCGACCATCAACCGCGAGGCGATCCGCTGCGCCCGCAGGCAGAGCTCGGGGTGCAGCTGCTTCTCGAAGCGCGACGATGCCTCCGAGCGCAGGCCGAGCATTCGCGAGGTGCGCAGGATGTTGGTCCCGTTCCAGTTGGCGACCTCGAGCAGGACGCTCGTCGTCCCCTCAGAGACCTCGCTGCGCTGCCCACCCATGATCCCGGCGATCCCGGAAGGCCCGTCGGCGTCGCAGACGAGCACCGTCTCGGCGTCGAAGGCCCGCTCGACGTCGTCGAGGGTCCTCATCTTCTCCCCCTCGGTCGCGGCGCGGACCGTCAACGCGCCGCCGGGCACGCGGTCGAGGTCGAAGGCGTGCAGCGGCTGCGCGGTCAGCAGCATCACGTAGTTGGTGATGTCGACGACGTTGTTGATCGGCCGCTGACCGGCCGCGAGGAGCCGCGCCTGTAGCCAGGCCGGCGAGGGACCGATGGTGACGCCGGTGAAGACGCGGGCTGTGAACCTGGGGCAGAGCTCGGGCACCTCGACCGAGACCGAGGCGAAGTCGCCGACCTCGCCCTTGCCCTCCGCAGGTGCGTCCTCTGCCCACGGCTCGGGCCCCAGCGGCGCTCCGCTGATCGCGTGCACCTCGCGGGCGACGCCGTAGACGCCGAAGCAGTCGACCCGGTTCGGCGTCACCTCCAGCTCCAGCACCGGCTCGGCGATCGGCAGCACCTCGGCCAGCGGCGTGCCCGGCACGAGCCCGTCGTCCTCGAGCACGAGGATCCCGGAGGACCCCTCCCCCAGCTCCAGCTCGGAGGCGGCGCAGATCATCCCGGCGGACTCGACCCCGCGCAGCTTCGCCTTGCCGATCTTCATCCCGCCGGGCAGGACGGCGCCGGGCAGCGCCACGGGCACGGTCTGGCCGGCCGCCACGTTGGCTGCGCCGCAGACGATCGTCCGCTCCCCATCCCCGGTGTCGACCGCGCAGACGCGCAGCCGGTCCGCGTTGGGGTGCGGCTCGGCGGCGAGCACCCGGCCGACGACGAAGCCCTCGGCCGAGGGCGGGCCGAGGACGCCGACCCGCTCGACCTCGGTGCCGGTCATCGCCAGCCGCTCGGCCAGCTCCGCGGCCGCCATGCCGGGATCGCAGTGCTCCCGCAGCCATGAGTAGGGCGCCCTCATGAGAACTGCTCCAGCACGCGCACGTCATTGTCGAAGAAGCGCCGCAGGTCGGGGACGCCGTGCCGCAGCATCGCGATCCTCTCGACCCCCATGCCGAAGGCGAAGCCCTGGACCCGCTCGGGGTCGTATCCGTTTGCCTCGACGAAGCCGAGCACGTTGGGGTCGACCATGCCCGCGCCGCCGATCTCGATCCAGCCGATGCCCTTGCAGAGGTTGCAGCGCCCGCCGCCGGCCAGCCCACCGGTGCCCTCGCACTGGAAGCAGGAGACGTCGAACTCGACGCTGGGCTCGGTGAAGGGGAAGAAGTGAGGCCGCATCCGCGCCTCCCGGTTGCCGCCGAAGATCGCCCGCAGCACCTCGTCGAGCGTCCCCTGCAGGTCGGCGAGCGTGATCCCCTCGCCGATCGCCAGCCCCTCCACCTGGTGGAACATCGGGCTGTGGGTGGCGTCGGAGTCGCGCCGGTAGACCTTGCCGGGGGCGATCATGAAGATCGGCGGCGGCTGGGACTCCATGCTGCGCACCTGCACCGGCGAGGTGTGCGTGCGCAACAGCACCTCGGGGTCGGACTGCACGTAGAAGGTGTCCTGGAGCATCCGGGCCGGGTGACCGGGCGGGTGGTTGAGCGCGGTGAAGTTGTAGTAGTCGTGCTCGACCTCGGGGCCCTCCATCACCCGGTAGCCGAGGCCGACCATCACGTCCTCGATCAGCCGCGTGGTGCGGGTGATCAGGTGGATGTGGCCGACCGGCCGCGGCGGTGCCCCCGGCAGGGTCACGTCGACGCGATCGGTGGCGAGCCGCGATTCCAGCTCGCTCGCGTCGAGAGCGGCGGCGCGCTCCTCGAGCAGCGACTCCAGCTCCTTGCGGGCCTTGTTGGCGCCGGCGCCGACCTGGCCGCGCTCCTCGGCGGGAAGGTCGGCGATTCCGCGCAGGAGCGTCGTCAGCTCTGCCTTGCGGCCGAGGTAGCGGACCCGCAGCTCCTCCAGCTCCGCGGTGCCGGGCGCGGCGCCGATCGCCGCGGCAGCCTCGACCCTGATCTCCTCGATCCGGTCAAGCATTTTCGGGACCCTCCGGCATGGCGAGCGACGATATCCGCTCGGCGCAAATTGCGGCCACGGCAGCCACGTTGAGCGACTCGGCCCCGTCGGGGCGCAGGGGGATCGTCACCCGCGCGTCGCAGGCGGCGAGCACCTCGTCCGGCAGGCCCTCGCGCTCGGCGCCGAGGCAGAGCGTCCTCGCGCCATTCAGAGCCGTGAGGCCCTCGCCACCGTGGGCGACCAGCGCCACCCGCGGCGACGGCGTCGCCGCGACCTCGGCCCGGGCCACGGCCTGGGCGAAGACCGAGCCCATGCTGGCCCGCACCGCCTTGGGTGAGAAGGGATCGGCGCAACCGGGGCCGAGCACGACCACCCCGCCGAGCAGGGCGTGGACGCTGCGGAGGATCGTGCCGACGTTGCCCGGGTCCCCCACCCCGTGCAGGTACAGGCAGGGCGAGGCACCCGGCTCCGAGAAGCGCCGGGGCCAGACCGCGATCGCCCGCGTGCCCGAGCCGAGGCTCGAGGCTGCGGCGAGCAGCGAGGGCTCCACCTCCTCGCCTTCGAGCCCGCTGCCCGCAGCGGCGAGGAGGAAGCGCGGCTCCGCGCCGGCGGCCAGCCCGGCCTCGACCAGATCCTCACCCTCGGTGACGAAGGCCCCCTCGCGCTCGCGGTGCTTGCGGTCGCGCAGCTTGCGGACCAGCTTCAGCTTCTCGTTGTGGGGGCTCTCGATCATCGGCTCTGGTGGGTGGTCGTGTCGTTTTCTTTCTCTGCGTTTCTTCTCCTGGAACGAAAAAGCGGGCCGTAAGACGGCCCGCCCGGGAAAGTGGAGTCTGGCTGCGGCTAGGCGGCCGCACCCTCCCGGGCCAACTCCACGAATCGGCGGAAAGCATCCCGGTCGTTGACCGCGATGTCGGCGAGCATCTTCCGGTTCACCTCGACGCCGGCCCCGTTGAGGCCGTGGATCAGCTCGGAGTAGCTCATGCCCTCCAGCCGCGCCGCGGCGTTGATCCGGGTGATCCAGAGCCGGCGGAACTCGCGCTTGCGGTTGCGCCGGTCCCGGTAGGCGTACATCCCCGACCGCTGCACCTGCTCTTTGGCGAAACGGTAGGAGGAGTTCTTGCGCCCGAAATAGCCCTTCGCTTCCTTGAGGACTTTGCGGCGCTTCTTGCGCGCGTGGACTGAGCGCTTGACCCGGCTCACTTGCCGCCCCCGAGCAGGTGGCGCACCGTCTTCACGTCGGACGGGGCGATCTCGACCGGCCGCGCCATCCGCCGCTTGCGCTTCGGCGACTTCTTCTCGAGGATGTGGCTCGAGTACGCACGCCGTCCGCGCAGCTTGCCCGTCGCGGTCTTGCGGAAGCGCTTCTTGGCGCCGGAGTGAGTTTTCATCTTGGGCATCGGAGTGGCTATTGAAGCAGACGGGCGCCCTTCGGTGCAGGCACTCTTTCCGGCTGGCGGGCGGAGCGCAGGGTACTGTGGCGGCCGATGCGCATCGTCTACGTGGTCGGTACGCGGCCCAACTTCGTCAAGACCGCCCCGGTGATCGGCGCCCTGCGGGCGCGGCTGCCGGAGGGGTGCCACGTGCTCGTCCACACCGGACAGCACTACGACCGGCTGATGTCGGAGGTCTTCCTCGAGGAGCTGGGCGTGCCGGCGCCGGACCACATGCTCGAGGTCGGCTCGGGCAGCCACGCCGAGCAGACGGCGCGCGTGATGGAGCGACTGGAGCCGGTGCTGGCGGAGGAGCGTCCAGACCTGGTGATCGTTCCCGGCGACGTCAACTCGACCGCGGCGGCGGCCCTGACCGCGGCGAAGATGCAGATCCCCGTCGCCCACGTGGAGTCGGGCCTGCGCAGCTTCGACCGCACGATGCCCGAGGAGCTGAACCGGATCGTCGCCGACCAGCTCTCCGACCATCTCTTCCTTCACTGCCGGGACGCCGCGGACAACCTCCGCGCCGAGGGAATCGCCGAGGAGCGCATGCACTTCGTCGGCAACACGATGATCGACACGCTGGTCGCACTCGAGGGGCGCTTCCGCGCCGCGGCGACCGCAGGACGTCTCGGGGTCGAGCCCGGGGGCTACGTCCTCGTCACCCTCCACCGCCCCGCCCTGGTTGACGGGCCCCTGCTGGCGGAGACGGTCGCGCAGCTGGCGGCACTGGCGAGCGAGATGCCCGTCGTCTTCCCGGTCCACCCCCGCACGCGCAAGATGCTGGAGGCCGCCCAACCCCAGTCCGGGCACCAAGACCTGCTGCTCTGCGAGCCGCTCGGCTACCTCGACTTCCTCTCGCTGCTGGCCGACGCCGGCGCCGTCCTCACCGACTCCGGCGGCATCCAGGAGGAGACGACCTACCTCGGCATCCCCTGCTTCACCCTGCGAGCCAACACCGAGCGCCCGATCACGATCGCCCAAGGAACCAACACCCTCCTAGGCCTAGACCCGGCCGCGATCTCCCGAATTCCAGAAGCTCTAACCCAGCGCCCGGCAGAGAGGCCCGACCCACCCCCCCTCTGGGACGGCCAAGCCTCAGAGCGAATCGCCGACACCCTCGCGGCCTAAAGGCCTAAGCAGCCGCTTCGCCGTCACCGGGCTTCTCGCCCTCCGGCTCATCAGGCTCTTTCGCCTCAGTCTCAGCAGGCTCAGTTTTAGTTGCCTCTTTCCCCGGCGCCAGCAACATGCTCATGTTGCGCCCTTCCTGCAACGGCTGTGACTCGATCACGGCGAGTCCGTCGAGGTCCTCGTAGAGCCGCTGGAGCAGCGCCTTCCCCCGCTCCGGATGGGCCTGCTCGCGACCGCGGAACATGATCGTGATCTTGACCTTGTCCTGGTGGCGCAGGAAGCGCTCGACATGGCCCTTCTTGGTCTCGTAGTCGTGGTCGGCGATCTTCGGCCGCAGCTTGATCTCGCGGATGTTGACCTGCTGCTGGTGCTTGCGCGCCTGCTTCTGCTTCTGCTCCTGCTCGTACTTGTACTTCGAGTAGTCGAGCAGGCGGGTGACCGGGGGCTTCGAGCCGGGAGCGACCTCGACCAGGTCGAGGTCGGCGTCCTGGGCGCGTTTCAGCGCGTCGGCGATCTCGACGATGCCGAGCTGCTCCCCGTCGGCCCCGATCAGCCGGACCTTGGGCACGCGGATCCGCTCGTTGATCCGAGTCGTGTCGCGCTCCGGTGGGCGCCGGTCGAACCTACGCGGAACCGGCACTAGCTAGAAGTGTCGTGAAGCTTCAAGAGGACGAGATGTAGAGGTGCGGACACGGGACGCTCAGCGGCGCGAGGTCTTTTGCGTGCCTGCGATCAAGTGCCTGAAGTATAGACAGAGGCGGCGCCTCGAGCCCCGGCACGGGTCAAGAAGGCTCGCTCTCCGCCTGGATTCGCGCGGCGAACTCCGCTGCCGGCATCCCCCCCAGCTCACCCTGCTCGTGCGAGCGAACCGCCAGGGCCCCGGCCTCTTCCTCGCGGTCGCCGACGACGAGCATGTACGGGTACCGCCCGAGCTCGGCGTCGCGGATCTTCTTGCCGACCGACTCCGAGCGGGCGTCGACCTCGACCCGCACACCGGCCTCGCGCAGCTCGGCGACGACCCGCCTGGCGTACTCGTTGTGACGGTCGGAGACGGGCAGGACGATCGCCTGCACCGGCGCCAGCCAGACGGGGAAGCGGCCCGCGTAGTGCTCGATCAGGATCCCGGCGAAGCGCTCCATCGAGCCGAGCAGGGCGCGGTGGATCATCACCGGGCGGTGAGTGGCGTCGTCGGCGCCGACGTAGCCGAGGTCGAAGCGCTCGGGCATCTGGAAGTCGAGCTGGCAGGTGCCGCACTGCCAGGAGCGGCCGAGCGCGTCGGTGACGTGGAAGTCGATCTTCGGCCCGTAGAAGGCGCCGTCGCCGGGATTGAGCTCGTACTCGCGGCCCTGGCGCTCCAGCGCCTCGGTCAGCGCCGCCTCCGCCTTCGCCCACTGCTCCTCGGAGCCCATCGACTTCTCCGGCCGGGTCGAGAGCTCGACCCGCACGTCCTCGAAGCCGAAGCGCGCGTAGAGCTCGTCGATCGCCGCGCAGATGTCCGCGACCTCGTCGGCGATCTGCTCCTCGGTGCAGTAGACGTGGGCGTCGTCCTGGGTGAAGGCGCGCACGCGCAGCAAGCCGTGCAGGACGCCCTCGCGCTCGTTGCGCGAGACGCGGCCGAACTCGGCCAGGCGCAGCGGCAGCTCGCGGTAGGAGTGGCGCTCGGAGTCGAAGACTAGGCAGGCCCCGGGGCAGTTCATCGGCCGCAGCGCCAGGCGGCGCTCGTCGGACTGCATGAAGTACATGTCGTCGCGGTAGTTGTCCCAGTGCCCGGAGCGGTGCCAGAGCTCCTCGTCGAGCACCTGCGGGGTGGCGATCTCCTTGTAGCCGCGCTTGCGCAGCTGGGCCTGCACCTGGTCCTCGATCAGGTGCAGCAGGGTCGTCCCGTTGGGCAGCCAGAAGGGCATCCCGGGCGACTCTTCGCGCAGCATGAAGATGCCGAGCTGGGGGCCGAGACGACGGTGGTCGCGCGCCTTGGCCTGCTCGATCAGCTCCAGGTGTGCGGCGAGGTCCTTCTTCGAGAAGAAGGCGGTGCCGTAGATCCGGGTCAGCATCTGGCGCTTCTCGTCGCCGCGCCAGTAGGCGCCGGCGAGCGAGCTCAGCTTGATCGCCTTGATCCGCCCGGTCGAGGGGCCGTGCGGGCCCCGGCAGAGGTCCTCGAAGGGGCCGTTGCGGTAGAGCGAGACGGTCTCGACGCCTTCGCCGGTGACGAGGTCGCGGATCAGCTCGACCTTGTAGTCCTCGCCCTGGCCCTCGAAGATCTCGATCGCCTCGGCCACCGGCACGTCGCGGCGCTCGAAGGGCTCGTCGGCCTCGATGTGGGCCCGCATCGCCGCCTCGATCCCCTCCAGGTCGGCGTCGGTGACCTTGACCTCGTCGGGAAAGTCGAAGTCGTAGTAGAAGCCGTTCTCGATCGCCGGCCCGATCGTCACCTTGGTCCCCGGATAGAGCTCCTGCACCGCCTCAGCCATCACGTGGGCGGCGTCGTGGCGGATCAGCTCGAGCGCCTCGGGGTCGCGGTCGGTGAGGATCGCGATCTCGGCCCCGTCCGGAAGCGATGACGAGAGGTCGCCCAGCTCCCCGTCGACGCGGATTGCCAGCGCCGCCTTGGCCAGCCCCGGCCCGATCGCAGCGGCGGCGTCGGCCCCGGTGGCACCGCCGTCCAGCTCCAGCGCCTTCCCGTCGGGGAGCGTGACCGTGATCTTCTGCGTCGCCGCCTCCATCGGGAGCATCGTACGCAAGCCCCACCCACCATCCCCTGCTGACTTCGTCTTTTCCGGGGCAATAGACCCGGAAAAGGCGAAGTCACGATCTCAGGGGGAGCCTTGGCGGGCTTGGCGGACGGCTATCAGGGGGCAGGGGGTCTGGCCGGAGACCGGCTCGGGCACTCGCCATAGGACGTACTGGTCCGCGCGCCGTTGCAGGCTGAGGCCCGGGAACGGCGGCGCAGGCCCCGATTCCGCGACGACGAAGCGCACGCCGGGCGGCGGCTGGGCGCCGGCTTCCTCGCCGGCTTCGATGCAGACGCGCCCGCCGCGCAGCTCCCAGGCGACGTACGGGGTGCCGTGTTCGTCGGCGAGCAGCTGCCGTGAGGCGAGGACGAGCGTGGGGCCTTCGCCGACGTCGTCGCGCAGGCCGGTCAGCGCCGGCGAGTAGGAGGTCGGCCCAACCGGGGCGTTGGCGAGTGCGAGCAACGAGCAGCCGCCCGCGGCGAGCAGGTAGAGCCAGGCGACTGGGCGGCGCAGGAGGGGTAGGACGATGACCAAGGCCGCCAGCGGCGCGCCGATCTCGATCGCCTTGGCGGCGGTGTACGGCGTGCCGAGCGCCCGGGCCGCGGCGTAGGCGAGCACCGCGGCGGCGAGGCCGGCGAGAAGGGCGATCTCGCGGCGGCGCCAGCAGAGCAGGGCCCCGTAGGCCAGCAGGATCGAGGCGAACGCGGCACCGAGGAAATAGCCGAGTGCGGGGACCGCTCCGTCGCCGGGGCTGAGGCGGAAGTCACCGGAGGGCCAGATCCCGAGCGCCTCGAAGGGCGAGATCTGGCCGAAGAGGTTGCCGAGGCCGGGGCCGTTGGGGTCGAAGGTCTCGAAACGCTGGAAGTCGATCATCCGGCCGATCTCGGGGGCGATCAGGACGAGGAAGAGGAGGGACGCCCAAATAACCGACCTCTTGACCGCGGGTCCTGTCGCGGGGGATGGGGGGGCGCTGCGGGCGGGCCACGGTCCGTCCTCGACCCCCCCATCCCCCACGCCACCCGCGGAAGATGCGCGCTTGTTTCGAGCGAGCTCAATAGCTGCCCAAATGGCTGCTGCGCCGATCAGCCAGATGAGGCCGGGGAAGCTGTAGGTGTAGACGGAGCCCGCGGCTATGAGGGCAGCTGGGGTGAAGCGGAGGGGGAGCTGTCGCCACTCGGGATTGAGGGAGGCCTCGCGGAGAGCTAGGACGAAGGACAGGAAGAAGAGGGCTTGCATGGTCTCCTTGAAGGCGCCTTGGGCGAAGTAGGAGGCGACCATGTAGGTGAGGCCGACTACGAGCGCAGCGGGGATGCGGAAGCGCGCTGGCTGGTCGCGGAAGGCCGTCAGCCCAGTCAGGGACGCGAGGACCGCGATGGCGATGGTTAGGCCGGTGAAACCCTGGACCAGGCCGATGCCGAGGCCGCTGTGAAGGGCGGCGACGATCGCGTGGGGGGCCAGCGGGTAGCCCTGGTGCAGGAGCTGGGAGCCCTCGCCGGCGGCGAGGCGGTCGGTGGCCAGCAGGTGCTGGGACATGTCCGGGTTGAAGCCGGTGCCGAGGATGCCGAAGTGGCCTTCGGCGACGAAGGGGAGCGCGGTGGCGAGGAGCGCGAGCAGGGCGATCGGCGCCCCCGTCCGCAGCGCCTCCCCCCCGCCCTGGAGCCGGCGCCAGAGGTAAGCGACCGAAGCCACCGTGAGGACCAGGACGGCGACGGCAGAGGCCCTGCCCTCCCCCGGCAGCCGCACCGTCCCCCAGCAGATCGCACAGAGCAGGGCCAACCCCACGGCGGGCGAGAGCCACGACCAGCGCCGTACGCCACAAAGGGCGATCGCCGCCTGGCCGATCGCCAGCGAAGAGCCGCACACCGCCAGTGCGGCTGCATAGGTGCCGATCACGAGATGGGCGCTACTGGGCTCGAACCAGTGACCTCCAGCTTGTCGAGCTGGCGCTCTCCCAACTGAGCTAAGCGCCCCGGATACCTGAATCTAGCAGCGGGGAGCCCGAAGGCGGAGACTGCGGAAAGCCCGGGGTCACGCATCGACGGGCCGCTGACGCCCCGGACTCAAGTCCGCCCCTGCAACGGCCGATGCAGGGACGGTGTGAGGGTGCAACTTATTCCCGAACACAGTGTTTCTAATGCAATAGGACTGACGAGCCAGGGAAGCAAAGTCTCACTTGGTGGTACGTCCTTCGGAAACAAGGGGCCCCTCACGGGGCCCTTTTCCGTCAGGCCATCAGCCCAGGACCTGGACGAGGACGGTCCGCTCCCGCGGCCGGTCGTCGAAGTCGATCAGCACCAGCTGCTGCCAGGTGCCGAGGGCCATCCGCCCGTCGGCCACCGGCACCGTCTCCGAGGCCCCGACCAGGGAGGCCCGCTGGTGCGCGTGCGAGTTGGTGTCGTGGTTGAGACGGTTGTGCTCGTAGTCGCCGCGGGCGGGAATCAGCCGCTCCAGCATCTCCTCCAGGTCCTGCACGCCACCGGGCTCATACTCCATCGTCGTTATCGCCGCGGTCGACCCGCGCACGAACGCACTCACCTGTCCGTCGAGAACGCCGGCCTCCTCGACCGCTCCCTGAACGGCGGCCGTGATGTCGATGACCTCGCCGTCTCCCTGGGTCGACAACGCAATCGCGACGGTGCGGATCTCCATCGGGCCAAACTACCGGCTGGGAGCCCCTCTAGTAGCTGGTTTCCAGCCTGACCTTGAACTGGGGCCCGGCGAGCGGGAAGCGCGGGGCGCCGGGGAAGGCAACCGACAGATTGCCGCCCCAGGCTCTCGCGCCGTCGGCGGTGGCGACGTAGTGGCCGGCGTGGGCGAAGGGGCGGGGCGGGTCCAGCTTGGCCGCCGTCAACGCTTCGTTGTAGGCGAAGGAGCGAGACGGCGCCACCGCCATCGCGTACCGCACCACTGCCATCCTCCCCCTGCTCTCCTCCGCAATCGCGAAGTAGAGGACCCTCGCGCCGACCTGGAAGGCGAGGAACTCCGTGGCGGCGAGCGCCTCCCGTCGTCCCGCCTGCAGGGCGTTGAAGGAGAAACCGGGTTCGTTTCCAACCGGGCGGGCATATCGCTCCGCGGATGCGCGACGCGGGCCCCGCGAGGCGCAGCGCAGGCGAAGGGGGCTTCGGATTCGCCCTTTCACCCGGTGTGCGCGCACGGCGACGTAGCCTCCCTCGCCGGTGAAGCGAACCCTGCCGACGAAGACGCCGGGGCGGCTCGTGAACCGGTGCGCGCCCCTGCAGTGCCGGCGCCGGGGGGACTTGACGACCCGGCCGGAGGGCCGGAACCGCACCGCGATCCTGCCGAACCCGCCGAAGGAGGCCTCGATCCGCCGCGTCGTCACGGTGCCGCGGGCGACGTACATGCTGACCGCTTCGCCCTGTCGCCGGAACCTCTTGCGAGCCGACCCGGGACGCCGGTGCCTGCGGACGATCACGCCCACGATGTCTTCGATCGCGACCACGGAGAGGTCATAGCCCTGCCGCGTCTGGACCTGGAAACGCGATTCCCAGGAGCGCCGTGGCTTTGGGGCGTCCACGCGAGCGCGCACGAGCGCGCGAAATTTCTTCGGCACGGCAGACGGAATGTCGAGAGGGCTGGCAGGCGACGCCGGCGGAGCCGCGAGGAGGGCCGTCGCCAGAAGGGGCACGCAGAGCCAGCGGGCGCGGGCGCTCATCCGACCCTCCTCGCCCGCTTGAACAGCCGTCCGACTTCCTTGCCGAAGTAGGGGCCGAAGTCCGTCGCCGGGTCGCCGGCGTAGCCGTAGCTGGTGACGCTGTTGAGGATCCCCTTGCCGATCATCCACCCGCCGCCCGAGGCACCGCCGGTGACGTCGCACTCGGCGGCGAGGTTGAGCGGGCCGGGAGAGAGGATGGAGAGCGCGTCATGGCCGAGGAACGGGGTGTCGGTGCAGACACTCTGCGTCTGGCCGTTGAAGGGCGGTTCCGCCGAGTAGCCGTGGATGTCGAAGACCTGCCTCGGCTTGAGGCCCCAGGCGATCCCGGTGCCGCCGACGGCCTCGGCGAGACGTTCACCGCGCCCGTTGCGCGAGACGACGGCCGCGCCGACGTCGTAGTTCTGGCTGGCCGTCGCGCGCCAGCGTCGGGTCGTGTCGATCCACTTCGCCGGGAAGACCCCGAAGGGGCGCTGTCCGTACCGGTAGCCGGGCACGAACACCCAGCGGAAGTCGATCCAGCTGCCCCGGCGGCCGCCCGTGTGCACGCAGTGCGCCGCCGTAATGACCACGCTGAGGTTGGGGGCGTTGACCGAGGTGCCCGAGCAGCGGCCGAGGCCGAAGGGGGTGACGAGGAAGACCACTCCGTGCTGGCGGGTGGTCGGGGCCGTGGAATCGGGCACCGTTTCGGATTTCGAGCTTGCCGTGGCCGTCCCGCTGGGCTGCAGCGGCGGGTAGACGTGCGAGGAGCCGCTCGCCACCCCCGCCGGTCGCTGCCTGAGCCCGATAGCGGGCCTCTTGGGCGCCTGCACGTCGAGCGGCTTCGCCCGCCTCATCCGCTCCGCGGTCCAGAACGCGACCGCGTCCTGGGCAGTCGCCGGCACGACGGTCGCGGCGGCGGCGGTCTGCGCTGCCCCTGCGCCCGCACCGAGACACGCAACAGCCGCTCCCAGCGCGATTCCCGCGCACAGCCGACGCATCCCCCCACCAAATGCGCTCATCAGGAGAAGTCTACTTGTGCGCAATGTCCCATACCCAACCGATGAAAGAGGCGCCCACCGGAATCGAACCGGTGTAAACGGCTTTGCAGGCCGCTGCGTAGCCACTCCGCCAGGGCGCCGGAGGGATGAAGGGTAGCGGCGCGGGGTCCGAGCTAGTCGCACCGGGCGCCTTACGCGGCGCGCTGCTCGGGGCCCAAATCGTCGTCTACGTCGAGGATCAGGTTGTCCTCCGCCGTGCGGCGGACCTGGAAGTCGAGCGGCGAGCGCTCCTCCAGCTCGCGGAGGAGCTCGACCGGTTCGTCGAGGTGCATCGAGATCGTCGCCCGGCCCTCGGAGAAGCGCTCGACCGAGATCTCCGAGGTGCCGTCGATCTGCCCCGCGGCATCCTCGAAGCCGACCAGCTGGGAGAAGTCGTCGAACGGGCCGATCTCGACCCTGACGATCCCCTCGTAGAGACCCTTTGCCGCGCGCTCGACCGGACCGTCGCCCTGGCCGCCCGGCATCGCCACAGCGCCGGCTGCGCCCGCCTGGGCCTCGCTCAGCTCTTGGGCTCGCCGGCCCACCTCGACCGCCTCGCGCAGGGCCTTCATCCGGATCCGAGTCGCCTGCCCCCGGGCCTGGGACTGGATCTCCTCCAGCTTCGAGGAGACCGACTCCAGCGAGGCGATGCTGCGGTCGTGGCGTGCGTCCGCCTCGGCGAGGCGCTCCTGCAGGCCGCGGATCTCGCGCTCGCGCTCGATCACCATCGCCGAGAGCGAGGAGAGCTCCTCCTCGGCCCTGGCAGCCGAGTCGGCGGCGTCGCGCCAGCCAGCCTGCGCATCCTCGACAGCCCGCTCCAGCGCCCAGCTTCGCGCGCCACGCGCCGCGAGCGCGGCGAGTGCCGCGTCGACGTCGGAGCGGCGATAGCCGAAGAGCGCCGTCCTGAAGCTACCCATGAGCGGCACCGTAGAGGTGCCCTCGGACGCCATCCTGCGCCGCTTTCAGCTCGAGCCGCGGGGCCTCTCGCCAGAGGTCCTCGAGCTGGTAGCGCTGCCGCGCCTCCTCGGTGAACACGTGCAGGACGCAGTCGAGGTAGTCGAGGACGATCCAGCCGGCCTCCCCGGCCATGTCGGCCCCGGCGGGCAGGGCGGCCTCCTCCTGCTTCAGGCGCAGCTTCACCTCGTCGGCGATCGCCCGGGCCTGGCGCTCGTTTCGGGCCGTGCAGATGACCAGGAAATCGGTGTAGGCGACGAGCTCCCGCATGTCGAGGACGACGATCTCGCTCGCCGCTTTCGAGTCGGCCAGCTCGGCGAGCCGCTGTGCCAGCGCCTCTGAGCGCCCGGCCTTGCCCTCCGCCGCGCTCACCGGTAGATGCCCTTCTCTTCGATGAAGCGGCCGACCGACTCGGGCACCAGGTAGCGCAACGGCCTGCCCCCGGCGGCGCGATCGCGCACCGCCGAGGAGGAAACGCCGAACTGCGGCATCTCCAGCATCGTCGCCCGTCCCTCGGCGCCGAGGCTGCGCAGCACGGCGGCGACGTCGGCATCGGAGATCCCGGCGCGGCGGGCGACCGCGAGGCGGGCCAGCTCGGTGACCCGCCCGGGCTCGCGCCAGCTCTCCAGCCCCACCGCAGCGTCGGCCCCCATCACGAAGACCAGCTCCCTGTCGCCACGTTCATCTGCAAGCAGCTCCAAGGTCTCATACGTGTAGGACGGCCCCTCGCGCTCGACCTCGAGGGTCGAGACCGAGAAGCGCGAGTCGTCGGCGGCGGCGAGGCGGGTCATCGCCAGCCGCAGCTCGCGACCGGGGTCGTCGACGATCCGCTTGTGCGGCGCCTCTCCGGTCGGGACCAGGACGACCTCCTCGAGGCCGAGCTGCCAGAGCGCCTCCTGGGCGAGGGCGAGATGGCCGAGGTGCGGCGGGTTGAAGGCCGAGCCGAGAACACCGATGCCGCCGGCGGCGGAAGGGTCACTCACGTATCTGGCCGTCGCCGCGGACGACGTACTTGTAGGTCGTCAGCTCCCGCAGGCCGATCGGGCCGCGGGCATGCAGCTTCTGGGTCGAGTTGCCGATCTCCGCCCCCATGCCGAACTCGAAGCCGTCGGTGAAGCGGGTGGAGGCGTTGGTGTAGACGACTGCGGCGTCGACGCCGGCGGTGAAGCGCTCCGAAGCCTCAGCCGTGGAGGTGACGATCGCCTCGGAGTGGGTCGTACCGTGGCTGTTGACGTGCTCGATCGCGTCCTCCAGCGAGTCGACGACGCCGACGACCATCTTCAGGTCGAGGTACTCGGTCCCCCAGTCCTCCTCGCTCGCGGGGTCGACCTCCACTCCTCCCGACAGCGAGCGCGTCACCTCGTCGCCGACCAGCTCGACCCCTGCCGCGTGCAGGTCCGCCAGCACGTCGGGCAGGAAGTCCGCCGCCACCTCGGCGTGGACGAGCAGGGTCTCAGCGGCGTTGCAGACACCCGGGCGCTGCACCTTGGCGTTATAAGCGATCTTCCGCGCCATCTGCAGGTCGGCGTCTGCGTGCACGTAGACGTGGCAGTTGCCCGCTGCCGCATAGATCACCGGCACCGTCGCGACGTCCTTGAGCGCGTTCTTGAGGCCTTCACCGCCACGCGGGATCAGGAGGTCGACAAGGCCTTCCTGCGTCGCGAGCTCGGCAAGCCCCTCGCGTCCGCCGCCGGTCAGCAGCAGAACGGCGTCCTCGGGCAGCCCCGCCTCGGCGAGCGCCTCGCGCACCACGGCGGCAAGTGCACCGTTCGAGCGCTCCGCGTAGCTCGAGCCCCGCAGCACGATCGCGTTGCCGCTCTTGATCGTCAGCGCCGCGCAGTCGATCGTCACGTTCGGCCGCGCCTCGTAGACGACGGCCACGACCCCCAGCGGCACCCTGACCTTGCGCAGGTCCAGCCCGCTGATCAGCCTCTTCCGCTCCAGCTCCTCGCCGACCGGGTCCTCGAGCGCCGCAACCGTCCTCACCCCTTCGGCCATCGCGGCAACCCGCTCCTCGGTCAGCGTCAGCCGGTCGCGCAGCGCCTGGGTGAGGCCGGCCGCCCGTTCGTCCGCCAGGTCGGCGGCGTTGGCGTCGAGAATCTCCGCGGTCCGCTCATGCAGCAGTCGCGCAACCGCCTCCAGCGCGACATCCTTGGACACCGTCGGGGCAGACGCCATCTTCCGGGAAGCGCGCTTAGCCGCAAGGCAGCTTTCCTCGACACTCCTCGTCGTAATCGCCATGACCGCTAAGGGTAGCCATGAGGGCCGGGAGGCCCCTCCCAAAACGCTCGGCGGGAGCCTCGCTTGAGTGTTTTGGGAGGGGCCTCCCGGCCCTCAGACCAACACGAACCGATCTCTGTGAATCACCTCATCGGCCGCGTGCGGCAACAGCTCGCGAACCTTTGAGCTTTTCAGCCCGATGACTCGGCCCAGCTCGGCAGAGGAGTAGTCGACGATGCCCTTGCCAATGGTCGACTCGTTCGAAGCGACGTCGACCGCATCGCCAGCCTTGAAGTCGCCCTTGACCGCGGTGATCCCGACGGGCAGCAGGCTCGATCCTCTTTCGCGCAGCACCCGGGCAGCACCCTCGTCCACGATGAGCATCCCACGTGCCGGCTTTGCGTACTTCAGCCATAGCTTGAAGCTGGAAGCACGTGTGGCATTCCCGGCGAAGCGTGTGCCGACGGGCTCGCCGGCAGCCGCCTCCATGAGCGTGCCCTTGCTCGTGCCGTCGCAGACCACGGCCGGGATTCCCGACTCGCTGGCCATCTCAGCCGCGGCCACCTTGCTGCGCATCCCCCCCGACCCAAAGACCGAGGTGCGGTCGCCAATCTGCATGCCCTCCAACTCAGCAAAGTCATCGACCTGCGAGATGAGCTTCGCGTCGGGATCGGCTGCCGGGTCGGCGGTGAAAACCCCGTCGGTATTCGTCAGCAGCACGAGCAGCCGGGCGTCCAGCAGGATCGCCACCTGGGCGGCGAGGAAGTCGTTGTCGCCGAAGGTGATCTCGTCAGTCGCGGTGGTGTCGTTCTCGTTGACGACCGGCACCACTCCCCACTCGATCAACCGCCGCAACGTCTGGCGCGCGTTCAAGTAGTTGGTGCGAGCGCCGATGTCGGCCGCCGTCAGCAGCACCTGGGCGGCGCGGGTCCCGTGCTGGGCGAGCCGCCCCTCGTAGGCCCGGAAGAGGTCACCCTGCCCGACCGCCGAGGCGGCCTGCAGCTCGTCCATCGAACGCGGCCGCACCGGCAGCTCCATCAATCGCATGCCGCGCGCAATCGCGCCCGAGGTGACCATCACCACCCTCTCGCCATCTTGCTCCAGCGCGGCGACCTGCTCACAGACCGAGTCGAGGACATCGGTGCGCAGGGAACCGTCGTCCGCGGCGACGATCGAGGAACCGAGCTTTACGACGAGAGTCATGGCAGCTCAAGTGTATGAACCACGGACCCGCCCAAAAGCTTGCGTCCAAGGGGGCCGGGTGTCTCCTCCCAAAACACTCCAGCGAGGCTCCCGCCGAGCGTTTTGGGAGGAGACACCCGGCCCCCCTTACGGATAAAGCTCGAACTCGTGCTCTCCCACCCGGACGTCGTCGCCGGGCTCGAAGCCGGCGGCGCGCAAGGCGGCGACGACGCCGATCTCGTTGAGTCGCTGCTCGAGGTAGGCGAGCGCCTCTTCGTTCTTGACGTCATGGCGCTCGAAGAGCAGCTCGACGCCGCGGCCGGTGACGCGGAACGCGCCGTCTTCCTCGCGCACGACCGAGTAACCGCCCTCGCCGACCGGGCGGTAGACGCGGTGCTCGGCCTCGAACCCGGCCGGCTGCCCGGGGGTGCGGTCCGGCCGGGCCGGAGCCGTCTCGGGAAGCGAGGAGAGGATGCGGGCGCGCAGCTCCTCGAGGCCCTCGCCGGTGGCCGAGGAGACCGAGAGCACGCCGGGGCCGTCCTCCCCCATTCGCCGCCGCCACCCGGCCAGGGCCTCTTCGACCTCCTCCCCCGGGAGCAGGTCGCGCTTCGAGAGCACCACCAGCTCCGGCAGCCGGTCCAGTCCCGCCCCGTATGAGGAAAGCTCTGACCGGACTGCGGCATAGTTCGTCTCGGGATCGCCCTCGAGGGGCGTCAGCTCGACCAGGTGGACGAGCATCGCGCAGCGCTCGACGTGGGCGAGGAACTCGTGCCCGAGCCCGGCCCCCTCCGCCGCGCCTTCGATCAGGCCCGGGATGTCGGCGACGATCGCCTGCCGCTCGTCGCCCTCGATCGTCCCCAGCACCGGCGAGAGGGTCGTGAACGGGTAGTCGGCGACCTTCGGGGCCGCCCGGGTCAGACGCCCCAGAAGCGAAGACTTCCCCGCGTTGGGCAACCCGACCAGCCCAACGTCGGCGAGCAGCTTCAGCCGCAGCTCGATCCAGCCCTCCTCCCCGCTCGTCCCGTTCTCGGCGAACCGGGGCGCCTGCCGTGTCGAGCTCGCAAAGCGCTTGTTCCCATGGCCGCCCCGCCCGCCGTGAGCCACCACCGCCCGCTGCCCAGCTTCGACCAGGTCGACCAAGCTCCCGTCGACCGATTCCGCCTGCGTCCCAGCAGGAACCGGGATCTCCCTGTCCTCTCCACGAGCGCCATGCCGGTTGGACCCTTCCCCATGCTTCCCCCGCCCACCCCGAAAATGCTTGCTCCCCTTCAGCGCTGCAAGGTCCCGCTTCGACGAGTCACACACAAGCACCACGTCCCCGCCATGCCCACCATCTCCCCCGTCAGGACCGCCTCTCGGCACATGAGCCTCCCGCCGGAACGAGATGCACCCGTTCCCCCCAGCTCCCCCCTCAACCCAGATCTTGGCCTTGTCGTACATGGTCCGGGACAGAGGGTAAGAGGGGCCGGGGCGCCTCCTCCCAAAACACTCCACCGAGGCTCCCGCCGAGCGGTTTGGGTGGGGGCGCCCCCGCCCCCCACCCCCAATTGTCCATGACCGTGGC